>CALGAR010000095.1 GCA_937959285.1 uncultured Bryobacterales bacterium
TGCGTAGGTCCAGAAGTAGAGGCGATGAAGCCAAAGCCCGGTGAAGTCCTGCTGCTTGAGAACCTGCGATTTCACCCTGAAGAAGAGGCCAACGATCCAGAGTTTTCCAAGAAGCTCGCAAGCCTGGCGGATCTGTACGTGAATGACGCGTTCGGTACCGCTCACCGCGCTCATGCTTCCACGGTCGGCATCATTCGTTTCATGCCCAAAGCGGCCGCCGGCCTGTTGATGGACAAGGAGCTGGAGTATCTGAACAAGGCGACGAAGGACCCGGCGCGGCCGGCGATCGGAATTCTCGGCGGAGCAAAGGTTTCGGACAAGATCGAAGTCATCGAGAACCTGATGAAGTTCGTCGACCGCCTCCTCATCGGCGGAGCGATGGCCTACACCTTCCTTAAAGCGAAAGGCAAGCCGGTCGGCAAGTCCCTCGTCGAAAACGACAAGCTTGATCTCGCCAAGCGGCTGATGGAGCAGGCCGGCGACAAGCTGCTTCTTCCTGTCGACAATGTGGTTGCTGCGGAGCTGAAAGAAGGCGCCCCGAGTGAAGTTGTCGATCAGATTCCGGACGGCAAAATGGGGCTCGACATTGGTCCGAAGACGATCAAGGCCTACGAGGATGTGATTCGATCCGCGAAGACGATCATCTGGAACGGCCCGATGGGCGTCTTTGAGGTGCCTCCGTTTAACAATGGAACGGTTGCAATCGCCAAAGCTGTGGCGGAATCGGGCGCGCTCTCCGTGGTCGGCGGCGGGGACTCCGAAAAGGCCGTGAAGTCCGCTGGAGTTTCAGACAAGATTTCGCACATCTCCACCGGCGGCGGCGCTTCGCTCGAATTCCTCGCAGGCATCGAGCTGCCGGGTGTTGCTGCTCTCACCGACAAGTAAGTATCTCGAGGCCGTGCGGACCGGAACATGCTCTTCCGCACGGCCGCATCGATCCGATTTAGGACGGCGGACGGCGCGAATTGATAGACTTCATCTCAAAAGACCGGACGTATGACTAGACTGATCGACCTCTCGCATCCGCTCGAACACGGCCAGCCAAACTTCCCGGGAGATCCCGAGACCAGCGTTGTCGTGCATAACACCGTCGCATCAATCGGCTACAACATTACACGCATCAGCATGTCGAGCCATCAGGGCACGCACCTCGACGCGCCCTACCATTTCTACGACGATGGCCGCACACTGGACGCCATGCCGCTCGATTGGTTTATCGGTCCGGCGACTCTGGTCGACCTGGCTCCCGGCGGCACGCTGCCTCCAAGGACGCCGCTTACTGTCGACATGTTTGAACCCCACGCCGAGGCGTTCCAACCAGGCGAAAGGGTCATTTACCGGACGGGCTGGAACAGGATGTTCGGCACGAAGGAATACTTCTGCGACTATCCTACGCTGACGCTCGAAGCCGCCCGTTGGATTGCAGATCGGCGAATCCGCCTTCTCGGCATGGACACACCGACGCCGAGCACGAACTGGAAGGAATGCCACCTCATCCTCCTTGCGCCGGATGTCGAGATTGTGATCGTCGAAGGGCTGAACAACCTGGAGCAACTGCCGAAGCACTTTCGTCTGATTGCTCTACCCTTGAACATTAAGGGACGGGATGGTTCACCAATCCGAGCCGTCGCCGAAGTCGAAGATTCCGCCGCCTGAAAGAAGCAGACGTTCCTCAAAAGAGACGCGGCGGACGAGAATCCCTCCCATCCGCCTTCATCGGTTACACCAGTTTCGCCTTCCTTAGAGGCAGCTCGCGAATCCGTTTTCCGGTTGCAGCGAAGACTGCGTTGCAGATCGCTGGCGCAATCGGAGGAACGCCAGGCTCCCCTACCCCGGCCGGCAACTCGGTACTTGGCACAATATGCACGTGAGTTTCGTACGGTGCCTGGTTGATCCGTGCAACCGGGTAGTTGTGGAAGTTCGACTGCTGGATCCGGCCATCCTTTGCCGTGATCTCGCCCAGCAGCGCAATACTGGTTCCGAAGACCGCGGCTCCTTCGAACTGCGCCTTGACCCGATCCGGATGGATGATCGTTCCAGCATCCACGGCGATGTCAATGCGCGGGATTCGCAGTGCGCCCTTCGAATCTACCTCCACTTCCGCAACAGCCGCAACATAGGTCAGAAAACTGCGGTGAGCGGCAATGCCGAGAGCGCGTCCCTTGGAAGGCTTCTTGTTCGCCCATCCGGATTTCTCGGCCGCGAGCTCAATCACACGCCGCAGACGCCCCGTGTCGACCGGGTACTTGTCCTGCGGCTGGTTGTTGTTCCAGTAGTTCAGCCCTTCGGGACGAATCTCGACCTTCCGAGGTTCTCCGATGACGTCAAGCAGATAGTCAACGCGGTCCCGGCCGGCGAGGGCTGCAAGCTCATCGATGAAGGAATGAATCGCGAATGCGTGGTAGATGTTGGCGACGGCTCGCATCCATCCGATGCGGACGTGGTTTTGCGCAGGACCGTTTTCGGCGCGATGGTTGGGGATGTCGTACGGAAGGTCCACCCACCCCATGCCCATCTCAAACTCCTGGCCGTACTGTGCATCAGCGGAAAATGTCGAACCAATCGTCGGGAACACGCTCCGCTGCAGCCACGCGTTCGGCCTGCCCTTTGCATCCAGGCCAGCCTTGAGATACATGGCGGCCACAGCGTGATAGTAGTCGAAGCGGATGTCGTCCTCCCGGCTCCACACGACCTTCACCGGCTTGCCGACCTTTTTCGACAGCATTGCAGCCTCAACCACATAGTCCGGCTTGGATTTGCGTCCGAAGCCTCCGCCGAGCAGCGTAACGTGGCAGATGACGTCCTTCTTGTCGATTCCCAAAGCGGCAGCAACAGCGTCCTGCACCGCCTGCGGGTTCTGCGTGGCCGCCCAGGCTGTCACCTTTCCGTCTTTGTACTCGGCCACCGCGGCGGGCGGTTCCATAGGAGCGTGCGCCAGCAGCGGCATGTAGTACTCGGCTTCGTGGGTTTTGGCAGCCCGCGACATTGCAGCGTCCACGTCGCCGACGTTCCGCACGACCTTCTGCGGCTTCCGCGCGGCCTCTAACAGGCTCTTCTTGTAGCTTTCGGACTCGAAGGTCGCATTGCCGTTCAGCTCCCAGTCCACCTTCAAGCCCTTGCGTCCCTGCATGGCCGCCCAGGTGTTCTCAGCAATCACGGCAACGCCGCCGAGCGCCTGGAAACCGTGCGGCGGCTTGAATTCCTCGAGCCGCACAGTCTGAAGCACGCCCTTGACCTTGCGTGCTTCCTGATCGTTGAAGCTTTTTACCTTTCCGCCGAGAACCGGAGGACGTTCGATGGAGGCGAAGACCATGCCCGGGACCCGCACGTCGATTCCGAACGTACCCTTGCCCGAACAGATGTCGTCCTGATCGATCATCGGCAGATTCTTGCCGATGTACTTGAACTCGGAGGGGGACTTGAACTTCAGCTCCTCCTTCTTCGGTACCGGCTGTGCGGCCGCCTTTGTGACGAGAGCGCCGTAAGGCAGCCTGCGTCCGCTGGCAGCGTGAATTACTTCGCTGTTAGAAGCTTTGCATTCCGAAACGGGAACGCCCCATTCTGAAGCCGCGGCACGTTCCAACATCATTCGGGCGGTGGCTCCCGCTTCCCGCATGGCTTCGTAGAAGTCGCGTATTGAGCAGGACCCGTCCGTGTTCTGAGAGCCGTACTTTGCGTCACCGATTGCCTGCTCCACCTTCACACGCTTCCAATCGGCCTCCAGCTCATCGGCAACCACCATTGGAAGGACGCTGCGGATGCCGGTGCCCATCTCAGACCGGTGGGCGACGATAATGATTGTGCCGTCTGTCTCCAGTCCCAGATAGACGCTCGGGTGCCAGGCGGCTTGGTCCGCCTTTCCAGCCGCGAGCGCCTCGATCGGCAGTACTTTCGCCCCCAGGACAAGAGCTCCGGCCGAAAACAGATTGCCAAGAAAACCACGGCGGCTCACCAGTTCGACGCGACTCATGCTTTCACCCCCGCCGCCATCTTGATGGCCTGCCGGATTCGCTGGTACGTGCCGCACCGGCAGATGTTGCCCTGCATGACGCGATCAATGTCCTGGTCCGTCGGCTTCGGCTTTTCCTTCAACAGCGCCACGGCCTGCATGATCTGGCCACTCTGACAATACCCGCATTGCGGCACATTGCACGCCTTCCATGCCTGCTGCACCGGGTGCGTGCCATTCTCGCTCAGGCCCTCGATGGTAAGCACATCCTTTCCGGCGACAGCCTTCATCGGGGTCACGCAACTGCGTGCAGCCGCCCCGTTGATGTGAACGGTGCAGGCCCCGCACAGCCCCGAGCCGCAGCCGAACTTAGTGCCCGTCATCCCCAGAAAATCCCGGATGTACCACAACAAGGGCATCTCCGGATCGCCGTCGAACTCGCGGCTCTTGCCGTTGACTCTCAGTTGGATCATGCAAGCCCTTTCCCAAAGTCCTTATGCAGAATCCTCATAGTTTAGCCGTTCTCATTGCCGTTTTCTGACGAGCAGCACGCCATCGCCGAGCGTCAGCAGGCAGTGGTCGACACGGTTGTCGTCCCGTACCTTCTGGTTAATCGCGCGGAGCGCCAAGGTGTCTTCATCCTGTACGGCAGGATCCACGATCTTCCCATGCCACAGGACGTTATCGATTGCAATCAGCCCGTTCGGCCGGATGAGTCTGAGGCAGGCCTCGTAGTACGTATCGTAACTACGCTTGTCCGCATCGATGAAGGCAAAATCAAAACTATTCTCGCCGCAGGTTTCAAGGAGCGCTTCGAGAGTTGCCGAGGCAGGTCCTAACCGCAGGTCAATCCGGTCGGCCACACCCGCCTCGGCCCAGTAGCGCCGGGCAATACCCGTCCAGGTCTCGCTCACATCGCATGCGATGAGCTTCCCGTCCTCCGGGAGCGCCGAGGCGACAGCAAGCGCGCTATAGCCGGTGAAGGTGCCAATTTCGATCGCCCGTTTGGCGCCAATCAGGCGGACCATCATCGCCAGAAAGGCGCCCTGGTCCGGGCCTATCTGCATCCGCGCTTCCGGAAGCCTGGATGTCTCCGCCCGCAGCCGCTGCTGCAAAGGTGTTTCGCACGTGATGAACTGACTCACATACTCTTCAATCGCTTGTGGAAGTAACGATCG
Organism: uncultured Bryobacterales bacterium; assembly: GCA_937959285.1. Classification (GTDB taxonomy): domain Bacteria; phylum Acidobacteriota; class Terriglobia; order Bryobacterales; family Bryobacteraceae; genus JADGHK01. The sequence continues at coordinate 5,128 of CALGAR010000095.1, forward strand.
TGCCACGCTGTCTTTTCCTGATACGGATTCTAAGGGTGGGTGAACGCAGAGCGGCTCCAGTGGCTGCCGGACACCCATATTCGAACTCTAGCACCACCAGCTTAAGACTTGCGGCACTCGTCGAAATGCGTGAGCAATAGCTCAAGGGAAGCCGGCGGCTCGGTTACTTACATTTGGGCAGGCGCGTCCAATTGAACCAATATTTCATGAATACGGAGAAGAGTTCTTCGTAGCCAGCAAGATCGCGGGGTTTTCGAAGGCAGCCGCTCGCACCGTGGCGGTATACCTTGCAGATTGTGTCCTCGTCTTCGAGAGCCGTGACCACGATGATCGGAATATCTTCGAGCATCGGGTCCACTTTGAGCTCGATGACGGTGCTGCCGCCGTTATACGGCATCATGAGATCCAATAGTACGAGATGCGGCTTGTAAACCTCTCCCTGCCTGCGAAGAAATGGCAAAACATTGTGCGGATGATTTAATACAGTGACCTTACAGGGATACTCCGAGCTTTCGAGGAGGCGCTGCATCAGCGTAGCCTCGGCCGGGTTGTCCTCCACCACAAGAATCTCGTACACTCGCCTCTCCCGTTTCCTTGACGCCTCCTGCTGCGTCCGGTTTCGGACGAGCGGCCGCAAGTACTAGTCTGCGCGCCGTTTTCGGCAGGACACGCAGGAGCAGCGCGCCCGAGAGATGACAAGCGCGGGACATGCGGTAAAGCCACAAAACAACTGCGGGGTTGATGAGCAGGCAACGGAGGCTGCCGAAGGAATCCTCCTGACTCCTAAGTTGACCGGGCGGGAGCGAGCCTCATCGCGGATCGGTTCTCGTCCACCGAATCCAAAGCGCAACCAGCGCAGCCAGAAGGATCAAGGGTAAGGACCTTACAATTACCTGAAAATTACTAGGCATTAAGGACTAACTCCCAACATCCGTCATTTTCTTCTCCGATGAACCCCTTAGGCCTGCAACGGCAAGCGGTAGGATCTCTTCAAGCCTACTTGGCTATTATATATTTAGCGACGTTGCTTACAATTGTATGCTGCCTTAAGAAACACAGAATACCAGTTCTTTCTTCTTTCACCCTGTTGTCACGCGTAACTGGCCGCCTGATCTGGGCTGCCTTGTGCGAGACCGTGCGATCGTGCTGGCTATGCTCGTGCCGGTGGCGCCATGTTACTGACTGGAGAGTCCTTGTGCGGGCTGGGAACGGCTCCTTAGCCGGGAAGGGCACCGCTGAGACGCACCAGTATACGAATCCCGCGGCCTCAGCAACGCAGTTCGGGCGAACCGGACTAACGAGGCTCTTTGCAAGCTGGGGCAAGCGAGTGGTATAGCAGATCGAGTTCAAACTGTACGTCGCATCCACCTTCGGGCCGGCACCACCCCAAAAGCCGCCGCTCCATCAAGCCGCGGGTCAGATCCACGACCGCAACAGCTGCCAGCTCCGGATCGACCTTTCGTATCTCGCCTTTGGCGATGGCGGCAGCGAACATCTGGGCCAGTAGCATTTCACTCTCGCACGCGGCGTGAACAAATTCAGAACACAGCCTCGCTCCGCGGAGCATCATCGATCGAATTTCCGCCAGGTAGATTCTGAGGAACTCCTGATGCGACTCGAGGTACTCCATCCGGAGTTCAATATACGCTCGCAGCTTGTCCTGCCAGCTCTGCACTGCGTCCATTCGCTCGCGTGTCAAACGATTGAGACGCCTGGCATCCTCGAGAAAGGCGGCAAGGTAGATGTGCTCTTTCGAGTTAAAGTAGAGATAGACGGTTCCCTTGGCGACGCCAGCTTTGGCCGCGATGTCCTCGACGTTCGTTTCCGCGAACCCCCGTTGAGCGAAGACGCACCGCGCTGCCTGCAACAAGGCAGAGCGCCGCATCTCGGCTCCCTCTTTCCGCCGGTTATTCATAATTAACAGAAGCCATCCGATTCGCTGACCGAACAGTCACTCTACGAGAATAAGCCTACTCTCTGTCGAGGTCAAGTCACTGATATTCCAACATTTTTCATGTTTTTTCGTGTCCGGTTTGCTGTACTCGCACCCGTTACAGGGAATGTCGTGAGTTGTTTGAAACCGAACAAACAGCTACACTGGAACCTTGGTGACCGATCAGTCATGTCATTTTCTCCGCGCAGTATTTCAAGCTCAGTAACGCATCCTGACCTGCAGCACTCTGTAATATTCGTTACAGTGCTGGGATTCAGCTTGGCATTATCCGGGTGCGCCTCCAGCGCGCAGCAACCGAAACAGCCGCCTCCGCCTACAGTCGAAGTGATCGAAGCGAGGCTTGGCGAGGCAAGCATCTACACTGAATATCCCGCTCAGACCTATGCCCGCAACCGGGTAGAAGTACGAGGGCGAGTCGATGGCTATATCGAACAATGGTTATTCCGTCCCGGCCAGCATGTAAAGGCTGGCCAACCTCTTTACGTTCTGGATCTTAGACCTTATCGGGCTGCGCTCGAACAGGCTGAAGGCAACTTGAGGCAGGCGGAGGCGGATCTGATAAACGCGGAGAAGCAGACTTCGCTTCTTCAAGCGGAAGCAAACCTTGCAGCAGCGCAGGCGGCCCTGGTGAGAGCCAGGCAAGATTACGAGCGTTTGAAGCCGCTCGTCGAGCAGGACGCCGCAGCCCGGCAGGACCTCGACGCCGCCGTTGCGGCGCTGCGGTCCGCGGAATCGAATGTGAAAGCCAACGAGGCCGCGGTTGCTCAAGCGCGCCTGAATACGGAAACGCAGATACAGAGCGCGCAAGGACGAGTACAGACACAGCGAGCGGCGGTCCAGACTGCCAGGCTCAACCTCGAATATGGAACGATTGTTGCGCCAATCAGCGGGATGGTAGGTGATACGCTCATACCCGTCGGTGGTCTGGTCACCGCAAATTCGAGCCAGCCGCTCACGACGATCGTGCCGTTAGATCCGATCTGGGTGCGCTTCAAGCTGAGCGAGGCGCAATACCTCGAGCTGCGCAAGCGGGCTGGCGGCGTGGAAAAGGGAAAAACTATGTTGGAGCTGCTGCTCGCAGATGGCACAGCCCTGCCCAACCGCGGCACGATTGAGAATACCCTCAATCAGGTCGATCCCACCACGGGCACTTTGGAAGTTCAGGCTCGCTTCCCCAACCCGGACCACCGAGTACTGCCAGGCCAGTTCGGCCGCGTCCGCTTTGAGATTGACAAGCGGAAGGACGTCATTCTCGTGCCCCAAAGGGCTGTACAGCAAAACCAAAATCTCCAAACGGTATTCGTGGTTGGAGCGGGCGACAAGATTGAGGCCCGCCCGGTCAGAACAGGTCCGCGCGTTGGTGAGGAATGGATCATCGAGCACGGACTGAATCCTGGCGATCGCGTGGTTGTCGAGGGTCTTCTGACCGTGCGGCCTGGTATTACCGTCCGCGCGATTCCCTATCAGGGCCAGAATCAGCGCACTTCTCAAGCCCAAGCCGAGTAGATTACATGGCACGTTTCTTTATTGATCGCCCTGTTTTCGCGATGGTAATCGCCATCGTGATCGTCATCCTCGGCGCCGTAGCAATCCCCGACCTCCCGATCGCGGCTTATCCGCAAGTGGTTCCGCCGCAAGTGCAGATCACCGCGACGTTCCTGGGGGGTAACGCCGAGGACCTTGAGAAGACCGTCGCACAACCGATTGAAGAGCAGCTCGTCGGCCTGGACGGCATGCTCTACTATCAGTCCACGTCGGCCAATACGGGTCAATTGACCATCACCGTGACGTTCGCGCTTGGCACCGATCCGGACACGGCGGTGGTGCAGACCCAGAACCGTGTCAATATTGCACTGCCCCGCCTGCCACCGGAAGTTCAGCGGCAGGGTGTTACGGTGGCCAAGGTTTCGAGCGCCTTCCTGATGGCGGTCGCGCTTGTGTCGAGCGACCCGCAATACGACTCGCTGTTCCTGACAAACTACGCGCAGATCAACCTCGTCAATCAGCTAGGCAGCCTGCCGGGCATCGGGCAATCGCGCCTTGGGTCGCAGCAGCTCTACTCAATGCGCGTGTGGGTCGATCCGAACCGGATGGCGACGCTCGGGTTGAACGCCACCGACATCAGCAATGCGATTTCCGCACAGAACCGTCAAAACCCGGCGGGATCGATCGGGCAGGCTCCGTCGCCACAAGGCACCGATTTCCAATATGCAGTCAGCGCGCCTGGCCGGCTGACGGACCCGAGTCAATTTGAAGACATCGTTATCCGTGCGCAGCCCGACGCTTCGCTGCTTCGTATCCGGGATGTGGGGCACGTCGAGCTCGGCGCCCAGACCTACAACGGGTTCAGCCGGTTGAACGGCCGGCCCTCCGCAAACGTCATCCTCTACCTCAGCCCGGGCGCAAACGCGGTCGAGACGGCGCGAGCGGTTGAGGAATTCATGGCCCGGGCAAAGCAGAACTTTCCGCCCGGCATCGATTACGTGATTCCGTACAACTCCACGATGTTCGTGCGGGCGGCAATCGAGGACGTGCTTCACACGCTGCTCGAAGCCGTGGGCCTGGTCATCCTGGTTGTCTTCGTCTTCCTCCAAAGCTGGCGCGCGACGCTGATCCCGCTCCTGACAGTGCCCGTCTCGATCGTCGGCACGTTCGCCCTTTTCCCGATGCTCGGCTTTTCGATCAACATCACGAGCATGTTCGGCCTCGTGCTTGCGATCGGCATCGTCGTGGACGACGCGATCGTCGTCGTAGAGGCGGTGCAGCGGCACATTGAGGATGGACTTTCGCCGCGCAAAGCAGCCATCCAGGCTATGAGCGAAGTGTCGGCTCCGGTCGTTGCAATCGCCTTCATTCTGGCGGCTGTGTTCATACCGGTGGCCTTCATCGGAGGCATCAGCGGCGAGATCTACAAGCAGTTTGCACTAACGATTGCAGTGTCGGTTCTGCTGTCGGCGTTCAACGCGCTTACTCTGAGCCCGGCGCTGTCAGCTCTCCTGCTGAGACCGGCCGGCCACTCCAAACGCGGATTGCTGGCCCGCGCCTTCGGCTACTTCAATCGCGGCTTCGACTGGACGACGAACCGGTACACGCTTGGAGTCAAGTTCCTCATCCGGCGGTCGGCCTTGGCGGTGCTTGCACTGTTGATTTTCTCCGGTCTGACCGTCGTGATCTTCAAGCGGCTGCCCACCGGCTTCCTGCCGACAGAGGATCAGGGCGCGTTCTTTGTCTCCATCCGGCTGCCCGATGGAGCCTCGACGCAGCGGACCGATGCGGCAGTCCGCAAGATCGAAAAGGTATTGAGCGAGATACCGGGTATCAAGACCTATTTCGTCATCGGCGGTCTCGACATTGCTACCCAAACGTCGAACTCAAACGTTGCGACAGCAATTTGTACGTTGCAACCGTGGGAACAGCGGAAGAGCAAAGAAACGCAGCTTGACGCCATCCTGGCACGTGCACAGGCAGGCTTTGCGACCGTGCCGGAAGCCTTCTCCTTCGCTTTCGGCCTACCGCCGATTCTCGGATTGAGTACGACCGGCGGCTTCCAGTTCATGCTGGAGGACCGTTCGGGCGGAGACGTACAGTCACTGGCGCGCGCAGCGGATGCTCTGGTGGCTGCGGCGAGGCAACGCCCTGAGCTCGCCAACGTGATCAGCACATTCCGTGCAAGCGTTCCCACGTACTCCGTCAAGGTAGACACCGATAAACTTCAAACCGTCGGCGTGTCTGTTACGGATGCCTACAACACGCTCCAGACATTCTTCGGCGGCTTGTATATCAACGACTTCAACCTGTTCGGACGTGTGTGGCAGGTATTGGTCCAGGCTGAGCCCGAGTTCCGCGACGACCCAACGGACATCAACCGCTTCTTCGTCCGGAACGCCGCAGGCGCTATGGTTCCGATGAGCACACTTGCCACTATTCAGCCTTCGACTGGTCCGGACGTCATCTACCGCTACAACCGCTTCCGGGCCATCCAGATCCTCGGAGGTCCGGCGCCCGGCTACTCAAGCGGCGAGGCGGTAAAGGCAATGCAGGAGGTCGCTGCGGCGACGCTGCCTCCAGGTTACGGCTACGAGTGGACGGGAACCACATACCAGGAGCAGCAAGCCCAGGGTAACGAAGCCGCGATCTTCGGCTTCGCCGCGGTTCTGGTCTTCCTGTTCCTGGCAGCGCTCTATGAGAGCTGGTCGATTCCTCTGGCCGTGCTGTTTGCCCTTCCCCTGGGCATGTTCGGCGCACTGCTGGGCATTCACCTCCGTTCGATGCCGTACGACATCTACACCCAGATCGGCATCGTGACGCTGATTGGTCTGGCTGCGAAGAACGCGATTCTCATCGTCGAGTTCGCAAAGGAGCGCCGCGACCATGGCGAAGAGATACGCCAGGCGGCAATCGAGGCGGCGAGACTTCGGCTTCGCCCGATCCTGATGACCTCGTTTGCATTCATCCTCGGCGTTCTGCCGCTCGTCGTCGCTACAGGCGCCGGCGCCGGCGCACGCCGCTCCCTGGGCACCGCAGTGTTTAGCGGAATGATCACGGCGACGTTTTTGACAATCTTCATCGTGCCTATTCTCTATGTACTGATTCAGACGGCTGCCGAGCGCAGAAAGCGGCAGCCGGCAGGACCCGAGGTGGAACCGGAGATCGCATGACGACGAAGAAGCTTTGGATCCTGATAGCGCTTGTCATTCTCCTGTCTGCATGCAAGATGGGGCCTAACTATAAGCGGCCCGAGATCCCGCTCCCGATCGATTTTCGCGGAGCGACCCCGACCTCTGCCTCAAAACCTGAAGAATCGATCGCTGATACGCAGTGGGCGGAGCTCTTCGGCGACGAAACCCTCACCAGGCTGCTAAGTACCGCCCTCGAACACAACTTCGACCTCCGCATGGCAGCCGAGCGAGTGGAACAGGCCAGGGCGCAGCTTGGCATCACAAGGGCCAACATGTATCCGTGGTTGAACGCCCAGGCGCAATCGAACGCCACGCGCCAATCCACTATCGGATCCATTCGCTTTGCACCGCCGGGGGCAAAGCTCGACACCGCTTACACGCAGATCGGAGCCCTCCTGTCCTGGGAGGTAGACGTCTGGGGAAGGCTCCGCCGGCTGACGGAATCAGCGCAAGCGCAATACCTCGCATCGGAGGAAGCGCGGCGCGGCGTGATTGTCTCACTGATTTCCGACGTGACGACGGCGTACTTCCAACTGCTCGAGCTCGAGTTGGAACTCGATATCAGCCGTAGAACCCGCGACGTAGCGGAAGAGAGCCTGCGGATTGTGAAGCTGCGCCGGGACCGAGGCGCGGCGTCGAGCCTGGACGTGCATCAGGCGGAGCAGCTCCTTTATACGGCAACGGCACAGATCGAGGCGATTGAGAGAAGCCTTGCACAGACAGAGAACGCGCTCAGCCTGCTGCTTGGCTCCCCTCCCACGGAGCAGCCCCGCGGCCGCAAGCTGACTGAGATTCCGCTGCCCCCGGAAATACCTGCAGGCCTTCCTTCCGCGCTGCTTGAGCGGCGTCCAGACATCCGACAAGCTGAGCAGAATCTGATTGCGGCAAACGCTCTGATCGGGGCTGCAAAGGCCCTCTACTTCCCGCAGATCTCCCTTACGGGCTTTGCTGGCGGACAGAGCCGGGCTCTTGCGGATATCGCGACGCAACCCGCCCGCTTCTTGACGTTTTCCGGAGGGGCACTGTTACCAATCTTTCGAGCAGGGCAGATTCGTAACCAGGTTCGACTTTCCGAAGCACAGCAGCGCGAGCTGCTTCTGAACTATCAGCGCACAATTTACAACGCACTGCGCGAGGTATCTGACTCCCTGATTGGATATCAGCGTACCCGCAGCCAGCGGCAGCAGCAGGAAGAGCTGGTTCGGGCTCTTTCTGAATCGGTACGCCTGTCGACCCTCCGCTATCAGGGCGGCCTCGACAGCTATCTGCAGGTCCTGGACGCCCAGCGAAACTTATTCGCGGGAGAGTTAGTGCTAGCCCAACTGAGCTTGCTCGAACGCCTTTCTGTCGTACAACTTTACCGTGCGCTTGGAGGCGGCTGGCAGTAACTTCCGCGCTAATCGATCAAGCACGGGCGGCGGCACGAACGTCCCGCCCGTGCCTCGGCTTTCTGCACGTGTCAGTTTTGCCGGGGTGACTCGTGACTAGGGACAGTCTGTAACCTTCGCACTAAATATTTACAAAACGCACGCTTTCACCTGAGCACGGTGGACGGAACGGAACACGCTCGAACATCGTCTGCGTAATCGTGGCGCTTTTTGCTGTGTTTCACGAACTCATCACAAGCATGAAAGAGACAAACTTGCAGGTGCTGATGAAGCAGTGGACTGAATTCGAAACTTTGGGCTCCAGGACCTCTCTTACTAGCGATCGATGTTTCGCCGCAGGCTCACTACGCCCGGAGTAGCTGCAGTTTGATGCCGGTCACAGAACGATCACCCTCGAAAACAGCCAGATCCTCTCAAGAGCTCCCGTCGGTGGCGATTCCAAATCGGCGCGGCAGCCTGCCGAGATTGCGGCGGATCTTAACGAGCCCCGTGTGCTTCATCGCAGGATTTCTCCTCGCGGCGGCGCTGCTTGAAGGCCAGCAGGCAACGTCGGCGGAGGAGATTGAACGATTACGGCAGCAGAAGGCTCAGCAGCTGCAGCCGGAGACTCTCCCGTGGCTTCACCGTACAGTCCTTTCCTTCCGCGAAGCCAAAGTGCAAGAGAAGCTGACTTACGGCTATCGGGGCTTCCGGCCGCGCTTTGGCACACTGGGCCCGGGTTCCGGTTTCGGCGTGGGGATCGAGTATTTCCGTCCAAACCTCATGGACGACCGGTTCCTGGTTCGCTCGTCGCTGACCGGCTCCTTGCAGGACTTCTTCATGATCGACGGCGAGTTTGAAGCCCGGCGGCTGGCGGGCAAGGGATTTGTTAATCTGCTCGCCTTTCACCGCTTCTCACCCAAAATCGATTTCTTTGGAGAGGGACCGGAAAGTTCCATCCACAACCGGACCGCCTACTCGCTTGAAGAGAACAGCGTTCAAGCGTCAGCCGGATGGCAGATCAAGCCGAGAGTTCGCGCAGGAGGATTAATTCGCTATCTGAAGCCGAATGTGGGGCCGACTCGCGACGGATCCCTTCCCTCCACAGAGGCTGTGTTTGCCGGGTCCGCAGTGCCAGGGCTTGGCCTTCAGCCTCCTTTCGTCCAAACCGGCGCCTTCATCGAGCTGCATCCCAGCCGCGAGCTCGGCGCACCGCCAGATGGAACGACAGGGCTTTTCCGTTGGTCGCGCTTTAGTGCCCGTGAGCGGGTCGCAAACAGCTTCAGTCGCATAGAGGCGCAATTAGAGCGCCATCAGCTCTTCTTCAACCATCAGCGAAACCTGTTCCTGCGAGCTCGCACGGTGCTGAGCATTCCTGACAAAGGCCACGAAATCCCCTTCTATTTGCAGCCGCAGCTCGGCGGTCCCTGGGATCTCCGAGGCTTTCGAGGGCGCCGCTTCTATGACAACAATCTGGCGCTCGTAACTGCGGAATACCAATGGCAGGTGTTCAGCGGAGTGTCGCTTGCGCTGTTCGTAGATGCAGGAAAAGTTTTTCCCTACTGGGATCGGTGGCGCCTGGGCAGGGTGGAGAAGAGCTATGGGGCAGGTGCCCGATTCGGGAATGGATCGTTTGCGGCAGGCCGTTTCGATCTCGCGTTTAGCCGGGAAGGAGTACAGCTTTGGATCGTCTTCGACACGTTCTAAGGGCCGGCATCCTGTTCTGGGCCGTCTGTTTCGTAACAGAGCCCGCACCGCGCCCCGAGCCGCTTCGATTTCGCCCAGACGACCCGCTTTGGCAGGAGCCCGCGCCCATCTCCGTCGGCAAGCTGACCCGTAGGAAGATCGACGATGCCTACGACCAACTGGAAAAGACCTTCTTCCGCCCCGGCAAACCGGGTCCTGAAGGCCCGCCGCCCTCTCTCGGCGTGAATACCCTGGACGAGGTTCCGGACAGCGCCTGGTATACCAACCGTCACGGGCGGAAGCGCATGAGCATGGAAGAGCTGCTGCGCGGACCCGGCAATGAGCGGCCGCCATCCAATGCAGGACCGTGGACCATCCTGAGCGCGAAGACCGAGGGCGTTACTCCTGGCTTCATCATTCGCGACAAGGCGGGACGCCGCTATCTGTTGAAGTTCGATACCCCGCGGTTTCCCAATGCAACCTCGGCGGCCGATGTAATCGGCTCCAAGATTTTCTATGCCCTCGGTTACTACACCCCCGAGAACTACATTGTCCAGTTCCCGCGGGAGCAGCTGGTCGTGAGCGACAAAGCCACGGTGACGGACATAACCGGCCGCAAGCGCCGTATGACGGCGTATGACGTGGACAGCCTACTGGCGCGAGTGAATCGAACGGCCGACGGGCGCTACCGCGCGCTCGCGAGTCTGTTTATTGAAGGAGAGCTGCTCGGTCCGTGGCTCTATCACGGCACGCGATCCGATGACCCGAACGACATCTTTCCCCATGAACAACGGCGCGATCTCCGCGGGCTTTATGTGTTCGCTGCCTGGGTGAATCACTACGACGCCACGTCGCTCAACACCCTTGACACGGTGCTCGAGAAGGACGGAGTGCGCTTTGTGCGCCATTATCTGATCGACTTTGGCTCTATCCTAGGCAGCAGCGGGGTCGGGGCGAGGGATCCACGAAATGGCTTTGTCTATCAATACGACTTTAGCTTTGCCTGGAAGCAGGCGCTGACGCTCGGACTGTGGATTCCGAAATGGCAACGCGCCCGCTACCCCGACTTGCCTGAGGCAGGCCGCTTTGAAAGCGACGCATTCGACCCGGACGATTGGAAGCCCATCTACCCGAATCCGGCATTTGAGAACCGGTTACCGGGAGATACGTTCTGGGCGGCCAAGCAGGTGATGGCGTTTACGAACGAGGAGATCCGCGCGCTGGTCGAGCTGGGCCAGTACGAAGACCCCCGCGCCACGGAGCATGTGACGCAAATGCTGATCGCCCGGCGCGACAAGATCGGCCGCACGTTCTTTTCGAAGGTTCTGCCTCTCGATGATTTCCGGGTTCGCAACGGGCAGCTGGAGTTCACGGATCTCGCCGAAAAATACGGGTTCCGGCGATCGCTGCAGCTCAAACCTTCGTGGTTCGAGTACGACAACGCGGAAGGCAGCCGCCGTGCCCTTCCAGGGGATTCCTTCTTCCTGCCGCCCGCGACGAAGGAACTGAAGGCGGGGAGTATCGTGGGCGTGACAATCTGCGCGGAGGACCACGGCGGACACATGATGGACGTGTTCCTACGAAAGACAAGCGGGCACGATTGGGACGTAGTCGGTATACAAAGATAAACACGTCATCGGGATGAAACTGCTCATACAGCGCGGCCACACCGGTAAGGATTACTGCAATTTGTAAGAAATCCCAAGGCTCTGGCGTTGCAATCGCACCCGCCTCGGGGCTTGGATATGGCCGCAAACGTGCTGTTCAGTACGTGAGCCATGACAATTCTGCTCGTCGACGACAACCGCGCGATCCGCCAAACTCTGGCCGCGGGTCTTCAAGCTTACGGCTTCAAGGTGCTGGCCGTGCCCGGCCCTGGTGAGGCGTTGAGCGCTTGCCGGCAATATGGCGGAGTGATTGATTTGCTGGTGACGAATACCGAGATGCCAGGCATGTCGGGGGTGGCGCTCGCGAAGCAGGTTGAACTGCTCCGGCCGAGAACGCCGGTCATCTTTATGGCTACGTCAATGAAGTGCGACCCGGCTCTGACAAATGCGACGAACCTGATTCAGAAACCGTTCACGCTGCCGGAAATCCTTTCCAAGATCGGGCACCTCGTCGGCCCCATCCCTGAGACCAGGGGCGCACAGACCCGCGAACCAGCTCCTATCCGCTCCACTTAATCTGCATCCGCCGGACTGGCGGTCAGACACGCGACAATCCCCGAGCGATAGGAAGGATAGCGAAGCCGGATTCCAAGCAAGCGGCGGATCGCGCTTCCATCCACCCGGCGGTTCGCCTGGCGGGTCTCGCTCAACTCCGCAGCAGGCGCGGAGGGAGGGAGAGGAATTCGGAGCTGCGCGGCGCAGAAGGCAGCGATCTCGATTGACCGGCAGGGCTCCTGATCCGCGACGGGGTAGGAACCCTGGATGTCACTCGCTAGCGCTGCTTCCGCATGAGCAGCAAGGTCATCGACGTGAATCCTGCTAACCCAATTATCCCCTGTCCCGTTCAGCTTGAATGTTCCGCGCTTCATCGATTCGTGTATGCCTCGCCCGGGACCGTAAATCGCCGCAGGCCGCAAAACGAGCCACGACCAGGGCCCGCTCGCCACAGCCATTTCCGCTTCCACGCGCAATCGCTCCCTTAGCGTTCGGGGCTCAGGCCGTGTTGTTTCGTCCACAAAGTGCGCTGCGCCGTATACACCTGTTGTCGACAAGTAAACAATCCGGGCAGGGCGATTCGCGAGCACATCCAATAGCTGCGGCGTCGGATCGAAGGGCGGTTCTCCCGTACCGGCAACTACGGGAATCGAGTGCAGGACAACGATACCAGGGCGGACAAGCCGGGCAAGCCGTTCAAGAGTCGCGGGCTGCAGCACGTCCAAAGGCAGGACTTTGACGCCGCCTGCGGCAAGAGCTGCGAGGCGCTCCGGCGAGCGGGTGGTCGCGGTGACAGTCCATCCCCGGGCGAGCAGCCGCCTTGCAACGCGGCGCCCGGTAAAGCCGCAGCCGAGAATGAGTGCCTCTTTCCCCAAGTCCTAGAATCGCATGAGTGTCCACGCGACCTGAAACAGCAGGGATGGAGGCGGCGTCCATCGGATCGAGCCGCAAGGCATCGATGGTGGACCTTAGGGGATTGAGCTGGTATGCGTTGGCGAAACAAGCCGTCAACAAATCAATCAAGGACGACATCTTCACCTCTGCTGCGGCCCTCGCATTCTACTTTCTTCTGTCTCTCTTCCCTGCTCTGTTCTTTCTGACGGCGCTTCTCGGGTTTCTCGCAGAAACCGGTTCGGCGTTCCGCGCCATGCTGCTTGAATATCTGGAGACGGTGATGCCGGAGTCGGCATACGCGCTGATAGCGCCAGGCCTTGAAGAGATTCGCGCAGGAGCGGAAGGGTGGAAGCTGCTGGTGGGGATGGCCGGTGCGCTCTGGGCGGCGGCTACGGCAATCACGGCTGTTGTCTCGGGGCTCAATGTCGCCTACTCAGTCACGGATGCACGGCCATGGTGGAAGGTCAGGCTGCTCTCGCTCGGCCTGATGATCGTCTTTGTAGGAATGATCGTTACGGCTCTCACGATGCTTCTGTTCGGGGATCACATCGGCCACAGGCTTGCAAACCTCCTCGGATTCAGCGACGCCTTTCGCTTCGTGTGGGGGATTCTTCGCTGGGTGGTCGTACTGTTCTTCGTGCTGCTGGCGTTCGCCCTCATTTACCGGTATGCCCCCGATCTTGAAAACGCTCACTGGGACTGGATCACGCCTGGAGCGGTCGTAGGTCTCGTTTTCTGGCTCCTGATTTCCTTCGTCTTCCGGCTTTACCTGGCGGGTTTTGGCGCTTACAACGACGTGTACGGTTCGTTGGGAGCGGCAATCGTCCTCCTGCTGTGGCTGTGGTTCACGGGAATCGCCCTCATGCTCGGGGGTGAAGCGAATGCCGTGATCGAGAACGCAGCGGCTGCGCGGGGAGCGGCAGGAGCTCATCTGAGCGGCCACAAGGAACCGGTTCCGGAAGCCTGAGCCCGCCGCCTGCGAATGCGGCGTCCGTTTTAGAACGGACACGCGGCAGCGAGATCTTCCAAGCGATCGATTGATCCGTTGACAACATACCGACTGGTTGGTATTCTACCGGCATGCCAACTGGTTTGCACGAATGCAAGCAACGAACGCCGCTTCCGCTAAACAAAAGCTTCTTGACGCCGCGCTGGCGCTTTTCCGCGAGCGCGGCTACTCGGATACGTCCGTCGACGACCTCTGCCGCGCCGCGGGCGTGACCAAAGGCGCTTTCTTCCACTACTTCGCAAGCAAGGAGGCGCTCGCCGTCGCGGCGATCCAGCAATGGAACGAGGTGACGGCGGCATTGTTTGCCAGCGCCCCCTATCAGTCCGTCGCCGACCCGAGGGAGCGGCTGCTGGCCTATCTGGACTTTCGCGCCGAACTGGTCCGCGGGGAGTTGCCCGAGTGGACCTGCCTGCTTGGGACGCTCGTTCAGGAGACCTTCGCGACACACCCTGCGCTGCGCACATCGTGCGGTGAAGGAATAGAAGCTCACGCACAGACGCTCGTACCTACGATCGAGGCCGCGCGCAAGCAATATGCGCCGGACGCCGAATGGTCCGCTGAAGGCCTGGCCCGCCACACGCAGGCGGTGCTGCAAGGCGCTTTCGTGCTGGCGAAGGCAAGGAACAACCCTCAGCCAGCGCTCGATGCGATAGAGCACTTACGCCGTTACGTCGAACTGCTGCTGCCTAAGCCCAGGAAACGAACCAGATGACGCGCCCTGCTGGTTCAGCGTGCACTGGAGGGTGACGGTCTGCACGCCGCAATCTCATCTGTCCAAGGAGAGTTATGCCTTACACATTGACCCATGTTCGTATTCTGCGCGCGCCTGTGGAACGCGTCTGGCGCGCATTGACCGAGCCGTCCGCCATTGTAAAGTGGAATCCGCCAGACGGTTTCACCGCCATCGTGCACGAGCTTGATTTGCGCGTTGGCGGCCGGTTCCGTATGTCCTTTGTCAACCTTGCGAGCGGGCAGGAGCACAGCTTTGGCGGCAGCTACCGCGAGATCGTGCCGAACCAGAAGCTTGTGGCCACAGACTGCTTTGACGATCCGGCTCTCCCCGGCCAGATCGTCACGACTTACGCTCTGCGCCCGGTCGCCTGCGGCACGGAACTCGTGGTCGAGCAGACCGGTTTGCCGGACGCGATTCCCGCCGAATCGTGTAGGCTCGGCTGGCAACAGTCGTTCGACCTGCTGACGCGCCTGGTGGAGGCAGAGATTCCGGCGTAATTCGTTGGGTGGAACAGAGGGGAAGCGGTGCGACGCTCCAGCCGGGCCAGCCTCCCCTCGCCCCCCGCAAACTGAATTCGCCCGCCGGCTTGCCTTAAAGCGCGAATCCGCTCCGGGCTCCGGCTCTCCATTCCAAACTCTCGCCGTTCAGCACCGGCACGCCGCTCGTCCTCCCGGTGCCGAGCCTTCCTTTGTCAGACAGCGGGACTTGCTTTTTCCTTGCCGGTTAAGGCATGCTGAATGGTTTTCCATTTATCGGCACGCACATGAAGGTCAATGTCCTCTACCACGATCACTGCTTCGATGGAGCTGCTTCCGCCGCTTTCTTCAGCCGCTTTATTGAAGACAAAGTCCATCCAGACGCGGAGTTCCAGTTCCACGGTCTGGCGCACAAGGCATCGCAGCTCTTTGAAGACGGCCTTTTCGATGCGGAAGTGAACGCAATTGTCGATTTCAAGTATTCACCAGATCCGCGCCTGACGTGGTGGTTTGATCATCACCAGAGCGCGTTCCTGAAGCCGGAAGACGCCGAGCATTTCAAGCATGACCAGAGCGGAAAGAAGTTTTACGATCCGACGTACCGGTCCTGTACTCTCTTCATCCGGGATGTGACAAGAAAGACCTTCGGCTATACCGCGGAAGACCTCGAAGAACTGGTTCGATGGGCCGATATCATCGACGGCGCACAGTACGAAAGCGCGAAGGAAGCAGTGGAACTCGGCGCGCCGGCAATGAAGCTGACTCTGGTCATCGAAGCAGCGAAAGGCTCGGAGATCGTACACAAGATCATCCGCGCAATGCGCCATCAGACGCTCTCCGAAATCATCGAGGACCCGGAGATTCAAGCGCTGTACCGCCCGCTCCACCAGCGGCATCTCGAATCCATCGACATTATTAAGAAGGCGGCTCACTGCGATCGCGGCGTCATCTTCTTCGACCTGATCGATTACGGACTCGAGGGCTACAACAAGTTCATCCCGTATCATCTGTTTGCCGACTCGATCTACACAGTCTCCGTCAGCAACGCCAGTTTTCGGACGAAGGTTTCCGTCGGCTCCAATCCGTGGGCGCCTGTCGAACCGAAGCACAATCTGGCGACGATCTGCGAGCGCTACGGCGGAGGCGGGCATCCGCGGGTCGGGGCAATCAGCTTCCCCACGGGCGCTGTCGAAGAGGCTCGCAGGGTAGCCGCCGAGATCGTGGAAGAATTAAAGCGGTAAAAACTTTCGTTTCCGTCAGTAGCCGTTTTCGCGCAGCTTATCGACCGTCAGACCGGAAGGCCTTTCCATTCCCGATAGCATCTTGTGGACATACTTGGCGAGAATATCGACCTCCAGGTTGACCCGCGCACCGGGGCGAAGTCCGCGAAGCGAGGTGTTTTGATAGGTGTGAGGGATGATGGTGACGGAAAGAACATCGCCTTCCAGAGCGGCAATCGTCAGGCTGATCCCATCGATTGCGATTGAGCCCTTGTACACCAAGTAGCGCTCAACCTCTTCAGGAACGCGGATTCGCAGCCACCAGTTCTGATTGCCGAGCGGCTCCAACGACAAGAGCTCACCAGTCGCGTCCACGTGGCCTTGCACGAGATGGCCGTGGAGCCGTCCGGAGGCCGACATTGCCCGCTCGAGGTTGACGAGGGAGCCCGGACGCAAGTCGCCGAGGTTCGTGGCGCGGAGGGTTTCCGGCGCGACATCCGCGGCGAAGTAGCCGGAACCGTGATCGACCGCGGTAAGGCAGGCCCCGTTCACGGCGATGCTGTCGCCGTCCTTCAATCCCTCCAAAACCGTCGTGCAGCGAATCTGAATGCGGGCCCCCGCTTCGCGCGGTTCCAGGGACCCGACGGTGCCCACCTCTTCCACGATGCCAGTGAACATGGTTCAGCTCTCTTTCACGAGCCAGGCCTCGACGGCGAACTCGTCGGAGGTAATCTGATGCAGACGGACGTCGCGGAACAGGAGAGCGTCGATGCGGCGGCGTCTGCCAACTCCCCCAGCAACCGGGAGGGACTGCATGCCACCTAGGATCTTCGGCGCATAGTAGAAGAAAATTTTGTCGACGATACCGGATTCCAGCGCGGCCCAGTTCACCTTGCTTCCCGCCTCGATCATGAGGGACAGGTAGCGTTCGGAGGCAAGCCAGCTGACGAGCGCGCGGAGGTCGGTGCGGCCGTCCGGCCCGTCAAAGGTCAGCACTTTCACACCTGCCGATTCAAGCGCCTTCCGCCGCTCTGCTGAGGCCGCCGATGTGGTGACGACGAGGAGATCGTCTTGACAGCTCTGCACCATGCGGGAATTGACGGGAATCCGCAATTGGGAATCGAGAACGATGCGCAGCAAGGGGCGCGGCCGGGCCTCGCCGCTCCGGTCCGTCAAAAGCGGATCATCGCAGAGCACCGTACCGATGCCGGTGAGGATCGTATCGGAATTGTGCCGGAGACTCTGAACATGCGCGCGCGCGGTCTGGCTGGTGATCCATCCGCTGTTGTCCTCCGGCGCGGCAATTTTCCCGTCGAGAGTGACCGCGGATTTCAGCGTGACCAGCGGGCGGCCGGTCCGCATGAAGTGGACGAAGGGCTGATTCAAATCCGTGGCTTCCGGGGTATATTCCGACGCCACTTCGACTTCGACGCCCGCCTCGGCCAGCCGCCGCAGTCCCGCACCGGAAACCAGAGGATTCGGATCTTCCATGGCAGCCACCACGCGGGAGATGCCGGCCTGAATCACGGCGTCGACACAAGGCCCCGTCCTGCCCTGATGGCAGCAAGGCTCCAGTGTCACATAGAGGGTAGCTCCTCGCGCGCAGTCCCCGGCCTCCTCCAGAGCCCAAATCTCGGCGTGTTTCAGCCCGGCGTACGTATGATAGCCGCGGCCGACAATCTGACCGTCCTTGACGACAACCGCGCCGACAGCCGGGTTCGGGCTTGTTTGTCCGAGGCCGCGCCTTGCGAGCGCGAGCGCCTCCCGCATGAAATCGCCCGTCATCCTTCGAAGAGCGACTCGATGAACTTCCCGGCGTCGAATGGTAAGAGATCTTCGGCCTTCTCTCCAACTCCGATGTAGCGGATGGGGAGATTCAACTCGCGGGAGATTGCGATCACGACTCCGCCTTTTGCTGTTCCGTCCAGTTTGGTGAGCACGATACCGGTAACGCCGCTGGTTTCGGTAAACTTGCGCGCCTGTTCGAGGCCATTCTGACCCGTCGTCGCGTCCATCACCAGCAAAACTTCATGGGGAGCGCCGGGAATCACCCGGGAAGCCGTCCGGCGCATTTTCTCCAGCTCCGCCATGAGATTTTCCTTCGTGTGAAGGCGACCGGCAGTATCAACGATGACGTAGTCCACCTTGCGAGCTTTCGCAGCCTGTAAGGAATCGAACAAGACGGCGCTGGGGTCGGAACCCGCCTTCTGGCGAATGACGTCCGTCTTCGTTCGTTCGCCCCAGACTTCCAGTTGCTCGATCGCTGCTGCGCGGAACGTGTCGGCGGCGCAGAGCAGAACGCTGCGGCCTTCGTTCTTGAATCGGTTCGTCAGCTTGCCGATCGTTGTTGTTTTTCCGGAGCCGTTGACGCCCACAACCATGATGACGGCGGGAGGAGTGTCTACACGGGGGACGGGCTTCTCAGCAGCCTGCAACACTTCGAGCAGATATTCCCGGATCAGACCCTTCAGTTCTGAAGCGTCTCCAACCAGTTTTCGATCGACGCGCTGGCGGATCCGTTCAAGGATCTCCGCGGCAGTCCGGGGACCAATGTCAGCCGTAATCAGAGTGTATTCGAGTTCTTCGAGCAGGTCCGCATCAATCTGCTTCTTTCCCGAGAGGACGTCTTCGACACGCTCGACAAGGCCCGCCCGAGTCTTCTCAATACCTTTCTTGAGTCGCTCGAGTAAATTCGGTTCCTGTTCGACAGAACCAAAGAGGGTTTGAATCATGACGTTGGGCGTTACTCCTTTTAATTGTAGCAGCGCGGTCCCTCCGGCCGGTCCAACAATCCTGAAACGCGTTGCGTCCCCCTTCAAACCGGCTTACCTTTGTAAGCGTGAGGTTTCCACGGTCCAGTGGGATCCTGCTCCATCCCACCTCCCTCCCCGGACGCTTCGGAATCGGTGACCTGGGGCCCGAAGCTTACCGGTTCGCTGACTGGCTTGCCGGCGCGAGCCTGCGGATCTGGCAGGTCCTGCCGCTTGGTCCCACTGGCTACGGAGATTCGCCGTATCAGTTGTTTTCAGCGTTCGCGGGCAATCCTCTCCTGATCAGTCTGGAACAACTGGCCGAGCAGGGCTATCTCAGCATCCGGGAACTGCACGAGGCGCCGGATTCTCCCGAGGACCGGGTCGATTACGAGGCTGTCTACGCCTATAAGATTCCGCTCCTGCGAAAAGCGGCTCTTCGATTCATGAGCGGCGCCCCGGCAAAGGACCGGGACCTCTACGAAGCCTTTACCAGGCAGAACGCATGGTGGCTGGACGACTACGGGCTCTTCATGACTCTGAAGGAAGAGAATCGCGGTGCGGTCTGGAGCCGCTGGCCAAAGGAGATTGCACAGCGGGACCCTGAGGTGCTCCAAGCCAGCAAGGAGCGTTTTCGCGACAAGCTGGAGGCGCACAAGTTCTGGCAGTTCGTCTTCTTCGAGCAATGGTCGTCTTTGAAGCTCTACTGCCATCAGCACGGAATTCGGATTCTCGGCGATATTCCGATCTACGTAGCGCACGACAGCGCCGACGTCTGGTCCCACCCCGAGTACTTCTATCTTGATGAAAACGGAGATCCTGCGCTGGTGGCCGGAGTCCCCCCGGACTACTTCAGCGCGACTGGCCAGTTATGGGGAAATCCGATCTACCGGTGGGACGTGCTGGCGGCGTCGCGGTACCGGTGGTGGATTGACCGGATTCGGGCCACCTTGTCCGTCGTCGATTACATCCGGCTCGACCATTTCCGCGGTTTCGAAGCCTTTTGGCAGGTTCCGGCGGGCGAGCCGACGGCAGTGAACGGGAAGTGGGTGAAGGGTCCGGGGGCGGATCTACTCGAAGCGCTACAGGCCGAATTAGGCCCGCTTCCGCTGATCGCAGAGAATCTGGGGGTCATCACGCCGGAGGTGGAAGCGCTGCGCGAGCAGTTCGGATTCCCGGGGATGAGCGTCCTTCAGTTTGCCTTCGGAAAGGATCCGCAGGCACCCGACTTCCGCCCGCACAACTATCCCCGCGAGCGGGTCGCGTACACGGGAACCCACGATAACGACACGACGATCGGATGGTGGAACAGCACTGCAGGAACCGACAGTACGCGCACGCACGAGGATCTTCTGGAGGAGCGAGCGTTTGCAAAGGCTTACCTGCATACGGACGGACGGGAGATCAACTGGACCTTCATACGGACCCTGATGGCATCCGTAGCCGACATGGTGATCTTTCCAATGCAGGATGTTCTTGGACTTGGGACGGAAGCACGGATGAATTTGCCGGGACGTCCCAGCGGTAACTGGAGGTGGAGGATGCTGCCTGGGACGCTCAGGGAGATCGAGCAATCACGCCTGAAACAACTGGTGACGCTCTATGACAGGTAGGAAGGCCGGACTCGAACGGAACAAAACGGGTCAGCTGAGCGTAGCTGACTCTATGGCTCGGCTCATACTCGCGTTCCTTGCCGCCATTTCTGTAGCGGCGCCGCAGGATCTGGCTTCACGCCTTGACCGTCACGTGCAAGCCTATGTGGACCAGCAATGGTTTAACGGCTCGGTGCTCGTAGCGCGCGACGGGAAACCGGTGTTGAGCAAGGGGTACGGCATGGCCAACTTCGAGTGGAACGTGCCCAACAACCCTCAGACGAAGTTCCGCCTCGGCTCTATCACCAAGCAGTTCACGGCAATGCTCGTGCTGCAGCTGGAGCAGCAAGGCAAGCTGAAAGTTTACGACCCTATTGCAAAGTACATGCCTGATGCTCCGCCGGCGTGGCAGAAGATCACCTTCCACCATCTGCTGACGCACAGCGCCGGTCTTCCGAACTTTACATCGTTTCCGGATTATCTCCGGACGATGAACGAACCATCGCCGCCCGCCGAGACGCTGCAGCGCTTCCGAGACAAGGAGCTCGAGTTCGAGCCGGGAGCCAGATTCAACTACAGCAACTCGGGATACGTGCTTCTCGGTTATCTCCTGGAAAAGATCACCGGTAAAAGTTACGAGCAAGTCCTTCGCGAGCAGATTCTCACACCGCTTGGCATGGAGGATACGGGCTACGACATGCCTGCCCCGGTCCTGAAGAATCGTGCAAGCGGATACAGGCTGGGACCGAAGGGATATATGAATGCCGCCTTTATCGATATGACGATTCCCCACGCGGCCGGAGCAATGTATTCGACCGTAGAAGATCTGCTGAAGTGGGACCAGGCGCTTTACACAGAACAGTTGCTACCCAAGGCAGCGCTCGACCGGATGTTTGAGCCGTTCAAGGGTAACTATGCATACGGCTGGGTGGTCGGGGACCACAAGGGGCGAATGCGCATTGCACATGGCGGCGGCATCAACGGCTTTGCCACGTTCATTGCCCGGTACCCGAAGGAACGATTGACTGTCATCACGCTAGCGAACCTTGAGAATGCACAGAGCGCGAAGCTTGGAGAAGAACTTGCACTGATCGCTTTCGGCGAAACCGTTGAGCCTCCCAGGCAGCGGACCGCCATCGATCTGGATCCCAAAATCTTTGACGCCTACGCGGGGAGTTACCAGCTTCGGCCCGGTTTCATCGTGAGGTTCTGGCGCGAGGGGAACCGGTTCATGGTTCAAGCAACGGGACAGCCTGCCTTTCAGGTGTTCGCCGAATCCGAGACACAGTTCTTTCTCAAGGTAGTGGACGCGCAGATCACATTCTTCAAAAATGAGGCCGGCCAGGTTACGCACTTGGTGCTGCATCAGGGCGGGCAGGACGTGAGAGGCGAGCGGCTTCCCTAGTCCCCGGTTGAGCCGCCGATTCGGTAGTATAGGCGGCATGCCGTCCCGCAGATCGTTCCTGAAAACTGCCGGCGCATTAGGCGGAGCACCAGGCTTGGCCGCCGGAGCCCGCGAAGACCGGTTCGCGCCGGCTGGAAAGCCTCGCAAACTGACCGAGAACCTCTTCGTTTTCGAAGATACCTGTAACGTCTACGTCGTGCGTGACGCAGACCATGCCGTCCTCATCGATTTCGGCTCCGGCAAGATCCTCGACTACCTGCCGGACATGGGTATCCGGAGCGTCGACTACATCCTCCATACGCACCACCATCGGGATCAGTGCCAGGGCGACTTCAAAGCTGTGGCCCGGCGCATTCCGATTGCCGTGCCGGCGCATGAAATCCACCTTTTCGCCGATGCCGAAAACTTCTGGCGGAACCGCAGAGTTTTTCATCTCTACTACGTCCGCAACGACTTCAACACGGTGACGCGCAATATACCCGTAGCCAGGCGCCTCACCGATTACTCCACCTTTCGCTGGCGAAAGACCGACTTCTTCATCCTCCCGACACCCGGCCATACCTTGGGATCGATTACGCTGCTGGCGACGGTTGACGGCCGCAGAGTCGCTTTCTCCGGCGACCTGATGCACTCGCCGGGGAAGATTCAGACGCTCTATGACACACAGATTAACTATGCCGGCGCCGAAGGCATCAACTTCGGACACTACTCGCTCGCCCGGCTGCGTGAGCAGAGACCAGCGCTGCTCTGCCCGTCGCACGGAAACCCCATAGAGAATCCCGACGAGGCAATATCCCTAACAATGCGCAACCTGGAAGCCTACTTCCGCTTCCAGAACGGCGGCGAGCCGATTGAAACTTTTCGACCCACTGTCGTAAGCCCCCATCTGATCGCTCACCATTTAACCGAATCGTCGTTTTACGCCATCGTCAGCGACAGCGGCAAGGCGATGTTTATCGATTACGGATCCGCGTCGCAAATGATGTTTTCCCGAATGCTGGACGCAACCGCGACTACGGACCGTATCCGCTTCGTCGAGCACAGCATTCCAACTCTCAAGCGCGAGTATGGCGTGAAGCGGGTCGATGTGGCCATGCCGAGCCACATGCATGACGACCACATGAACGGATTCCCGCATCTGAAGCGGCACCACGGAACGAAGATCTGGTGTCTCGACAACATGGTCGAGATTTTTGAGAATCCGCGCGGGCACAATCTGGGATGTACGTTAGGAGAGGCTTTCAAGGTAGACCGTGCTTTTCGCCACGGAGAGCGGTTCCGATGGGAGGAGTTCGAGTTTGAGATTACGCACTCTCCGGGACATACCAACTACCAGATGGCGCTGTTCGTCACAATCGACGGCAATCGTGTCGCGTTCACCGGCGATGCCTTCTTTCCCAACCCCGGCGGGACGTCGCTGCGGCACAACCTCATCTTCCGCAATGATGTCCAGAACGACAGCCACCTGCGATCCATCCGCAACCTCATCGAACATGAACCAACGGTGATTGCCCCGGGACACGGGCGTCCTTATCCAGTGGATCGCTCTCTGCTTCTCGCAACCGAGGAGCGCCTGCGGAAGCAGCAGCAACTGTTCCACGACCTCCTCCCGGAGGGAGAGGTTGATTTTGGCATGGACCCGAGCTGGGTGAAGATTTATCCCTATCAGATATTAATTGGGCCCGGCGAACGTCAGAAGGTGGAGATCCGCGCCAGGAATTACAAGAGGGGAGAGGCAATGAAACTGGAAGTCGCGCTTGTGACTCCGGAGGGCTGGCGCGTGGAGCCGGATGTCGTGACCCTTGAGATCCCGCCAGGCGGGCGGCGCACCCGCTCAGTTCAAGTCTCCGTACCGGGGGATTGGAAAGCCGCATTACCTCGATTCGCAGTTGCGGCCGATGTCATGCGCGACGGCAGGTATCTGGGTCAGATCACGGAGGCCATCGTCGAAATGCGCCAGAGCCTCTAGTTCGCCGCAGATTTTCCGGCAGTCTGGTTGCCCGGCTTCGCGGAGTTTTTGGTTGGCGGTGGAAGCGGCGCCTTTCGCACCTCTTCGAAATACTGCTGCACGTAGCTCTGGAGAGCCAGGGGCACTTCGTCGCGTTCGATCTTACCGCCCGCCTCGCTGTGCGTTGCGGAGCGCTGCGTGTAAGCCGTCTTCAACTGCTGGTTCCCGGAGGAGACTTCCACCATCATCTCGCCGGTCAGGTTTTGCGAGCGCTTCCCGAGGATTTCGGAGATTTTGCCCATCGCCTCCAGCTGTTCTGCCAGCTTTACGTCCTTGTTCCCATCCTGCTTGCCAGCGCCGCTCCGGGCATCCTCCGGCGCGGGCCGGTTGGAGGCCTGCTGACCCTGCTGGCCCTCGCCAGCCTCAGCACGCTCCGCCCCTTCGCCCTGGGACTGCCCCTTGGACTCCTGGGAGCCCTGACCAGGCTCGCCCTGCTTCCCTTCGCCCGGGTACTGTCCCTGTGGATCCTGCTGGCGCTCCTGTCCCTGCCCCTGCTGCAGACTGCCCTTCGAAGCCGAAGCCATCTGTTTGCCGCTGTTGCCGCTTCGCGACTTGGCGTTCATCTTCGAGAGGAGATTCGCAAGCGCGTTCTTCATCCGCTCCATTAAGCCGGATTCATCGTTAGGCGCAGGCGGACTTTGCGAGGAAGCCCGCTGCTGCTCGGAAGAACGTTCGCCCGACTGCGCCGGCGATGTTCCCGCCTGAGGCTGCCCGTCGCTCGCTTCTCCACCTTCGTTCTGCCCCTCCCCTGGATCTTCCTGATTGGGATCGCCCTGTTGATCCGCCAGTTGCTCTTTCCTGTCCAGCGATGCAGTTTCCTGGCCCGGCGTTCCGCGCTCCCCATCCTCGCTGCGGCTTAACGCGCGTTCATTCGTCTGTTCGCCATTGTTCAGCCGGTCATTCAGCGAGAGGCCCATCTGCTGAAGCTTCTCGTCGAGGATCTGCTCCTCACGGCGCCGCTCCTTCTTCGCCTTCGCGATCGGGTCTGTAGGCCGGAAGGTGTCCAGATTGATCTGAGCAATGGGTGGGCGCAGATCGAGGCTATGACGCACTCCGTAGCGGAGGCCGAGCATTCCGAATGCGACAAGCACGAGGCTCAGCGCAAGGTACGAAGTCCTGGGCAGCGCCAGCGGCACGACCGAAGCCAGCGAGACAGTCGATGCCAGCCGCTCGGCTTCCCTGCGCTGTGCTTCCCGCAACTCCGCGGGCGCACGATGTTGATTCGCCGGATTCGAAAAGTAGTAGGCAGTCGAGAGGGTGTCGTGAGAGCCTAGACGCTCATCCAACTCTTGCGCAACCGCGTAAGGAGTTGGCAAGCGCTTCCTTACACTAATCAGCAGGAAACCAAGGACGACGACGAACAACAGCAGTGGCCAGTACCAATTCAGAATCTGGGTGCCGAGGATCAGGAGCAGAATGAGAGCGCCAAATCCGAGACTGGCCGCCACCGCCGCCAGCTCAAAGAATGTGTTCCAAATCCGGCGTTGGCGGGCCCGCCGAATCAACTCCGAAAGATGAAGGCCCAATAGACACCGTCTTTCCCGAGCCTGCCGCCCGGAGGTTCTCGTCAACCTTATTATCGCTTGCCAGGGGTTATTCGGCCAAGAACTCAAAAAGTTACACAAAATCTGCAGAGCCCGGCGGGTTATGCTGCGAGGAGCGAGCTCGTACGAAATTCAGCACTTAGCGGCAGAGAAACAAAGCGAGCCTTCCGTTGCGCCGGACTGAGTCTGCGCCTGCCGTGACGGACGGATCGACGGGCAGAGCTACTTTTACAAATCCGAAGACAGGCCGCACATACTCTTACCATCGCGGCGTCTGATGAAGAAACTTCAATGCCCGACTTACAAACTCCTAGCCTTTGACCTTCCGAATTTCCTCGACGAGCGCGGGGACCACTTCAAAGAGATCGCCAACGATTCCGTAGTCGGCAACTTCGAAGATGGGAGCGTTCGGATCCTTATTAATCGCCACAATCGTTTTCGCTCCCTTCATGCCAACCAGATGCTGGATGGCCCCGCTGATTCCGACGGCGAGATAGAGCTTTGGAGCAACCGTTTGCCCCGAGCTTCCGACCTGCCGCTCCATGGGAAGCCAGCCGTTATCGCAAATCGGCCGGGAGGCTGCCAGTTCCGCCCCCAGCACCTCCGCAAGTTCCTGGACCAGGGGAAGATTTTCTTTCTCGCCGATTCCACGCCCGACGGACACAATCAATTCGGCGGCACTTAGGTCAACCGCACGCGCCGCCTCTCGGAACGGCTCCTCAGCCTTGGTGCGGATGAGGCCGGGATTCAGGTCCGGCGTGATTGTCTCCACCTGCGCCTCTCCAGCCTCGACGGCCTCTGCGCGGAATGCTCCAGCTTGGATGGAGGCGAAGCGAACGCCAGGGGTCTTGAAGCGGATGTCCGCACTCAGCTTCCCTTGGAAGAGCTGGCGAACCAGCACGAGGTCCTGCCCGTCAACACGGTAGCCAATAACGTCGGGGACCAGCGTCTGGCCGAAGCGGGTAGCCAGCTTCGGCGCGAAATCACGGACCTGATAGGTGTGCGGAAAGAGGACGAAGTCCGGTGTTGTTTGCCGGATGAGCTGCTCAAGAGCAGCCGTCATCCCGTCAGGACTATACTGCCCAAGCAGGTCATGCGTCACCGCATAAACGCGAGTCAGACGCTTCGATGCCAGTTCGCTTGCAAGAGCGGAGACATCGGCTCCAAGAACTGCCGCGTTGACTTCCGTACCCAACTGACGGGCAATCTCCTGTCCCGCAGCGAGCGTTTCCCACGACATGCGGTGCCAGACACCCGCGTTCTGCTCCATGACAACCAGGACGCTGCTCATAGCACCCGTGCCTCGAACTTGAGTTTCTCCACCAGAGCAGCGGCCGCTTGCTTTGGATCGCCATCGAGCAGTTCGGTCCGCTTGGTCTTCTCCGGCGTGTAGACGCGTTCCATCACAACATTGGACGACGGCGGCACGCCAAGATCTGAAGCAGTGAGGTGACGAATCTCCTTCGACTTTGCCTTCTTAATGCCCATCAGGGTCGCATAGCGGAGCTTGCTGATGCCGGACTGGATCGTCAAGACCGCGGGCAGGGGCAGCGTGACATGCTGGAACCAGCCGTTCTCCAATTCCCGCTTCACGCGGATCGAGCCGTCCTGCTTTTCGACAGCCATGATGATGGTGGCGTGGGGGACACCGAGGAGTTCGGCGAGGATGACGCCAGTCTGGCCGTAGCCTAAATCATCCGACTGCAAGCCGGTGAGGAGCAGATCGGCGCTCTCGGTTTCAGCCGCCTTCGCCAGCAGCCGAGCGATGCCGAGCGCATCGAACTGCGTCAGATCGTCCACTTCGATATGGATTGCGCGATCCGCGCCCTTGGCCAAAGCCTCCCGGATGCCCGATACCGCCCTGGCTGGACCCGCGCAAAGCGCCACGACCTCTCCGCCGTGACGTTCCTTGAGCTGCAATGCCTCCTCCAGGGCATATGCATCCGGCTCGTTGATTTCGAAAGAAAGGTCGGACTCCTCAACCCAGTGGCCGCTTGCGTCCACCTTGAATTGGGAATCCCGAGCCGCAACCTGCTTGATCGCCACCAGGATCTTCATGGATTGTCCGTCTTGCCGGCCATCCCTGGTACAAGCGGACGGCCCTGTGTTTGCGCTATTCCTGATAACGCTTGAAAATCAGACAGCCATTGGTTCCGCCGAAGCCGAACGAGTTCGACAGGGCGTAATCGATCTTCATCGGCCGCGCGACGTTGGGAACATAGTCCAGATCGCACTCCGGATCGGGGTACTCGTAGTTGATCGTCGGCGGAGCGATCTGGTCGCGGATGGCAAGCACGGTGATGCCTGCTTCCACACCTCCTGCGCCGCCCAGCAGGTGCCCGGTCATGGACTTGGTGGAACTGATGGCAAGCTTCCACGCGTGCTCCCCGAAACAACGCTTCAATGCTATCGTTTCGATCCTGTCGCCGACACCGGTAGATGTGCCGTGGGCGTTGACGTATTGAATGTTCTCGGGCTTCAATCCGGCGTCTTTCAGCGCTCTTCGCATCACGCGGTAAGCTCCGTCGCCGTCTTCGCAAGGTGACGTGATGTGGTAAGCGTCCGCGCTCATGCCGTAGCCAACGATTTCCGCCAGGATCGGCGCCCCACGCCGGCGGGCATGCTCCAGCTCCTCGATTACGAGAATGCCGGCGCCCTCACCGACGACGAATCCGTCCCTGCACCTGTCCCAAGGCCGGCAAGCCTTCTCCGGCTCGTCATTCCGCTGCGAGAGAGCCCGCATAGCGGCGAACCCGCCAATACCCATGGGCGTGACACAAGCCTCCGCGCCGCCGCAAATCATGACGTCCGCGTCGCCACGCTGGATGATCTTAAATGAGTCGCCCACTGCATGCGCACTGGTGGTGCATGCAGTGGCAGTGGCGGAGTTCGGCCCTTTGGCTCCGATGCGAATGGACACGTACCCCGAGGCCAGATTCACGATGGTGGCGGGGATGAAGAAGGGCGAGATGCGGTCAGGTCCCCGCTCCAGGAGCACCTTGTGCTCTCGCTCGATAATCTCAAATCCACCGATACCGCTGCCGATGTAGACGCCAGTCTGTTCAGCGGTTTCGGGAGTGACCTTGAAATTGGCCGCCTTCATCGCGAATTCAGAAGCAGCGATGGCGAATTGAATAAACCTCGCCATCTTCTTGATCTCTTTCTTCTCGATGAATTGCGTGGGGTCGAAACCCTTCACTTCGCCGGCGATACGGCAGTTGAACTTGCTGGCGTCAAATGCGGTGATCGGCCCGATACCATTGGTCCCGCTGCGCAGGGCCCTCCAGTTTTCTTCGGTTCCAATCCCTACTGAGGAGATGAGCCCTACACCCGTGACAACTACTCTTCGCGACAAAATGAACCCCCTTGCCGATCGCTACCTCGGTTCCGGGAGCGACTACTTCTTCGCCGTCTTGGCTTCAATGTAGTCGATGGCGTCCTTTACCGTTGTGATCTTCTCGGTATCCTCATCCGGAATGTCGATATCAAACTGCTCCTCGAACGCCATTACGAGCTCGACAATGTCGAGCGAGTCGGCTCCCAAGTCATCCATAAAAGCGGCTGAATTATCGACTTGGCCCTCGTCGACGCCCAACTGCTCGACAATGATCTGCTTCACCTTCTGTTCAACGGACATGAATCCTCCCGAAATGTCTCACAAACTCATTGATTCTAGCGATGTAGCATCATGCACCGCAACTGTTCGAATACGGCTAAAATCGCTTTAATGAAAGCCTTCGCACTCCTCGCGGCGGCTTTGCCGGTGCTCGCAATTCAGCTCGAGCCCGTGCCTCCTCTTGCCCTGCAAAAGCTCCAGGAAGAAGCCGACCGGTTCGCGGAAGGGGCGCTCCGGGTGGTGGGAACGGAAGTCCTGGAACAGCGGGCGATCGTCGCTCCACCCCGTTTCCGGCTTCGCGTCGGCGCCGCTGCCGCCACGCCTTCCAAAGGGCGATGGCAGACCAAGCAACTGGTGTCGGAATACGGGTACTCCACGCTGAAGCCGGGAGGGCCCCTCCATGAATTCCGGCAAGTCGTTTCCGTCGACGGAAAGCCGGTCGCTAGAGCAGAAGAGGCTCGCGTCGCGCTGGTGAAAGGAATTTCATCCGACGACGACCGGTATAAGCAGAGGATGCTGCGGGACTTTGAGCGCTACGGCCTCGTGGGCGGCGCGACGGACTTCGGTCAATTGATCCTGCTCTTCGCCAGCAGCCGGAGGGAGCGGTATGACTTGCGATTCACGGGCACCGGCCGAGTCGGCCCGGATCGCGCGGTCGTCCTCTCTTTCCGGCAGAAAGACGGCGAAGAAAGCCTCACAATCTTCGAGGGCAGAAGCGCTCACCGCCAAAGGCTGAACGGTTCCATCTGGCTTCGCGCTGATGATTATCTGCCTCTGAAAATTCAGGTGATTTCCGAACGCACGAACAAGGACCGGATCATTCGCGACGTGGGAACCGTGGAGTACTTCAAGCCATCCCGCCAGGAGTTCCTCCTTCCCGCCTCCGTTTTGCACCAGCAGTTCGTAAACGGAGAGATGACGGCGGAGAACCGCTTTCGCTACACCGGATTCCGCCGGTTCTCAACCGACTCGGAAATTCGCTTCGACACAGACTCGGATTCTCCTCAACAGAACCAATGATTCTCTACCTTCACGGCTTCGCTTCCGGCCCTACTTCGAGGAAGGCTCAGTTTTTCCGCTCGTGTTTCGCCAAGCTGGGAATACCGCTCGAGATTCCGGATCTCACGGAAGGCGACTTCGAACACATGACGATCTCGCGTCAGCTTGACATCATTCGACGGATGGTCGGAGACCGCAAAGTTTCCTTCATCGGGTCCAGCCTTGGCGGTTACCTGGCTGCCGCTTACGCTGCCCGTTATCCCGGACCCCAGCGTCTGGTCCTGCTGGCGCCCGCGTTTGCCTTCCTCAGCCGGTGGCCGGCAGCGCTCGGCGTGGACCGGATGGAGGAGTGGAAACGAACAGGCGCTTTGTCCTTCTACCACTATGCGGACCGCCGCGACCGGAAGCTTAGCTATCGCTTCATTGAGGACGGCCGCTGCTACGAAGATTTTCCCGATGTGCAGCAGCCGACGCTGATCATTCACGGAAGGAACGACACAACGGTGCCCTGCGAACTCTCGCAGGCGTTTGCGAAAGGACGGCAAAACGTCGAGCTGGAACTTGTCGACAGCGATCACGAGCTCACGGACGTCCTCGATCACCTTTGGAGCCGTATCAGCCAGTTCCTGCTGGCGTAGCCGGAACCGTCCCCCACTCCACCGGCAGTTGAGATAGAGTGTGGAGAGCCCTAGTTCCAGATCGAGAGGTACCTATGAACCGGAGATACTTTTTGTTGAGCTCGGCCGTGGCGGCTTCGGCAACCGCCAGCAGCCTTGCAAGCGCCAATGACCGAGTTCGCGTTGCCTGTGTCGGTGTACGAGGGCAGGGACGCTCGCACATCAGAGCCTACTCCTCCATGCCGAACGTCGAGATCGCCGCGCTGTGCGACGTTGACGAGTCGGTACTGAACAAGCGCCTGGAAGAGATTGAGAAGGCAGGCAAGAAACGTCCGGCCGCCTATACCGACTTTCGGAAGCTTCTCGAAGATAAAGAGATCGACGCAGTCTCAATCGCCACGCCCAATCATCACCACACCCTGCAGACCATCTGGGCCTGCCAGGCGGGCAAGGACGTGTACGTCGAAAAGCCAGGTTCGCACAACATCTTTGAATCGAAGCAGATTGTTGCGGCGGCCCGGAAATATAACAGGATCGTGCAGCACGGCGTGAACGCCCGCTCGTCCGTAGCTTTGAAAGAAGCGGTTCAGAAACTCCGGGAAGGAGTGATCGGCGACGTCTACATGGCCCGGGGCCTCTGCTACAAGTGGCGGGACACCATCGGCAGGAAGCCCGTAGAGCCCGTACCGGCCGGTGTTCACTACGACCTCTGGCTCGGCCCGGCGCCGAAGAGAGAGTTTACCCAGAACCGCTTCCACTACAACTGGCACTGGTTCTGGGACTACGGCAACGGCGACATCGGGAATCAGGGCATTCACGAAATGGACATCTGCCGCTGGGGCCTCGGCGTGACCTACCCGACGAAGGTGAGCGCCATCGGCGGGCACTTTATGTTCGACGACGACCAGGAGACGCCGAACACGCTGGTCGCTACGTACGAGTTCAACGAGGGCGGCCGGAAGAAGATGCTGGTCTTCGAGGTTCGCCATTGGATCTCCAACCACGAAGCGGGCATCGGAGAGGGAAGGAGCTTCGGCGCCGGGAACACCGTCGGTAATATCTTCTACGGTTCGAAGGGCTACATGGCAATCGACGGATACGACAGCTACAAGACGTTCCTCGGCCGGGAGCAGCAGCCCGGGCCGGCGCGAAAGGAAGGCGGCAATAACTGGGCGAACTTCATCGAAGCGGTGCGCCGGCGGGATCGGTCGGTGCTGAACGGGGACATCGAGGAAGGGGCGATCTCGTGCACGCTGATGCATCTCGCGAATATCTCCTATCGCGTTGGCCGCACCCTGAACTTCGATCCCACGACGATGACGTGCGTCGGCGATGAGGAGGCCAACCGCCTGCTCACCCGCCAGTACCGCAAACCGTTTGTTGTGCCTGAAAAGGTCTAGCCCAGAATCAGCGGCGCCTGCCGATCTGAGAACGGAGGCGCCGCCCCCTTCAATCCTCCACAAAGCGCGAAATCTCCCTAGCAAGGCGTGAAATCGCCGGAGCGAAGAGTGATATCCTCAGGCTTGTGAAGCTGAAGATTATCCTGGGCCTTGTCATATTAGCGGCAGTCATTGTCGTCTATCCACCCGCGCGGTTAGCAGCACTCGTCGTACTTGGGCGCAGCCCGGTCTGTCCGATGGCCCAAGCTGTCAAGAGTGCCGACAACTTGAAGCGCCAGATTGCGCTGAAGGATGAAATCCTCAAAGCCAGCAAACTCGTGAAGAAGGACGAGAGCGGCTACCGCCTTTACGAGACCCCTGACGGGCCCTACTGGATTCCGGAGGGCAGCGAGTACGTGCTTCCCTTCAACCTAGCCGAGATGAAGCGGAAGATTTACGGAACCGGCAAGCACGACGTACAGCCTGGAGATGTCGTACTCGACTGCGGCGCGAACGTGGGCGTCTTTACGCGCCTCGCCCTCAACGCCGGAGCAAGCCTTGTCGTGGCTATCGAACCAGCACCGGAGAACATTGAGTGCCTCCGGAGGAACTTTGCAAAAGAAATCACTGACGGCCGTGTGATCGTCTATCCAAAGGGAGTCTGGGATAAGGACGACTTCATGACGCTTCACGTGGATCCGGCAAACTCGGCGGCGGACAGCTTTCTGATCGAACGCGTCGGGTCTGTTCCGGTGCACAAGGTGCCGTTGACCACAATCGACAAGCTGGTCGACGAACTGAAACTGACTGCTGTCAATTTCATCAAGATGGACATCGAAGGCGCCGAACCGAAGGCGCTGCTAGGCGGCCGCGCGACGATCAGAAAGTACCGGCCGCGCATGTCACTGACCGTCTACCATGCGCCGGATCATCCGTATGTGATTCCGCAGATCGTACGAGAGACAGTACCTAATTACCAGATCGAATGCGGCCCGTGCGCGGAAGCCAACTACGGAATCAGACCGGACGTTCTCTACTTCTATTGACCTGTAGTAGCTTGCTCGATGATTCCTGCAGTCCAGATTGTGGGAGGGGGCCCCGCTGGAGCGTCCGCGGCAATCTCGGCTCTCCTCCACGGGGCTCAGGTTGAACTCTTCGAAAAATCCACCTTTCCCCGGCACAAGGTGTGCGGAGAGTTCCTGTCGCCGGAAGTGCAGCCCGTCTTTGAAAAGCTTGACATCTGGCGTCATTTCCTTGGCAAGCTTCCGGCCCCCATCAGGCGCATGGAGCTTCGTATCGGTTCGGCGGTGAAGCAATGGTCGCTGCCCGAACCTGCTTACGGCCTCAGCCGCTTCAGCCTCGACAAGATGTTACTCGACCTTGCGGCTGAGCGTGGCGCCCGCATCATCAAGCACTCGCATAAGGGCTCGACAACCGGGCCATTGATTCTGGCCGCGGGCAGACAGGGCAGTGCGCCAAAAGGTCACCGGATCTTCGGCTTCAAAGCGCACTTTTCGGGTCCTGTCGAAGATTGTGTCTCGCTTTGCTTTTTCTCCGGTGGATATATCGGAATCGGCCCGATAGAAAATAACGCCACAAACGTCTGTGGATTGGCTCGCGAAGATACTCTAACAGCCGTGCGGTTTGACATCGATTCCTTTGTTGATAACATCCCGCTTGTAAAAGACAGGCTTTCGCGGATGACTCGCACAACTCGCTGGCTAGTTACCGGACCTCTTATCATGTCGACTAGTCTGCGTAAGCCCCGGCATGACCTGATCTACCCTGCAGGCGATGCCCTGTCCTTCATTGATCCATTTACGGGATCTGGCATGGCTTCCGCGATCCTTACTGGATCGCTGGCC
>CALGAR010000096.1 GCA_937959285.1 uncultured Bryobacterales bacterium
GATCTCCGAGCCGCGGAGGCGCAGTTGCGCGCGGCGGAACGAATCCGGGCAGCGGCGCGGGCGGAGCGTTTTCCCACTCTGTCTTTTTCAGCCGACTACGGAGCCATCGGAACGAATCCGTCACGGGCCGGATCGACCTACACCGTCACCGGAAATCTGCGGATCCCGATCTGGCAGGGCGGCCGCGCCGCGGGGAGCATTGATCAGGCCTCGGCAGCATTAGAGCAGCGGCGGGCTGAATTAGCCGACATCCGCGCGCGCATCGACCAGGAGATTCGGACGGCTTTTCTGGATCTGGAAAGCGCCGCAAACCAGATTCGCGTCGCCGAAAGCAACCGGGACGTGGCAAGGCAGAATCTCGATCTGACGCGGCAGCGCTTCGAAGCCGGTGTGGCTGATACGGCAGAGCTTGTGCAGGCTCAGGAGACGCTTGCGACCGCGGAGCATGATCTGATCACCAGCGCCTTCAGTCACGGACTGGCGAAAGCGGAGCTCGCGCGGGCGATGGGGCGGGCGGAGGAGACGATCGTCCAAATGCTGGGGATCAAGTGATTCGCGCAGCGGGCATTATGATGAAGGGAGGGTGGCGGCATGATCCATCTTCACCGGATCTATGATCAAGGTGTTATCCCGAAGGGGCAGTGCTTCCTGGTGGAACGGCTTTGGCCGCGGGGCATCAGGAAGGAAGACCTGAAGCTGGACGGCTGGCTCAAGGAAGCCGCGCCCAGCACTGAGCTCCGGCGCTGGTTTAGCCACGATCCAGCGAAGTGGGCGGAGTTCAAGAAACGGTACTTTGCTGAACTGGACAGCCGTCCGGAGGCCTGGGCGCCGCTGGTGGCTGCTGCATCTCGCGGTCCTGTCGTTTTCCTCTACAGCTCCAAAGACACCGAGCACAACAACGCAGTCGCCCTCAAAGCCTACGTGGAATCGAAATTGAAGCACGGCAAAGCGGAGTGAGCCAACGCCGGTTGACAGTATATTCAGATACTAAAGATAATCGGGAAAAGCCTTGCCATGTCGCATCTCCGCACAGCCGGCGCTTTTCGTAAGTCCACTTTACGGCGTGCCAACGAAAAGCTTGTGCTCAATTCAATCCGGCAGCATCCATCGCTCTCCAGAGCGGACCTGGTACGGCTCACCGGTTTGTCGCCGAGTTCCGTTACGTTCATTATCAACCGCCTCCTCCGTGAGCGCATGGTGGAAGAGCTGGACCAGGGAGAGACTTCGAAGGCTCAGGTTGGACGCCAGCCGACGCCTCTCCGGCTGCGCAGCTCTGCACGTCTGGTTGTAGCAGTCGAAATCGGACGGATTCACTCCCGGGTCGTACTGGCGAACTGGTGCGGAGAAATTATCCAGACACGGAATGTGCCCTGGAACGCGAGCCCGACCGTCTACCTTCAGCGAATGCGTTCAACGATTCAATCGTTGATCAATGGACACGATTTGCAAACGATCATCGGAATCGGGCTTGCCGTTGGGGGCACCATTCACCGGCGCACCGGCAGGGTGATTGCAGCCGAGAACCTGGGCTGGTTTGGCATTGACGTCCTGGGAATCCTCAAGCAGGACCTGCCGATTCCCTTCCACTGGGACAACGAGGCGAGGCTTTGCGCTCTGGCGGAGGTATGGTTCGGCGACCCCGAGCAGAAGCGGCTGCACAATTTTGTGTTTCTCACCGCTCCGGAAGGTGTGGGCACGGGCGTTCTCGCCGACGGCCGTTTTCTTCGCGGCGCGGCCGGCGCCGGAGGGGAATTTGGCCATATCATGCTCGATCCCAACGGTCCTCCTTGCGTTTGCGGAAATCGCGGCTGCTGGGAGCAGTATGTTTCCCCGCGCGCGCTGGAAAGGCGATACGCCGCCCTTTCGAACGCCGCCAGCAAGGAGACGGCAACCGCCGACAGGATCGTTGATCTCGCACGGAGCGGCGACCCAGCGGCTCGTCAAGCTCTCGTTGAGACAGCGAAATATGTTGGTCTCGGATTGGTGAATCTCATCGTCGCCTTGAACCCGGAGTCGATTGTGTTCGGCGATTATCTTGCACGCGCATGGGATCTCATCGAGGAAACAATCTGGCGTGAGGTCCGGCAGCGCACGCCGCCCTATTGTCTTTCTCAATTAATGATGCGGCCGTCGCGGCACGGCGACGACGCGGCAGTGAAAGGCGCGATCGCACTCGTGCTCTCCGATTATTTCTCCCGGATTCAAGATACTCCCTCCGTTGAAGCGGAACACGCATCCGCTGCTGTTTAATTCGGATTGGCCTCTTCCCCGCCGGACCGCACAGCAAAAAAACCGTAGGCCTGGTAAGGGAAACTTCGATGACTGCATAATCGGAAGCGCACAGATCCCCCATTTGAGAGAGTCAATCCTCCCTCCTCCGTCATACGCCGTAACATCTGTAACAGGATGAAGAATCAAGATATATCTCTTACTGCCGGCATTTTCCCGGGGGGTGAGTTCGATGGGGCGGAAGACCAATCAGAAAACCATTCTCTGCAGTGGGAAAACATGCTATAGTCGCCGGAAAGTAGTACCGCTAGTGCAATATCAGCGAGGTGTCCCATGTCACTTACCAGGGGAACGGTGGCGCTCGCGATTTTGCTCGCGAGTGGGGCGGCTCCGGCCCGGTCGCAAACTACCTTCGCCAGCATTACCGGCACGGCTGTGGATCCGACCGGCGCCATCATCAGCGGAGCAAAGGTCACGGTTACATCGGTTGAGACGGGCATCGCCTCGGAGGCGATGACGAACGAGACTGGAAACTTTACAAT
Organism: uncultured Bryobacterales bacterium; assembly: GCA_937959285.1. Taxonomy (GTDB): domain Bacteria; phylum Acidobacteriota; class Terriglobia; order Bryobacterales; family Bryobacteraceae; genus JADGHK01. The sequence goes on from CALGAR010000096.1 coordinate 2,772, forward strand.
TCCTCAGCTCAAAGAAGGTACCTACGAACTCCGTGCGCAAGCGCCCGGCTTTAAGGAGTTCGTCGCTCGCAATATCGTACTGGCGTCCCGCGACGTACGCCGCATCAATATCACCCTGCAGGTGGGGGCTGTGGAGACGTCCGTCGAAGTGTCGGCGGGAGCTACTTTGATCGAGACGGAGATGGCGCGCATCAGCGACGGGAAAAACGCGGTGATGCTCAAGACCCTGCCCTTGAATACTCGCGGAGTATGGGCGTTTCTGGCTCTCTCGCCGAACGTTCTCCAGGCTGGCGGCGGCAGCAGCACCATTCGCTTTGCCGGAAGCAGGACGAATCAGGCGCACTGGGCCATCGATGGAACCACGATGAGCGATGGCGTTTCCGAAACGCAGATTGGGCCGCTGGCAAATTACATCGAATCGTTCCAGGAAGTGAAGATTGACATCGCAAACAACACAGCGGAATTCGGCACCATCGGCCAGGTGACGATCGTCTCCAAGTCGGGAACGAACGAGCTTCACGGCTCGGCGTTCGACTATTATTCGACCCCATGGTTCCGCGCGCGGAATCCGTTTGCGCTCGAGCGCGGCACAGGCATTTCCCATTTTCCCGGGGCGAGCCTCGGCGGACCCATCGTGATCCCGAAGATCTATAACGGGCGCAATCGCTCCTTCTTTTTCTACTCGCTTGAAACCTCGCGAGGCAGCGCAATTCAGGAGTTGCTGAATCCGACTGTGCCGCTCGAGCCCTGGCGCCGCGGGGATTTCTCCGGCCTGTCGACAACGATCTACGATCCGTCCTCAGGGAATCCTTTTCCGAATAATCAAATTCCGGCAAGCCGCATCAATTCGACCTCGCAAAAGATTCAGGATGAGTTTTACCCTCTGCCGAACTTTGGGAATGCTAGCGTGCTGCAGTCCCAAAACTACCGCGAAATGAAGATCCGGCCGCGGGATCCGTCGACGAATCACGTAGTCAGGGTTGACCATCGCTTCTCCGAGCAGGATTCCATTTACGGCCGCTTCACCTGGCACCGGCTATACAACCGCCCCTACGAGGGCAACCTGCCGACTATCGGTCAGCGATACCAGCAGCGAGATAACCGCGCCGCCACGATCTCTTACACGCACATGTTCTCGCCGACGCTCCTGAACGAGTTCCGCTGGGGAGTTGCCCTCAACAACAACCCAATCGAAGGACCCCGAAACGGGCTCGAAGTGGTCAACGCTCTTGGACTTCAGGGGCTCGCGCCGGATCTGCCGAACATCAGCGGTTTGCTGAAAGTGAACTGGGTCGGCATTGGGCTTACGCCGATTACGCAAGTCGACTACACCCGGCCTGGCTACCGGAACTATCTCCACGAATTTCAGGACCACGTCAGCTGGTTCCGTGGCAAGCACAACTTTAAGGCCGGCTTTAACATTAGCCGGATCGAATGGGATGACATGACGGCGAACCCCAACCTCTTCGGCAACGTCAGTTTCTCGAATCGTTTCACGAGCGGAGGCTTCGCCGATCAGGGGCATCCCTACGCGGATTTCCTGCTCGGTATCCCGACCAGCGCGGCCCGCGCCTTTGCTCCTGTCCGCGTCGACCGGCAGCGCTGGCAGTACGACTTCTTTATAACTGACGACATCAAACTGACAAGCCGGGTGACCGTTCAAGCGGGACTTCGTTACGAGCTGCACGCTCCCTGGAGGGAGGTCAACAACCGGATTTCCATGTTCGATATCGGCACGGGGAGCATTGTGGTTCCGGACGGCGCCATGAATATGGTCAGTCCGTTGTTCCCTAAAAGCTACGTGCCTATTGTGGAGGCAAGCACGGTGGGGCTTCCCGGCGGCACGCTCATGTGGACGGACCGTAACAATTTCGCTCCACGCATCGGCGTGGCCTATCGTCCGTGGGACAACAACACCGTCATCAGAGCCGGCTACGGGATCTTCTATGATGTTGTTCCCCGCAACCTGAACATGGGTGGGCTTCCCTACGTGCTGAATGAGCCCACCTACACGAACCCGGCTGCCAACCCTGACGTCATCTTTCCGCGCGTCTTCCCGTCCACGGGAGGAGCAGGTCCTTCGGTAGTGGGGATTCCCGCGGCTGTCAATCCCCGCCTCAAGCTCCCCTACAGCATGCAGTACAGCTTCACAGTGGAGCATCAGAGATGGGGCACGGGCTTCCGCGCCTCCTATATTGGCACCAACACACGGCAGGGCGACTACAGCTACAACTACAACGCGCCGGTTCCGGATTTGCGCCCGTACATCGAAAAGCCGCGGCCGTTCCCGCAATATCCCGGAATCAGCTACTTCACGAACGGCGCGGGCCATCAGTATCACGGGCTGACTCTCGAGGCGGAACGGCACATGGCCAACGGCCTGTACTTCCAAAGCTCCTGGACGTGGGCCCGGGATATCGGCGATCTCGAGCGGGGCGAAGCCCTGGAGAACCCGTTCAACCGCAAACGCGAGCGCGCCGTGTGGCTCGACATTCCCACCCATCGCTTTACGTCGAACTTTGTCTACCAGTTGCCGTTCGGCAAAGGCCGGAGATTCCTGAGCGGAGTTTCCCGGCTTGGTGACCTCGCAGTCGGTGGCTGGGAGATCAGCGGCATCTTCAGCATCTACTCCGGACAGTTCCTGACGCCGCTTTGGACGGGACCAGATCCGACGGGGACGGCGCATACAACCAGCGCAACACCTGCCAATGTAACCATTCGCCCGAACCATCTGAGGAACGGAAACCTGCCTGAAGGTCAGCGCAGCGTGAATCAGTGGTTCGATCCCTCGGCTTTCGGCGCTCCATCACCGGGACGTTTCGGAACGGCTGCGAAGGGAGTCATTAAAGGACCTGGCGTCAATGTCTGGCACGTCGGCTTCCACAAGGACTTCCGCTTCGGAGCAGAGCGTGCGCCGAGACTGCGCTGGGAGATGACGGCCACAAACTTCTTCAATCACCCGAACTGGAGCAACCCGCAGATGAACATTACGCAGGCGGCAACCGTCGGGGTGATTAGCGGCGTGGGCGGCGTTAATGGCTCCTCAACCGGTGACGCGCCTGGAGCAAGGCAGTTTCGAATGGGCCTCCGGCTGGAATTCTAACTGCCTCTGCATTGGATTCGGTGTTCGCAATGAGATGAATTTCGTTGACCATGCGAGTTCCATGTGGTAGACCTTACACCTAAAGGTGGGGGTCCTTGGGGGCAAGTACCGGGCTAGAAGGCCCAGTCTTTCCATGTCGATTGCTGTCCGTCCTACCGGGTCGTAGGGCCAAAGCGTGCACCATTCTTTGAAAGACAAAAGGGAGGAATTTTGCGAACGAATTCTTTCAGGCTCCTTTGTGGGCTAGCCGCTCTCCTATTCACGCTTCTTCCCCGGCATGCTGCTGCTCAGGTTCTTTACGGTTCGCTGGTTGGCACAATTGAAGATCCTTCGGGAGCTGCGATTCCCGGGGCAAAGATCACTTTGACGAATACGGCCACCGGGCTGGCGCGCGACCTTGAGACCGATGAGCAAGGGCGTTACAACGCCGTGAGTCTGCCGGCCGGCACGTACGATATGACGGTGACAGCGTCCGGCTTCCGCCCGTCCTCCCGTAAAGGGATCCAGGTCACGATTAACAGTGTCACCCGAGTCTCCATTCGCCTGGAGGTCGGGCAGGTTACCGACCAGGTCACCGTGTTAGCCAGCGCTGCGGCGCTGCAGACAGACCGCGCCGATACCCGGGCTGAGATCGATTCGAAGGCCGTCGTCGAACTTCCTCTACCCGCCTACCGGAATTACCAGAGCCTGATCAATCTGGCGCCGGGAGCCACGCCCGCGGCGTTCCAGAATTCCGTTGGCGCCTCGCCCCAGCGTTCTCTGACCACCAACGTCAACGGGACCAACCGCAATAACAACAACACGCGAGTCGATGGCGCTATCAACGTCTACATCTGGCTACCCCATCACACGCTCTACAATCCGCCCGTTGAGTCCATTGAGACGGTGAACGTCAGCACTTCCTCGTTTGATGCCGAGCAGGGCATGGCCGGTGGGGCTGCTGTCACTGTTGCCACGAAATCCGGCACAAACGATCTGCACGGTTCGACCTTCTGGTATCACGATAACCAGCACCTTTACGCACGGCCGTACTTCTACCGTCTGAATGAACACCGGCCAGAGCTGCCGAAATCCATCGTTAATATCGCAGGCGGAACAATTGGCGGTCCAGTCATCAAGAATAAGCTCTTCTACTTTTTCAGCTACGAGCGGACGTCGGAACGCACGGGCCAGTTTGGCAACTTCTCAACGCCACCCGCCGATATGCGTCAAGGCAACTTCGCGGCCTACGCGAGTCTGGGCGCCATCTATGATCCATTGACGGGCGACGCCAATGGAGCCAATCGAGTGGCGTTCCCGAATAATCAGATTCCCGCTTCCCGATTCTCGCCAGTTTGGCTGAAGATTCAAGAGCTTGCTCCGCTCCCCAACCAGCCTGCCCAAGATAGCCTCGGGCTTGCCGGCAACTATTTCAGCTCGGGAACTCTGGCGCTAACCCGCGACCAGTACGACTTCAAGACGAATTACAACCTGAGCACGAACCTCATGATCTGGGGCAAGTACTCTCAGATGAATGCTCCGGTTCGGGGCAAGGCGGCGCTCGGGGAGCTCACGGGCCCCGGTCTGGGACAGCTCGGGAAGGCCGATGTACAGGTCATCATGCCCAGCGTCGGTTTCAACTGGACGGCGTCTCCGACGTTCCTGATTGATGGCGTGTTCGGCCACACCCGCCTGAAGAATGACGCTACCGGTCCGGACTATGGCCGCAATTGGGGCTCGGAGATCTGGGGAATTCCGGGTACGAACGGAGGCAACGCCTTTGCCAACGATATTCGGTACTCGGGGCAGCCTTGCATTGCGAATGGTTTTACTGCGTGGGGAAATTGCAGCTCGTCGAATCCTAACTTCTACGACGATCACAGCTACACCTACACGATGAACTTTTCCAAGATCCAAGGGGCTCATGAGCTGCGGTGGGGCGTGGACGTGATTCGTCACGAGATGAACCACTGGCAGCCCGAAATCGCGAATCCGCGCGGCAACCTCAGCCCCACCGGAAACGCGGTTGTGCTGCAAGGGCAGGTGGCGCAAAGCTATCACACTTACGCTGCCGGCCTGCTGGGCATCCTCGGCAGCGCCAATAAATCCGTGCAGTTCTTCGATATGAAGACGCGGGAGTGGCAGCTCGGCTTCTATTTCCGCGACCGGTGGCAGGTTACGCGCAGATTCACTTTGAACCTCGGTGCAAGGTACGAATACTATCCGTTGATGAACAGAGGCGACGGCCGCGGGATTGAGCGCTGGGATCCGGCGACGAACCTCGTTACGATCGGCGGCGTTGGAAATGTTCCAACCAATAACGGCATGTCCGTGTCGAAGAAGCTGATCGCGCCGCGAGTGGGATTCGCCTGGCGCCTCAACGAGAACACGGTCCTGCGTTCAGGCTACGGCATCACGTTCAACCCGATGGTGCTTTCCCGGCCGCTGCGAGGGCTCTATCCGGCTACCATCGCGGCGAACTGGGTCGCTCCGACGCAGTATGGCTACTATGGCATGCTCTCGGACGGCATCCCGGATGTGCCAACGCCCGATATCAGTTCCGGAGTTATCGAGCTTCCGCCCACGGTCAATATGGGGCCCCGGAGCCCGTGGGGTGGCGAGCTGCACCGCGGCTACATTCAGAGCTGGAACTTCACGCTCGAACGCAAGCTGCCTGCCGACTTCATCGTATCCGCCGGCTACGTTGGCAATCAGACCGTCCGCCAGTTTCTGGACATCGACGTCAACGCGGCTACGTATATTGGCGGCGGCCCCACCAGCCGTCCGCTGGCTGCAACGCAAAACCGTCTCATCGAAGCGCTTATGTGGGATGGCTGGGGCAATGCCAACTATCATTCGCTGCAGGTCACTCTCAACAAGAGCCTCTCTCGCGGCTTGTTCATGAAGGGCGCCTATACATGGTCGAAGGCGATTAACATGTCGGACGATGATGGCTGGGCCGGTTTGCCCCTCACAAACATGCCCTCCGCTCTCAGGCGCAACCGCGCGCTTGCGGGCTATGATCGCACGCACATGTTTATCATGAGCTGGGTATACGAGCTGCCCTGGGGTGCGGGCCGTCCCATCCCGCTTTCCGGTTTCCTCAATGCCGTGGCAGGCGGCTGGCGAATCAACGGCATCTACTCCGCCTATAGCGGCACGCCATTCACGGTTACCGCCGGCAGTGCGTCGCTGAACACGCCCGGTTCGAGCCAGACGGCGGACCAGATCGCCGAAGTAGTCAAGATCGGAGATGTTGGACCGGGGGCCCAGTATTATGACGTGCGGTCCTTCCGCGATCCGAATTTCCAGCGCCCCGCCGGAACGTTCCGCTTTGGCACCATGGGCCGGAACGCTCTCCGCGGGCCGGGCTTCCAGAAGGCCGACCTTGCGCTGTTCAAGGACTTCCGGCTCACGGAACGCTTCACGCTGCAATTTAAGGCCGAGGCGTTCAATTTTACAAACACTCCCCGGTTTGGCAATCCCTCGGCGAACGTCAGCGCCATGGGCGTGAACCAGCAGACCGGCGAAATCACCAACGTCAACAACTTCATGGCGATTACCAGCGCAAGCGACGAACGCAAGTTCCGCTTCGGCCTGCGCCTTTCGTTCTAACCGAAGACTCCGTGCGGCGGCCTCCGAGCCGCCGCACATTCCGATCCCTCGTCCCAGTCCCACGAAAATGCCTTGATTTCGTAATGGAGCTGTGATTCCATAGGGTGGTTAGGAAAGAAAGGTAACTAACTATCCCGATGCGGCTGCCAGTCGACGGATTGTTTCACCAGCTGATGAAGGCGCCGGTCATGCGGAGCGTCAACGGGATCGCGCTCCTGGATCTCATCCGCAAGTCCGGTCCGATTTCCCGCGCCGGCCTGTCAAAGCTAAGCAGGCTCAGCAAGCCGACTGTCTCCGAGCAGGTGAACTGGCTCATCCGTCAGGGCGTGGTGATCGAACTGGGACAGGGGAAGGTTGGCCGTACCGGGGGCAAGAGACCGACCCTCGTTGATTTCAACGTCGATGCAGGCCGCGTGGTGGGGGTGAACATTGGCGCCAGCAGAACCACCGTCGCGTCGGCCGATTTGAGGGGGCGAATCGTAGCATCCCAAACATTCGACACCGCGCCCGAGGAGGGAGCAGGGCCGGTTCTTCAGCGAATCTACCGGGCAATTACCGGATTGAAGAGGAAAGATGCGCTGGTTGCGGACAAGCTCCGCGTCATTGCTGTCGGCGTTCCGGGACGGGTGGATTGCGACCGCGGGGTGGTGCTCGAAAGCAGCAACATCTTCGGATGGCGCAAGGTAGATGTCAGATCCTATTTTCAAGACAAGCTCGGCGTTGATGTCCTGGTCGACAACGACGCCAACGTCGCGCTGCTCGGAGAGCTCAACCATGGCGACGCCCGCGAGGCCTCGAATGCAGTCCTTATTAAGCTGGACACCGGCATCGGATCGGCCATGGCGATCGAGCGAAGGATTTATCACGGCTCGCACTGGGCCTCCGGCGAAATCGGTCACGTCGCGCCCGATCCTCAGGCGGCGCTCGAACACCCGGACCCGCGCGGACATCTGGAGTCCGTGGTCGGGGCTGACCAGATCGCAAAACGAGTGGGAATCGCTGCCCGCCGTTCGCGCACGATCCGCTCGCTATTAAAAGCGAACACGCCCATCGCGGCACTGTTTCTGGCGGCCGCAGACGCCGACCCTGAAGCGGTTCCTATTGCCCGGGAGCTGGAGTCTCGTTTGAAAGTAGTCGTAGCGCAACAGGCCCTCGCGTTTGACCCGGATGTCGTTGTGCTTTCCGGCGAGATCTTCACGCACACACTTGAAGCGATTCGAAGTTTCCTTTCAAAGACAATTCCGTGGCCGGTCACGATTTCGCTGTCGAGGCTCGGCGACGACGCAATCTTACTCGGGGCCATTGTAATGGCTCTCGAAGCTGTATACGAGCAGATGTCCCGGCAGCTGCAGCCGGAAGCGGCGGCGCAGCCGGTTCGCGTTGGAGCGTAATCAAGGAGAAGTGTAACTCTTATGTTTTCTTACCATTTCGTACGGCTGTTTCTCGGAGCGCTATTACTCGTAGCGCCCGCTGCGATGGCCCAGGTTCGTGGCACGATCAGCGGCTACGTACGGGACGCCTCCGGCGCCTCGGTTCCCAATGCAACCGTTCAGATCACGCACGAGAGCACCGGCGCGAAGCGCCAAACGACGTCAGATGGTGAGGGCTTCTATCAGTTCCTTGCGCTTGTTTCCGGCTCATACACGATTGAGGCGGAAGCGCAGGGGTTTAAAAAATATTCGAACACAGGCGTCATTCTGACCGGCGATCAGAACGTACGTGCTGATATTCAAATGGATCTCGGTGCCGTCACGGAATCGGTCGTAGTGAGCGCCTCGGCATCGGTCGTTGATACGCGCTCCTCGACGCTCGCCTCTGTTGTCAATGACCGCCGGATTGTCGAACTGCCCTTGAGCGGCAGAAACGTCATGGGTCTCGCATCCCTTCTGCCAGGTGTTACGCAGTCGACGGCGCCTTCCAATAGCGACGTTACTCATGCCCGCGGCGGATCGACCATGACCGTAAACGGAAGCCGCGCGAATCAGACCTACTACACTTTGAACGGAACGTTCTTCGCGAACCCGTCGCGCAACACCGGGCTGAACGTCCCGCCCCCGGACGCAGTGCAGGAAGTGCGTATTCAGACGAGCAACTTCAGCGCCGAGAGCGGTCGGAACGCTGGCGCGGTCGTGACTGTTGTCACCAAGGGCGGCGGCAACAGCTTTCACGGGACACTTTGGGAGTTCCATCGCAATAGCGCCTTCAACGCTCGCAACTTCTTTCTGCCCACGAAGCCGTCCGAGCGTCAGAACCAGTTTGGAGCCTCTGCGGGCGGCCCCATTCGCCGGGATAAGTTGTTCTTCTTCGGCGCTTACGAAGGTATTCGCGACCGCCGTGCCGCGACCGAGGTCAATGCCTTTCCGCCGACCGCAGCCGAAAAGGCCGGCAACTTCTCGCACCTGAGCCAGCAGCTCGTCAATCCCTTCACCGGCGATCCGTTCCCGAACAACCAGATCCCTTCGAGCCTCTTCGATCCGGTTGCCGTGAATCTGCTGAAGTACATTCCGGACGCACCTCCGGGCGGGAGGCTTTCAGGCATTGCGCCTGCGCCGCGCAACTCCGATCTTGGGATGGGGCGAGTGGATTGGAACATCTCTGACCGCCAGAGCTTGTTCGGTCACTACTACCTTGGCAGGAACGCAGTTGACGTCGAGAGCCTTGATTTCGGCTCAAACATCCCTGGCTGGATGGGGCGGCGGCAGAGCGTCCAGAATCAGAACGCCGGCATCAACCACACCTTCATCATTACGCCGAATTTGCTGAACCAGATTACGCTTGGCTACACGCGGTCCGTTTCATCGGATTTCCCATCCGTGACCCGCACGAATGCGGAGCTCGGCTTCGTCGGATTCCCCGATTACACGGACGGAGGCGCCACTCAGTTCCGCACATCCGGGCGGTTCAACCTGAATTCCGGCGGCCCGGTGAAGTTTCTCTCCAACAACTACGATCTGAATGAATCCCTGAGCTGGACCAAGGGACGGCATAACCTGAAGTTCGGCTTCCAGTTTCTGGACCTGTCCTTCTTTCAGTCCTTCCTTTCGCCTCCGGTGTTCACATTCAACGGAGCGCGAAGCGGGGACGCCTTCGCTGATTTCCTCCTCGGCGCTTACCGCAACCTTTCGCTGCCGTTCGGCGTCCGCGTCAACGACAGCCTGACGAGTTACTACGCCGGATATTTCCAGGACGACTTCAAGGTCACGCGCAACCTTACGCTCAACTACGGTCTGCGTTATGAAGTGATGCAGCCGTGGGTGGACAAGGCGGACCGGATCAACACCATTGATCCGCGTCCTGGAGTTCAATCAAAGGTTGTTCCCAATGCTCCTCCGGGCATGCTGTTCGTCGGTGATCTCCCCCGCGGCCTCTATCGCACGGACCGTAATAACTTCGCTCCGCGCTTCGGCTTCGCCTGGGACGTGACTGGAAACGGCAAGATGGCGGTACGCGGCGCTTACGGCGTGTTCTATGAAATGACCAATGCCGACTCGATCGCCCAGGAGAACCCGCCCTTTGCGGGAAGCACGGCGTTCGTCAATGGCAGGCTGTTCAACCCGGGAGCGGGCAACAAGCTTCCGCCTGTTGTTCCCAATGCTCAGAACTTCGAGTTCGTCTACCCGATCAACAATTTCTTCATCGATCTCGGCTTGCGCAGTCCGTACATCCAGCAGTGGAATTTCTCGGTGGAGCGGCAAGTCGGCAACGACATCTCTGTGCAGGCGTCGTATGTAGGGAAGGTGGGCCACAAACTGCATGCGTACCGTCCTTTCAACGTCGCCATTTTCCAACCCGGAACGGACGCGCAGGGCAACCCGCTCTCCACGCTCGAAAATGCTCCGCAACGGGCTCCATTCCACCCCGGTATTTACGGCAATCAGATGGTCGTCTTGTCTGACGCCTTCAATCAGAGCTATCACGGCGGGCAGCTGCGCGTGGATAAGCGGTTCTCTCACAACTTCTCAGTTTTGGCCTCGTACACATACGGCAAGGCGATCGATGACAGCTCGACGATCACCCTCGGCGGCTGCATCTCAAATCCGTACGATCTCCGGTCCGACCGCGGACGAGGCGACTACGACGCCCGCCACACCCTCGCTGTCTCGTGGTACTGGACGCCCATTGAGAGCCGGCCCGGTTTCTTCCGGCGCTTGATTGGCGGCTGGAACCTTTCGGGTATTCACCGCGCCCGGTCGGGCTACCCGCTGACGTTCTTTAGCGGTGACGATATCGCTCTCGGCGCTGATATTTGCGGAGGTAGCGCCCAACACCCGAATCTCATTGCTAAAGCCGCCCGGGAGCATGCTTCCCGCGCGGATATGATCGAGAAGTTTTTCAATACCGGCGCTTTCGCCTTCCCCGAGCGCGGGCACTACGGCTCCGCCGGCCGGAACATCCTCTCGGGTCCCGCGTTCTCCAGCTCGGACTTCGCCGTCCTGAAGGACTTCGTCGTGTGGAATGAGACGCGGTTCCAGTTCCGGGCTGAACTGTTCAACGCGTTCAACCAGGTCAACTTCACTCGAGTTCGCACTACCATGACGGACGCGAATTTCGGAAGAATTGACCAGGCAGGACCGGGACGAAGCATTCAGCTTGCGCTCAAGTACATCTGGTAGCGGGGCTGGAGGAGCGGAGGAGCGGGAATGGCAGCCTCGGCGAACGAGACAAAAACGGAAAGCCAGCAGCTGCGGCGTGTCCTCACCCGCTTCGATCTGGTCCTCTACGGTTTGGTCATTGTCACGCCAACGGCCGCGTACCCCGTTTTCGGAATCGTGCAAGAGGTTTCGAAGGGACACGCGGCCCTCGCCTACCTTGCCGCAATGGTGGCGATGCTTTTCACGGCGGCGAGCTACGGCAAAATGGCTGCCGCCTATCCTGCCGCCGGGTCGGCCTACACCTACGCATCCAACGCACTGCACCAGGGAGTCGGCTTTCTCGCCGGCTGGTCGATGATGCTCGATTACGTGCTGGTGCCGCTGCTCAGTTCTGTCTATGTTTCAATTACGGCGGCCCGCATTTTCCCATCAGTCCCATACCCCGTGTGGGCGTTCCTGTTTGCAGCCTTCGTCACCATTACCAATGTTCGCGGGATTCACGTCACAGCCCGCGCCAACCAGATCATGATGGCGCTGATGTCCGTGTCGGCTGTTGCGTTCGTCGGTTTTGCCGTGTCGTATCTGGTGGGCAGCTCGGGCGTGTCCGCTCTGATTGAGCCGCGGGCTGTATTGAATGCCGAGACATTTTCAATCGGTCCATTGATGCTTGGCGTCGGTATTGCGACGCTTTCCTATCTCGGGTTCGACGCCGTTTCTACGCTGGCGGAGGAGGCGCGGCAGCCGGAAAAGGACATTCGATTTGCGACAGTGGCGGTGTGCATTCTGCAAACGATCTTCTGTTTTGTGATCGTGTATCTGGCTGCTACCGTGTGGCCGTTTGGGAAGCCCTTCGGCAACGTTGAGACCGCGATTCTCGATATCAGCCAGCTCGTCGGCGGCCGCACGCTGTTTGGTTTTACGACGTTCGTGCTGCTTGTCGCCGGTGTCGCAAGCTCGCTGACGAGCCAGGCCGGCGCGGCGAGGCTGCTCTACGGAATGGGGCGGGACGGGCTCCTGCCCAAGCGTCTGTTCGGCTATATTCATCCGCGCTACGCCACTCCATCACGCAGTATCTTGCTAATGGGAGCATTGTCATTCTTCGGGGCGCTGATTGCCGGATTTCAGCTTCTGGTCGAGCTAGTCAACTTCGGAGCCTTCGTCGGCTTCATCCTGGTCAACCTTAGCGTGATCCGGCACTATTACCTGCGTCTGGGACAGAGATCCGGACGACACTTCTGGACGAACCTGATCTTTCCCGCGTCAGGAACAGTTGTCTCCACCTACGTATGGTTGAATCTGAGTGCGAATGCGAAACTCGTTGGCTTTGCATGGCTCGGAATCGGGCTTGTGTACCTGCTTTTGCTGACGAAAGCCTTCCGCCGACCGATGAGGAGCCTTGAACTACCTTGAAGCCGATTGGAGAACACGACCTCAAGACGTATGTCGCCGCCCACTGTTCGCGGCTGATCGAGATTACGCAGGACCTCGTCCGAATCCCGTCGGAGAACCGTGCGCCAGTTGGCGCTGAGCTGGCGTGCCAGGAGTACGTTGCTGCTTTCCTTCGCCGGTGCGGCTGGGATCCTGTGGTGTACAGACTGGATGAAGCGCCAGGCCTGTCGTCGCATCCTTTGTTCTGGCCCGGCCGCGACTACCATAACCGCCCGAACGTCGCGGCGCGACGCGCTGGCTCGGGCGGCGGCCGTTCGCTTGTGCTATCAGGCCATGTCGATACTGTTCCGGTGGGTTCTCAGCCCTGGTCGCGCGACCCGTTCGGTGGCCAGATCGAGGGGAACCGGTTGTACGGCCGTGGTTCAAACGACATGAAGGGCGGCGTGGCTACGAATCTCTTCGTCGCCGAGGCGATTGCAGACCTAGGCCTGCAGTTGCAGGGAGACCTGATCGTGGAGAGTGTTGTCGACGAGGAGTTTGGCGGAGTCAACGGAACGCTGGCTGGACGGCTGATGGGCTTTAACGGCGACGCCGCAATCATTTCCGAGCCCTCGTTCCTGCGAATCTGCCCGGCTCAGCGAGGCGGCCGCACCGTCCACATCACCTTCTCGGCTCCAAACGGCGGTGTGCTTTCCGAGCAGATGTCGGCGGGAGTCGTGTGCCAGCTTCGAACCTTCCTTGACGCGCTCGATGACTTCAGGGCAAGGCGAAGGAGTGCGCCGCGTCATTCCTTGTACTCGCACCTCTGCGACCCGGTCCCGGTGACTGTTACTCGGATCTTCACCGCTCCTTGGGGCACGTCAGAGCCGACAAACACTCCGGATACCTGCCGTGTGGAGTTGTTCTGGCAGAACATGCCTGGCGAAAGCCTGGAAGACCTGGACGAAGAGTTCCACGGTTGGTTTGAAGGCCTGCTCGAAGCGCACCCTGACGTGTTCCCCAGCCGGCCCGTGGTCGAACACCCGATACGCTGGCTCCCTGGTTCTGCCATTGAACCTTCCGAGGCGTTGGTGACGGAGTTGCGTTCGACGGCAGCATCCGTGCTTCCGTTCGAACCGCGAATCGAGGGAATTGAAGGCCCCTGCGACATGTACGTTTTCCATTCCTTCGGAATCCCCGCTGTGTTGTGGGGCGCGCGCGGCGGGAATACGCACAACGCGGACGAGTACGTCGAGATCGACTCGCTCGTTCAGGCCGCCACCGTTCTTTTGAGCTTTGTTTGCCGCTGGTGCGGCGTGGTGAGGTAATATGAGACTCCCGCTTTTACTTCTTTTCTGCACCTTAGCCTATGCCGGGGACGGCTTCGTCTCGCTGATGCCCAAACGAGACATCAGCGAGCATTGGATCGTCGAAGGAAAGACACCGCCCGAGGCGTGGACCGTTCGGGACGGAGTGATCGCTTGCACAGGCCAGCCGAACGGCTTTCTGCGCAGTAAGAAAACCTACCGCAACTTTATCCTTCGCGCAGAGTGGCGATTCCAGTTGGGCTGGGAGCCACCGCCAAACGGCGACGAATGGCCAAACGCCGGCTTTTTCATTCACGCGCGTGAGATCGTCAAAGGCTGGCCGGTTTCGCTTGAGGTTCAGGGCTATTTTGGAGAGGCCGGAAGCTTGTTCGGCGTTCGCGGCGGCAAAATTACCGGCGCGAAACGCGGACCATTCGTCAAGAACCGGCCGCCGTTCGGTTCCTGGGATCGTTACGAAATCACATCGAAGGACGGTACGATCACCGTGGTGCTGAATGGCGAACTGGTCAACCAGGGGACAAATGCGTGGCCGGAATCGGGGAACATTTGCCTGCAATCCGAAGGCTGGCCCGTCTACTACCGCAACGTGGAAATTAAGGAGCTCCCGTGATCTCCCGGCGAACCTTTCTTGGCACGGCGATGCTGACGCCGGCGCTTTCACAGACGTCTTCCAGTCCGCCTTTCACGCGTTTCCAGCTCGCCTGCATGACGCTGCCCTACTCGGCCTTTCCGCTCGAGCGGGCGCTTTCCGGCATCAAGAACGCCGGCTACCAGTATGTAGCCTGGGGCGTGAATCACCGGGACGCAGCGGGGAAGAGCACACCGGCAATGGCGATTGATGCCCCGCCCAGGCAGGCAGCCCAGCTCGCCTCCCGCTGCCGCGATATGGGGCTCGAGCCGGTGATGATGTTCTCTACTGTGAATATCGAGGCGCCCGACGCGGTCAAGCTGCATGTGAAACGCATCGAGCAGGCTGCCGCCGCCCGGATTCCGTTCCTGCTCACCTTTGGCAAGACGACCCCCGGCGAGTACGAAAGATTCATTCGCAACCTGAAAGAAATGTCGCGGCCGGCTCGCGATGCCGGGGTCACGATCCTGATCAAACAGCACGGAGGCAATACGGCGACAGGTGAGGACTGTGCCCGGATCGTCTCCGAGGTCGCCGAGGACAGCCTTCGCATCTGCTATGACGCGGGCAACGTTCTCGACTATGAAAACCACGATCCCATCCCGGACATTCAGGAGTGCTGGCGTGACATTCGCGCCTTTGCGATTAAGGATCACCGGAATACTCCGGCGGATCAGGACTGCGGCCCTGGATTCGGCGAGATCGATCACTACAAACTTCTGATGCCGGTGATGCGGACTGGTCTGACCATGCCGCTCGCATTCGAAAACATCTTCGAACCGCTGGTGCCAAGGCCGGCAGATCCGGCTGGAGTAGATGCGCTCGCCAAACGGGCGCGAGAGTATATCGAATCCGTAATCCGGGGTTTGACTACTCATTTGTCAGCAAAAACTTAGGATTCAGAACAGCACAGGCAGGAACTACTATGGACAGACGACATTTTCTTCTGAGCTCGGCAGCGGCGGCACACGCCTCCTTCGCTCAAACCGGCCCGAACGATAAAGTGGCTACCGCCATGATCGGTACGGGTAACCGCGGCTCCTATGTCCTTCGCGGCATATTGGAGCAGCCGAACGCCAAGGTTGTCGCATTGTGTGACATCAAGCCAGACCGGCTTGACAAAGCGGCGACGATCGCGGCGAGAGACAATCCGACGACTTACAGGGAATGGCGGAAGATCATCGAGCGTAAAGACATTGACGCCGTCTTCATCGCCACGCCTCCTCACCTTCACGCTGAGATGGCCATTGCGGCTCTAAAGGCCGGGAAGCACGTCTATTGTGAAAAGCCGATTGGCGTGACACCCGCGTCCATTCGCGAGCTCGTGAAAGTTGCGCAGGCTTCGAACAAGGTGTTTGTCACCGGCCAGCAGATGCGGTCCTTCCGCCAGGTCGGACAGGCGGTGGAGAAAATCCGGAACGGCGCCATCGGAGACATTCTGATGGTCAAGGCGCAGCGCCACGCGGCAGCCGACCTTGCCCACGACGGATCCTCGGCCGATTGGTACTTCAATTTCAGCAAATCGGGCGGATATCTCATCGAGCAGTCGGTCCATAATCTCGATGCCTGCAATTGGGTCATCGGCGACCACCCGATCCGTGCAAGCGGTTTCGGCGGCACTGTCCTTTATAAGAATGATCCGCCGGGCCGAGACATCATGGATTCCTGCACGCTCAGCTTCGAGTACCCTCGCGGCATCCATATGTCTTTTACGCAGCTGGTATTCCATCCCCGCGGTCTGCCTGCAGGCAACCAGTACATCTTTGTCTACGGGAGCAAGGGAGCCGTGGATCTGCTGAACGGAGCGATGTTCTACCCGCGCGAGGGAGGGAAACAACCCGAACCGCTTGCCCCAAAGCAGGAAGAGCCGCCTCACGCGCACGTAACGGCCTTCTATGATTGCATCCTGAAGGGAACCCGCTCGCCGGCTGATGTCGTCGTCGGAGCGACCGCGGCACTTACTTCCATCCTGGCGCATGAGGCGTGCGTCAGCCGGAAGGTGGTCGAGTGGAGCGATTTCCGGATCAATCTCTAACTTTCAAATACCTCGTGCGATTGAAACGAACTAACTTTATCAGTTACACTTAGGAAAGCGATGCGTTCCACTTACAGCTTTGAGACGATCCGTAAGGGCTCGCTCGAGTTCGGTGGAAGCATTGTGGCTGTCGCTACGATCGCGATTATTATTGGTCGCGGGTCTGGCTGACGGCTGCTGATATCGCGAAATTTTTCAGGGCCGCCAGTCAGAGGAACTGGCGGCCTTTTCTGTTTTGGAGGGATCGTGTGGCTCACTTTCTGATCGTGGCCCGAAATCATGCCGGCGTGCTCGCCCGTATCACAAGCGTTGTCAGCTCCACTGGAGCCAATATCGACATCGCCCGTGCCTGTCCTATGCCTGAATCGGATTTGTCTGTCATCGAAATCGAGGTCGGTGTGGACAATTTCATTCGTGATCGCCTTGTCCGGAAGCTGCAGCGAATCGTGGACGTGGTAGCGGTGCAAGCGTCGGACAGCGGAAAGAGCGTGTCGATTGAATTAGGCCCGGAAATAAGGCAGACGGCAGAGGCCACCGCGTCCGCCCTAATTCCGCGCAACGCTTAGCTAATACTTACCGGCCGAATTAGTTACTTCCGTAGGCAATCGAGACCGAGTTGCACTTTATTAAACCGGGGGCGTCCAGGGTGTACCGGGCTACGCCCGATTTAAAGTCTCCGGGGTTGAGCCTTTGAGTGTGCACCTTCTCGCCGCTGGCCGTCTGATATCGGTAAGTGACTCGAATGGGGGCCGTTAGCAAGGACGCGTCCCGAAGCTCGAACCGGACCGTATTGCGGCCTTCGAAAATTCTCGGCAGCGACATGATGCCATTTTCAAAGAGAAGGTTCAGTGCGATCTCGTCAAGGCCGGCTGGGGCGGAGTGCGGCGGCACCGTGACCCTGAGCTGGAACCGGTACCTGCCATGAATACTGACATCTTTCCCGTTAAAACGAGGCCGCCCGAGCTCGATCGGCCTGCTGACATCGAGCGGCTGCCATGGAGACCAGACGTCAGGGTCCCCGGCCTGGTTGGTCTTCGGGCTCAGCACTCGTATTTCGACTTTCGCCGGTCCGACCAGCTTCGCCGCAAGCGTGCCTTCGACCAGTATGTAGGGACTGTAGAAATCGAAGATGGCAAATCCGCCATTGCTTGGATCCTTCGGCCGGAGGAATGGAGATGACTTGGCCTGTATGAGCGTGGAGTCCGGAGTGAGTACCTGGAGCAGTGCGGGATCGCGCAGATCAGGACCGTACTCAAGGCGGCCCCAGGCCTGACCGATCGTCTTGTCGCCCTCCATCTTCGGGTCGTAACCAAGACCTGCAGGGACCGTTGTCAGGTACGGCTTCATGCGCTCGTAATTGGGGTCGTATTTCGGCCAGTTCCCGTTTAGCATGCTCTCGGTTACGCGGTAGAACCGTCCTGCGGGAAGAAACGGGAACTCCCGATTGGCGCGTTCACTGACGGGCCGGTAGAAGGCCCGGGCCGAATTGTCCCAATAGCGGGTGATGACGGTTCCCTTGGGGAGCCAGAAACTCATGTCGTGGAACTTCGTCCCAATTTGATAGTGGGAGTCGCCGAATACGGAACGGTCGGGAGAACCTGCCTTTTCCCATTCCGCCTGATTGCTGTAGTATACGGGCTGCAAGGCCAGCGCCCGCTCCCACTCCTGTCCGAAGTACTCAAAGAAGGGGCGGCTGCGGTGTTTGTAGTCCTTGTTCTTCAGGATGTTCGCATCGTCGCCCACCTCGGCCCAGTCAAGGATGCGGGCATCCGGCGTGTCGCGGTCGAGCAGGTAGTACCCGTAACGCGGATCGAAGGCGCCATAGTTTCCGTCGAGCCGGAGGCGGTACATCGTGTGGAATCCGCCGCCTTCGTTTTGAACCACGACTCGATCCGACGCCTTGGGATCCTGGGTGAACTCCTTCCATGCCGCGTCCGCGATGCGGCTGCACGTGTCGCAGTAACCCCATCCATAGACGAACAGGTTCTTGTGGGCATCCAGGACGTACTGCTCACGGCCATACTCGCCCTCATACGCCTGGATCATCCCGCCGACGGCCATCCGGCAGTACAGCCGCAGCCATTCAAAGAAGGCCTTCCCCTTCGCTGTTTCGGTGGCGTTCTCCAAGCCCTCGATCCGTATGACGTCTGCAAGCCATGAACGAAGGTCGGTTGCCCGCGGCCAGCGTTCACTGATCACCAGCGGGCCTGAAGGAACACGCGGCTCGGCGGCGAAAGCGCCGGCTGCCACCAAGGCAAGGGCGAAGGACAGTATAGTCCGTCTATACATTTTCAATCTCCTGCTGTTGCGCGGCCGTCCGGCGTATCACCTGGCCGGCGATCGGCGCTGAACGTTCTTTTTCAGATCGAGCTTGTGCAGGTGCCGGGAGTGCAACTGGAATGCCTGGTAGAGTTTCTCCTTCCCGTAGCGGACGTCGGGCGTATAGTGATACGACCACGTCTCGTTTTCGAGCAGGACAGGAATGCTTGCCGCGCGGGCTCCGGCTTCGGTCAGGCGAATCAGGCTTGTACGCTCCTTTGCGCCCGTCCACTCAAGCTGTTTTCCTTCCTCGATATCCGCGACCTCTGTGATCAACTCCGCGGGACCGTGCACCTTTGTCCGGTACCAGTTGTTCTTGTCGAAAGGATCCATTCCCTGGCGTATCTGCACCCAAATCGTTGCTTCCTCACCGGGTTCGAGAATCCCGTTCCCATTGCCGCGTCCCTCCGTCACCGTGCGCTGAATCGATCCGCCGCCGCCCTGATTTCCTTTCTGCCGAAAGACGGAGAATGTCACGGTCCGGCCGTCCAGAATCTCAAAGGCAACCGGAGCTTCGATGTGTTCAGGGGCTATCAGGATGGGAATGGTTTGCGTTGTCGAGAGCCATCCGTCGTAGGTGATTGCGAGCGTCAGCGAGGCCGGCGCAAAGAATCCGCTTCCGCTCGTCAGTTTCACTCGCATTTGCGCGGAAAGGTCCTGAGCCGTTCCCGAAGCGATTTCGGGTATCTCCGCAGCGCCTGAGGTTACCGCTACCGTAGGGTAGGCCGATGTCAATCTCACCTTTACGCCACGCATCGGTACTCCGCGAGGGTTGTAAATGCGGATCGGCAACGGAATCTCTGTGGCCGGCGGCAGGCGAAGAACGTCCTTTGCTGTTACCGGAAGCAGGACGGGCTTTTCAGCTCCGGTGCCCGGCCCGACAAAGCTGATCTGGTGGCCTTCGCCGTCCGTCACGAGGGTGAGCCGGCCGGAGGCGTCCGCGGAAACCTCGCCTCGTGTCGTCTTGCCGGTGGTGAGGTTGTAGTCGATGACGCCGTATTGCGTTCCGGCTTTATAAAGCGGTGCGGTTCGAATCGTGATGCGTCGCGTCGCTGGGGGGCCGTCCGGCGCCCACCTGCGTGTCGTCACGCGAAAGCCGCCTTGTTCGACGTCCGTGAGGTAGGTGATTCCTGGTCCCTCGCCGGCGGATTCAACCTCGTAGCCCCATACCGAAAAGCTGCGGTAGGGATTCGAATGACTCCAGGTTTGCGGAACATTATTCAGTGTCGGATTCGCAAAGGCTCGCTTGTGGAACTCGAAGGTCTCTTCGATGGATGTCGCCCAGTGCCGGTGATACTCGTCCTGGCGAAACTCGAAGTCCACGCTGCTGCGGGCATACGCCTCGCGAGTTTCCTCATGGTACTGGCTAATGTAGTCGCCGCTTGCCCGGACCAGCCGCACCATCGTTTGAAGGTGATTGGCGACGTGATCCTTCGGCCGCCACAAGACACGCGAGCCTTTGTCGCCCGCGTAAAATTCCGGTCCGGGATTGAATGCGGATGCGCTGCCGATTAGATCCGGGAACCTGGCGCTCAGCCACAGACTCATAAAGCCGCCCATGCTCAGGCCGGAGGTCGCACGGTGGCGGCGGTCCGTCAACGTCCGGTAAGTAGAGTCGATGTGGGCGACGAGTTCCTTGAAGTATGCACCAAAGTCATAATCGCCACCCTCGATGCGGACATCCCAGGGTGACCCGCCGTAAAACCCCGTGTAGTCTCGCGCGACATAGCCATCTACCGCAACCACAATGACGTCGTTGGCCTGTACAAAGCGCACGATCTTAGGGACGGTATCCTGTCCCTGGTCGTAATGCTCCAGCGTGTAGCGATCGCTATGGCCATGGAAGTAATAGATCACCGGGTACCGTTTGGTGGTGTGGTCATAGTCCGGGGGCAGGAACAGACGGTAGTTTCGTTCTTGCCCAAAGACGGTAGAGAAATGTTTCCGGTCGTGGAACGGCTGCGTCCCGGTGCAGACGGCGGCCGCCAATATCGTAAGGGCTAAGATTCTCAATGGTGCGTTCACTTTCCAGCCGCTGCCGATTTCTGCTCGAAATCAAAATGTCCCGACGCGAACAGCGTGACGAAGGGTAGCGTCAAGGCGCCGACGATTCCCGCGTCCTGGCCAAGGCTGCAAGGGCGGAGAATCAGATCGCGGAAGGGACGGAACTCCGGTCCGGCAGGGAATTGCTCCTGAATCGCTGTTACGACAAGCGGCCAGGCTTCTGTAATGATGCCGTTGATCAGAACCACATCCGGATTGAGCCCCCAGACGACATTGGCGATGCCGATCCCAAGGAACCGCATAGCCTCCCGCACGGCTTGCACCGCTGCCGGATCGCCCTGCATCGCGAGATGGCAAACGGTGCTCATGCGCCTTTCGGTATCTCCGTACCGGGTCCTCCTGTCTTTCGACAATGCTGCGTACCGGGCAAGAATCGCAGGATTTGACACGAGCGACTCAAGGCATCCCGGGCGATCCTCCGCGCCGCCTCCCGGGGAATCGGCGATCACCATCTGACCAAACTCGCCGGCCGCCCGGTGAGGCCCCCGATATAGCTTTCCGTCCAGGATGATGCCCATGCCGACGCCTTCGTCGATTTTGACGAGCAGCATGCACCGGCTGTTGTGGATCTCAGAGTTTCCGTAGCTGTACTCCGCAAGAGTGGCCGCGCGGACATTGTTCTCCACGTACACCGGGATGTCCAGCTTCTCTTCCAGGTACTGCTTGATCGGCACCCCGTTCCATTCGGGAATGCTGCCGACGTCGACCACGCCTCTGACGTTGTCGACGATACCACGCGCACTGACGCCAACCCCGCGTAACCGCTCCCTACCGAACCGGTCAAGGGCCCGATGAACGTGCTCCGCGATGGCATCAAGCGTGGCTGTCGGGGAGGATGGGGTGCGAAACCTTTCAGTTTCTATCACCTGCCCGAGCAGCGTTCCAATCGATACGCGCGTTTCCCACTCGTGGATCTCCGCCCCAACCGACCGGAGGTACGTCTGGTCCAGCTCGAGGCGCAGGCCCGGACGGCCGCCGGTTGACTTCTCTGCGCCCTGTTCAAGGATCAATCTCTCGTTCAGCAGCTCGGTTGCGATCCGAGAGATCGTTCCTTCCGATAATCCGGTCCGGCGAGCTAACTCCGCACGCGACAGCTTTGGATGCTTTCGGAGGATCTGTAGCATCAGCGCCCTGTTAGCGCCTCGAACCTGCGTAATATGCTGCGGTGCAAGACGTTCCTTCGGGCGCTTCAGCATTACGTTCATATCTTGTTATCAGAAGGAAAGTGTAATTGCAAGTATAGAAACCGCGGCTCCTTCTCCTGCTCAATCTGACGGCGTGTGAAACCCTCTACCGTTTACTTGCAAGGCGGAATCGATGATTTTCCCAAGCCTTGTTAAGTGTTACGTGCAGTACCCTATGTCTTGCATACTGCAAGAAAGTCTTGACGAAGTCGCGTTGGCAGATCTATACTCAGCACAAATTCTCAAAGTGCATGCGGGCGGAAGTCCCGGCCACGTTACACGCTGTGGCATTCCCCCCGGAACACGTCCCCAGAGGAGACTAGAGGTATCCATGCTTTATCGAATGCCCGCGTTGCTCCTGCTTGGTGCCCTTATGGGAACCAGCTTGTTGCCCGTCCCGGCATCTGCGCAGGGCACGGGAACGATTCGCGGTACTGTTTATGACTCAAGCCAGGCTGCGCTCCCTGCAGCTACGGTCGTTGTAACGAACACGGACACCGGCTTCGTGCGGCGCTCGGTGTCGAGTGCAGATGGCATCTACTCCATCTCTGCGTTGCCTCCGGGCCCGTATCGGGTTGAGGTGGAAGCGCAAGGATTCAAGCGTTGGAGCGGCACGCTGGAACTGCAGACCGGTGAGACCGCCGTTGTGGACGCCGTGATGCAGGTTGGAAGCGTCGACACGGTCGTTGAGGTCACCGGCGCGGCGCCAGTCATCACGACGGAAAGCTCCGAGGTCGGCGATGTCAAGGACGCTTTGCGCATCCGGCAGTTGCCCCTTGACGGTCGCAACATCAGCAGTCTGTTCACTTTGACGCCAGGTGTGGAAGGCGGCGGCAACCCGCGCGTGAACGGCATGAAAGTAGGCGCGACGGAAATGCTGCTCGACGGCGTATCCCTGGTTGACCGATTCGGTGGCGGCATCGCACGCGTCCAACCGGGCCTTGATGCGGTAAACGAGTTCCGGATCGAAACAGCGGGCTCTCAGGCCCAGTACTCCCGGCCCGCTACTGTGACTCTTGTAACCAAGAGCGGCACGAATCAGTTCCATGGCAGCTTATTCGAGACTCACCGCAATAACGCGGGCGGTCTCCGGGCGCGGCAGCGTCAGGATGGAAACCAAGCTCCCAAGCTGATCCGCAATGAGTTCGGCGTTTCCGCAGGCGGACCCGTCATGCTCCCGAAGCTGTATGACGGACGTGACAAGACGTTCTGGTTCTTTGCCTACGAGGGTCTGCGGCAGCGGCAGCAGCAATACTACCGGCAAGCGGTGCCGACGCTCGACATGTGGAACGGAAACTTTGACAACGTCGTCGATGCGCAGGGCCGCAAGATCACGATCTACGATCCGTTGACCACGGACGCTCAAGGGCGCCGTCAGCCGTTCCTGGGCAACCTGATCCCGGAAAACCGTATTTCTCCGTTCTATAAGCAAATACGGGCGATCACTCCTGCGCCCACGAACAGCATCAATCCTCTCGTCGGCGAAAACTTCGAGGCCATCTACCCGGTGACGGACGACGTATTCAAGATCACCGCCCGGGGTGACCACCGGCTATCCGATAAGGACACGCTCATGGGGCGCCTGACGATTACGGACCGGTCCTACGCGCAGGCAGGCGGCCGGTTTAGCGCTCCGCCTGTAGATATGCAGAACCCCTACGGCAGCGGCCGCCAGGACTTCCGGTTCTACTCCGCATCGACCCAGTACACGCGCATGTTCTCGCCCACGGTGCTGAACGAGCTCACGCTCGGATTTCAGCGTTCTGTGAACAGCAACGGAACTCTCGCCGACCCTGTCAACTGGGCCAATCAGCTCGGCCTTCCCAATCCGTTCGGAGCCAACGGCTGGCCGACGCTCGACGCCGGCGATTTCTATTGGGATGCCGACAACCGTAAGGACGAGGCCCTGACCGGATACGTTATCGAGGACAACCTGACCTGGGTGACCGGCAAGCACACGTTCAAAATGGGCGGAAAGGTCCGCTACGAGCAGAACAACGTGCGCGAGCTGCAGCAGGCGCAGGGCTCGCACGGCTTCAACGGCAACTGGACCTCGCTGTACGACCCGGCTACCGATCAGATCGTACCCTTCACTGGTTTTTCGATGGCTTCCATGGCCCTCGGGCTGCCGGCGAACCTTACGAACCAGAACAACAGAGGCTTCTTCTACTTCCGCCAGTGGGAGCTCGGACTCTACTTCCAGGACACCTGGAAAGTGACGCCGAGGCTCACGCTCGACCTCGGCGTCCGTTGGGACCGCTGGTCGCCCTACTCGGAGAAGCTGAACCGTTTCGTAAACATCAATCCTGCCACGGTCGGCAGCACCTTCCAGGTAGTTACACCGGGTAACGTCCCAATGGAGCAGATTCCCGGCGTATTGCCGTCTCAGCTTGCGTCCTGGGCAGCTCGCGGACTGACGTGGACGACCGCGGAGCAGGCCGGACTGCCCTCCAACCATGTGCGTGCGGACAACAACAACTTTGGGCCGCGCATCGGCGTCGCGTACAAGCTGACGGACAAGAGCGTGCTGCGCGCCAGTTACGGTGAATACTTCTGGACGATGCCGCTCTCACAGATCCTGCAGTCGATGCGTCTCACGCCCCCGCTCAACCTGCGCTACGAGAATCCGGTCGGGCAGGTGGACGGAACGGCAACCTACGCTGCCCGGGTAGTACCGTCGGCGAATTCCTACATTGGCCAGGCAATTGTGAACACCGACGGTCTCGTGAGGATTCCGCCGGCGGCTCAGACCGGTCTTCTATTGGATGGCCGTAACTGGCGGGACGGCCGCGCGCAAAAGTGGCACCTGACCTACGAACGCCAGTTCTTGAGAGACAGTGCTGTCCGGCTTAGCTATATGGGCGACCATGGCCGCGATCTCGAACAGCGCTACTCGATCAACCAGCCCGAAGCCCAGTACAACTATGTGTTGCGGACAGGTCAAAATCCTCCTGGCAACCGCGATTTCATGCGGGAGAATCCCAACTGGAACTTGTCCGCCACCAATCGCACCGGCTACTCGAACACCCACCAGTTGCAGGCGGAGTTCGAGAAGCGCTACTCCTCGGGTGTCCAGTTCCAGATTTTCTATACGTTCAGCCGCGCGCTGACGACGTCTGATGCGGACGGCTTCACATCTGGCAACGGCGCCATCAACGCCATTGGAACTGGGGTTGCCCAGGTTCCTGCGGCCAATCAGGTTCTCGGCGCTCCTCAGATGAGCTACGACGATCTGTTGCGCCTCGTGTACTACAACAGCGGCTACGTGCCGCCCCATCGCGTGCGGTGGAATGGCGTTTACGACTTGCCGTTTGGCAAGGGACGCCGTTTCGGCGGTTCCAGCAGCGGCTTCGTGAATGCCGTGATCGGAGGCTGGCAATTATCCACCATTGGCGATTGGCGGAGCGGCAACTGGATGGGAGTTGCGGCGAACCGCTACCTGTTCGGCGATCCAACGCTCGACGCGGACGAGCGTCTTCTGTTGAACTTCGGCGGCCGACCGCAGCGGCTCTGGTTCCGGGGCGACTTCGATGTAACAGCCGCCACCGGTGTGGACCAGGCCAAGCTTCAGGCCCTCATCCCGGTTGATCGTTCGCAGCGCGTGCTGCGGCAAGTCGGTCCGAACCTGGATAACCGTCTGCCGGTGCAACTGGCTGATGGTACGACGCGTTTGACGACGATTGAAGATGCGGTGAACTGGAATGCGAGAAACTTCTTCCGCGGACCCGGATCCTGGAACACGGATATCAGCATATCCAAGTTCTTCCGCATCAATGAGGGTATGAACCTCCAGTTCTCGGCGGACTTCTTCAATGCGTTTAATCATCCGGTCGATGTCAACCCAAATACGACGACCGGGCTGCAGGATCTTAGCCAGCAGGCGAATCCTCCGCGCGTAATTCAGCTGCGCGCGCGTTTCACCTGGTAGCTCGGATCTCTTGCTTTGACGAGCGGCGGCGGCCTTTCAAGGCCGTCGCCGGTTTTTTTCTTGTGTCATGCGACGTTTCTTCCTGAACCTCCTAGCGTTGATCCCTCTCTCCGCCTGGGCCGGCGAGATTATCCTGCCTTCTCCTGCACTCGAGCGTGATGGTCCCATCACTGTCGTATACCGGACGCAGCCTCAGGCGACGGGCAAGGGACAGCTTACGATTCGCTGGACTGACGTCTACAATCGGGTCGTCGAAGACCGGACTATACCCGTGGAACTTGTGGATGAGACCGACATTCAATTCCACCTGGATCTGAGGCGTGCCGTTGGAATGCGCAACACGTTGGAGGTCCGGTTGACCCTCAAGGGGGTGGACCAGGCAGGGAAGCCGGATGAGCGCAACGAATCGGCTCAGGTCTCCTTCATCGCCAAGCCGCCCGACCGGCGCTGGTGGGATTACAACATCATCATGTGGCAGCAGCACCCGCCGCAGGTCTTCCGCGAGCTGAAGGCGTCGTACGGCATAACCGCCGGCCAGTATAGCGGAAGGGCAAAGACCCCGCCGGACTTCCTGCTCTCGAACGATCTACGCTGGTACGCGGAGAATATCGCGACGGATTTCTACGCGGAGTACCACCGCTTCCGCCGTGATCGCAAACCTCAATGGTCCTTCCTCCAAGCCAAAGAGCTGTATAAAAAGGATCCAACGAGCAAGGAGGCGTTCAAGCGCCACCCCAGTCTGTCCGACCCCGTCTGGCTGCAGAAGATTCACGACCGGCTGGTTGAGTCGGCCCGCTATCACTCACAATTCCGGCCTCTGTTCTATAGTCTCGCCGATGAGTCAGGCATCGCCGATCTGGCTGCATTCTGGGACTTTGACTTCTCCGATCATTCGCTTGCGGCAATGCGCGCGTGGCTGAAGGAGCGGTACACGACGCTTGCGGCCTTGAACGCTCAATGGGGAACGAGTTTCACGTCGTGGGACCTCGTCATTCCCGAAACAACGAACGAGGCCATGAAGAGAAAGGACGATAACTTCTCGTCCTGGTCCGACCATAAGGAATGGATGGACATTGCGTTTGCCCGTGCTCTGAAGATGGGCGCGGAGGCAATCAATTCCGTTGATCCGGAGGCCTATGTCAGCATCGGCGGAGCCCAGATGCCCGGCTGGGGCGGATACGATTATGCCCGCATCACAAGCGCACTCTCTGCCATCGAGCCCTACGACATTGGCAACAACGTCGAGATCATCCGCTCGCTGAAGCCGGATATGGTTGCGATGACTACGGCCTTTGCCAAGGGGCCGTGGGAGAAGCACCGCGTCTGGTATGAGCTGCTCCATGGTCATCGCGGAATCATTATTTGGGACGACCAGGCGGATATTGTCAGCAGGAAGGATCTGTCGGTTGGAGAGCGAGGCAGGGAAGTCAAATCCTACTACAACGAGCTGAGATCGGGCATTGGAGCGCTACTGATCAACAGCGCCAGAGAAGTGGATCCGATCGCCATCCACTATTCGCAGGCAAGCATGCGCGTGGAATGGATGCTTGCGCAGAGGCCCAAGGGCGAAGCGTGGGTGGAGCGGACATCCGCCCTGGAGCGGCAGGACAGCGAGTTTCTCCGTATCCGAGAGTCGTGGTGCCGCCTCATCGAAGACCTGGGCTTGCAATACAACTTCGTCTCATACAACCAACTGGAAGAGGGCGAGCTGATGAAGCGCGGATACAAAATTCTGGTGCTTCCGCGGTCGTCAGCGTTATCGGCTGCTGAAGTTCAGGCGATCCGGACGTTTGTCGAGCAGGGCGGAGTCGTTCTGGCCGATGGCGAGCCCGGAGTGTTCGACGAGCATTGCCGCCGTCTCCCTCAACCTTCTCTCCGCGATTTGTTCGAGGGCTCCGGATCCGGCCGCAAAGGGAAGGCCATCCGTGTCAGCTTTGATACTCTGAACTACCATCAGCAAAGACTCGTCGGCCGGGAAGGCGAGACACACAAAGCGATGCAGGCGATTGTGACCGAGGCGGGAGTTCAACCGGCATTCCGGCTGACGGATGCGTCCGGACGGCCTCCTGTCGGGATTGAGCTGCATCGGTTCCGGAATGGCGGCGTCACGATTCTGGGGCTTCACACCAACCCGCAGCTGCGTGTCAATGAACTTGGGCCTCCCGAGTTCAAGTCGAATGAACGCTTTGAGAAACCGAAGGAAGTTACACTCACGCTTCCCACAGAGATGTTCGCGATCGATGTGCGCACCGGAAAGTCGTTGGGCAAGCAGTCGCGAATCGTGGTGACGGTTGATCCATTTGAACCCACTCTCATCGCGGTTTCACCCATGCCGATTCCGGAACTGGAGATATCGGCGCCGGCCCGCTCCGCTCGTGGCGAGAATGTCTTTGTCGGGATGCGCCTTTCGAGCGAATCCCTTGCGGACAAGCACGTGCTACGCTTCGAGTGTTTCGGGCCGGACGGTCAGAAGGTGAGCCATTATTCCGGCAACGTCCTTGCGGCGAAGGGAGTGGCAGGCCGTCTCATTCCGCTTGCCACGAACGACCCAGCCGGGCGCTGGACGGTTCGGGTGACCGATGTCCTTTCCGGTCAGACGAAAGAGGCGACAATCGATGTCCGCTAGGATCCTGTTATCCCTGTTGTTAATGCCGCTGCTTGCGAGTGCAGCGGCTGACTTGCGCTGGCTCCCCGAACATCTCCGGCCGGATCCATTCGGAGGCATTGTCCGGGCGGACGGTCCGGGGCAGGCGCGCGAGACCCGCATCGAGCTCAGCGGGGCGAGGGATGGCTACGTATCGTGCCACATCCTCGTGAGTCCCCAAGCCGGACGCCAGTTCACGTTGACAGCAGAGCTTCAGGGCCTTGAGCTGGAGCTGTTCCGCGAATGGTTCCACTTCATGCCTTCAAGGAAGGAGTGGTATCCGGACGCGCTGATCCCGGTCAAGATGCCCTACTCGTCCGTACTGCCCGACCCCGAGAACAAGATCGAGAATCAGCGCACTCAGGCGTTCTGGCTCGATATCTGGATCCCGAAGGAGGCAAAGCCGGGCGTCTATGATGGCAAGGTCGTGCTGAGGGCCTCCGGCAGGACGTCCACGCTACCACTCCGAATCCGCGTACTGTCTGCGATCGTGCCTGCTGACGACGTGGTGATTCCCGATCACAATTCGTACGGCACATTCTGGCTGAACGCGCAGTACCCGAAGTCGGAAGATTTGTTCCGCCTGATTCATGCCTACCATCGAATCTTCTACGAGCACCGGGGAACCTTTCATCAGCTCGGCTACGGACACGGGGGAAAGGTAGCCCCCGAGTTTGCGCCGGAGTTGACCGGCAGCGGGCGGACTCGCAGGATCAAGAGCTGGGACCTGTACGACCGGCACTACGGGCCGCTGCTCGACGGAACCGCATTTGCGAACACTCGCCGTGGTCCGCGTCCGATCCCATTCGTCTACTTGCCAATTAATCCGGAGTGGCCCGCCTCGTTTCTATGGTGGAACGAGAAGGGCTATGAAACTGAGTTCGTCAACGTCGTGCGCGAAATGGAGCAGCATTTCCGCGAGAAGAATTGGACTCAGACCCGGTTCGAGCTTTTCTTTAATCACAAGAAGCGGTACAAGGCGTTCCCCTGGGACGGCGACGAGACCCGCTTCCCGGAAGACAACCGCTACTTCGTGGAGTATGGGCGGTTAATGAAGAAGGCCATTCCCGCCGACTCCCCTGTCAAATGGGTCTTTCGTACGGACACGAGCTGGACGATGGCCCAGCAGTTCAAGGAGCTCGAAGGCGTCATCAACTTTTGGGTCGCAGGAAGCGGCATGCTTAGTCTCTACGATTGGGCGCCTAAGCTGATCCGCAGCAGGGGCGAGATCTTGTGGACATACGGAAGCCCGCCAAGAGTCAACGACAACTCGGCAGCGATTACTTCCGAGCTGCTGAAAGCGTGGCTGTACGGCGCTTCCGGATTCGTCCACTGGCTGGCTGTCTCTCCTGGCGACGACCCGTGGTTTCAATTCACAGGGGGGGCCACAGCGCTCGTATATCCGGGCACTCGATTCGGAATCAATGAGCCGATACCCGGCATTCGCCTGAAGATTCAGCGCAACTGCGTGCAGGACCTGAATCTGCTGGAAGCGGTTAAGGACCGGGTGGATCGGGAGGAGTTGACACGGCTCTATAACGGAACAAAGCCGAATGATTGGTGGACCCGGAACAGCCCTCTGCTGAACCGTCCGCCGCAAGACTGGAACAACGCCGACATTGGCGACGCTTTGAAAGATCACAGGAAGGTCCAGCGACCTAAGGACGCATCTGCCTGGCAGCGGGTGCGCGAGTATGTTTTGAAGATTGCCGGAGGTGAGGCATGAAGGCCCGGTTGCTTCTTACCTTCTGGATTTGCGCAGCTTGCTATGCTTCGGGGCAGACGAAAACAGCGGAAGAACTCGATCAGGTGGCGCGAGTTGCTTCTGTGATGGTCGATGGAGATGTTTGCGAGCGTATTCTTACGCCGCGGGCGGCTCAGCACCTTCTGAAGGTAGATCCGCGCGATCAGTGGGCAGCCTCCGACAATTTTGACGTCAACCACGACGCCTACATTCAGATCAAGAAGACCCTGATCCGGCTCGGGCGTCTGGGTCCGCCCCATACTGACGTCAACCTTTGGATGCCCGTTCCGGGCGACCCCTCGCGGATTCAGGTCATGATCCGTAATGTAAATGAGATCAGCCAGTTCTGGACGTGGGGAGATCTTCACCAGCCAATGCCGCCGGAAATGAAGGAAGTGCTGACAACGGGCAAGCGGAAAACCGTGATGCAGAAGCCCAATTTCATCTCAGTGCTCGCGCCGGTATCGAACAGCCTGGGTGATGTGGTTGGTTTGGTGGAAGTGGTCAAGCAGCTTGTCGACGACCCCCACGGAAATGTGAAGTGAGAAGAGTTACGCTGCTGCTGACGTTTATTTTGGCGGGCACTCTCGCCGCCCAGGTGTACTCACCCTCCGTTCTACTTAAAGACCAGCCGGACTCAACGGATCTCAAACGGTTTACGGAAGCGATTTACCGGAACGCCAATGCCAAGACCGCACGAGAACGCGCCGAGGCCATCTGGCGCTTCTTCCTGACTGACGGACGTTTCGTAAGGCCCGGATTTTGGTATCACATCGCTGGCTGGGCTTACGAGGAGCCAACCGGGGAAGTGCTGGACCCGATCAAGCTGCTGAACAGCTACGGCTTCGGTCTCTGCTACCACATCGCTCCTCTGCTCGAAGCCGTGTTTGAAGCGGGAGGCTTCGAGGACGCGCGAGTGTGGTTTCTCACGGGGCATACCGTCGCGGAAGTCTACTACGACGGAGCATGGCATTACTTTGATTCCGACATGATGGGCTATAACGTCGCGGGTGACGGGCCGTTCCGTGGAAAGCCGGTCGTTTCCGTGCGCCAGCTCGAACGGGATCCCAGCATTATTCTCGGCAAGATGAGCGGGCCAAAATCTGTCCGTCCCGGCGTTGTAGACACTCCGTGGTATCCCGCTGACGTCCGGGCCGGTGCGATGAAGGGTCTAGCGTCCCTATTTACCACAACCGACGATAACTTCCTCTTTCCCTACACGCGCTACTCCCTCGGCCACGATATGAGCTATGTCCTCAGACCGGGAGAGAAGCTGATTCACTACTTCGCGCCGGAAGAGCCTACTTTGTATTACTTGCCCTATGTCTTCGACGGGCGCGCATGGAGCGAATTTCCGCGCGAGATCGCAAGGTACAAGATCCGTACCATGGACGGGCCGCGGAGCCAGAAGGATAACCGGCTATGGGGAACAGGGCGCATTGAGTATACGCCGCCGGAGATTGGCTCCGAACGAGTCCTGCAGTTCGATATGCCCAGTCCCTGGGTAATCATCGACGCGCACTTTCTCGTAAGGCTGAATTTGCCATCACAGAACGATTCTGTCGTGGTCGAAACGTCTGTGGACGGCGAGGAGTGGAAGCTGGCAGGGGAGCAAACCGGACCTTACGAAGGCGAATGGAACGTGGAGCCCGCGACCATCGTCCGCAGCGCGAATGGCCGCCTCACCGCTGTGACCGGTCATTATGGGTACAAGGTGCGAATTACCCGGCGCGGAAACGTCCCGATCCATGCACTCAAGCTCGTGACCCGATTCCAGCTGAATCCGCGCACGCTGCCGGCGCTTCAGCCTGGAAGCAACGAACTGGTCTATCGTTCTGGACTGCAGCAAGAGAGAGTTGCATTGCGTCCTGCCCTCCGGCGGCTGGCCTCTGACGGCCTTGAGCTCGTCGAGGAGCAGGGACAGGAGATGCTGCGACCGAAAGATGGCGGAGGCGAGACTGTGATTGAACTGAGCGCCGGCGGCAAGTCGCTTCTTGGGTTCGATGCCGGCGCCAGGTTCATCCATGTGACTGGAGGGCTCGCTCCTGACAAACTCACGGCCGAAACGCGCCGTACTTCTGTT
This sequence comes from uncultured Bryobacterales bacterium, assembly GCA_937959285.1. GTDB lineage: Bacteria > Acidobacteriota > Terriglobia > Bryobacterales > Bryobacteraceae > JADGHK01. The sequence continues at coordinate 35,386 of CALGAR010000096.1, forward strand.
CGGACCAAGCCGGGAACGACTTCGATCGAATGGGCACTTTCCCGCAGCGGACCTTGGCGGACGTTGTGGACTTACCCAACTAAGCCAGAGTGGCGCGACAACGATCCGATTGATCGCGTCCTGAACTGGCCTGAAGCGTTCGCTTCAGTTCGGGAGCTGCCTCAAGGCGTCAAGAGCGTATACGTCCGCTTTCGCAGCACGGGACCTTGTCTGGATAACGTGCGTCTCGCAGCTTTGACTGCCGGGACTACGCCAAAAGGGAGACTTAAGATCACGCACACTTGGCGGGAGCAGGGAAGCGTGCGGCAGCACCATGAGCTCGTCGACGCTTCCACAAAGGAATACAGCTACGTAATTTGGACTGGTCAGGATGTCCACAACGAGTCGGTCACGTTCGAATCCGTACCATAGCGCTCGGACGAGCCTCGCGCTTTACCTTACGAACTCCACGTAGCCGTGCTTCTCGAGGAAACGGAAGTAGGCAACGAAGTTGAAGGTCGTCGGCCCAAGCTCCATCTCGGTAAGGTGGATCACTTCGGCGAGGTTCCGTTTTCCGTCGCACCAATACAACGCGATTGTTGGCACGGTCGCCCAGGCGCCGGACGGCTGGCCCTCCCATTTCTCGCGGGGCAGGTCATCGAGCGGCAGCGTTCCAAAACGCTTCCGTTTGACCACAATCTTCGCGGCTTCGGCTTGATCGGGGCGAACGCGTCGTATTGGTTTGAGCTCGCCCGTATATCCAAGGATTTGAGCGCGACGATTCGCGACCGTGTTGCATCGCTGACGCTGAGTTTCTGCGAAGTCCTTCAGACGTTCGACCATTGGCTGTAAGAGCTCTGCTACCGCTGTCCTGCGGGACTCCGGTACAAGCCGGAGCACACTCGTTACTGCCTGCCGTTCCCGGTCGACTGCATAGGCAATACGGTCCTCTCCATCCGCGAGGATTGATGACAGAGTTTGTAGGTCCCTTGCCTTATCGATCGAATCGAGTGCCGCTGCCGCCTGCTTCAGGATCTCTCCATATCCCCGGGTCTCGCTCAAAGCAGCGAGCCAAACAGCTTCCGGCTCCTCTGCGTTTGCGATGTAGTAGAGGAAGGAAGCGACGACGACAGAGAGATCGCGCAGGGAACGGGGATCGACGCGATCCGGCGTGTCCGCGCTGTTGTGATGAGTCTCCACTCCGCTCCCGCTATAACTCCAGACGGTCGGGATACCAACCATCGGCTCCGCGAGGTAGGTGTCGGTGCCCGTCGCGAATCGCTTCTCATGCCACGGGCGCTTCACCGTCGGGAAATAGGTGGAGGCCAGCTTCAGGATGAAGGCGTCGGTGAAGTCTTTGGATACATGCGGATTCAGATGGAAGGAATACTCCGTTCCTGCAAGCTCGTACGAGGCGGCCGGCGTGTCAACACAGAAGGCGGCCATCGTCTTTTTAATACGGCTCGGGTTGGATGCGACGTAATGCATGGATCCATACATTTCGCCCATCAGCAGGACCCGGATGCTTCGACGGGGTCTCGGCAGCTTCCCCGCGGCGATCAGCCGGTTAAGTGTGCCCAGCGATTCGAGCGCAGCCGCCACGCCTGTCGCATTATCCTGCGCTCCCTGCTCCGATGTATGTGCCAGCGTCAGGACTTCTTCGGGTCCGGTTCCTGGGATCACACCTGTGACATACGGGTAGGACCCCTTGTAGTACCGCGTGTCCACCGTCGCTTTCACGCGCACCGCGCCGCTCTTCAGCAGATTGAGAAGAAACTTGAACTGGCGCGGCGTGATGGAGAACGACAGGAGAGGAGTGCTGCTTTTTGTATATGCCCAGCCGTTGTCGCCCCAAGCGTTGATCCACTGCCGGTCGTCTTCCAGGTTTGGATTCTCAGTAAATGCGTTGATCGCCCCTACGGCATTGGTCTTTGCCAGCAGCCACTTATAACCCGCGGGATTCACGTCCATCAGCGCGATCTTGCCGCGCAAATCGAGCTTCTCCAGGTTGCGCAGCTTTTCCCGACTCACGAAGACGATCTCTGCCTCAATTCCTTCGGGCGGTGTTGGTCCGCTCCACATGCCCAGAGACGCCGGCGTCTGCTCGTAATCGGCCAATACTCGCTGCTCCGGCGCGACGCCCGGGCTTATGATTTCCAGCCTGGCTGACTTGGCATCCCAGGCAAGAGGCATTGTCCAGTAGCCGTACTGCGTTTCACCATCGGCGGGAGGATGCACGATCTCGACCTGCTCCAGGCCGATGCTCTTCATCGTGTTGCTGAGGTATTGCGCCGTTTTTTCGAAGTACGGAAAGGTAAAAAAGCGGTCCGTGGCATAAACAGACCGCATGTAGTCCATCGCTTTTGCGGGCTGCAGCTCCTCGCGTATCCGTTTCACGAGATCGTCCAGGGCGAGGGGCTTGGCATCTTTCGATGCGTGCGCGGCTCCCGAAGCGGTAACAAACAAGATCAGTGTGAATAAGTGCAGACTGGAATTGCGAGGAAACACAACTTCATTCTACCGAGCCTCGCCAGGCTGGCATTGATTTGTTCAGCTAGTGGCCGCTTCACGCGGAATGCCGCAAAGCGGTGGAGACCCGGCGAAGGCGGACCAAGGCCGCCTGGAAGCTGCAACTGCCGGGAGCGAGGCTAATCGATCAAGCCGTTTCTGATCGCAAACCGGACCAGCTCTCCGGAGCTGTGAAGGTTCAGCTTTTCCATGAT
>CALGAR010000097.1 GCA_937959285.1 uncultured Bryobacterales bacterium
CTGTCTACTCCGGAAGTCGCCTTCCGGAGCTTACCGCCGACCAGGAGGGCCATGAGACATTCATCTCATCTCCTTTCACGCTTGCCTCAACCGGAGGAGGGCGCAATCTCCCGAGGACCACCACCGGCGGCTGGCAGAGGCGCTGGTAGGAGACGATGCGTACGCTGCGCAGGAGGCAATGCGCGCACATGTTGTATACGGCCGGGACGAACTCCTGCTCAACCTGGAGCGCTACACGAAAGGCCAGCCGAACGGAAAGCAGCGTTAGCCAGCTCGCCGCAGCAGCGGAGAACCGGCAGAAGGCAAAATTCAGATTGAATCTCCCCGCTGCCGGCATCCCAAGGCTGTAGGGAGACGAGATGGTTGAACTTCTTCCCTCGATCAATCACGTTGCTGCTTTCCGTCTATCGGGAGTACTCACCGAAGAAGACATGGACAAAATCATCGCCGAGCTGGAGAACAGATTGAAGGGAGAGGGTAAGGTCTCGGTCTACTCCGATGTGACGGGACTCGGCGACGTCACAGGAGAAGCACTGACCAAACGCGTTCGCTATGGATTCAGCAAACTGGCGGAGCTGAACCGCTTCGATCGTATGGCGGTCATTTCAGACAAGTTTTGGATTCGTGCCGTCGCCGGTTGGACCTCGAGGTTATTCCCCCAAATCGAAGTGAAAGTCTTCGGATCGAAAGACCGCCAAAAGGCCGCAGAGTGGGTATCCAGGCAGCACGCTTAGAACGCGGCTCGGCTTGCTGTCCAGTCAAAGGTCTGCCAGGCTGCTGAGGACCGCAAAGTCCCATGCTGGCTTCGGCAGCAGTTTTACATTCGCCGCTGTACGAAAGATTGCGTGCGCCGCCGCCGGCTCCATCACTGATCCGGACGCCGATCGTGGCCCCGCAATCACGACTCGCCTTGGCGCAAGAGATCCCGCAATGGCAGGCAGGTCTGTATGATTCAGCAGCTTTGGAACGAAACTACCAAAGACGTCCAGATTCGCCTCCTGGGGCGGCGCAAAGTATCCCCCTGCCGCAAACTGATCCGCTTCGAAAATCTCCTGGAACGAGATGAGTCCGCCGGATAGCAGGAGTGCGCGGATGCGCGTGTCGAAGGCTGCGGCAAACAGCGCTGGGGTGGTGAGGAGGCCTCGAGCGGCAACAGCGATCGGAGCAGTTCGCAAGTCCTCCCGCGAAGCAAGTGCCTGGACAAGCGACAGAATGTCGGTGACGCGCTGCGCGGCCAGCGGCTCACCGAGGATTAGCGAAGCCCAGGCATAGTGCTGTTCCGTCGAATGAGAGCGAGCGTAGCGGGCGGCGCCGGACGTCAGTTCCGGCGCAAGATCCCCGAAGCCGCGGATATCGGCAGCGCAGACGGCAAATCCTGACTCCGCAAGACGGTGAAGCAGCTCGCCTTCTCTCCAGCTCTGCCGCCCTGCCGAATCAAGCACCAAAAGCGTCTGGCGCGCGGTGCGTCCGGCCGGCAGATAAAGCCAGGCTGGCAGAAAAACGTTAGGCGCTGATTGGACCTCGATGGCCTCTAAGGCCGCCGTACGGTAGCTGATCCGCCCCACGACAGTGGCTTTGAGCTGCGGGTCTGGCTTGTGCGGCTGAAGCACCCGCTCAAGAGATGATCCTCGCGCAGACTGTGCGCTCCATCCCTTGCGAGTGAGAGCTGCCGGCGTAAGCCCACCGAACGCCACAACAACATTTCCCTGCTTCGTGACCCGCAGCCGCTCTTCCGGGATCGGTTTGATGACCGGCTCCTGGGTAATGGCTTGAGGACGATCGAGCAGCCAGCGGCTCATCCAGTTATAGATTTGCAGACGCAGGTCATAAGACAGCCCGTGCGGCAACGGCGTCTCATACCAGCCGATGCGGTCCGGGTAACCGAGCCGTGCATAGACTGCACTCAGGCGCTGATATTCCTCACGGCCATTCTCCATGTAGTTCGGAGAATACGTCCCAGCAAAGTCCTTAGCGCTCACGAGCACTAAGAGCGGCTTCGGAGCCATCGGGTAAAGCAGATCCCAACGGTCGAACCCGACCGGACCGGAACCGATGAAATTCTGCTCGGCGTCGTCCGTAGCGCCTGGAGGAATGAAGTTTCGTGCGGCCACGTTTTCGGTATTGGGACAGGCGATCGCGGCTGCGGCCAGCCGGTCGTCCACTGCCGCAAGCAGCATCGTGTTGGTCCCACCGCCGGACTGTCCCGTTGAAGCGAGTCTTCGGGAGTCTACGAGAGGATGTGCTGCGAGGTAATCCAGGCTGCGGACGGCGTCCCACGTTTGCAGGCGCGTGGCAGTGTCGCCGACCAGCAGCATTTGCTTGCCAGGGAGAGTATGCTCATCGTCGGCGCCTCCAGGCAGCCGGGTTCGGGATGGAACATTCCCTGGGTAATAGGTGCGCTCACCTTGCCCCATCGGGTCGAAGGCCAATACCACAAACCCAAGCCGCGCCAATCCCTGGCAGCAGATCTGGTACAGCGGATAGGCCTTGCCGTCAGTCGAGTGCCCGGCCTGGAAGAGGACTCCCGGATATGGCGGCTTGCCGGTTGTGGGGATGTAAAGATTGGCCGAGACGTGGAGCCGCGGCTGCGTCTCATAGACAACACACTCCACCCGAACTCCGTCGTGCTCAAACGAACTCGTCGTCCGAGCATTCAACGGCGTCCTCTGGAGTTCGCCGCCTACCAGTTCCCAGAACGTCCGCCTCACCCACTGCTGGCGCTCTCGAATCGCTGCTTCCGTCGTGAGCCCGCGAATTACCGCCGATCGCCGCTCGTACGCTTCCCGAGCGAGCATGCGCAGGTGGTCGGGAAGGCAGCGTGCATAGTCGCGATACTCGACTCGCGAAACCTGCTGGCCCAGCGCAGGCAACGACAGCAGCGCTGCCCCGCCCCTGATAACGGACCTTCTGGATAAGCCGGTGTTTGCCACGATTTCTTTCCTCCTACCGCGCTGTTCTGCTTCCTTCCACACTCCGACTGGCGATCCTCACATGCGGCCGGACCTCGCCGACGAGCGGCCGGATATAGTCCAGGTAAGCCGGCTTCACGTCGCAGCCGTCCGCCGTGATCCATTCCTGCGGAAACAAACGCTCCCGGCGCGCAACCTGCTCAAGCGGAACAAGAAATGTCGAGCTCCGGTAGGGATGATCCGAATCGCGGCGAATCGCCACCATGTAGCCGGAGTTGCCTTGAACTGCAGCCCGTACCGCGCTCCTTCCGCACTCGAATGCCTCCGCGCGATCGACTTCGGAGACAAGCAGCGCACAGGATCGCCCTAACAGACCGGGCTTTTCGGCGCGCGCACGCAGTCCGGTCCGGGCGGAAATCAGACGCGCGAGACTGTGCCCCAGGTTGGATGGCAAGCGGTGGACAGGGCTGTCGGCCCGATCCACATCGGCGCCGAACGGTTCGCCTCGATCGTTCATCTGCCCTTCGCAAGCGACCAACACAACACGTCCCAGCCTGCGGTACACTGCTTCGACCTGGGCCATCAGTGTATCCTCGTTGACCGGCCTTTCCGGAAAGTAGATGAGATGCGGCGCGTCGTCCTCGTAGTGCCGGGCCAGCGCAGTGGACGCAGCCACCCATCCGGCATTCCGGCCCAAGGATTCGACAACGCACACGGGCGACGGCAGGGACCGGTTGTCTTCACCGATATCCCGAACGGCGTGCGCAAAGAAGCGCGCGCAAGAGGCATGCCCCGGCGAATGGTCCGTGACGCTCAAGTCGTTGTCGATGGTTTTGGGGATTCCTATGACGCTCAGCTCGTAGCCCCGCTCCACTGCCAGCCGATGGATCTGCATCGCAGTCTCCATCGATCCGTTTCCGCCCGTATAGAAAAAGAAGCGGACATTGTGACGCTCGAACAGACGGAATAACTGCTCGAAGCCTTCATCACGGATTTCCAGCCTGCTGCTCCCCAAGGCAGAACCTGGCGTGATACGCAAGGCATCGACAGTATCCTCGTCGAGCGCATTGAGGTCGATCAGATCGTCCGACAGCAGACCGCGAACGCCGAATCGCGCGCCCAGGAGATTCGTGATCTGCGGTTCGCGCCGGCATTGTTCGATTGCCCCTGCAAGACTGGCATTAATCACAGCCGTCGGACCGCCGCCGTGTGCGATGAGGGCAGTCCCACGGAGATCAGACATTCACTACAGCTCCCTTCCGATTTCTTACCAAAAGCATGACAACAGACGTCGCTACGAGCGGTATCAGACTGGCCGCTACCAGAACGGGTTCAAAGGAATATCGGTCTGAGATCCGGCCGATGAGGAATGTGGCCAGCATTGTTCCGGCACCGCTCAAAGCCCCGCCAAGTCCGCTCACCGACGCGACCGCGTTCCCGGGGTAGATGTCAGCTGGTAGTGTCAGAGCCATTGTCGACCAGGCCGCATAGCAGCACGTTGCCAAGCTGAACAGGCCGGCCAGAACCAGCAGATTCGAAGTGAATATGGCAAGGCCAATCGACGTCATGCCCAAACCGGTCACGCAGATTACCGCTTTTCGCGCAGTGACAGGATCCCAACCGCGGCCAACAAGAAAGCTGGAGATGCCGCCGCCCAGAAAGTTGCCCGCATCCGCTGCAAGAAACGGAATCCAGAAGGCAAGAACACCTTCCTCCAGGCGAATTTGCTTGGAAACAAGGTAAATGGCAAACCAGTCGGTAACGAAGAACCAGACAGGATCGGTGAGTGTTCGGCCCAGCATGATGCCCCAAGTGTCGCTGCGCTGCAGCAGTTGCCGTAAGGGTGCGGGCCGATTGATGGCAATTGTGTCTTCCGCCACAGCCGGAACCGGTGCTCGGCCAGCCACCCGCCGCCAGCAGAGGATCCAGAGGAATCCCAGAATACCCGGGATGGCAAGGGCGGCACGCCAGCTGCCCGTGAAATGCAGTAACCCGAGAACGAGAAACGGAGCAATTGCAGCACCGACCGCAGATCCGCTGTCGTAAATTGCAACGCCCAGGGCTCGCTCCTTCGGCGGAAACCGCTCAGCGACCACTTTTGCCGCACCGGGCCAGTTCCCTGCCTCGCCGATACCCAGCAGAAACCGGAAGCCGCAAAGCGACCACAACCCTTGAGCCAGAGGCGTCAAAACCGCGGCGGTCGAATACCAGAACACCGAGAAGGTCAACCCGGCGACACTACCGACGCGATCAAGCAGGCGGCCCATCAGCGGCTGCCCTACGGCGTAGGCCAACCGAAAGGCGATCACTACGTAAGCGAACTGCTCGTTTGACCAGCCTTGAAGGTCCTTTAGATGTGGCGCGAGAACAGCGAGGCTTTGACGGTCAATGTAGTTGATTACGGTGGAGGCGAACAGGAGACCGACAATCGGCCATCGGAGCCGCGAGTAAGGACTTTCTGCCTGCGCCGTCTTCAGCAAGACGGAATTCTCTCATGAAAAAGTAAACGAAGGCAATCGAAAGCACTCGTTGCCTTGGGAGGCTACTCCGCCATAAGCACGATCGCTATCAGGGCCAGCACCATGCCTGTTACCAGGATCGGACCGGGAATCACCTGGTAGAGAACGAGCGAAATCAGGATGGTGAGCATCGGAGCAAGCGAGGTCATCGGGACCACAATAATTGCTTGCCCGTACCGGACGGCGTAAACCAGCGTCAGAGCGCCAATCGAGTTCAGCACCTGGATCAATGCGGCTGCACCGGGCCCTTTGAATCCCCAATTGATTGGGGCTTGAAAATCGGTCATCGCAAGGGCAACAGGGATCAGAGCGACACCGGTTGCAGCCATGTAAAAGAAGATGCTCTCCGCCGTCATGGTCTTGTTGGCGGACTTCATGAAGAAGGCCTGAATCCCCCACATCACGAAGACGAGCACGGCCATCGGCAGCCACACTGCGGCGCTTCCCCCGCTCTCCGATGGCGGCTGATAGGACAGGAGCACGATCGCTGGCAAAGCCACTGCAATCCCCGCCCAACCGCGCCGCGAAGCTCGTTCCTTCAGAAACGTGACCGAGAGAATAATGGTGAGCACCGGATAGAGAGATACGATCGGAAAGACGAGATAAGCCGGACCTGAGCGCAACGCTTCGAAAAGCAGTAGCTGACCTCCCGCTCCGAGGAAACCGACCGCTGACCCGAGCATGACCGAGCGGAGATCGCGGTCGAGATGCCACTTGCCAACACGGAGCGCAACAAGAGCGCAAGGAATCATCGTGAGGGCCCAAACCGAATAGCCGAGCGTTGCAGGGAAGCCGGCCTTCTCAGGTACTTCGATCAGAGCGCCCCAGACGCCCCAAAAGAGCGTTGTGATCAGGGCATAGACAAGCCAGAGTTTCATGAAGATCCCGCGGGAATTTCGCCGCCGGCTGCAGACGGCGCTACCCCTGTCAAAGCAGTTTGGCACACATTTCCCACCCAGAAAAGCAAAGAAAGAAAAACAATAGGAACAGAAAGCGTTCCCATCGATTGACTTCGTTCCTTTTTCGGCGTTCTATTTGAGTGTGGGGGCAATCACGAAGGCAACCGACGTACGAGCCAACCGCCTGCTGGCAGAAGAACGCCGCAGGACCATCCTCCAGCTCCTCGAAAAGCACGGCCGCGTCACAGTTGAGCAACTGTCCGAGCATCTGCGCGTGTCGGCAGTCACCGTACGAGCAGATCTGGATGCCCTCTCGCGAGCCGGGGCGCTAGTGCGTTCGCACGGCGGAGCGGTCCGGCAGTTGAGCGCGATGGAGGATTACCCTCTCAAGTTCAAAGAAACATTGCACCAGGCGGAGAAGGCACGCATCGGCCTCGCCGCGGCGCAGCGAATCAAGCCCAATCAGACGATCCTGCTCGATTCAGGCACCACCACCGTTCAGGTGGCGCGCCACATCAAGCGATTGAACGTACGCCCGCTGACCGTGATCACAAACGCCCTGAATATCGCCGTCGAGCTCTCGGACTGCCCCAGCGTCTCGCTGATCATGATCGGCGGGATCCTCCGCCATCTCTCCAATTCTTTCGTCGGCCCTCAAGCAGAGAGCATGCTGCGCGACCTGCACGCCGATCACTGTTTCCTCGCCGTAGACGGGCTGCATCCGGACGACGGGCTATCCACGCCCGATGTCCTCGAAGCTCAGCTGAACTCAATGATGATCCGGGTCTCGAACGAGGTCACTGTAGTTGCCGACGCCAGTAAATTCGGCCGGCGAAGTCTTTCCCTCATCGCAAAGCTCGACGCCGTGCATCGGGTTATCACCGATAACCGGATCACCGCAGAGATGCAGGATGCCGTGAAGGCAAAAGGTGTTGAACTGGTCGTGGTTTAGCTACGGCCGAAACACGAACTCGCGGAAAGCCGCCGGTACGTGAAACGATCTTTGCCCGGTTGGAGACCACGCGGCAAAGATGGCCCCTGTTTCTGGATCCTTCGGGCCGTTCGGGCGCTTAATCCGGAATACGTTAAACCTCCACGCTTTGCCTGGCTTTGGGGGAACATGGGAGGCGGTGACTCCAGGCAGCGTCTTGAACCCATCCCACGGAAGATACAGGAGAGCCACCCAGCCCTTCTCATTGCGGATGACGTTGCTCTCCAGGTTTTCCATATTCCACGTCAGGTCGCTCGATGGATTCGGCGCAGGCCGGGCCATGCGCACGTCGCAGATCACGTTTGCGGGATTCACCTCGAACTCGGCATAGTCATAGCCCTTGCCAGTGATATCGAGAAAGATCTCGACAACCTCCTCTTCCCACAGGTGATCGTCGCGCTTCGTCATCGTGCTCCACGGATTCGTGTCATCCGAGTCGAAGCGCACATAGAGTCCAGTCTCGTTCCACAAGGCGCGGAAGCTCGTCTGGTAGGGCGCAGGCCCCCAGGTAATCACCTGTGCCGGCTTCCAGGATGCCTGGTCCGCCGCGAGCAGCGACGCTTTTGAGGCTGTGGTTCTGTGGGCGGTATACGACGGGCCGGCTGCCTGGGCCGCCGCAAAGGCAAGCGCAAACATGACGAGGAGTTTCTTCATATCTTGAATCTCAAGACACGCTCGGCATTCTGGTAGTACACCTTGCGCAGAATCTGCTCGGGCAAGCCGAGCCCATAGATTCGCCAGCGCCCCTGCGGAGGCACCGGAGCAGGCGCATAATCGAAGTACTCGTCTTCGGTTTCCAGGAAGCGGTAGTAGATCTTGTAAAGCTCGTCGTTGAAGACCTGCTGCGGCGTTTCGTAGCCGTTGGGAACCGCGTCCGTGCCGAAGAGAATCCTGTCCTGGTATCTATCAAAAAACTTTCGCGCCGTGCGCGGCTGCCGGCCCAGTTCGCCGATGCGAGCGCCGATTTCCACAAACGTGTTGGGGAACTTGTCCAGCATCGCGCTGACGCGCGCCAGGTTCTCGGCGAAGTTCCCGACGTGCAGAACGATAAACTTCGTCTTCGGATGACGCGCGAAGACGCGGTCCCGCATTTCGAGCAGCTCCGCGTTACTCGGGAAGTCCTTGCCGTAGAATGACCAGTCCGGATGATTGTTGAGCTCCTCGAAGCGCTCGTTGAAGCGATCGATCGGTTCGAAGAAGGCGACAGGGTCGGAGACGTGGATGGCGACAGGGATGTTGAGCCCTCCGCAGGTTTCCCACATCGGATCGAACCGGGGATCATCCACGCGCACCAGCTTGTTGTCCTTGCCTCGCAGAAACAGGCCCAGCGTCTTGAGAACCTTGACCCCGCGAGCACCGTCACGCACCGCCTGCTGGATCAGGTCAGCTTGCAACTTCGGGTACCCCGGCTCTTCTGCGCGGGTCCACCACGGCTCTGTAAACGTAAGGAATCGTCCGGGATGCGCCTTGTCGAACTTCTCCACCGCCTCGCGCAGCCCCGCGCCGCGGCCGCCTGTGAGGTTCACCATCGTGCGCAGATTGCGGCGATCCATCACAGCCAGCAGCTCAGCGGGAGAAGCCAGGTAGCGATTGGTTTCCTCTTTCGACCAGGAAAGATGGGTGTGAATATCGATCACCGGAAACCGCGCCTTCTCAACGTGGTGCTCCGGAACGGAAAGCATGCTCCTGGGCTGATAGTCCGCGAGGTCGAGCGGCTTGCCCTTTCGTTCCGTTTGCGCCGCCATCCCCAGAGGGGTCAGGGCCATGACCCCCAGCAAGCGTCTACGACTCCATCGAGTCACGGTGCCCTCCTGTTGTCTCTTGTAGCCGTTCTTCCACCTCCGCCGCCGTCGCCTGCGATCCTGTCCCGCCAACGCCAAGGGTGGAAAGCGCGCCGCAAATGCTGGCGAAACGCATCGAGCGCTCGAGCGAATTCCTGCGCAGCCACGCATGAAGGAAACCTGCGTTGAAGGAGTCGCCGGCTCCCGTCGTATCCACCGGCCTGACAGGATAAACCGGAACGCGCAGGAGAGCGCCTTCCTTGAGCGCTGCGCATCCGTCTCCTCCGAGCTTGGCGACAGTCAGCGTCCGGCCATTTTGCAGTTTTCGCAGTGCCGCTTCCACATCGTCAACGCCGCTGATCGCCCGCAGTTCGACTTCGTTCGGAAGGAAAACGTCCACCTCTTGCAAGGTATCAATCAAATCCGTGGACCACTGTTCCGCAGGGTCGAAGCCGGGGTCCAGGGATGTGGTCATTCCTCGCTTGTGCGCCTCTTCAAAAAGCTGCCGGACCGAAGGGCGCAGGCTTTGCTGAAGGAAGTAGGACGAAATGTGCAGGTGCTCGAAGCCTTCCAGCACATTCTGTGGAAGATCCTTAACCGAAAAGGAGCCGATTGCTCCGAGATACGTCACAAGAGCCCGATCCCGCGCGCAGCTGATGGAGACCGTAAGCCCGGTCTTGACGTTCGGATCGCGCAAGATCCGGCTTGTATCGACGCCCAGCTCTCTGATTGCCTGGACGCAGAAATCTCCGTACGTATCCGTGCCCACCTTGCCGGCGAACGACACTTCGTTGCCTAACCGGGCCAGACCGGCGGCGCAAATGGCGGATGCGCTTCCGAGCGCGAGCACCAGGTCCTCGACAAGGACCTCCGTCCCCAGAGTCGGGAAGGCGGTGTAGTTTTTGAGAACCAGATCGGGATTTAACTCCCCAATCACCAGAATCTTCATTGAACGGATCTTCCTTCTGCTCTCCTGTGCAAAGTGAAACTGCTGACGACGCGGGTAATTACCCCATCCTGCGATGGCATGTCAGGCGACAAGCCTTCGTGCCTGCACCTGTGAAACGCGAGCAATTGCCCTGTGACAACATCGAGGACGGGAGCAAAACTGTCCTCGATCGGGGTCTCGCTCAAGTAAGTCACCACCATATCGCCTTCCCGGATCAGGTGCTTGGGCACGGACTGGCCCACCAAAATCTTACGCCAGCCCAAACCCTTTCGGTTCAGCTCCTCGACCAGATCGGTTTCATATGCCGCTGCCAAAGGATCCGAGGAGAGGTAGCAGACGATCAAGGTTTCCCGGTTCAGGAACGACATGGGGCCGTGCCGCAGGCCCAAATAGGTTTCCGCCATCGTGGCAACCCGGCCCGACGTCATCTCCAGCATCTTGAGCGCGGCTTCCCGCGCAGCCCCAAACCGGCAAGCGGTTCCGAGATAGACAACCCGATTGAACGGTCCGGAGGCCAGGTCTTGCAGCGAGTCAAAGTAAGACGCGAGGAGAGAGCGCCCGGCCTCCGCTATCGCGCCTACCATGCGGGTATATGCTTCCGCCCTGCCGAGGCAGCCGAGGAACCGGCTCGCCACGACCATGTTGGTGAAGCTGCTCGTCATGACGAGGCTTTGATCATTCGTTTTGGAATCGAGAACGATGGGAGTGACCTGCCCGTAGCCCGAATAGTTTTTGGCGAGACGCCCGTTCGCATTGCACGTGATGATCAGGTGCTGCAGCCAAGGCGCCGCACTCAGCAGCAGGTCCAGGACGCCAGAGCTTTCCGGGCTGTCGCCTGACCGCGCCAGCGAGACGACGAGGCCGGGGCGGTTCGTCAAGGCATCGGGGTGCTGGGTCAGTAGCCATCCGCCGCCGCGGGTTTCGACCGGCCTTTTCAGCTCGGCCCGCAATGCCGGTACGACGCAATCCCCCGCATACTCCGAGCTGCCGGATCCGGTAAACAGGACGGTTTCAGCAGGCTGCAAGAGGTTGCTCAGGAGGGATTCGTTCGCGATCAGAGTCTTCGCCGTCTCGATCCACGTGACCGGCTGCTGCAGGATTTCGGTTAACGTGTGCCGGTACTGCGGCTGGGCGTACATCCGTTCTGCCAGAAGCCGGCTCAAGCCGGGCTGAGTCCTGGCCGCCTCGGCTTCCCATTGCTCGAAAGTGTCGTGCACGGAGTCAGGATATCAGAACCGGATTTTCGGTTGCTTGCGTTTGCTTTCGCTGGACAACACCCGAAGCGCCGTCGAGGAATCATCCACTTCTCACCGCGGCGCCCGCAGTTCCGTTGCAATAATTGGAAGTGACATATTTCCGGAAGCTATTGACATTTATTGTCGCAGTAACAGGAATTGTCGTAACCTTTCGTACATTTGCTGGTCCTTTCACACTTGTAATTCCAGTTAACAGTCCATTAAATGCCGAGAGTTTCTTCGGAATTTCCGTCACCTTGCTGATGTTAACCCGGGTTGGCTTTTCGAGATCGAGAGGAGCATCTGGCGCGCATTGGCCGGCAGTAGCAGCAGCCGTTGCCCTGGTAGGCGGAATCTGCGTCACGATGCTCGCACGATCAGAATCCGTCGCGTTCCTATCCGACGATTTCATCCTGACGCAGCTGGCCTCGCAGTGGACAACGGAGAACCTTCGCGTGCTATTTACGACAGGGGGAGGCGACGGGTTCTACCGGCCGGTCGGGGCAGTGTCTCTGCTGATCGATGCAAGGTGGGCCTCTTTCGACCCTGTCTTATGGCACCGGTCGGCGTTGGCCCTGCACACGGTAAATGCAGTCCTCGTTACGCTGCTCGCAGCCCGGCTGGACGCCTCTCTTTGGTCCGCAGTTTTCGCCGGGGTCTTGTTTGCAATTCACGGGACACGCCCGGAGGCGGCGGTATGGATCGCTGGCCGCTTTGATCTCCTCGCGACGCTTTTCGCCCTCGGCGCCATCCTGCTTTTCATCGAAGGGTGCGAGCGGGGCGGCCGCAGCCGCTACTTTGCCCACGGCACGGCTTTGATTCTTCTGATTCTCGCCGTAATGAGCAAGGAATCTGCGTACATCGCGCCGCTCTTAATGGCGCTGTACGTCGCAT
>CALGAR010000098.1 GCA_937959285.1 uncultured Bryobacterales bacterium
GCCGTAACGTCCAATCTGCTGGTTACCTCTACCTACCTGTCCCACCTGATTCGAAACGGCGGGAAGCCTACCTGGACTGAAGCGATCTCCCCCGCTGCCGAGACCTTAAACAAGATGGATGTACCCTACATCGATGTTTACGATTGGGGGCTCTGGGATAACCTGCGGTTCCTGACTGCCGGACAAATCAGATTGCGGTACACGCCCGTACACACAACTCCTCCGGCCGAAGGCCTCGCTGAGATCTTTGAAAACGATCCCATCTTCCTTGGGTTCGTCGACGGGAATGAAATGTTCCCCGAGGTAAACCGGCGGTTGAACGAGGTCGCTGGGTCCTTCGGCTATGTGGTATCAGACCGGCAAGTGTTCTTCGACTATCACGGGCGTCCGGTAATTCAAGCGCTCCGGTTCCGGCGGCAGGTACCTTGATCGTTCCGACGCGCTGCCGCATCAAGCGCTGGTCATCGGGCCGGAATAGCCTCTTTTGATGAACATTTCGGCCACGATTTCATACGAGCGAAGCCGGGCCGCATGGTCATAAATCGCCGAAGCGATGATGATTTCATCAACGCCAGTCCGTTCGATAAATTCGCTTAGTCCTCTCCGAACAGTTTCCGGAGAACCAACGAACGAACAGGCAAGCATTGCCGACGCTTGCGCCTTTTCCGCCGGTGTCCAATAGCGATCGATGTCTTCGATTGGCGGCGGGAGGCGCCGGTGCGTTCCGCGGATGACATTGGCAAACTGCTGCTGTGCGGAGGTAAAGAGCAGACGCGCCTCTGCGTCGGTCTCAGCCGCAAAGACGTTAACTCCTGCCATGGTGTAGGGGCAATCGAGCTGCTTTGAGGGCTTGAACTCACGGCGGTAGGTCTCGAGCGCGGGCAGCAGCGCGGCGGGCATGAAATGTGAGGCAAAAGCATACGGGAGCCCCAGTTCGGCTGCAAGCTGTGCGCCGAAGAGGCTCGACCCAAGGATCCAGATCGGCACGTTGAGCCCCGAGCCTGGCACTGCCTGAACGGCCTGCCCTTCCTTGACGGGACCCAGAAGAGCCTGTAATTCGAGCACATCCTCCGGGAACCTTTCGGCGCTGATGGGCGAGCGCCTCAGAGCCTGCAGCGTGCGCTGATCGGTACCTGGCGCACGGCCAAGACCGAGGTCGATTCGCCCCGGATAGAGCGATTCAAGTGTGCCGAACTGTTCCGCCACAATCAAAGGCGCGTGGTTTGGCAGCATGATGCCGCCCGCGCCAACACGGATCGTGCTCGTGCCTCCCGCAACGTATCCAATCACGACCGCAGTCGCCGAACTGGCGATTCCGATCATGTTGTGATGCTCGGCTAACCAGAAGCGATGATAGCCCCAGCGCTCGGCGTGCTGCGCGAGGTCGAGCGTGTTTCGCAACGCTTGCGCGGGCGTGGATCCCTCCGGCACGAATGCGAGGTCCAGGATGGAGAATAAGGCCATATGACGATTACTGTCGGCGCTGCTGAACCCGAGCCTCGGGTCCGCGAGAGCGCGAAATCGAGCATCGCTGCGATGATGGATGCCCAAACATAATGGATGCGCGTGCGTCCGCAAAGAAGCAATTGTCTACCGGCGGGTTTGGCGATTCTGCACCTTGAAAGTCAATCCGCCTCCAGCGACCGGTAGATCTCTTCTTCCTGCGCGAAGTGCAGCCGGGTAATCGCTTCGAGGCCATACAAGAGACGTTGAGCCTCCCTGCGCTGCTCATCGCTCGGTCCGTCCTCGGTAAAGGCTTTGCGGAGGGCCGTCAGGTTGTGAGCCTGACGCTGGATCTCCATATGCGTCCGGCTCATGCCAGCCAGCGCATCCGGTTCGCCCGCCAGTTGGCGAATTCGCGCGTAGACCTCCTGGTCGTCGCGCCGTTCATGAGGAAGAAGCCGTTCGCGTATGGCCTGATCGAGTCTCTCGAGCTCCTGCTGGACGTCCGCCTTTGGCAATTGCGGTATGCGGTCCGCCGCGACTCGGATCTCATCGATAACGCCGGCGAGCGCGTGGTGCTCGGATTCGAGCGCAAGGAGATCCTCCCTGCTCAACTTGCTCTTCTTTCTCGCCCCAATCGGGCCGCCCAGCGCCCGCAGCGCATTCATGATAACCGCCACGTCAATCGCTTCCTGCAGGAGAGCGCCTTGCACCGGCGTCAAGTAACCGAAAGCCGCTACGATCATCCCGGTCATCGACATTCCCATGCCGACATACACGCTTTGAAAAGCGATGGCGCGCGAGCGGCGAGCAATCCGAACCGCGCTGACAAGCCGGTCCAAACGATCGACCAGAATGACGGCGTCCGCTGCCTCCGAGGCCGCGGCTGCCCCCCGCGCCCCCATTGCAACGCCAACATCAGCCGCAGCGAGCGCCGGGGCGTCATTAACTCCATCGCCCACCATCAGAACAGGTCCGTTGGGTTTCTCGGCCTCAACAACGGCGATCTTATCCTGCGGCTTCGTCTCGCTGACGATTGCGTCCACGCCCAGAAACGCGGCGACGCTTTCCGCCAAATCGGCCCGATCGCCGGTCACCAGGACAATGCGTTTGACACAAGCGGCACGCAACTGCCGCAGCACCGAGCCCGCCTCCGGCCGCACCTGATCCGCCAGCAGGAGCACTCCCGCCACGTTTCCGTCAACCGCCACAACGACGGCGACCGTTCCGTCCCGCCGGATCCACGTCTCGACATCGCGGGCAAGGGCAGCGTCGGCAGCCGCGTGCGCTTTTACAAATTGCCACCCTCCGACCACCACCTCGTGCGTGCCGACCGTGCCTACGACGCCCGACCCGGGCTGCTCCCGGACATTACTCGGCGTGTCGAGGCGGAGACCGCGTTCGCGAGCAGCGGTGACCAACGCCTGTGCTACCACATGATGCGAGCTCTGATCGAGCGACGCCGCAAGCCGCAGCAGCTCAAGCGAGTCGATATCGTCTCTGGACTTGATTTCAAGAAGGCGGGCACGACCGTCGGTGAGCGTTCCGGTCTTGTCGAAGAGAACAGTCCTGACGCCGGCAAGCTGTTCGAGTGCGCCTCCGCCTTTGACGAGGACGCCCTTCTTCGCGCATCTGGAGACGCCTGAGATGATCGCCACCGGTACCGCGAGAATCAGCGGGCACGGCGTGGCGATGACGAGCACGGCAAGGCCTCTCACGGGATCTGTGCTGAGCGCCCAGGCTGCTCCCGCAATGAGCAGTGTCACGACGAGGAACAGCAGCGCATACCGGTCGGCGAGCCGGACCATGGGAGCCTTTGCTGCCTCAGCGGCTTCGACCAGCCGGACAATGCCGGCGTAGGTGCTGCCGGCAGCCGTGCTGGTTGCATGAATGTCGAAGGCGTCGCCGACGTTGGTTGAGCCGCTCATGACAGACGATCCAGGCAGGCGGCGCACGGGAATTGCCTCACCTGTCAAAGCGGACTCGTCGAGGACAGCTACACCGCTCTCGACCACGCCGTCCACCGGCACAAGCTCGCCCCGCCGCACCAGAATCCGATCCCCCTCCGCGAGCTCGGCCAGCGGGACCTCCTGCAACCCGCTGTCGGAGTACCGGGCAGCGCTTCGCGGCATCCGGCTGAGCAGCGCGGTCATCTCGCGCCTCGCCCTCCGCTGCGCGAAGTCCTCCAGGCTCTGGCCGCCCGTGAACATCAGGGCAATGATGATGCCGGCCAGATGCTCATTGAGCGCGAGCGCGCCGGCCATTGCGAGCGCTGCGATCAAATCGAGGCCGAACTCGCCCCGTCGCAGGCTCAGCACGACGTCGACGAGGAGCACCAGCAGGACGGTCGCCGTCCCGCCCATCCAAAGCCACGCCGCAATCTCGGGCTGATCGGTAAGCCGGGCGATGGCCCCGGCGATCAGCAAAGCCCCAACCAGCGGAAAGAGAAGGCGCTTGACCCTTTCATGCCCTTCCAGCAAGGCTCGAGCAAATCCTTCGGTTTCGACAGGCATCCCCTTAGATCCTAGCCCCTCGCCACCTCGCTGTATTTCAGGACGTAGGAGAATCTTGGATTTCAGCAGGACCGAGACCAGTATTCGCTCCGAGAGGTGACTCAAGCCTGATCAGCGATGGGCCGCTTGCGAGTAGGCGATGCTGGCAGTCACAAGGTACAAGACAATCGAACGCATGACAGCTGCGATTATTCAGAACTGGTCTGGTCGGGAATAGAAACGGCGATACCGGAAAGTCGCCTGCGCGATTGGTACCGATAAGTTGGCTTGTGTCAGCCCAAACCTCTGTCCAGGAGACGCCAAAAGCGCGAACGCATCGCCGTTTGCGCCTGACGCTACGCCACGGCCTGTCTGCTGAACTGGCTTTTCATGCGGATGATCCACAAGAGAAGTCCGAAATAGAATAATCCGCCGAAGACTTTATGTGCGATCCACCACGGCACTCCGTGGACAAACAGGAAGAACCCTGAGACCAGTCGGAACAGGTTTACAGCGGATAAAACTAGGAAATAGACAGTCCAGAACACCGTTGTGCGCTTCCAGTCCGCTCGATGCCACAGCAGAGGTATCGAGCCACAGAAGGCGTCAACGGCAGTACAGGAAATTGCAAAGTAAAAAGTACGGCCTTCGCACTCAAAGAATGTCGGAGATGTCCTCACGACAGGTATCGACAGGAACTCCGCCGCAGCCACGAACAAGTCGCAAGTTAGCTGGCGGAGCAAGGCCCAGTCAAAGAGATAACAGACATACACAAAGACAGGAATCGCGGCGATTCGGAGGAGATCCCCGTGACGGTTTCCCGTCAGGAGACCTCCGTCGGCTTGCATGCCTGCCGTTGAATGGGACAGCAGCATTACACTGACTGCGATCTTCTTCGCCGATAGAGCTGTACAAGGCCCCAGCCCGCTGTCGCAACCGCGAAGACGCCCAGGGACTCAAAACTACCGCCCATGCCCTCAGGACACTCGCCGAGCATGTCGTATTCGTGGTTAGCCAGGTGGGCCTCCGCGGCTTTTGCACCCACAGTGATCGTCTCGCCGTTCTCCGGGTTGCCGGGTGGGACGTGGCAGATCGTCACCTGCTCGCTTTGTGCGCTCATGTGCAAGACCTGAGAGCCAGCAAACATCGACAGGCCAAGCACCAGAGTTCTAACTACCGTTGCACGTGTCAACATAACTGATCTCCTTCACTGCAATTGCGGAAGTGGTGATTCTACCACTATTACTTCAGAACTTAACGAGTTAGACGAACCGAAGATCCACGCTAAGGATCAAGATACAAGCCGCACTCGTGCATTGCCGTACGACAGTAGACTTATCCTGCGCGGGATTTCGAGTTCGACAAACCATCGTACGCTAGAGATAGAGCGATCTCAAGCAACGATGACTTATTTTTTCCCGTAAGTTCTCGAGCGGGAGCACTGTCACGCTGCGATCCAGATCATTGGACGCCGCACCGTCGCGCCTGCCTCGAAAGGCAAGCACGACACCTAACAGCACGTGGCCTCTCGCCCCGGAGGTAAAGGGGCAAAACAACAGCCTCGCAGCAAGACACGAGTAAGTCCTTCGGCCATGCCTTGGATCCCAGTCCCTCGCCACGTGTAGTTCTAAATCTACTATTACTTTCAAGCGCGAGAACGTCCAGAATTGACCTTTTTCGCGCACCCTACAAAGGCATCTGTTGTCCGCACTGCTCAGATCGCAAAACTGACTATTCAATTTGATGGCACGACCTAACTAACGAGATCACTGCTGCCCAGAACGCATTTCGAAACGCCTGGCGCCGATCATTCTCGAGGCCAAGCTACATAAGGTAAGTCGAGACGTCACTGGCGTGGCACTTGATTTATCGCGGCTGTCGAGCGGTGAGGTTGGCGTTAGTTGGGACATCCTGGAAAAGAATGACGGAGGCGTCCTGCAACTCGTATATGCGGGACTTCGTATATGTGGGACTGAAGATGTTGGGATTGATGCGGGCGCCGTGATTGAAGGGCAGCCAGCGATCGTGAGGCCAGACTACTCCAGGACGCTCCCCAGCCCGAGCGAACAATACGCCGATCTGCAAGGCTAGCGCTTTCGGGCGCCACTATATGCCGTGCTTTTGACTGCCGTCATGGTAACCCTTATGAAGCCGTGGTACGTAAAGCGTAAACGCAGCTGGGATCGATTTAGGTGAGTCCTACTCGTTGAGGGACCAATCATAGTCGTCATGGCGATTTGGCTACTGCTCATGGAGGTGCCACCGGGACCGCCGTTTGGTTTCGAATAATCTCGCCTTGCACACTGCACGTGACGCCCCTGGCGTACGCTTTCTCGCTGAACCTCAACTGCTGCATGCATCCGTGTACCTACATCAGCAGCTAGCCGCCGCCGGAAACACGTCGCCGTCACGTCCAGTTCGGATTCGATTGCCAAGCTCGTCTCTAGACTTGCGAAAGCGCGGCAGAGCGGCAGTACAGGGAATTGGGGTGATTCCGCTGCTAGCGTGCTTATTTGCTCATCGGCCTCGGCCTTGTCGCATATAAGAAGCACTGCTACGACGACGAAGACAGGCTCTTGATCAGAAACGGGGGCAACCCTCGATCCCAGGTTGGTAAAACAATCTTGGGAGAAATGATTTGACCGACTCTGAGATCGTTTTAGGGCTGCCCCAGTACGAGATTACCGCCATCGAACGCAGTGGCGGAACGATTACGATATCGGCCCGGTATACCGGGCCGATATCGTGCCCGCAGTGCGGGGGAACCCGGCTGCGGAACAAAGGCTGGTGCCACCGGAGCGTGCGCCACGACGACTGGGGCTTCCGGCGGGGCATGCTGAAGCTGCAAGTGCGCAAGAGCCAGTGTCTGGACTGTGGCCGCTACTTCCGGCAGAGCCTGCCGGGGATACAGCCCTACCAGAGGGCGAGCGAGAGCTTCCAGCAGATGGTCTATCAGCAGCACCTGGATGGCATCAACGGCAGCCTGCTGGGCCGCCGCAAGGGCATCGGAGCGGCCACCGTGCAGCGCCACTTCCTCCGCCATCTGCAGCGTCGAGCCCGCCAGGATCATCCGCCGCTGTGCCCCCAAATCCTGGGCATCGACGAACACTTCTTCACCCGCAAGAAGGGCTACGCCACCACGCTGTGCGACCTGAAGAACCACCGCATCTACGATGTGACCCTCGGCCGCTCCCAAGAGGCCCTGGAGGCCTATTTCCGGCGTCTGGAGGGCAAGCAACAGGTGCGCATCGTGTGTATGGACCTGGCCTCAGTCTATCGTTCGATCGTCAAGAAACACTTCCCCCAGGCGCTCATCGTCGCCGACCGCTTCCACGTCATCCGCCTCATCAACCACCACTTTCTGGCCTGCTGGCGGGAGATCGATCCAGTGGGGGCCAAACATCGTGGCCTGCTGTCTCTGATGCGCCGCCATCGCCATCACCTCAAGCCCGAGCAAAAGGCCCGCTTGCTGGCCTACCTGGCCGAGCACCCGGCCCTGGACGTCATCTATCGTTACAAACAGCGCCTCTGCTACCTGCTGTTGAAGAAACACAAGACGCGCCGGCAATGCCAGAAGCTGATTCCCCGCCTGCTGCGCGCCATCGACCAGTTGCGCCACTCCGGACTGGCGCAACTGGTCACCCTCGGCGACACCCTGCACGCCTGGCGCGAAGAGATCGCCCGCATGTGGCGCTTCACCCGCAACAACGGCATCACCGAAGGCTTCCACAACAAAATGGAGACCATCACCCGCCAGGCCTACGGTTTCCGCAATTTCGAAAACTAT
>CALGAR010000099.1 GCA_937959285.1 uncultured Bryobacterales bacterium
GGAAGAGCTCCCTGACAATTTCGTCCGGCTGCCCCGGCGGCCGCCACCGCTCCGTCATGATTGCGGAGGAGATCCGGAAGCGCCTCAAGCGGGCCGGATACCGCGTCAAGGGCTTCCATCGCGATCTCCAGAAGTAACACCTCCTCTCGCCGTTCCACGCCGGCAGTCGCTCCGGGGCGTGCCGCCCTTTCTTCCCGCCCAGGCTCATTCTGCGCTGGATAAGACTCTGCCTTTTCAACAATCCCTGAGAAATGTTAGACTGGAGTTGCTTGGTACGTGGGCGGCTAGCTCAGCTGGGAGAGCACCGCGTTCGCAATGCGGGGGTCGAGGGTTCGAATCCCTCGCCGTCCACCAAAGTCGGCGCAGTCTTCCATCCGCGGGCCTGCCAGCGATCCCTCCCAAGAACCTGATACCATGACGGATTCTGAGGTTTCCCGGCATGGTTCTTTCCGACGTCGATATTAAACGTTACATCGAGCAGGGCAAGATCAAAATCACGCCTCCGCTGCCGCCTGAGCAATTCGGAAGCTGTTCCGTAGATTTTCGTCTCGGCCGGACGTTTAGCGTGTTTGAGCACAGCCGGCATCCTTACATCGACCTGCGTGAGCGTGTCCCCATCCAGGATCTGATGACCGTAGTCGAGGTGCCCGAGGGCGAGCCGTTCATTCTCCAGCCGCGCGAATTTGTCCTGGCCATCACAGAGGAGTGTCTGGAGCTCGATGCTGACGTTCTGGGGCGTCTGGAGGGACGTTCCAGCCTGGGCAGGATCGGAATCATCGTCCACGGCACGGCAGGCCTCTTCGACCCCGGATGGCGCGGCAAGGCCACGCTAGAGTTGAGCAACCTCGGGCGTATGCCCGTCGCCCTTTACCCGGGCATGAGGATCTGCTCGTTCACCTTCGAGCAGCTTTCTTCCCCGTCGTCGATGCCCTATTATCTGAAGCCTACGAACAAGTACGCCGGACAGACGCAGCCACTTGCCAGCCGTCTGGCGGCGGAAGTCGATCAGATTCGGAAGGATTGACCGGGTTAGCGGCCAGAGGAGCCAAATCCTCCTGTGCCCCGGGCGCTCTCGTTCAGTTCCCCCTCCTCCCAATCCACGGCTTCATACCGTGCGACGATCATCTGAGCAATCCGGTCCCCCGGCTGGACGTGGTACGGTTCCTGCCCGAGGTTGAGAAGAATCACCTTGATCTCGCCGCGGTAGCCGGGGTCGATCGTAGCAGGGCTATTCGGAAGGGTAATCGCGTGTTTGAGCGCCAGGCCGCTCCGGGGGCGGATCTGCGCTTCATAACCGGAGGGAAGCTCAATGGCGAGCCCGGTCGGCACCGCGAAGGGTTTTCCGGGCAGCAGTGTACACGCCTCCACTGCCCGCAAATCCATACCCGCGTCTTCAGCTGAACCATGAGCGTACTCGGGCAACTGGGCGTCCGGGCGAAGGCGCCTGATCCTGATTTTGATGTGCATTAAACCGCTATGATAGCTGTTTGCCGCCTCACATGAGAAAGCATGTCATTACTGTGGCTCCGATGCCCGCTGAAAAGTGCGCCTATGCTCTGGCCCGGTATAGCAGATCGCCCGACTCGATCCGGGCGTCGCTCGACTGGGTGCGCTCGCACGACTCCCGGAAGTTTCTGGAAAGCTATTACTTTCAGTACGGGCACGCCTCCATCGCCGATCTGGGGCACGTCGTGCTCTGCTTCGAGGGAATCTCTGAACTGGCTGCCATCGAAATTGAGGACGAGCAGCTGTGGGATGGCCAGGCACGTTCCTCGCGCTACCAGGACTTCAGCAAATCGGGCTATATCACCCCCGACGGGCTCGACGAGACGCAGTCTGCCCTTTACGCCGCGGCTGCGACGAAACTCCTCGCCGCCTATCAGCGGATTCACTCGCTGATGGTCGAATACTACCGCGAACGGTTTCCTCGTCCCGAATCGATGAAACCGGACGCCTACCAGCGCAACATCGCCGCCCGAGCGTTCGACGTCGCCCGCTACCTGTTGTTTCTCGGCATTCCGACCGGCGTGGGGCAGGTCACAAGCATCCGCACCCTAGAGCGGCAGATTCGGCGGCTGAAGGCGTCGGAGTACGCCGAGGTGCGCGAAATTGCGGCAGAGGCCGCCAGCGCCTGCGCGGAGCCCCCTGATTGCCTCTGGGATTCCTCCCAGGTCCCGGAACCGCTTGCGCCAACTCTGGCGAAGTACGTGGACGTCGACGAACAGATCGTGCGCGTCCGGGAGAATCTACGGTGCTGGGCTGAGCAGAACCTCCCTCCTGCCAGCGGGATGAAAGTGGATTCGGTGGACCTGCTGAAGCCCGCCGACACCCCGGCCGACGTCGTCGCTACGCTTCTCTACCCGGTGACAGACCGGCCGTTCCGGGAGCTGTATGAGCTTGCGCGAGGATGGAGCCCGGCGATGCGCGCTGAGGTGATTGACCTTGCTGCGGGATCCCGGAACCAGCGCGAGGAACTGGTGCGAGGATTCCGCACCGGTGTGTATGCATTCGATTTCATTACAGACATTGGGGCATACCGCGATCTGCACCGCCACCGGAGATGCCAGCAGTTCCGGCAGAACTTTACCGCGAAACTGGGCTACGACATTCCGCGTCAGCTTGAGGAGGCTGGCGTAGCTTCCGAATACCGTTCGAAGATGGATTCGGCGCTCGAAGCAGCAAGCCGTTTGCCGGAGACGTCTTCGCACTATCTGCTTCCGTTTGGGGCGCGCTGCCGGAGCCTGTTTCGTATGGACTTCGCAGAGGCGGAGTATATTTCACGGCTTCGCAGCGGCGTCAAAGGGCATTTCAGCTACCGGGAAGTCGCGTGGCGGATGAAACAAAAACTAGAGGAACTCGAGCCAGAGCTAGGACGTTTAATCAACGCTACACCTCCGGATGTGGTAGATCCACTTCGTCGTTAGTGAAGTATCTTTATAATCAGCTACTTGTAGCGAGGTCTGGCTGTTCCTGTAACGAGGTGTAAACACTGAAATTTCAACCTGATTTCCTCCATTTTGTGTAAATCTTTCCCCGGCATCGAAGCGCGTACAATCGTTTGTCCCGTTCATTCTGAAGTACTTATTTTCTTTGGTACGAAGACTGCCTGGAAAGCACGGCAGAGGCAACCAAGGCCGCTGAGTAAGAAAGGCGGCCTCAAGAAAAAGGCCCACGCCGCACCAAAAACGGGCGGCTAATTCAGAGCTTTTGGGGAGTAAGGATAGGAGAGTGATCGTTATGAGCCGTCTGAAAGCGATTACGATGGCATCCTGCCTTTGCCTGTTTGGCGCCCTGTTCGTGCCCGACGCGAAGGCGGACTCCTGGAACAAACGGACCCGCATCACGGTAAATCATCCGATTTCGGTTTCCGGCAATGTCCTTCAGCCTGGCAATTATGTGATGAGGCTGATGGAATCGCCGTCGAACCGGCACATCGTCCAGATCTATACCGAGGACGAGGAGGAGCTTGTTGCAACCGTGCAGGCGATTCCAAACCAACGACTTTTCCCGACGGATCGTACCGTGCTCCGGCTTGACGAGTCTGAGATCGGTACGCCGACCCCGGTGACCGAATGGTTCTACCCGGGCGACAAGATGGGCCAAGAGTTCCTGATTGAACGTGGTCCAGCAGTTGCGGCTGTTACTTATGAACAGCGCGAAGTGGTGGAGATCGCCCAGGCGACACCATCGCCCATTACGGTTCCCGCGCCGCAACCGCTTCCCGAGGCCGCGCCTCCACCTCCGGCTCCGGCGCCCGAAGCCCCGCCTCCGGCACTGCCCGTCACTGGCAGCAACCTTCCGTTGGTTGGGCTGGCAGGACTCCTTTCGCTCGGAGCTGGCGCTCTAGTGCGGCGCGTTCGCAAGTGAGCGCAGCCAGAAACGAGCACTTCATTTAGTAAAGCCTGGCGCGTATGCGCCAGGCTCTTTTTGACTAGGTGAATCCTATGAAACTTCTTGAACGCGGTTTCTGGATTCTTGGAATCTTACTGCTCGCTTACTGTGTCTACGTGCTCGTCGATCAGCGAATTTACCAGGCCAAGCAGCGGAGAGAGCTCGAAAAAATCCTTCGTGAGAACGCACGAATTCCCGGCCCCAAGCCGCCGATCGACCGGAATCTCGTCGGGAACCTCGTGATTCCAAGGATCGGTATTTCCGCGATCGTCCGCGAGGGTACGAATGAAGACGTACTGCGGCGGGCGGTCGGCCATATCGAAGGCACCGCGTTGCCCGGTCAGCACGGCAACGTAGGTGTCGCTGCCCATCGCGATACCTTATTCCGCGCGTTGCGCAACATTCGCAAGAACGACACCATCACGTTCAATACGCCCTGGGGCGAATATTACTACCAGGTGGAATCGACGCGCGTGGTGAAACCAGAGAACGTCGAAGTCCTGAAGCCGGTCGGCTACGAAGCGCTAACCCTCGTTACCTGTTACCCGTTCGGATACATCGGCAAGGCCCCGAAGCGCTTCATCGTGCGTGCGCGGCGTATCGACGTCCCGTGGACGATAGCTCCAGACTCTTGAGCTTCGCCGTAAGCGTTGTCCGTTTCAGGCGCAGCATGTCCGCCGCCAGCTTCTTGTTCCCTTTCGCCTTTTGCAGAGCCTGCTCAAGGATGTTGCGCTCAATCTCGCTGACCGTCTGTTCAAAGTCGAGTCCGTCGTCGGGCACCGCCACGGCGCCGGCCTCGATGACAGGCGGTTTCCTCGGCGTGGCCGGTAGAGGAAAGTCTCCCGGATATAACGTCGTCCTGTCTCCGCTGAGCGCCACCGCCATCTCGACCGCATTCTCCAGTTGCCTCACGTTGCCGGGCCAGTGGTAACTGCAAAGCCTGTCGATTGTCTCCGGAGCGATCTCCCGCATGGGAAGTCCTTCCTGACGGCACACTTTCTCGATGAAATGATGCACCAATAGCGGAATATCGCGAATGCGTTCCCGAAGAGGCGGGATGGAGATCGGGACGACGTTCAGCCTGTAGTAAAGGTCCTCCCGGAAGCGGCCTTCCTGGACGCGCTCTGCGAGGTTCACGTTGGAAGCCGCCACGACCCGAACGTCCACCTTAATCGTTTCCGAACTTCCGATTCGCTGGAACTCCCGTTCCTGTAAAACGCGGAGCAGCTTAGCCTGGGTCTCGAGCGGCATGTCCCCAATCTCATCGAGGAATAGCGTGCTGCGGTGGGCCTGCTCGAATCTCCCAATCCGATTCTGGATCGCTCCCGTAAACGCTCCTTTTACATGGCCAAAGAGCTCCGCTTCGAGCAGATTCTCCGGAAGCGCGCTGCAATTGACGGACACCATCGGGAGATGACCGCGCGGGCTAGCCTTATGAATGGCTCGGGCCACCATCTCTTTGCCGGTTCCCGTCTCCCCTGAAATGAGCACGGTGCAACGTCGCGGACCGACCAGGCGAATGATTT
>CALGAR010000100.1 GCA_937959285.1 uncultured Bryobacterales bacterium
TCGACGATCCGGAGGAGTATCAACGCCGCGCCTGGATTCACAATCCCTATGGCGACGGCCGGGCCAGCGAGCGAATTGCCGAAGCGATCGGCCAGTTTCTATCGAAGAAATCACACGCAGTGCGATCTGCGAATGCGATGAGGGGGTAGATTGCTACAGCCCGACTCTTGCCGCGGCATTCTCCCGGAATAGAGATCCTTCCCGAATGTAGCGGCGGAGAACGGGCAAGGAACGGTGCCCGGTCTGGGCCATAATGACGCGTTCAGAAACACCCGCGGCGGCAGCAGCAGTGGCGAGACCGGCGCGGAGGGAATGTCCTGCCAGTTGGGAAGGCTCGAGGCCAGCCTGCGCTGCGCGCTTCTTTAATATGAGCGCCACGGACTGCGCCGTAAGCCTCGCTCCAATTCGCTCGTGCCGGTCAATTCTACGGAAGAGAGGGCCTGAATTGGCACCCAATGCTTCCACCCAGGCCTTCACCGCACGAACAGGACAGGTGGAAGGCGTCGAACCGTAGGGGATACCGATCTTCCTGCCGTGTCCCTCCGGGTCCGTCTTTGAATGCCGCAGAGTGACCACGAGGCCTTCGTGGGTCCAACTCAGATCCTGGATGTCGAGGCTCACCAGCTCGGACCGGCGAAACGCCCCGGCGAAGCCCAACAGCAGCAGGGCCCGGTCGCGGATGTCGGGGAGGCGCTCCGGAGACAGCCGCGACACGATCATCTTTAGCTCGTGTGTCAAAACCGGCTGTTTGCCGGTCTGAAGGCTTCCCTTGCGGCGGCGGATGCCTGCCATCAGCTTGCGTACAGCGATGTGTTGCGTTGGGCTTTGAAAGCCCGCCGTCTGATGCGCTTGCGAGATTGCCGAGACGCGGCGGGTCAGTGTGCTGACCTTGGCTGTATCAGCGAGTGCCGAAAGATAAAGCACTACGGTCTCTGGCGATGCGGGAAGACTTCCCTGCCCTGCAGCGCGGCACCAGCTCTCAAAGTGACGCCAATCCGAGGCATAGGCACGCCGGGTGTTAGCCGATTGAGCAGCGTGAAAGTAATCTTCTGCTCGCCGCCTGGCGGCATCCACTGCCAGGACGGAAGTCTGAAGGGGAGCGGGCGGCTGATGCATCGATCGAATGCTAGCACATCCTAAGTGGCCGTCTGAGCGTTGATCACATTAGCGCGCAGAAAGGCTGCGTATGCAGACTCATTGAGCGTTCCAGCGGCGAGGGAAAGGACCACCTGTGTTGCCTCTTCTTCGGGCGCAGTAAACCGGTACCCGTTGAGCTCCAGAAACAGGATGCCGATAACAAACCCGACACGCTTGTTGCCATCGACAAACGGATGGTTGCGCACAATGCCTGCGGTGTAAGCAGCGGCCATGGCGATGATGTCGGCATTATGTGTATAGGCGAGGTGCTGCTTCGGGCGGACCAGCGCGGAGCTTAGAAGATTCTCATCCCGAAGTCCGGGAGCGCCGCCATACAAGGCAAGCAGCCGGTCATGCAGTGTAAGTGCATCGCGCTCGTCGATCCAGACCGGCTCGTTCACTTGGCGAGTTCATGCAGGGTGTTGCGGTAGCGGTTGATGATGTCCTCGGCTTTTGCCATCTTCTTTTGGAATGCCGGATCGTAGGGCGTGAGCCGATAGCTACCGTCAGCGGCTTCGATGAGAAAGAGCCGCTCCCCCTCCCCGGTGTGCAGCCGATTGATAACTTCCTTCGGCAGGACAACGCCGAGCGAATTCCCGAATTTGCGGATTTTCAGTTCCACCATACCCGCGCCCTCCGTTATTACTAGTGTAATAACGTATTGCCGGGAGGGTCAAAGGGTTGATCTGCTTCTGGCTAGCGATAAGCTTCTCTTATCGCTAGCCAGATACCGTGGCTCCGCAGAGGTGTTCTCTCGACTCGTGGCTGTTTATTGCTGGTCAGAAACTCTCGATATGGCACACCTGTGACAAAACGATAAGGATATTGCTATCGTAGCGTCATGCCGCGCAAAGCTGCCTGGCTGCAACAAGTTCCCAGCGCAATCGAGTGTCTGCGGGCCTTCCCTGCCCCCGTGGTCGACCGTAGCACAGTCGAAAAACTCTTCAAAGTCAGCCGCCGTGACGCAATCCGCCTGCTGCATCGATTCGGAGGTTTTCAAGCCGGACGTACCTTCCTCATCGATCGTTTGGAACTGATCACCCGACTAGAAGCTCTTTTCAGAACCGACGAATATCAACAGGAGGCTCGGCGCCGCGAGCGTTTATCTGAGCGGCTGGCCGAAACCCAGCGGGAGTGG
The DNA here is from genome assembly GCA_937959285.1 of uncultured Bryobacterales bacterium. GTDB lineage: Bacteria > Acidobacteriota > Terriglobia > Bryobacterales > Bryobacteraceae > JADGHK01. The sequence continues at coordinate 2,276 of CALGAR010000100.1, forward strand.
AAGGCCCGAAGAATTTCCATTCCTGTTCGGAACCCGGCGCACCGAATCACCGTGGAGGGGCTGCCAGCGACAACGCGCCTGACCAAAGGCCGCCTGGAGATCGAATTCAAGAACGCGGTCGACCTCCTGCAACAGTTAGCCGATCTCTCCCGCGCCATTAGCGACGATTACGACCGGTTTGAGCAGCTTCTGGATGGTCAGGACCCGTCATAACGTCGAGACACGCCCTTATGACCGGAGATGACAGAAGGTCTTATATGTAAATCGTGTCATCGGTTTTGCTGCAAGACATTGCTTTTTGTGTCAACAGGTAGATATTCTTCAAATGACAGCAGATGCGGCGAAGGATTGAGGAACGCTTTACTTTGTGCAGTGCGACACAGGTGGCCCGGGCACTCGGCGTCAGCAAACGCACTCTGGAGCGGATGATCCTCGACGGCCGCGTTCCCCGCCCTTCTCACATCCGAGAAAACGGCTATCGCTACTGGACCCTGCCTGAACTTGAGCAGATCAAGCAGCAGCTGGCCGAGGCCACAGTTACGGCGAGGCGGCTTCCGCCAAGAAGTGAACGGCTAAGCCGCCAACGGATTTCCGGAGAGTTCCGATGATCAAACTTGTCACCTGTAATCAGCGAGGTGGAGTCGGCAAGACGACGACGGCCATGTCCCTGGCGCGGTATCTGGCCGATCTCGGCATGAAGACGCTGCTGGTGGATGCCGATCCTCAAGGCTCCGTGGCTACCATCCTGCGGCTGAAACCTGAGAACTACCTCTATGACTTCCTGATCCGGAAGTTCCACCTTCGCGATTGCGTCATCTCCTTCACAAACAAGCTCGACATCCTCGCCGGAGGCCGCACCACGATGGATGCCGAGACTCAATTGATGAGCCAGGTCGCCAGGGAGCGCTACTTCGAGAATCTCTTCCCCGACTACGACGCGGTCTACGACGCCGTCATTATTGATGTCGCTCCCTCGATCAGCCTGATGCAGACCTGTGCCATGGTCTACACTCAACAGCTTCTTGTGCCGGTCGCCATGGATACGTTGAGTGTTTCGGGAGCGACCTCGGTCCTGGAGACGTCGTCCACGTTCAGCAAGCTTGTGCGAACCACGATTCGCCCCATAGCACTGCTGCCTACCATCGTGGACCGGCGCGTCGGGCTGACGGAACTGATGATGCAGACGGTCCGGACAATGTCAGAGCGCTTTGGAGTGCCTGTGCTCAATCCAATCCGAGTGGATGCAGCGGTCGGCAAATCGCAAAGGGCCCGGCAGTTTCTCGTAGATTTCGATCCGCAGTGCCGGGCAATGGAAGACTATCGTCAAGCCTTTCAGCAGTTGCTGGAACTATTGAAGGACCAGGTGCCATCTCATGTCACAGTCCAGTCGGCGGGCCAGTCGTAAGAAGCCGGAGTTTGATCCGAATGAGGAGCTGGACGAGTTTCTCAGCTCCCCGCATACGAAGGTGAGTCTCGGGTTTCTGGGATATCCGAACGAGGAAGACCTTCCCCTTCCTCCCGACGATAAGACAGCTGCCGTCGTATCGACATCTCCCGACATAGGGTCTGCTGGAGCTGAGGCAGATTTGGCTTCAAGTGGAGTAGTCGCTGTGACTTCTCCTGTCATATCGACTCCCCCTGCCGTTATGACTCTTGGCGACGGGCCGATCCGCCCGGGTGAGAACCAGAAGAAGATCTGGCGCTGCCTGCGGGCGCAGGACGGTCATTCCCACGTCGAGCAGCTGGTTTACCAGGTCCTTTGGAACCAAGGAACACCCCAGCCGGACGGCAGCCGGCTGATTCGTATCGGACTGAGCCAGCTGGCCGGACTTGCTTGTGTAAGCAACCGCCGGATCAGCCTCGTGGTCCGCCGCCTCCTGTTAAAGCGCTCCATCGAGATCATCGGACGCGAAGTCAGCACCAAGAGCCTGGCTCGAACCTACCGGGTGTTGCCAGAAGAGGAGATTCTGCTGCGTCGCCGGGAAGCAGGCCTGGAGTGGGTCGTGCGGCGCCGAGGCGTTGAATTTGTGAACCCGCAGACAGGAGCACCGTTGTTTTCAGAAGAGGATCTGGAAGGCGTGATGTCTCCTGATGTCATATCGTCGGGGCTGTCATAACGTCACCTCCCCTGACGGGTTTTATTAGTGGAACTGATTGCTCGGGAGCCTGGAACCGATCTTCTCCCCGCCCCAGCAGATAGACATCCCCCCAAATCTGCAAATTGAGCAGCCGCCAAATCTTATCCGTAGCATCTTCAAATCCGGACAGGTGCCGTTCAAGCAGTCCGGACAGTGCCTGGGGATCCACACAGTCGGCCAAAATTCCGTGCCGGGACCGGAGCAGTTCATAGAGCGGCGCAGCGCTGGGCGAAGCCAGCCAGTCCCGCAACGGGGTAGGGAAGCCCATCTTCCTGCGATAGACGATCTCGCGCGGCAGCAAGTCCTCCACTGCCCGCTTGAAGAGATACTTGCCGGTTCCCTTGCGAATCTTCAGCCCGGCGGGAACCCGCGACGCAAATTCTACAAGCGGATGGTCGAGCAACGGCACCCTGCTTTCGATCGAACACGCCATGCTCATCTGGTCCTGCTTCATCAGCAGCTCTACCAGATACGTCTTCTGGTCTGCGTAAAGCATGCGATCCAGCAGAGATGCTCCGGATCGTGATTCCCACCAGCTCAGGAAACCCGCGTACGGGGATCCCGTGTCCTTCCGCAAACTTCGCTGCTCGTCTGCCGAGAACGCTGAGTAAAAATTGTCCAGGTACAGCGATTCGAGGTTCTCGCTTTTTACGAGAAACGTGTGGCCGAGCTTTCGCCGGAGCCCGGCTGACAGCAACGGCGTCGTAGCAATGCGCCTGCGCACCCAGGACCGCAAGACCGGCGGGATGACTTTATATCGCTCCATCCAACGGCGATTCTCCAGATACAACCGGTAGCGCGAGTACCCGGCGAAGAGTTCATCGCTGCCCTCGCCCGTCAGAACGACCTTGACGGTTTTCGATGCCAGGCGGGAGACGAAATAGAGAGACACGCTGGACGGCCACGTGATCGGTTCATCCTCGTGCCAGATCAGGCAGGGCAGGGAATTAAAGAACTCCTCCATGCCCACGGTCACCTCATGGTGATCCGTTTGCAGCACGCCGGCTACTGTTCGGGCATAACTGAGCTCGCTGTAGGACGCCTCCCGGTAGCCAACCGAGAATGTCTTCACTTTGCCCGCAACCATTCGCGTCATGAGAGCCGCAATCGCGCTGGAATCGACACCACCGCTCAGGAAGACCCCTAGCGGAACGTCGCTCATCAGGCGCATTCGTACCGTCTCTTCCAGACGCTGCCGGCACTCCGCAACCCATTCCGATTCATCACGGTCTTCCGTTGCCTCGGGCTTCGGCACATCCCAATACTGCCGGACTTCCCACTGCACTCCGTCCGGATCTACCTGGACTTCCATCGTGTGTCCCGGCATGAGCTTGCGAATCCCGCGAAACATGGTCTGTTCCCTGCTCAGGTATCCGAACGCGAGATACTCCGGCAGGGTGGATGGCTCAAGCTCCGCGCGAATCGCCGGGTGCGTCAGTAGCGCCTTGATCTCAGAGGCGAACACCAAGGCGCGGCCGTCGGACCACCAATAGAACGGCTTGATACCCAGCCTGTCCCGGGCACAGAATAGGCGTCGGTGTTTCCGATCCCAGATTGCAAAGGCAAACATACCTCGGAACCGGGTGACGCAGGAGGAACCATACTCCTCGTAAGCGTGCAGGATTGTCTCGGTGTCCGAACGGCTTTTATATCGATGCCCCGCAGCTTCGAGATCGGCCCGGAGATCGGCATGATTGAAGATCTCCCCGTTGTAGCTGATCCAGAGGCTGCCATCCTCATTGCACATCGGCTGCTGACCGGTGGCAAGGTCAACGATGCTCAAACGCCGATGGCCGAGGGCGCAAACGTCATCAACGTAGAACCCATCGGCATCCGGACCACGATGCCGGAGGATCACGGTCATCCGCTGAATGAGAGGTTCTAAAGAAGCGGAACGGGTGGAGTCAGCGATTCCGGCAATTCCGCACACTCATCACCTCCCGTTACCAAACACTCTTCAGCGATGAGACAGCGGCAAATTGTTGTGCGGCAGCGGCAGTGAACGCTGGCGAAATCCCTTGTTTAGAAAGGGCTGCTGCTTCCTTTTCTGAAATCCTGTCAATCAGGACGGCTAACCCGGCGAATGCAAAGGCATGGACCTGATAGGCAATACTCAGAAAGAAGGCAAAGACGGCAAACCCGAGAAAAGATATCTGGATCGCGGAGGCAGCTTCCACAATCGATCGCGAAACAGGATGCTGTGACATCATATGCCTCCTTCTCGCTCTCATCGTAAGCCGGAGGGTCTGCCCCAGAATCAGCAGATAAAAGACCAAGGCGGGAATTCCGCACTCGCTCGATACTTGAGTGTAGGCGTTGTGCGTCACCTTCCATGGAGCCCACTCATCCCGCTTCTTGTGCTCCTCCGCCATCGCCACAGGAAACATTCCCGGCCCGACCCCGAAGAGTGGATTCTTTATTGTGAGTCTGATGCTCTGCTTCAGAAGCTCTTTGCGGGATTGTGCTGATAATGCCGCACTCTCCTGTGATGCCAGCACACTTTCGTTCTCGACGTTGTCTGTCGTCACGCTAAAGATAGTCAGGTAGCGATACCTCACTTCTCCAGGCAGCACAATAAATGCACTTACCAGAGTGACGAGAGCCACTATCATCAGCTTTGCTTTAGTGGCAATCGAGCTCCGTACAAACGCGACCAGAAACATCGCTCCGCCGGCAATCATCCCGCCGCGGGATCCAGTCTTAACAATGCTGATCAGAAATGGGATCACGCCAAGACAACCGAGCAGATAGAGGGGCCCCTTCCACTGGCGGATCGAAACAATCCAGAACGGCAAACCCATCAGGAGTACTTGTGCGAGGTCGTTCGGATTGGCATAAACCCCTTGCTGCAATGCCAAACGCTGGGCAGCGAAAGTTGCCATGAAAAGGCTGAGGACTGCGAAAACGAGAAAAGCCCAACCGAAAACCCGCATCACTCGCTGCATGGCCGCCAAACTCATTCCGCCCAGCCCGGCAAGAGGAAAAAAAACAGCTGCGGCCATCATTGTGTTCCGCACTACCTGGACGCTTCCGCCCTTCCATACGCTGAACGGAACCGAGAAGCACATCCATCCGAGGAACGCAACGATCATGATCCCGGTGAATGTATTCAAAGCCCGGGGAACAGCGCCGCTCAGAAACGCAGCCGCCATTGACATCAGAAAAAGGATGGCCGGAATGTGCAGTCCCGTCAGAACGAAATCGACGGCACGGCTATAAATCACGAAGAGATAGATAAGGAAGAGAGTCAGAGCGAATGTCTGGCCGGCAGTGGCAAGATCGGGGGCCTTGGCGTTCAGCCTGTTTGGCGGCTCGAACAGGTCCTGGGGCTGCAGATTGGTCGTGTTGTGATACTTCATTTTGTAAAAGTCGTCGAAGACGAAAACTGCAGAGACACCGGGGACTGCTTGCCCCGCATTATATCAACCTGCACTTTCGTACCCTGTCGAATCTGAATGAACTCCGCGTCTCCCGCCAAGTCGATCACCGAAGCCAGCCGCCAGGGCAAAGGCACATGATGCCGGCACACAATGACAGGGGCTGGCTCTTTCTGTCCGAAGACACGGGAGCGCCATCCGAAGGACTCTTCGGCCTTCACTAGGATCTCACCGGAAGATTCAACTACCAGGCGGGCATTGGGACCGATGGCAAAGCAGGAATCCCGGATTCTCTCAACAGAAAGCCCTGGATGCCAAAACTGTTCTATCAGGTGTTCTCCCCCTGGTCCTTCAATCTCATCGAGAATGACGAAAAGATTTGGCTTCCAGAAGCGGACAAAGCGTCGGTGAGAAATGCCGCTTCCGTGCAGGCAGAGTGCCTCAACCGAATCCTCCTGCTCATTCGATTGCCAGTGCAGTAGCTTCACCTGCGGCTTCTCGATCCAACGGAAAGGCCCCGCCGGCTTTGCCTGATCCTTG
>CALGAR010000101.1 GCA_937959285.1 uncultured Bryobacterales bacterium
CGAGATCTACACTCTTTCCCTACACGACGCTCTTCCGATCTTGGCATCCCTGTGGAGGTGGAAGTCCGAACGCGCGAGGAACTGGAGGAAGCTCTCGCATGCGGAATTACCCATCTCTTGCTGGACAATCTGACGCCGGATCAGGCGAAAGAGTGGATCTCGTATATCAACGGCCGCGCAAAGGTCGAGCTATCCGGTGGCATTACCCTTGATACGGTACGTTCCTACGCCGAAGCCGGCCCGGACTTCATCTCCTGCGGTGCAATCACGCATTCTGCCACTGCGGTCGACATCAACTTCCGGTTGCAATGGCAATGAATCTGGACTTCGTCCGCGCTCGCATGCCGGAACGCAAGATTTACTGGCATGGGAGCGTCTCGTCGACGATGACGGAAGCGGCCCGCCTGGCGGCGGAGGGGTGTCCGTCGGGGACGGTGGTCGGTGCGGAAGAGCAAACAGCGGGCCAGGGACGCTTCGGCAGAAGCTGGGTTTCGGAGAAAGGACTGGGCCTCTATTTCACGGTAGTGCTGCGTTTGCCGCTTGCGCCGGAGCGGCTGCCTGTGCTGACTCTCGCACTCGGGCTGGCTGTATCGGATACCTTACGTCTGATCGCCGGTGTCGGTTGCGATCTCCGGTGGCCCAACGACGTGCTGATCGACGAGCGGAAGTGTGCGGGAATTCTGGTTCAACTTCAGGATTCCGTCATCCTCGCTGGAATCGGCCTTAACGTGAATCAACTCCACTTCCCGGATGACATCTCTTCGCAGGCTACGTCTCTTGCTCTCGCGACGGGTCGTGAACATCGGCGAGAACCGCTCCTGGTTTACCTGCTAGGTGCAATCGACAGCTTCAACAACGTCCTGCTCACGAGCGGCATCGAACCAATTCTTCAAATGTTCGAAAACTCCTCGAGCTACGCGAGGGGACGCCGGGTCGTGGTGGATCAGGCGGACGGGCGTGTGGAGGGGATCACAGAGGGACTCACACCCGCTGGCTTCCTCAAGATTCGTAAAGCTAATGGCGAGATCTTCACCGTTCTTGCCGGTGGTGTCCGCCCCGCTGCTCCTTCTGCTAATTTGCATTAGGGATCGTTCATGCTCCTTGCTCTCGACGCTGGAAACACGAATGTTACGATTGGGGTTTTTGAGGGGATGTCGCTGCTCCGGCGGTGGCGGCTGCGGACAGTCCGCGAGCAGACGGCGGATGAGTGGGGCCTGAAGCTCCGCAACCTCTTTGCAATCGATTCCCTCGATATAGGGCGGGTGGATGGCATCATCATCGCCAGCGTGGTCCCGCCGCTCGACTCCACATTCGCGGCCATGGCGCCTCGCTACTTCCACATCGATCCTATTTTTGTGACGCCCCGGACGGCTACGGGGCTTACCGTTCGCTACGACAATCCGAACGATGTTGGAGCCGACCGGATTGTAAATGGAGTGGCAGCCTTCCACAAGTACGGCGGTCCCTGTATTGTGGTCGACCTCGGGACAGCCATCACGTTCGATGCCATCTCCGCGAATGCCGAATATTTGGGCGGTATCATTTGCCCCGGCATCGGAATCTCCATCAGCGGTCTTTTCAGTAAGACGGCCCGGCTTCCACTCGTCGATTTCAAGGAACCCGACAAACTCATTGGTACAAACACGGTGGGCAGCATCACGTCGGGGATCTACTACGGTACGATCGGGATGATCGATGGCTTGCTCGAAAGGATGATCGGCGAGATGGGGCCGGCGACAAAGACAGTCGCCACGGGCGGACAAGCCGGTCTTATCGTCCGCAGGTCCCGGTACCTGAAGTCCGCCGACGAGGACCTGACGCTCGAAGGGCTGCGGTTGATCTGGGAGCGGCAGCGGCAGTGAGCAGCGAGCAGGACTGGACGCCACAGAACTACTTCAACTACTTCACGGAAATCGAAGAACACTTTCAGAAAGCACGAGGCACGAGTCTGTTCCTGCTTTCGCCGCTAGACTGGGCCCTCATCGAGAGCTGGAAGAACTCGGGTATCCCGCTCGAAGCTGTGCTGCGCGGCATCGATGCCGCGTTCGAAAAATGGCGGAGCCGGAAATCCAAGGTCCAGATGATCAACTCGTTGGCATACTGTGCCCAGGCCGTGATGGCGGAAGCTCAGGCGATGGCGGGAGCGGCTCCCTCGTCTGGCGCCCGGCCGCCGGAGGCGCCCTTCCCGCTTGAGGACCTGCGGGCGCACCTCGAAAGAAATGCTGCCGTTCTGAAGGAGCGACCGGGATACGAAGAAATCGGCGAGGCGCTCGAGCGTCTCGCGAGCGAGGCGGAGGACCACTACCGCGACCTGGAACAGCTCGAACAGCGGCTCACGGCGCTCGAGCAGAAGATGCTGGGCATTGCTCGCTCGCGCCAGTCGGAAGAGGATTTGTATGCAGCCCGGCGCGAGCTCGATCTCCAGTTGAAGCCCTATCGAGGAAAAATGAGTGCTCCCCAGCTCGCCATGCTTGAGCAGCAGTACCTCGATCGCCGGCTGCTCGAAGGGGCCGGACTCCCGCGTCTCAGCCTCTTTTACCTCCGCTGAGGCTCATCATTACGGAAAAGTTTGCGTTCCTGAAAGCCGAAGGGATAAAGTAGCTCGAATGAGCACGGCTCGGCGTAAGACAGTTGAGGAGATTAGGGACCCCTACCAGTTCCACAGCGAGGACATTGAGGAAGCGCCTCAAGGCATCTTTGCTACCCTCCGCCGCATCGGACCTGGAATGATCCTGGCCGCGTCCATCGTCGGCTCCGGTGAACTGATAGCCACGACGACGCTGGGCGCCGAAGTCGGCTACGTCGCGATGTGGGTCATCGTGTTCAGTTGTTTCATTAAGCCGGCCTTACAGGCCGAAATCGGGCGTTATACCGTAGCCACGGGCGAAACCGGACTCGCGGCGTTCAATCTGCTGCCCGGCCCGCGCTTGAAGGTCAACTGGGTTGTCTGGGCTTGGGCCTTCATGGTCGTGATGACTCTGTTTCAGGTTGGCGCGATGTTCGGCGGGGTTGCCCAGGTTCTGCACATTCTTGCTCCTCAGGTTCCGATCAACGTTTGGGTGATCCTGCTGCTCGGCATCACATTGGCGCTGCTGTTGGGCGGCGGTTACGAGCGCATCGAGCGGTTGGCCACGGTGAAGGTCGGTTTGTTCACGCTCCTTACCTTTTTGTGTGCGCTCCTCCTTACGCGCATGCCTCAATACTTCTCGTGGGGCAAGGTTCTCGAGGGCTTCCAGTTCCGCCTTCCCGGTGATGGATTGACGACCGCGGTTGCCGTCTTCGGTATCACCGGCGTCGGCGCAAGCGAGTTATTCATGTATCCGTACTGGTGCGTTGAGAAGGGCTACGCACGGTACGCCGGAAAGCGGGACGGTTCGCCGGCGTGGAAACGGCGCGCGCTTGGCTGGATTCGCGTGATGAACATGGACATCGTCGCCTCCATGTTCATCTACACGGTCGCTACCGTTGCGTTCTACCTGCTCGGGGCCGGCATTCTGCATCCGCAGGGACTGGTGCCCGCCGCCAGCGACATGATTCCGGTTCTGTCGAATATGTATACGCAAACGCTCGGCCCCTGGTCGCTCTGGGTCTTCTACGCCGGCGCGATCGCAACTCTATACGGCACCATCTTTGCCGCTACTGCCGCGCATTCGCGCGTATTCGCCGATATGTGCCACCTGCTTGGCTTCTTTGAGAGAACGGATTACAAAGCCAGGCTCCGATTCCGCAGCGGCTTTGTTTGGTTTCTGACGGTGTTTCCGGCCGGGCTGTTTTTGCTCGTTCAGTCTCCGGTGGGTATGGTGAAAATCGGAGGTGTTGCTCAAGCCCTCATGCTTCCAGTGATCGCCATCGGCGCACTGTACTTACGCCACTGCCGGCTTCCCAGGGAAGTACGGCCGGGGCTCATGTCAACGGTTGCATTATGGATTGCTGCCGTGGCGACGTGCTTAGTGATGCTCTATTACGCCATCCTGGTTATTAGTTAACATTCTTCATTAGAAACGCCCAAGCTACTAAGATCGTCATACATGACAGGCTGTGCTGGCTCTTCTAGGGGTTGGCGTAGTCAGTTTCCGGTGAGCATCTTCCTCCGAGTGCTCACCGGTTTTTTGTTTGATTTCGAGTCTCGAAATACGAAACACCGGTTTGTTAGTAATCGGTCATATTGCGAAGGGATGTATTCGAGTCATGCGAAAAAGAACTGAGGCAGGGATGAAACGCGCGACGCGGTCTGCCCAGCCTCGTTCGAGCACCCTTCGAAACAGATGCGCGAGCTCGAAAGGTTGGGACAGTGATTTCCTGCACTCGCTAAAGTAGCTTTCGACAGACCGTCCGCGGGCAGCCGCGGCGCCAGCCAGC
>CALGAR010000102.1 GCA_937959285.1 uncultured Bryobacterales bacterium
GCGAAGGTTCGTCTCATATTTTCGCTCTCAGGGTCTCCAATGCTGGGACGGGATAGGTCCTCCGAATGTGACATCGCTTCCCGCCGGATACGACACAGAAATCGGCGAACGTGGCGCAAGGCTCAAGGGCCGGACGACGGTGGCTGATCGGCTTAGTACTGTCAGGTCTGCCGATCGTATACTAGTCACCCAGAACGGCGGCGTTGTGGAGGCTGGCAGATCTCATGAGCTGCTCAAACATGGCCATCCTTGTCATGGCTCACGCAGAGTCGGGTGGCGGCATGGACATGCCCTTTCCCATCTGATTGCGAAGCGAGAGAACGGCTATGATCGCAATCTTCGAGGACTTCCGACACACGATACGCGGATTGTTGCGGTCGCCCTCATATACAATCAACCTTCGTCCCTCCTTGACTCCCGTAATCTCCTCGACAACTATACGCCGTCATTGCGTGATCTTCCACACGGAGCAGTTTAGAACATTTCATTATTGATATGTTTAAGCAGGTTCAGATATGCCAGTAGACGCACTGGAGAATGCAATGGCTCGCTTCCGTCGCCATTGCACCTTCCTGATTCGGCGGCCCTCGCTTCGATCGCGGAACTCTATTCCCTCAGCCTGGAGTTTGGTTATCAGTCGGCTCAAGTGGGATGGTGTTACAGCCAGATACTGCGCCACCTCAGACGCTCTTAAATTAAGCTCCAGTTGTTCATCGGCGATGATCTTGCCAATACTTGAGCGCGAACAGACCTTTAGAAACTCCTCCAGTCGTTGTCGCGCCGGGGTACAGACGACTTCCCATAAACGATGGGCCGCTTCGTGAGCGTCCTGAGCAAGTGCCAACAGTACGATCCGCGATGCGGAACGGTCGCACTCGAGCACGCGATCTAGAGCATGTACTGGTACTCTCGCGATCCTGACGCACGTAACAGCCACTGCTGAGACTTCGTGTGGCACGCCCAAAACGGCGGCTGCAAGACCCACAAATGAGCCGGCCGATCGAATCGAAGTAATTAATTCAGAGCCGTCCGATTCGATCCGAACCAATTTGACGATTCCTGCCAAGATGAAAAGCACGTCGGTTGCGGCGCAGCCCTGTCTCTGAATTTCAACGCCGGCCCTATACGAACGCGTGGATTGTGCAAGCTGCGTGACCCATGATAATACAGAATTATTCTGTATTGAATGCGATGAATTGTGTAGGCTTTGCAGGCAGGGGTGCTGGACGCCCGCATCATGAGAGGACATTTCTGCCACTATCAACTCACCTCGGTTCTGCGGAAGACGATCAGACGCGCCGATTTACCAGCTACGTCAACAATACCCATTGATGAGCGTGATGTCAAGTCATTTGTCCAACAATCCGTGTCGGTGCCGTTTCACCATTCTGATTCAAATCGCTGAGAAATCGACCGAATGATGTAATCAATGTGCTGGCACATTGATGAAAGCGGACTACGGGTCGAGTCTGGTCGCACGCCTCTTACCAAACACTTGCCGGGTGTTGTCACTCGTTCCAGCATCCGCCACAAGTGCTTAGGGAATGCTAAGGAAAAGAACAGCAATTCTGGCGGATCATGTTCCAACTGGAACCCATCTAGGAGGAGGCATTAGAGAAGGGGAACAGCTATACGCAGCATGATCGGCACGATGGGGTTCGAGGAGTGAGTCCAACATGATTACTGAGGTGCAACCATCGGTGGAAAGTGTGTCCAGAGGCTCGAGGGCAAAAGCAGAGTCATGTCTTCACAAACGTTTGATCAGATGTCGAAAGAGCGTCTTGCGCTTCCGTCTGCGTTCCCGCCTGCACCTGGCTCTGCTCGCCCACATACGCACGAAGCCTGAGGTTAAAGTCAGGGGGGACAAGTGTGCCCACATGCAATGCGAGCGGACAGGGTTACTCGCAAACACATAAGGGTCTACACCGTGAAAGGAAGTCCGAGTACGGCTGTACGCGCGTATTCCGCCGCAGCTAGCTTGTTTCAACTTCAGCTAGGTTGTTTCAGCTAGTAGCCTCCAATGGCACTCCGAGTGGGAGGCCACGCGTTACTCCGAAACGCGAGCGGCAAGGTGCGTACCAGCCCGCTTGAGTTGCATCGTTGCCGCGAAGATATCAGGCCACCACCACAGGAGTTCGCCATACTGTCGAACGTATCGCTGCGTCGTTTGTCGTGCTTCCTCGATGTTGCTGCAAGTGATATCTCGCGGCAACAGCGGCATCGGCGCTGTCGCTGCGGAGACGAGAGCATCAAGATACTGGTCCACATCGGTCCTCCAGAAGTTCGGAACTTCCGGCTCGGATTTCAACTGTGCCTTCATCTGGTTGTACATAGTCGCTACGCTGTGCAGATGTCGCAATTTGACAAATTCTTCGAACTCATGGAGTTCCATACGACCGAGTTCCATCAGATGCTGTCCCAGACGCCTCAGATTCCGCTCGCGTTCGGAACCGGGCACCGGGGGAGGAAATGCTTCTACGCACCAGGTGAGTATGTCCGAAATTCGGCATCCCACTGCAGCGTACTTGTCTTCCGGTGCAAATCGCCGTATGGCAGGAGGCTCGTGAACGATTGCCCATGGAATGTGTCCGAAGTAGCCATCGGGATAACATCTTCTGAGAGTGACCCCAAAGAGTCCATCTTCGCTGCGCCCTACAGGAAAGTATGGGGGGATGAGATCAGTATTGTCTATTCCATTTGCGCCGCACATGCAGAACGTCCCCGAACTAATTACATATGACGGGGCAACGGCGAGTATCTCGCGTGACGCGAAAGCTGTTTCATATAGCTCTCGGGACGCCATTAGGCGCTTGCGTGAGCGCGCATCCAGCCAGAACCAGTTGGGGTACTCCATACCGCAGTCACCCACCAGGCCCATGAGGGTAACCAATACGCGACCGCGATTCCGGCACATATCGGCAAGAAAGCGGTAGCTCGGTTCGCTTCTTAGCTTCCCCTGAGCAGTGGCTTCCTGCGTACATGATGCTATTGACCTTCCTAGCAGTTTCTCATGAAGCGAGAGCAAGTCGACGTCTTCATAGCTAACAGAGTGAAGTGCGTCTTCACGGCTTCGGTAGAACCATATTTCCGCGGGGTCATAACCACTGAAGAAGGCGAGGCCATCCGAAGTGGCATTGGGGGGCCGGCCGACGTGACAGGCGATGTCATCATCGGCCCAGAACATCAGCTCACCAGCCGCCTGCAGGAGCATGGCGTTACGGTTCGCGCCGACCGTGTTTTTCTCGAAAGGTGAGGGCGTTAATGCAAACCGAATGACGTCGCCCGGAATGCCTGAGCGAGTTCTCAACTGCTCAGCAAAGAGCTCTCGATGTTCACGTCCTGCATACCAAATGTGTAGACGGTTCGGCTCGACGAGAAACTCCTTCAGGCGTCCGAGATATTCTGTCCGAATAGCGGGGTCCCATGAGTCGTCTCCTACAACGAAGTCTAATGCTCGGTCAAATCTAATGCATGCGTCCGTGTATGAGCGAAGAGTTGCCGCCAAGAGTTCCGGTCTGTCTTTGCTAACCAAGCAGAGTGTGGTGACTTTCAGCTGACTCTCGATATACGGTGAGCCATGGTCGGAATGACTAGACTGGGGGATCAGCAAGCCCGCATTTACCAGCTGGTCTAACATCGCTAGCACCTGAGAGGTATCCTGTGTGTCTCCGCCTTGCTGAACTCGTGCCGCGTGCGCTTGCAGGGTGTCGAAATAGTGACACGTGACCAGAGCCCGCACTACTGGTGTTGGAATGATCCTACATGATTGGGACTCTCTGCAGAACACGAACTCAGACCCATCCCCGTTTGGGAACCTGATCAATTCTCCGCTGCGATACCTCTTCTCCACGGCTTCCTGAACCCCTTGATGCCAGTCCCGTATTGAAGCGTCGTCGCTTCACCCTCTTAGTGAAAGAGCTGTCGATTGTGGCCGGGTGCGAAAAGTGAACCCCGGATCTAATGCTTGCATCTGGTCCGGCGGACGCGTGGTCCGCCGAGAGACTTAAATTACGACCTGCGGCTAGCATTCGAGTCGCAGCTGAGATCTGAGAGGCAACTTCCACCAGAATCGCAGCTAACGTTGGAGTTGCCGCAAGCGACCCAGGTTTCCATCCCGGTGCCGAGCATGTGGAGAGCAAGAACGTTATCCATGTCCATATCTCGTGTTCCTCTTAGGTCTCCTTGGTTTTATTCACAGGTGCGGCGGTCGGCCGCTCGACGCGAGCTGCTTTGTTTAACGCAGCCGGAGGAGTGCTCGCTCCGCTCCTCGTTGCGCTCAAAGATGGTACTCCACCCGAGGTGTAGGCACATTGACCAAGATCAAAGGATCAAAGACACTCCGATAGCCCATGCGCCGATCGGGAGGAAATGAAGCGCTCGTACGGAGGGGCGGTTCCAATGGTGGCGTCGCGCGTCCATGTCCCACCAACGACCGCCACGGCAGTGACCCAGCTCGTCCCCCTGTCAAGGCTCGTCAAACAGTCGATCTCTTCAGGCTGGGGCGTGGCACATCGGTGACGCTCGATCTGCCGAAGCCGTGCTTACAATGACCATCAGCGCTAGTACAGACCCATAACAACGTTGACCCAGATCAATGCAACCCAAACCTGCTTAGGATACAGTCGGTAGCCGGATCTAAGAGCGTCACTCGTGGGACTTACAGCAAATATCAATAGTGCTGGCCATGAGTACGGCGCAGATAATGGTCCAAACACCTTTATGGAGGGTCACAAATGGATAGTGTGCTAGCCCTGCATATGCTGGGCACCGGGTTGGATAACTTTCTGACGGACTGCAATTCGAATGTCAGCTGCGATTCCGGAGCAAGTTGTTATTCGGATCTCAGTTGTGACTCAAATCACAGCCGAAAATCGTAAATAGGGGGGGCGTTGTGTGACTACCGCTCCCTGCGCGGTATCACCGCCATTTCCGCGTGAGGAAAGGGCTCTGCAACGCCCGACCTTTATGGCGAAAGCCAGTATGTCGGCACGGAACAAGCCAGGTAAGAACGTCTGAAGTCCGAGACAAGAGAGGTTGTTCAGTCATGGTGAGCGATACTCCATTTGTTTCGTATGCTATCCTCCATCCGAGGTTCTACGAGAGCCTGAACCGATATCGACCCTCAGCAGAATACAGCGAAGTTGTACGTCAGTACCTTGACGACTCTTGGGTCATTACCGTTAACGGATTCTGGACAAACTGCACACCACGACACTCAGCACGTCTCCAGCACGCCTGGAAGATACATGTATCAACTACCCCGAGCAACGCCAAGACGACGTTGCGAAGGGTTGTCCCAGTACTTGCTGATGAGCGAGTTGCTTTCAAGTTCTGCTCGGACGAGCGGATGCTTGTGCTGTCGCTTAGTAAGAACTGGTCCCAAGCACAAGCCGGCAAGACGGTAGCGATATATCCTGAAAATGTCGAGCAGTTCAAACGTCTCCTTGAACGCCTCCACGCCGTGACCAGCGATTTAGCCGGCCCGTATGTTCTGTCTGACCGTCCATACAGGGACAGTAGGGTCCTGTTCTATCGGTACGGCGAGCATTACGGGGTAGCAAAAGCGACGGAACGAGGTCGAATCACCCGCGGCTTCTACGTCGGGTCGGACGAATGGTACGCCGATGAACGGCTACCCTACTTTCGTTTACCTGCTGGTATCAAAGACCCGCTGAGCGATCAACCCCTGCCCGTGATGCCAGGCGAAGACGGTGTATATCTACAGCAGGGCCGCTACCAGGTCAGGCGCGCCTTTAAGTTCAACGCCGTCGGTGGCATCTATCTCGCAACGGATAGGATAACTGGCCATGAGGTAGTCATTCGTGAGGCTCGCAAGTTTTTTGGGCCCGAACGGGACGGTCGTGACAGCGTTGCTCTTCTGGAGAAGGAGGCGCGCATTCTGAAGAAGCTTGCTCCCACTGGGCTGCTGCCACAGTTTGTTGATCTGTTTCAGGAGTGGGACCATACGTTCCTGGTGCAGGAAAAAGTAGAAGGAGAATCCTTATGGGGATATGCAATCAATTTCTACTTCACGCCGGGCTACACTCCGTCGGACACGTTGCGGGACTTGAGGGCGACGATTCGCAAGATAATACAAGGTCTTCAACTTGTTCACCGAGCTGGTGTCGTTTTAAGGGATCTCACCCGGAACAACATCCTGGTTACACGGGATGATCAGGTGCGCTTCATCGACCTCGAATTCGCGTATGACATGGAGGCTGAGGAAACTCCAGTGCCCGGTTTTACCGCAGGCTACGCGTCGCCGGAGCAGCTAAGGAACGAAACGCCAAGTCCTGCTGACGATTGTTATTCCCTCGGCGCTCTGATTCTCGATATCATCTGTTTTACGGCGGCTGGTCTGCCCCTAAATAGGGATGGCATACTGGCCGGCCTCAGGCATACTCTTCGTGATCTTCGCCTCCCTTCGGGCCTGTTCGACGTGGTGACCGGCCTGATTGAGGTGGATCCTGTAAAGCGTTGGGGGCTGGAGGAGGCGCTACGGGCGATCGAGGCACTGCCGGAACCGAGAGACACTGCCGTCACCTTTCCTGCAGAGCCCAGGCGGGAGCCACCTTCACGCGTTTTGAGGTCGGAACTCAGGTCAACTCTGGATGGAGTACTGACATTTCTCGACGAGAGCGCTGATTTCTCACGCCTTGACCGGTTGTGGCCTGCGTCTCCTGAATTGTTTGTGACGAACCCGGTAAGCCTCCAATACGGGGCAGCCGGACCTGCATTCCTGCTCCTGATGGCGAGAGGTGAAGTCCCGCAGAAGGTTGCCGATTGGATTGCGAACGCGGTGAGGACGTACCCGTGTCCGGCAGGTCTGTTCAGCGGCTACGCTGGTGCGGCGTTGCTGTTTCTCATGATGGGAAGGACCTCTGACGCATGTGAGATCCTTGCCTTAGCAGACCGCAATCCGGAATCCCGTTTCCGCCTACCAGGTCTATTTTATGGCGCCGCCGGGTGGGGACTAACGCAACTCCATTTTTGGGATGTGACAGGAGACCGTGATTTCCTGAATCGCGCGTGCGAAGCCGGTGAGCACCTCATCGCAACATCGCATGATGCGGAGGAGGGTTGCTATTGGGAAACCGACGGCCAGACGCTGCTCGGGTACGGAGAAGGGCAGAGCGGGATTGCGTTGTTTCTAGTGTTCCTGTTTGGTGCCGTAGGTGATTCGCGATACCTCAAAGCTGCTACTCGCGCGATCGACTTCGATCTGTCGAAACGCCAGGAGCAGGGCACCAAATTGCTTTGGTATCCCCGAGCGGACGCCGCAGCCTGGCACCCGAAATCGCCACACATGTGGTTCGGAACTGCTGGCGTAGGGACGGCCGTTCTGCGTTGTTATACGGCTACAAACGATCCTCGATACCTCCACTTTGCTCGGTGGTGTGCGAACTCCATTGCTCATCGGTACACGAACAAGATCTGGCACAACTACGGTCTCGCCGGATTCGCTGAGTATATGCTGGATATGTATCAAACGCTGGGCGAGGAACGGTACCTGAATGACGCATATTACCTCGCCGAAGGAATGCTTCCGTATCGGGTCAGGGAAGGCAACGGACTTGCGTTCCCGGGAACCAATATGTTTCGCATATGCAGCGACTTCGGCGAAGGTACAGCCGGGATTGGGGTGCTTCTGCACAGGCTTCTAAACCCGAGCACGCCACGTCTCCTGATGCTCGACCACCTGCTGAAGAACCGAACATCAGAACTGCACACCGGCGTTTCGAACGGCCAAGCGACGGACACGGAGGTTGTCGGTGCATAAAATACTGTCGATTGCGGAACGGCTGAGCGTGGAACGCGCGAAATCGCAACTCGCGCTATCGCTCGGGCTGTGGCCGCGCATCAAGAGGAGCATGATATTCATGCGGCCTTACCGACTGCAACTAGGAGCGTCGGTGGTGTTAATAGTGGCTGGCACTGCAATATCGCTGGCGCTGCCACTCGGCATCCGCGCACTGCTCGATACAGCGCTCAGGGACCGCGACGCCTCACTCCTTCACATCCTCGCTGGGGTGTTACTTGCCCTGTTTCTTGTCCGCTCATTGTTGTCCTTTATCGGGAGCTACGTTTTGCAGGTTACCGGAGAGCGCATTACGGTCGATCTTCGTCGCCAGCTGTTTGATCATCTCCACAAGCTCGATTTTCTCTACACGACTAACCGCAGGACGGGCGATCTCGCGAATAGAGTTGTCGGAGATACAACATATATCCGAACACTTGTCAGTGAACAGATTGTCACGTCAGTCATCCAGGTGGTTCAGCTTTTAGGAGCAGTGGCCATAATGGTAACAATTGACTTGCGTCTTAGCCTTCTCGTGCTTGTGCTAGCCCCGGCAACGACCGCGCTGTCGCATATTTTTGGACCGCGCATGCGTCAGGTCTCCCGAGAGTTGCAGGATCAGGTAGCTCGCGGCACGAGTATGGTCTTTGAATCGCTTTCGGGAATGCACGTCGTGAAGACCTTCGGACGCACGGAATATGAGTCGATCCGATTTGCTTCCGCTCTTGAGAGAGTCGCGGAGGTGTACAAGCAGTCCGTGCGCCTTCAGAGTGCATTTCGAGGAATCACTGGGCTGCTGACCACGATGTCTTCGATCAGCATCTTCTGGTATGGCGGGGTGCAGGTGCTTGGCAACCGGCTCAGTGCTGGCGATCTTGTTGCGTTTCTCTTCTACTCTCAAGTGATCACCGCCTCGCTTGGACAACTGGCGCAGGTATACAGCAGTCTCAATGCATCTGTTGGATCGGCGGATCGTGTGTTCGAGGTGTTTGACGCGACGCCATCCGTGAAAAACTCTCCACATGCAATCGAGCCCCATAAACTTCACGGTCACATCCGCTTCGAGAACGTTTCGTTCACATACGAAGGGCGGCAACCTACGCTTCACAATGTGAGCTTCGATGTGGAGCCGGGTGAGGTGCTTGCTCTTGTTGGCCCGAGCGGTGGTGGTAAGACCACTATTGTTCATCTCCTATTGCGGCTCTTCGATCCGTCCGCCGGCCGAATTCTTCTTGACGGCCACGACCTCCGCAACATTCGGCTGGAGTGGCTGTGGAAGCACTGTGCAGTTGTAGCTCAGGATGTGTTCCTATTTGGCATGTCGGTACGCGAGAATATACGCTACGGCAGGCTGGACGCGACCGATGAAGAGGTAGAAGCTGCGGCACGCGCCGCCCAAGCCCATGAGTTCATCACGCAGCTTCCCGCCGGATACGACACAGAAATCGGCGAACGTGGCGCAAGGCTCAGTGGCGGACAGAAGCAAAGGATTGCGATCGCACGGGCGTTTCTAAAGAACGCTCCGATTCTCGTGCTGGATGAGGCTACGTCCCACGTCGATGCTGCATCGGAGCAGCTTATCCAAGAAACCATCGAGCGTCTCGTAAAGGGCCGGACGACGATAGTGGTAGCTCACCGGCTCAGTACTGTCAGGTCTGCCGATCGTATACTAGTCATCCAGAACGGCTGTATTGTGGAGGCCGGCAGACATGATGAGCTGCTCGAGCATGGCCATCTTTATCATCGGCTTATAGAGAGTCAGGCGGCGGCATCTGCCTGACCTTTTTCTGTATGATTGCGAAGCGATAAAACGGCTATGACCGAAATCTTCGAGGACTTCCGGCACACGATACGCGGATTGCTGCGGTCGCCCGCATATACAATCACATGCCTGCTCACGATGACGATTGGCATCGGAGCAACCATCACGATACTGAGCGTCGTTTATTCAGTGCTGTTCAAGCCGCTGCCTTTTGCAGAGCCGGATCGACTGGTAGCGATCGCCCGTGAAGGCAGCACGCGCCTCAGCGGTCAAATCTTTCTGCAGATCCGGGAGCATGCGCGCAGCTTTGAACACGTTGTGGGTCAGAGCGGTCGCCTCGGCTGGAATGTGATCGCCGGGCAGGAAGCCGAGTATCTCGAGGGGTTCCGGATCTCCAGAGGTTACTTTGCCGCGCTGGGGATCCGGCCGGCGCTTGGCCGCGAGTTTACAGAGCAGGAAGATCAGCCGGGCGGCCCTAGCGCTGTAATCCTCAGCGGCGAGTTATGGCGGCGCCGGTTTCAGGAGCGCGCCGACGTTATCGGGACGACTGTTCTATTAGGCGGGGTGCCGCATACCGTCGTAGGGGTCATGCCGGCCGGCATCCAGACTTTCCCCGCTGCTGATATCTGGACGCCGCTGCGGGTTTCTCTGGCGGATAATTCGTGGAACTATGATGTGTTCGCCCGCTTACGCGGCGGCGTTACTGTCGCTCAGGCGGCGAGCGAGATCCAGTCATTGCGTGCCTCGCTCGTGGTGACCGGTCCCAACCGGGATACACAGCCGCCAGCTCTCATTGTCACGCCGTACCAGACCGCTCTCGTCGGGGACAAGAGCCGGGCGCTTTACGTTCTGCTGGCGGCAGTCACGCTGCTGCTCGTAATCGCGTGCGCGAACGTCGCTGCCCTGCAGCTGGTGCGCGGCACAGCCCGGTTGCGGGAGCTGGCAGTCCGAATCGCGCTCGGAGGACGCCGCCGGGTGGTGCAACTGTTGCTCGTCGAAGCAGCGGTCCACGCGGTTCTCGCCGCGTCCTTTGGTCTGGCGGCCGCCTTGTGGGCAATCCGCATTGCTCCGACGTTCGTGCCTGATGAACTCCTCGCTCAGACTCGTGTCAGCGTGGAGTGGCCGGTTGTGCTGGCATCGGTCGGGCTGGCCGTTGTGACGGTCGTTCTTTGTGCATTGGTGCCAGCTCTGGACCTTGCGCAGACCGGCATTCATACGGCGCTTCAGTCCGGAGCGGCCCGGCATACGGCCAGCGCTCACACCGTTCGCCGACTGCGGGTTATTGCCTCCGGGGAGATGGCCCTCACCGCTGTCTTGCTTGTCGCAGCGGGACTACTGATCAAAACCTACACAAACATGCGCCGCGCCGAGCTCGGCTTCGATCCGCGGAATGTCCTTGTCGCATCGATGTCTCTGCGTGGCTCGCTCGATGGGATGGAGCCGCTGGCGTTCTTCGACCGAGCTCTGGCCCGCTTGCGGGAAGTGCCGGGTGTGGAAAGTGCGGCCGTTGCGAGCAGTATTCCGGTCGATCGCGGGCTCAACCTCCCGATTGAATCCCCGCCGGAGCGTGCTTCGCGAGAGGTGACCTCGGTGGACTGGGTGTACGTATCTCCTGATTACTTCGAAACGCTTCGTATCCCGCTGCTGGGCGGTCGCCGGTTTACCCCGCATGACGGGAGCGCCGGCGCGCCGGTGGCCATTGTCAATGAGGCCTTTGCGCGCGAGTATTTCGGAGGGCCAGCGGCGCTTGGGCGGCAAATTCGTCTTGTCAAAGGTTTGCAAGGAGACCCGCCGCGTGAGATCGTCGGCATCGTGGGCAATGTAAAGAGCGCCAGTTCCGCGGCGCAATCCGACGCGCCAAATGCGCTCGCCGCAGCTGCGCCGCCAACGATCTATGTTCCGGTTGCTCAGGTGCCTCCTGGCCTCATGAACCTGGCGCACAATTTTGTGCATGTTCATTGGATTGTCCGCGGACGCGGCATGGATGCGGAAACGCAAGCTGCCGTCAGAGCGACACTTGCAAGAGAGCAGCCTCTGCTTCCGGTCATCGGTTTGCGGTCCATGGCCGAAGTCGTCGCGGAAGCAATCGCGACCGAACGATTCCACGCGGTCATCGTCGCGGCGTTCGCGATCGTTGCGATGATTCTCGCCGGCGTCGGCCTCTATGCGCTTTTTGCTTACAGCGTGAAGCAGCGTACGCAGGAAATCGGCATCCGGATGGCGCTGGGCGCCCGTCCTGCGGACATTGTTGCTCAATTTGGCCGGGAGGCCCTGAGCATTTCCGTGATCGCGATCGGCGCCGGTTTCGGTTTGGCCCTCGCGCTGTCGCGAGTTCTCCAAAGTGTCATTTGGGGAGTAGAGGCACTCGACCCGGGAACATACATTACTGCAGCCGGCTTGCTCGTACTCTGCGGGATTGCGGTAACTCTGGCGTCAGCCGGTCGTGCGGCACGCATTGACCCCGCTGACGCCCTGCGTTCGGAGTAGTTCCAATTCAGTACGCGCCGCTTCGGATCCGCAGCCAGATGGCGGCGGAGAACTTAGCCGTGGGCGAAACCCGCCTCATTCGTTGAGCTGCTTCAACGCTGCTCGAGAGAAGCTTTGATTTCACGGATGATCTCATCTATAGTCAATCCTTCGTATGCCTTACGAAGCGGGTCTGGCTGACTCGTGCGCAGCGTCATTCTGCCGTTATGAAACGGAAATAAACCAGACCAGACTCCCGTAACTACGTAACGGTTCTCAGTCGTAGGTAGGTTGGGTCGGTTATCTTTGTTCAAAAACAGCAGATACTTCTCTCCTGGCTCGACGAGTGAATACTGCATGGGTTGTATAGACAGTTCTCCTTTGGTTCCGCCGCGTTGTGCGATCACCAATGATCTCAAGTCTGCTGGTCCTTTGATTGTGCGCTCGACTTGGACCGCAGCGTCCGTTTCAAGAGACCGAATGCCAGTTTCGCGAACTGCGAGGATCGATGTTACCGTACCCTCCACGACAACATCGGCCATGTCATACAGGTGCTTGAGAGACCTGGGGATGTCCTTTGGAAGTGGGGTTATATAAAGTTGTCCGGCGCCTCGTATAGGCGGATCCTCTCCCCGCTTTCGTCTAGCATTGTTTTCTTGTGAATAGCCTTGGGGGACAACGATCAAGGCTATTAAGATAGCAGCGATGGAAGCGGTGCTTGTGTTCATCATGTGCGTGAATCCTCACAGAAAACATTTGGATGTGACTAGTTAGTTGCTACATGTCGATGATAGGTTGCAGACCACACAAGCGGCACCTACGGTAGTCCAGCCGGAATACACGGTCGCAACCGCGCTGCCATCGCATGCCGTTGGGCCTGTTAGGGCACAATAGAATTCGTCATTAACGGACATGATTGTCGGGTCTGCACAGTTCTGGGCGCCGTTCCAGTTGGAAAGCCCAAAGAAGTGACCAAACTCGTGCGAGACTGTAATCTTCGTAACTCTGTTTACGGCATCTGCTGGGCTAATCCCCCAATAGCTTGCCCAATCGTACGCAGCCCCAGCGATGTTGTTCGGATTCAACTGTACATCCGCAACATATATGCGAGAAGTATTGAAGCAAATCTGCGAGCAGTTGGTGCTTCTATGCAAATAGCAAGCGCTGCCCCCATTTCCATAATTGTAAACGGTAATTTGGCCTAGGATCGGCCCGATGTTATTGTCGTCCCAAATGCGAACATCGTTGTAGGTCTCGGCCGGCATAATGGTGGTAAAAGATTGGCGTGAATTCCATGCTGCCGCGCCTTCCGAAACTGCAGAAGTAGACAAGACTCCGGTGTAGGTCCATTCAAGTGTGGTGAAGGACCATCGTGGGGCGGAAGGAGTTATGGTGTTCGGACATGCACCCGAGGCCAGAGGAGCGAAACTTAGCGAGCATAGTATCCCAATAAACGCATTGTGTAGGGTCATGGATCGAAAATATGTCAGTGTCATTTGCGCTTCTCCGTAAAAAGATCGTGAACGGCTGTTAGCCAGATGGTGACAACATAGCACGAGTTGTTAGATGATGAGTTTGCATTTGCAAACTTATGGAGCGGAAAGTGTTGCACTGCAACAAGAAATAATAGTGGGTACTAAGTGGAAATGTCCGCGGCTGCCAGATGTCGGGAGAACGAATAAACGTTCTTATCCCGCTGGAGCAGGTACCCGTTTCGAATCAGAACGCGTTTCAGCCGACTGAAGGCTGAACGGTTCATGCCAATTAGGTCGGCGATCTCGGCTTCGCTCAAGGGCACACGGACTGACACGCGGGAATCAGCGGAACGAACAGAGTTCGTTGCCACTGCGAGTTGCAGAAGGAAACGGAAGAAGCGCTGCTCGGCGACGAGGGTGCGAGCTTCCATGAGCAGCGAGCTGATCCGGATGGCATCGATCATTTGCTGCTGGGCGAGAAAGGAGGCGGCTTCCGCACTAGTGTGAAAGGTTTCGAGCGCCCGGCCGACAGGTAATGAGATGAGCCGGCAGTCGGTTACAGCGGTGGCGGAGACTAGGTGGGGCATCCGGAGCAGCGTTCCGCAAGCGCCCACGAGGTCGCCAGGCGAGCGCAGGAGTAGGGTCGCTCCCGGCCGCAGTTACTGGTCCGGCT
>CALGAR010000103.1 GCA_937959285.1 uncultured Bryobacterales bacterium
ACGTTCGGCGGAGGCATCTCGCCGTCCCGGACGCGATTCATCATCCTTGTCCAGGCACGCGGGTCTTTCAGCAAACTCTCCATGCTGGCGTGCCGCGTCACATTGAAACCGCCCGACGGCGACTTACCCTGGTGGCATCCCTGGCAATACGTCTTCAGCAGCTTTTGAGCATCCTCAAAGGAATACTTTCCCTCAGCCGCCAGGGCAGACCCGGAAAGGGAAACGGCGCCGGCCAGCACAACGACCCTGATCCTTGACCAATTGGGAAACATTGCCTGAAACTGTCAGCTACACTACGTAGCGTGTTAACAGACAATATCAGAGTTAGCGATTGGATGCAAACCTCCTCTTGCTTTTTCCCCTGGCCTCTGCTTAAGCAAGTGTAACCAACCGCAGTCCGTCCGGTTCCTACTAGGTGGCTATGATGTCCAGCCGGGCGGCTGACATAATTCCTCCCTCAGCATTCCTGTCATGCTGAAACACGCCATCCTTCTGTGCGTACTGAATTCCGCGCCGGGCCTCGCACAGGATTCTCGTATCTTCGAA
The DNA here is from genome assembly GCA_937959285.1 of uncultured Bryobacterales bacterium. Taxonomy (GTDB): domain Bacteria; phylum Acidobacteriota; class Terriglobia; order Bryobacterales; family Bryobacteraceae; genus JADGHK01. The sequence goes on from CALGAR010000103.1 coordinate 547, forward strand.
ATCAATAAGCACGGCTGGTACGTCTACTCGGGAGATCATCCAATCGCCGGGCGCTGGGGATTTCATTTCGACGGTCAATGGCGGCGAAGTGAAATTGTGACACAATGGCAGCAATTGCTTCTCCGGCCTGGAGTCAATTATTCCTTGTCTCCCCAAGTGAGGCTGACCTTCGGATATGCCTTCGTCCGCACTTACCCATACGGAGAATTTCCTGCTCCCGCCGCCTACCCTGAAAACCGCATCTTTGAACAGGTCCAGCTTAGCCCCAGCTACAAGCGCATCCGGCTAAGCCATCGGTTCCGCCTGGAGCAGCGATGGGTGGCCTACCCGCAGAATCCTGACGGTGAATACACATATCAGAATCGATTCCGCTATCAGGTAAAGGTTGATTTTCCATTTCATCGGGGCGGCAGGCAAACGAGGTGGTATCTGGCGATGTTCGACGAGATTTTTTTCGGAATCCCGCCGAACATCGGAGCACGGTCTTTTGATCAAAACCGCTTCTTTTTGGGGCTTGGACGATCGCTGGGACAGACTGCAGCGATTGAATTCGGCTACTTCAACCAGTTTCTGGCGGAGCGCAACGGCAGGATATTCGAGGTCAACAACACGCTCTACATAAGTCTTAGCTCGACTTACCCCCTATCCCGCCTGTGGAAGTAGCAATCCTGTCACCGCCCGAAGGGCTCGAAAGCCGCACACCGCATCATCTGGAACTGGCGGAGGCCGCTTTTGCAGCAGATTCCTTCCAGCCGTAGGCGTCCAGCATGATCCTGAACAGCTCGGTGTTGGGCAAAAAGCCGCGTACGCGCTCGGCGCCGGGTCCGATTGCGGCAACCACTACTTCCTCGCCCGTATGACTGTCTTCAATTCGCACGTACGGAAGGCGGATCGGCTCTTTCTTCTTTCCCGCATTGGCGGCGCGCCACTCGTCGTAGCCCTTCAGGAGAGAATCCGAGGGATTGCCGCTGACGACCCGGAAATCGAAGGAGTGATCGGCCGTGAAAATCAGCAGCGTCTCATCCAGATTGACGGTGGAGGCGATTTCGCGGATCAGCTTGTCGAAGGCAACAAGGCGTGAAAGCCCGGCGTCAGGCGAATTCGTATGGGCGTCGGATTCAATCATCAGGAAGTAGCCTTTGGAGTTGCGAGACAGGACCGAGATTGCCTTGCGAGCTGCTGCGGCCAGATCCAGGCCTTCATCCATGATCACGATCGGGCGGCGGGCGTCCGCGGGAACAGCGTCGAGCGAAGAGTAAATCGGACGGTTGTGCTCGCGCGCCACCGCGTCCAGGTCCTTGCCCAAAGCGCGCACAGACTCGTAGATCCGCTTGCGGCCATGTCCCATGACGATGTCAACGCCGTCGCCGAAGCGAGGTTCGAAAATCTGAAGGAAGATCTCGCCCCACTTGCCGCGATCATTTGCATGGGCGTAACAGGCGGCAGGGGTGGCGTCCGCAGCGCCGACATTGGTGAGCACGCCGGTCGAAAGCCCCCGCTCCTCGGCATACTCGAGGATCGTCTTGAGAGGAGTTCCGTCCTTCTTGCCGCGAACCGTGTCCGCACCCTGGCTGATCACTCCGTTGGGCACTTTTTGACCGGTGACGATGGCGGTCATGCCGGCAGCGGAGTCGGTAACCCAGCGCGACAGCGGAGTCGTGTCGGAGAGCGCCACATGAGGCCAGCTTTGAACGTACAGCTTCTGCGGCGCGTTGTAGCCGTAAATGCTGGCGGCGCTCAGCGTCGCAACACCGCCCGCATCGGCGAGGAACAGGATCACATTCTTGGCCCGCTTCGACTTTGCCTGGGCGTCGGAGGCCGGCCAGAAAATAACACTGAATAAAAGCAGGATGATCGAAATTGGACGCATTCGATTCTACAGTCTAACTCGTTTCTGCGTCCGATTCCGCCCTGAGGTAGGAGGAGAAAATGGCAGCGTTGCTAGATGATCGCCACAGTTCTCCGTTCGGCGGCGCTCCGTAAGGCGGCTTCGATCACTACTAGTCCGTTGCGCGAATCAACGGGATTGACGGGAGGCGGGGCCCCATGGAGGAGAGAAGCGGCAATCCCTTCGTAGAAATGCTCATACCCGCCGCGGATAGTTTCCACACGGCGACGCGTTCCGTCGGCCAGGGTCAATTCTCCATACTGCTCCGGCTTATCGAGCCCCCATTCGGGATCGCCGGGCCGCTTGCCAGCCTTGAGCGCCTCCTCCTGACTGTCCATCCCGTACTTCACGAAACTCCCGCCATCGCCGTGAACCAGGAAATGAGGACCCGGGCCGCACACGAGGGCCGAGCCATGGAGAATCGCCCGCATACGGCCATAGTCCAGGATGAGGTGGAAGTAATCCGTCGCCCGGGCATCGCTTCGCTGTACAAGCACATCGGCTGTCACCGCCGAGGGCATGCCGAAGAGCAGCAGCGCCTGATCGATCAGGTGCGCACCAAGATCGTAGAGAATTCCTGATCCGCGCCCCGGTTCTTCCCGCCAGCCGGGACGAATCCGCGGGCGGAAGCGATCAAAGTGCGACTCAAAGTGATAGATAGCGCCGAGCTCGCCCTGCTCGATACAGGACTTTACGGTGAGAAAGTCATTGTCCCACCGGCGATTCTGAAACACGCTGAGCAGCAGGTTGCGCCGCGCGGCGAGCTCGATGAGAGTATCCGCCTCGCGGACCGTCACCGTAAAGGGCTTATCCACCACAACGTTCTTGCCATGCTCGAGCGCAGCGCGGGCAATTTCGAAGTGAGTCGCCGTAGGCGAGGCGACGACTACGAGCTCAATGTCGGAATCGGCCAGCAGCCGATCCAGCGAGGGCACTGCCTCGACTTCCGGCAGATCCGCCTTCAGCTGTTCGACCCGGCTCGTCACCACCGCGGCCAGCCACATTTTCGAGGCCGAAAGCAGCGGCGCATGAAAGACGGAACCGGCAAGACCGTATCCGACGAGCCCAACGCTGATCTGCCGCATGTCCCTCCCCTTATGCCGCGCCGCTAGCGCTGACTGGCCTTCAATATTTTCTTGCGCAAGCGGATTGACTTCGGTGTAACTTCGACAAACTCGTCGTCACGAATGAATTCGAGCGCCTGTTCCAGATTCAAAACCCGCGGCGGGACCAGACGAATTGCTTCGTCGGCAGTGGAAGCGCGCATGTTCGTCAGCTTCTTCTCCTTGACGATATTGACATTGAGGTCCGTATCGCGGGCGTTCTCGCCAACAATCATTCCCTCGTACACTTCGGTTCCAGGCGCAATAAACATCGTTCCCCGCTCTTGCAGGTTATAGATTGCGTAGCTGGTTGCCTTCCCCGGACGGTCGGCCACCAATGACCCCGTTGGGCGTGTTTCGATCTCCCCCTGCCATTCGATGTAGCCATGGAAGAGCGAGTTCATGATGGCAGTGCCTTTAGTATCCGTGAGCATCTCACTGCGCATTCCGATGAGGCCGCGCGAGGGAATTTCAAACTCGAGCCGGACTCTTCCGCTGCCGTGATTGACCATCTTCGACATCTTCCCCTTCCGGTGGCCGATCTTTTCAATCACCACTCCGGCAAACTGCTCAGGAACGTCAACAACCAGGAGTTCGAGAGGCTCATGCAGCTTTCCGTCAATCTCCCGCGTAATGATCTGCGGCTTACCGACCATCAGCTCATAGCCTTCCCGACGCATCATCTCGATAAGAATCGCAAGCTGGAGCTCGCCGCGGCCCATGACTTTGAACGCGTCCGGGCCGCCCGCCTCCTCGACCTTGATGGATACGTTGGTCAGGAGTTCCTTCTCCAGGCGCTCCCGCAGATTCCGCGACGTCACATAGGTCCCCTCCCGGCCGGCAAACGGCGAGGTGTTCACCGTGAATGTCATCGCGATCGTGGGTTCGTCGATCTGAATGGGCGGCAGCGGTTGAGGATTTTCGGCGCTTGAGATCGTTTCTCCGATGGTGATCCCCTCAACGCCTGCAATAGCAAGGATGTCGCCTGGACCACCCTGCGTCTCATCGACTCGCTTCAGGCCTTCAAAGGAGTACAGCTTGGTGATTCTGGTCTTTTGAATCGAGCCGTCCAGCTTGCAGATGCTCACCGCGTCACCAACGCAAAGTTTTCCGGAAAAGATCCGGCCGATGGCGAGGCGTCCGAGATAGTCGCTGTAATCGAGGTTGGCTACCTGTAACTGAAGCACGACGCCGGGATCGCCGCCCGGACCGGGAATGCGGCGAAGGATGGTCTCAAACAAAGGGCGCAAATCGGCGGAATCGTCCTCGAGCGCGCTCTTTGCGATGCCCGCCTTGGCATTCGTGTAGATGACGGGAAAATCGAGCTGATCTTCGGTGGCGTCGAGATCGATGAACAGATCGTAAACCTCGTTGAGGACCTCGGCAATGCGAGCGTCGGCGCGATCTATCTTATTGATCACGACGATTTGAGGCAGCCTCGCCTGAAGCGCTTTCATCAGCACGTAGCGGGTCTGCGGCAGCGGGCCTTCACTAGCGTCGACCAGAAGCATGACTCCGTCGACGATCTTCAGCGCTCGTTCGACTTCGCCGCCAAAGTCGCTGTGCCCGGGCGTATCGACGATGTTGATCTTGACGCCGCGATACCGCACGCCAGTGGTTTTGGCGAGGATGGTAATTCCGCGCTCACGCTCCAGCTGATTGGAGTCCATGACACGCTCGCCCACGTTCTCGTTTTCGCGAAAAATGCCGCTCTGTTTGAGCATGGCGTCAACGAGGGTCGTCTTGCCATGGTCAACGTGCGCAATGATGGCGATGTTGCGGATCGATTCGTTACAGATGGAAGTGTCTCCGAAAGAAAAGGGTCTTTTTTCTATCGTCCCACATCTTCGGCGATTACAGCGCGGCGACGATTCGGGCCAGAAGGGCGACGCGATCCGGAATCCGGTCAATCAGAATGCTCTCGTTCGGCGCGTGAGCTCCTTCGCCCACGCCGCCTAACCCGTCGAGGGTCGGTATTCCCAGGGCTGCCGTAAAGTTTCCGTCCGAACCCCCGCCCGTGGCCGACTCCTCCACAGCAACGCCCAGTTCCTTTCCTTGGGCCTGCGCAATCCGAAAGAGCTCAACCACGTCTGGGGTCCGCTCCATCGGAGGACGATTCAGACCGCCGCTCACCTCAATCCGGCAGCGCTTATCGACCGGCTTGAGACTTCGGAACGCCTTCTCCACGTAAGACGCATCCTTCATTTTTGGAACTCGAACGTCGACTTCCACGCTTGCTTCGGCAGCGACTACGTTGCTTCGCGTACCGCCCCGAATCACCCCAGGATTTACCGTGATGCCTCTGTCCAAACGCGTGAAACCGGAAATGCGCTCAATCTGCCGCGCCAGTTCAACGATGGCGCTGGCGCCAGCAGCGAAGTCGACCCCGGCGTGCGAGGCACGGCCCTCTACGTTCACCGTGTAGCCGCCGACGCCCTTGCGGGCCGTCTTGAGCTTCCCTTCCAGGCCGGTGCCCGGCTCCAGCACCAGCACCGCCAGGCTCTCACGAGCCGCCTCCTCCGTCAGCGGCCGGGACGAATTGCTTCCGACTTCCTCGTCCGAGTTAATTTGAAGGACAACGCGGCGCCGGACAGGAATCTCCAGATCCCTTAACGCCCGCATCGCAAACACAAAGAATGCGAGCCCGGACTTCATGTCCAGAACCCCCGGCCCCCAGAGTCTCCCATCCGCCTCCCGCCACGGCATGCTGCGCAAAGTACCGAGCGGCCATACGGTGTCGGAGTGGCCAAGAGCGAGAATCTGCCCTTCCTTTTTCCTCCCCGGCAGGGAGAACGTGCAGCGCAGGTGGCGTCCATACTTGCCGCCGCGAAACGTTCTCACCTTCGCGATATCCGCGACTTCCGAAGCGAAGAGATCGACGAAGCGGTCGACGGCGGCGGGATCATCGCTGGGAGATTCACATTCGACCAAACGGCGCAGAAACGTTTTCAGCTGCTTTTGCTTCGACTGCGCATAAGTAAGGAAGCGGTCCATCGACTGCTATAATATCGGTTCCACATGTCAACTCTGGATGTTCTCGCGATCCGCAACGTTTTACCGCACCGGTATCCGATGCTCCTTGTCGACCGCATTATTGAATTGGAGGAGGAGCGGATTGTTGGAATCAAGAATGTCACCATCAATGAGCCATTCTTTGAGGGGCATTTTCCGGATTTTCCGGTGATGCCCGGGGTCCTCATTGTGGAAGCAATGGCGCAGGTGGCTGGAGTGCTGGTGCTGAGCCAGATTCCGGATCGCGACAATAAATTGGTCTTCCTGGCATCGATTGAAGGGGCAAAGTTCCGCCGGCCGGTTGTGCCCGGAGACCAGCTCCAGATTGAGATGAAGGTGATGAAACGCAAACAGACAGTGGCCAAGATGTACGGGACGGCCACCGTCGACGGCGCTGTCGTGGCAGAGGCGGAGGTAATGTGCAAGCTCGCTGATCGGAAGCAGGAAGCGGCGCCGGCAAGCGTCGGTACAGCGAGCTAGGCGCGACGGAATGCCCATTCATCCGACCGCGATCGTCGATCCCCGGGCAAAAATCCACGAATCAGCCGAGATCGGCCCCTATTGCATCATCGGACCAGAGGTGGAAATCGGCGCGCGAACCCGGCTGATGGGTCATCTGTACATCGAAGGGCCCACCTGGATCGGCGAGGACAACATTTTCTATCCCTTTTCTTCCATCGGCGTCGCTTCTCAGGATTTGAAGTATCGCGGCGAGCGGGCCGAGACGCGCATCGGCGACCGCAATAAGATCCGTGAGTTCGTTACCATTCACCGCGGCACGGAAGGCGGGGGACTGGTAACGCGCGTGGGCAACGATAATCTCCTGATGGCCTACGTGCATGTAGCCCACGACGTAACGATCGGCAACCACACCATTGCGGCAAACGGCGTGACCTTCGGGGGGCATGTTGTCGTGGAGGACTATGCAGGGATTGGGGCCTTCACGGGCGTGCATCAGTTCTGCCGGATCGGCCGTCATTCCTACATTGGCGGCTATAGCGTCATCACGCAGGACGTGATGCCATTTTCGCTCACAGTATCCCCCCGGGAACCGAAGGTCTTCGGAGCGAATCGCACGGGACTTGAGCGGCGCGGCTTCTCCAATGAGTCGATTGAAGCGCTGCAGACGGCCTTCCGCCTGCTAACGCGCTCCGGCCTCAACACGTCGCAGGCGATCGAGCGAATTCGCGCGGAGGTACCGCCGGGCCCGGAAATCGAGGAATTATTCGCCTTTATTCGCAGTTCGGAGCGCGGCGTTATCAAATGAAGTACGGCATGATCGCCGGCAATGGCCGGTTTCCGGTTTTGGCGCTCGAGACGGCGCGCCAGCTGGGACACGAAGTCGTCGCCATCGGAATTCAGGAGGAAGCGTCGCGCGAAATTGAGGCGTTAGCCGCCCGCACCTACTGGATTAGTCTCGGAGCCCTGAGCCGTCTGATTGAAATCTGCAAGTCGGAAGGGATCACGGAGCTGATGATGTGCGGCCAGGTGAAGCACACTAAGATTTTCTCGTCGATCCGGCCCGACTGGCGCTTGTTCAAGCTCCTGACGTCCCTTCGAACCAGGAACACGGATGCGCTCATCGGAGGCGTCGCAAAGGTGCTGGCGGATGAAGGCATCCATCTGGCCGATTCCACGTTGCTCCTGAAGCCGCTCCTCGCTGGAGCAGGCGTTTTAAGCAGGCGCAAACCCGACGACGAGGAGGAGCGCGACATGCGCTACGGCTTGCGCGTCGGGAACGCGCTGGCCGGATTCGACGTCGGCCAGAGTGTTGCCATCTGCGAGCGCGCGTGCGTAGCTCTGGAGGCGATGGAAGGCACGGACGCAATGCTCCGCCGCGCCGCATCGCTTGTGAACGGACGGCCCCTGCGGCTCATCAAGGTGGCAAGGCGCCGTGAGCACCTCCTGTTCGACGTCCCGGTCGCTGGACCGGAGACGATTCGGGTCATGAGGGAAACAAATACGACTTTGCTCGCCGTCGAGGCCGGGCGGACGCTGTTGCTCGACCGCGACGAGATGATGGAACTGGCCAATGAGGCGGGGATTGCGATCGTAGGCCACAGCGGGGAGGAACAATGAAGAAGATTCGCGTGGCCGTGGTGGGCGCCGGTCAGTTCGGCAAGCATCACATGCGGGTCATCCGCGAAAGCGAACGCGCCGAACTGGCAGCGGTGGTCGATCAGGACCCGGCGCGAGCGGCCGAAGCTGCCTCTGCTTACGGATGCCCCTGCTTCACGGATTTCCGCCAGCTTGCCGGCCTGGTCGATGCGGCCGTAGTAGCCGTTCCGACAGTGAAGCACGCCGAAGTCGGCTGTCCTCTCCTCGAAGCCGGAATTGATCTCCTTGTCGAAAAGCCGATCGCCGCGGACCTCGACTCCGCCCGGCGTCTGGTAGACACCGCCGAGGCTCATGGCCGCATTCTCCAGGTAGGCCACCTGGAGCGATTTAATCCCGCGGTGGCGGCGCTGCGCGAGATTGTCGATGCCCCGCTGTTCTTTGAAATTCACCGGCTGAGCGTCTTCACTCCGCGGAGTCTGGATGTCGATGTCGTGCTGGATCTGATGATTCACGACCTGGATATTGTGCTCTCGCTTGTGAAGGCGGAGCCCGAGGAAATCCGGGCAGCAGGCATCTCGATCCTGTCCTCCAAAGTGGACATCGCCAACGTGCGAGTTGCCTTTCCCCGCGGTGTCGTGGCCAATTTCACAGCCAGCCGGGTCTCAACCGAGCGCGTGCGGAAGCTTCGCCTGTTCCAGCCGCATCAATATATATCCGTAGACTATGGCAAGCAGGAGACCACCGTACTATCGGTGACCCCGCAGAGAAGCATCGCCTTCCAGCCGGTTGTGGTAAATAAGGCTGAGCCTCTGCGGCTCGAAATCGAGGCATTCCTGGATGCTGTCTGCAACCGGAGCCGTCCGGTCGTGGACGGCGAAGACGCAACTCGCGCGCTCCGGGTGGCGATTGCCATTCTTGATAAAATCGAGGAGCATTCTAGGGTCGTCGCTCAATCCGTTGCGTCTTTGCGCAAGTTGGAGAGGCCGCAGAGATGACCGAGGCAGCGTGTCGAGCAACCGTTTGATGAACGGATAACGTCTACTAGACAGAAGCCGAGGGGCAGACTGCCGTGAGCGTCGTGCAGGAACCGCAACATCTGCAGCTACTACTGGATTGGAAACCGCTGAGCGATACCAGGCGGGAGATTCGAGCCGGCATCGCCTCCCTGGTGATCCATGTGCTGCTGATCGGATACGTGAGCTTTTCCAGGCCATCTTTGATCCAGCTCCCTCCGCGCGAAGCGAAGCGGGAGACCGTCGTTCGCAGGGTGACGCCCCTGATCGCTCCCCCTACCCTGCTGACTCAGAAAGCTCCGAATCGCGGAAAGGTGGCCGAGGAGGTCCGGCTCGAGAATCTGCTGCCGAAGCCAGCCGTACAGGCACAGGTGAAATCGCCTTCCACCACGCGGCCTGCAGCGCCCCGCCCGGCTCCGCCGGTCCCAGCGGAGGCTCCGAAGCTCCCCCCTCGCACCCTGGACGTCCCGCCTCCGCCCCAGATCGAGACGACCCAGGTAGCACAGAATCTGCCGCAAGTGGGTGAGAATCCGGTAGTCCCGCCGCCTCCACGGCCGCAGACTCAGCAGCAAGAGAAACCAAAGATCGCCTTTGAACGGCCTGGATTGCCGTCGGTTGCGCCGCGAGGCGAAATTGAAATTCCCCGCCCCAGTATCCGCGAAGTGATCAGCGGAACCGCACGCCAGCCAACTTCAGGCGGCATTGTGGTGGGAGATCTCGGGGAAGGCGCGGGTGGCCTCGGTACGCACCAGAATCTGCCCCCGTCCCCACCGCGGATGGGAAGCAACCTGGAGTTGCTCAGCGACCCGATGGGAGTCGACTTCCGGCCCTATCTGATCCGCGTGTTGTCCGCCGTGCGCCGGAATTGGATGGCCGTGATTCCTGAAAGCGCCCGGCTCGGGCAGCGGGGGAAGGTCGTGCTGCAATTCGCGATTGCCAGAAATGGCCGCGTTGCGAAGGTTGTCTTTATCTCTGAAGCGGGTCCGGGAGCCCAGGCCCTGGACCGCGCGGCGGTGGCCAGCATCAGCGCCTCCGATCCCTTCCCGCCCCTCCCGCCCGAATTCCGGGGCGATCAAGTCCGCCTGCAGGTGGCCTTTCTTTATAACATCGAACCCCGTTAGGCCCCGGCGAGTCCAGACCGCATGAGAGAATAGGAATTCCCTTTCATGCGGACAAAACTCGCGGTGGCACTCGCCTTGTATGGTGTCTTGGCGCTTCTGGCGTCCTTCACGCTGACCGGTGGTTTGCGTCTTGCGATTCTTGTGCTCCTGGCGGGGCTTGCCGTCAAGACCTGGGTTGGCTTCCGCCTAAACTCGTAGTACGGAATCCCCTCAATTCAGAAACTGGCCAAATCGCATTCCCCGGCCTCATCCACCTTAAATTGGAGTACGGCGATGGACTAGGTAAGTAGATTTTTTGATCTGTTTGGGATCAAACTGCGGTTCTTGTCGCTGATGTTTCGTAAGAAGATAGAGATTCAGCCCTACGACAGGGGGGGGACTTTTGTTCCATTTTGGACCACGGGTTTCAAATTGAAACATAGGTCAGCTGCCGGAGCGGCACTTGGAGTTGGAAACACATTTCTAAGGGGCAAGAATCGCGGCTCTAAGAGGCCTTGGAGCGAGCCCGCAATGCCTAGCCTTAGCAAAGACTTGCGTGTTCTTCTTAGCTCCCGGGGGTGGCGGTTCCTGACGTCATCCAGGCCCGAATCCAATGTTGGTGAGCGGAATGCATAGAGAATGGCGCCGGCAGATTTGCCGGGAAATTCAAATTGACGGGCAGAAAGAGCCCGGAGGAATGCATTGGAATCTTTGCTGATCAGCAGCCAGCACGAGGGATGAGATTCGCCATGACAGCCACCGCCGCCGCAGTTGAAATTCACCAGGAAAACGCTGCAGTTGACCAGCGCGATCGAGTTATTCTGGAACACTTGCCATTGGTCAAGGCAATTGCAGTCAGAGTCCACGAGAGCCTGCCGGTGCACGTCGACCTCGACGACCTTGTTCACGCCGGGATTCTTGGCTTGTTCGATGCAGCAAACAAGTACAACCCGGACAAAAAAGTAGCGTTTTCGAGCTATGCCAAGCACCGCATCAAAGGCGCGATCCTGGACAGTCTCCGGCAGCTCGATTGGGCTTCCCGGGATTTACGCCGGCGTCACAAGCAGGTCGAGGCGGTCACGCGCGACCTTACTGCCGAGCTGCAGCGGACGCCAACGGAGGAGGAGCTGGCCGATAAGCTGGGCGTCGAGGTAGAGCGATGGCGCCAGATGATGGTGGATCTGCGAACCGTCGGACTCATCTCCGCCTCGAGCAGAGGGAAGGAGCAGGAGGACTTGCCCGCCCCGGATTTCCCCTGCCATCCGGAGAATCTGCCTGATTCCATGTGCGCCAGGGAGCAGCTGCGGTCTGTCCTGAAAGACGCCATGAAGGCTCTGCCGGCACGGTATCAGCAAGTCGTAGCCCTCTACTACGCAAACGAGATGACCATGAAGGAGATCGGCTCTATCATGGGGATCAACGAGAGCCGGGTCTCGCAGATTCACAAATCAGCTCTGGAGAAGCTGGCGGCGGTCCTTCAGAACAACGGCATTTACAGCAGCCGGGCCTTCTAATGAATGTCAATCGAGTAGGGCATTGCTCGAAGCATCCCGCCGCGAAGCCACATCATCACCTCGGATCGATTGAGCGCTTCGAGCCCGGCGGCCGCCAAGATTTTGCGCACTTGCGAATCGAATGCAGACGCGGCAGACGTATTGAAGAGCGCGTCGAAGAAGTTCCGGCGGCGCGGGAACGGAACTAAATAAACGGCTTCGTCCTTGGGAATTCCCGCCTTCGCCTTGATCAACTCGACCGCCTGGTTCAGGCCGCCCAGTTCATCAACCAGACCGTTCTCCTTCGCCTGTGATCCGAGCCAAACGCGGCCTTCTGCTACTTCAGCGACTTCTTCATAGGGACGCTTGCGGCCCTCGGACACGCGCTTCAAAAAGCCGTCGTAGATGCTATAAATCGACTCGCGCAGTTTCTCCCGCGAAGCCTGGTCGAGGGGCTGGTAGTCGGAGTCGATCGCGGCGTTCCGCCCTCGCGTCATAATCTCTTTCTGTACGCCGATCTTGTCGTAAAGGCCCCTGAGGTTCACCTTCCCGTAAATCACACCGATAGAGCCAGTAAAGGTGTTCGGGTAGGAAACAATGGGATCCCCGGACATCGCGATGTAATAGCCTCCGGAAGCGGCCACATCGGACATGGAAACCACCAACGGCTTCTTTTTGCTCAGCAGGCGGACTTCCCGGAGAATGTCATCCGAAGCGATGGCATCGCCGCCCGGAGAGTCGATGCGAAGGATCACGCCTTTGATGCTGGAATCGCCGGCGACCTGACGGAGGAGCTTGATGAAGCTGTCAGAATAAATCCCGTCGGTCTGCAGCTCGTCCGCCTCCCCTCGGGCGATTGCCCCCTGCCCCACAACAAACGCGACGCGATTCTTCCCGTTCCCCGGCCCAATCGCCTTCAAGTACTGGCGGTGGCCGATCTTCGTAAGCTCGGTTTGCCGCAGCTTTCTGGCCAGCTCGCCGTATACCTCGTCCTCATAAAGGACGCCGTCAATCAACCCTGCATTTTTGGCCTGGTTGGCAAGAAACGGACCCTGATCAACGAGCGCTTTGACCTGTTCGGGCGTTTTGCGGCGGGATGAACCGATGACTTCAGCCAGATGCGCGTACAAGCGATCGAGCATGGAATTCATGACTTCGCGGGTCTCCGGGGTCATCGAGGTGCGGGTGAACATATCACCCGCATCCTTGTATTTGCCGGCGTGCTCGATCTCAACCTTCACTCCCAGCTTGTCGAGAGCGTTCTTGGCAAACAGAAGCTCCGCCCGCAAGCCTTTCACGTCGAGAACATCTTCCGGAGCGAGATAAATCCGGTCGGCGGCGGTGGCCAAGTAATACTCGCGGTTGGTCGGCGTCCGGAGCCACGCGTACACCGGCTTGCCAGACTTCTTGAACTCCAGAATCCCTTCCCGAATCTCCTGGAGCTTGCCCCACCCTGCGCCGACACCCTTCGGCATCAGCAACAGCGCCTTGATCCGATTGTCCGCCGCCGCGCGCCGCAACATGATCCACGTCTCGCGAACCGTGACGGGGGCATGTGACGCAAAAGGACCGAACGGAATCTCGACGCCCGGCTGCTCGGCAATCTCACCTTCCAACCGGAGCAGAAGCGTCGAGTTCTGCGCAACGGAAGGCCGTCCCTCTCCCAGCCGCACTGCCGCAAAAAACAGAATCACGACGGCGACTCCTGCCAGGACGACTCCCGTCACCAGTCCAATCAGGAATTTCTTCATACAAACTCGGAATCTTCAAATCTGGGAGTTCTCACGCTCGCCCGAGAATTACATCGACACGGCGGCTCACTTCCTTGAGATACTCCCTATCTCCGCCGGGTAACTCCACAGTGGCCGTTCCGCGAAAGTCGACCTCCTGCAGCGCCTGATGGATGGCCTTCCAGTCGATTTCTCCTTCCTGCAGCGGCACCCAGTCAGCGACGCGCTTCCGCACACGAGGATCTTCACTGATTACCTGATCCTGGAACTTGAAATCCTTCAGGTGCAGCTTTACGATGCGCTTGCCCAGCGTCCGGATCCAATCCTGCGGATATCCGTAGAGGACCACGTTCCCGACGTCGAAATAGGCCTTCACCCAGGGACTCTTGAACTGGTCTACGTAGTTGGCAAACTCGAGCGGGCTCAGCAGGAACTTGTTCCATACCTCCTCGACCGCAATGACGACCTTCGCCTTCTCGGCCAGGGGGATCAGCCTCTTTATCTGCTCAACCGAGCGGTTCCAGGCGTCACGATAGCTTGTTTGTGGATTCACGACCGCCGGAACGAGCAGAACCGTATCGGCCCCCCACGCCTTGGCATTTTCCAGGCTCGTCTTCATGCCCTGTACGCTTTTGGCCACGACGGCGGGATCCGAGGATGAGAGCGGGTACTGCCAGTGGTCCCGGTTCATCACGGAATGAATCCGGAGCCCTGTTGCTTGTGACGCCTTGGCAATTTCGTCGGTTACCTTGGGATCGTCGACCGTCTGGCACTCGAGCTCCTCGAAGCCGACGTCCCTCGCCAGTTGGAACCGGTCCCGAAAGCTCATATTCTTGGGCAGCATGCTGATCAGCACGCCCTTCTTAATCGGAAGCCCTTTGGCGGCAACGGATTGCGCGCCAGCTGCGAAGGCGGTTGTTTGAAGAAAGAGTCTGCGGTTCATAAGTCAGGCAAAGCGGAGGCCGAGCGAGCGGCCTGTCTTCAGAATGTAGTTCTTTCCCTCCTCATACTCTTCTGCTGTTTTCAGGTGTTCGAGCATCAGGGGAGCATCCGTGGGCAATTTCGATAGCTCTGTCAGATAGGTCCTGTAATCGATTTCGCCGCGTCCCGGTATCACTTCTACGAAATGCACGTTCATCTCGGGGATCCAGGAGAGATCCTTCGCGTGACATGAGACGATCCAGCGGCCAAGCTTTGAGAAGCAATCCCGAATGAACGCTGAATTCTCATAATAGCGGGTCGGGCTGTTGATTCCATTGCAGATATCCAGGTGAACGCCGAAAGCCTTCCGATCCACGGCGCGAATGAGGCGCAAGTAGGAATCGGGGCCATCAGGGAGACACCAACCCATCATTTCGACCGTAAATTTGGTGCGTGTCGGCTTCACCAGGTCGATCAGGCGGCGGCAATTCTCCACCGTCGCCTCGAAGAACTCGTCGGAGAAATTCTTAGGATGCGGACCGTACCAGACTTTCGCGTTGTATGACCCTGCAATGTCCACGCAGCAGCGCGCGCCAACGGCTTCGGCGAGGGCGAGCCGTCCGGCTACATATTCAAAATTCTCACGGCGTTTTCCGGGATCCGGGTCGAGCAGGTTTTTCCACGCACCCACTTCCGCGATTACGACATTGGCGGCGCGAAATGCTTTTTCAATTGCGCGGATACGGACTGTATCGGAAGCTTCCGCAGGCGGGCAGTACGCGGCGCTGTAGCCAAGCCGGCGATGCTCGCGGGCAAGGACTTCGGGATCGTCGCTTTTGATAAAAACAGGCCCGCCGAGGCGGATTGCAGTTGTTGAGGAAGGAGCAGCAAGAGGGCTGGCCAGGGTGCCAAGAACAACCCGTCGTGTGGGTCCACGCATCACGACACGATTCTACAATCCACAGCGCAAGGGTGGTGAAGCAGCCCGAAACAAAAGGAGGACTGACATCACGCCAGTCCTCATAGGAAGGCACCGTTTCAGGAGGATAGAGATCAGCGCTTACCCCATATTGGGGATCTTGATGATCTTCTTCTGGATCGCGTACTGCACAAGCTGTGCTTTGTTGTGGATGTCCAGCTTGCGCATCAGATTAAACTTGTGGGCCTCGACAGTCTTGACGCTAAGATTCAGGTCGCAGGCGATCTCCTTCACCGACTGGCCTTCAGCGAGCATCTTCAGCACCTCGCGCTCCCGGGTGGTGAGCGTAGCAAAGCGCGGCAAGCGATTCGCCGATTTGATTCGGGAGCGGAAGTCATCCACCAACTGCGACAGCATTCGCGGGCTCAGATAACTGCCGCCACGGCAGACATCGCGGACGGCGGAAATCAGCTGCTGCGCGGGACTGTCCTTCAGCACGTAGCCGCTGGCGCCCACTTCCATTCCTTCGACGAGGTAATCCTCGTCGTCGTACATGGTCAGGAAGAGCACCTTGGTTTCCGGGCGATTCTTATTGATCTGCCGGGTTGCCTCAAAGCTGCTCAACCCTGGCATGCCGATATCCATCAAGACGACGTCGGGCCGGGCTTCCGCCGCTTTCTCAACCGCATCCCCTCCGTTTGAGGCCTCGGCAACCACCTCCATATCGGGCTCCGCAGAAAGGAGGGTTTTGATACCTTGACGGAACAGCGTGTGATCGTCCGCTAACATGATCCGAATTTTCGCCATGACTATTGCCCGTTTTCTCCAACTGTTTATAGACTAAGGCTTGCTCGCCGACACGCTGGCCGACAGTCCTCGCAGCGTCTCCCTTGCCGCGTCGACTGATATGAGAGGCAGTTCGACTCGCATGCAAGTGCCGGACCGCCCAGAGATTTTGCCGTTCGTTTTCGTTCCCGGCCCGCCAGCTTGCCCGGCTTCGATGCTCTTTACCGTGAAGCTTCCTCCCAGCACGGCCACCCGCTCCCGGATACCCGCCAGGCCAAAGGCTCCACGCCGCGCAAACGCTTCGTCGGCCTTGAACCCTACACCGTCATCCTCGACAACCAGTCTCACAATCCCATCGGCGGAAGATACTGAAATATTTACGTTCGATGCCGAGGAATGCTTGGCGATGTTATTGCAGCACTCTTGCACCAGCCGGTACACGATGATCTCTAATTCCTTTGGAAGTTTCCCCAGCCGCGAAAGCTGCAACCTCACCTTGCACGGATAAAACTGTCTCAGCCGGTTGACCAATTGCCGCAGCGCCGCCGCCAATCCGATCTGCTCGAGCACCGCCGGGCTCAGTGCGCCGAGCAGGCGCCGGATTTCGATGATTGCATGCTCGGTCATATCCCGGATTTCACGCAGGCGGCGCTTCGTGGCCTCCTGCTCGGCGGGAAGGCTTTCCTCAAGCATCTCAAGCTGCAGACGGATCCAGAGCAGGCTCTGGCCCGCCTCATCATGCAGCTCCCGGCTAATGCGGCGGCGCTCCGCTTCTTCCACCTGCAGCATTCGCTCCGCCAGACGGCGAATCTGATCTTTGTGGGCCGCCAGATCCTCGACAAGGCGGGCCTTCTCAGCCGCCATCAGGCACCGCTCCGCCGCCCCGGCTAGCAGCTCCTGCTCGCGCGGCATCCACTCGTATTCCCCCACAAAGCCCAGCTGAATCACGCCAGCGACACGCTTGCCCGCAGCCATTGGCACCGACCAGAAGCTTTTGTACCGTCCCGGCCAGGCGGCATCCAGCACTGCGTTGAGAAACTTCCCTCGCGCGACGATGTAGCGCGGTTTGGCAACCCGCGATCGAAGCTCTGGTGTATTGGGGATCGACTGCGCTCCCGTCGGCACCCGTACCCCGTTTTCCGTCGCAGCCCGCAGCACCCAGTTCTTGCCGGTGTCGTCCAGCAGATAGAGGTGCCCGACCGCCGCATGCGAAAAGCGAGACAATGTGGCGAGCGCGTTATACAGCACTTCATCCAGATTGCGAGCCTCCAGCTCCCCGCGCGACAGCTCATAGAAAGCCTCCGTTTCGGCTTCACGCACCTGGTAGAAGGCGTTGTTCAACGTAAGAAGCACGCAAAACTGCAGCTGCTCCCGCACCCATTGGAAATTGGCGTACTCCTGCGGAATCAGTTTGCGCAGCATCGGCGTCAGAATGGCGTCGTAGAGCTGAAGCGCTTCCGTGATCGTGGATGGCAGGACATTCAGCTTCGCCAGACGGCGGCCGTGGTATTCAACCTCCTCGGTAAAGTCCGACAGGGACGCGCCGTTCGCAAGCAGCCTGGCGATCGAGCCCGGCGTGATGGCGACGAGCGCTTTTGTCTGCCGGGCATCGAGCTGAAAGCGGCGAAGCTTCGCCCGAAACCGCTTCTCCAACGCCGCTGCATGGGGCGATATCAGGACCGCAAGCCGGCTTAAGTGCTCCCGGAGCTGGTCGCTGAGGACGTCCGCCGCGTCCGCGAGTACAGGTGTTGTTGCGGAAGGATGCACTAATTTACTTATCGCCGCTATGGGCTCTTAGGTTTAGGCAGCGTAGGGTAATTAACATTGTAAACCCAGGTCCCGCACCGAAATTTCCTCAGCGCGCGCCGCGGGCCTTCAGCAGATTCACGATTTCCGTATGCTGGTTTTCTTCGGCGGACCGCAGGACTGAAATTCCGGCCTTGTTCTTTGCGTTTACGTCCGCGCCGCGCTCTAACAGCAGCTTGACGACCTCCAGCCGGCCCCACGAGGCGGCGTGATGAAGAGGCGTTGCGCCCGACTCCTCCTCCCGGGCCTCGATATCGGCGCCGCTCTGAAGCAGCAAATCAACCACCTGGGCCGAGCCGCCGAGGGCCGCATCATGCAGCGGAGTGCCTCCCGAACTGTTCCGCACGTCGACGCGGGCCTTGTGCTTCAGCAGCAGCCGGACAATGTCCTCGTGCCCCTTCAGCGCCGCGTCATGCAGAAGGCTGGAGCCATTTTTTGAAAAAGCGTTGGGATCGGCGCCCTTTTCAAGAAGGAGAGCGACCAGATCCGCCTGGCCCCGCATGACCGCTTCGTGAAGCTGCTGCGTTCCGCTCTTGCCCGGCCCGTCTAGACGAGCCCCCCGCTGCAGCAAAACCTCCACCACCGAATTGTGGCGGTACTTCAGCGCGTGATCGAGAGGCGTCGCTCCGCTGTTGTCCGCAGCGTTGATCTCGGAGCCGGCGTCGAGAAGGCAGGAGACGGCCTCGGCATGGCCTTTCAGAGCCGCCAGATGGAGGGGCGTTTCCCCGGTCTTATCGTTTTTGGCGCGGACGTCGGCGCCCCGGTCAATCAGCAGCTTGACAATATCGGCGTGCCCTTTCCACGCCGCTTCATCCAACGGAGTTGCGCCGCTGGCGTCCTTTGCATGAAGATCCGCGCCGTGCTCAAGGAGAAGCTCCACCATGGGACGGTAGCCCCGGTTCGCCGCCAGGTGCAGGGCCGTTGACCCGGATCGATACCGGGCTTTCACGTCCGCCCCTTTCGAAAGCAGGAGCTTTACGATCTCGAGGTGATTCGTGATGACAGCGTAGTGGAGAGGCGTGGAGCCAGCCTCCGTGTGCTCGGCGTTGACGTCGGCGCCTGCGGCGAGCAAGGCTTCCACCACTTCCTTTTCCCCAGCCCATGCCGCGTCGTGCAGCGGGGTGCCGCCGAGCGAATCCCGGGCATTCACCGGGGCCCCTTCGCGCAGGAGCGCCTTCACCTTCTCGAGATCCCCTGCGCGGGCAGCGTGATGAAGGTCTGAGGCAGCCGCGGCGAGAGCGATCAGGAAGAGTGGCGCCAGACTGAGGAGGCTCGGCATAGCTTGGGCGGTCCTGCCATCTTTATAGCACTCCCTTGGGGCGGCGCAATCGTGTAGGCTGGAAGGAACAAAATCGGCGACTGCGTTGTCTAACACTTCGTAGGCTGCAGGTTGTTCCGAAGTACAATGTTGCTGAGGCTGGATTTGTGGCCAATCATACTATCAGGCTCGATTGCGACTCCTACTTCGATTCGGTAGGAGTTTCCGCGTCATTAGATCTCCAAGCGCAAGACTATCACTTGCTGGAAGGGCTCAGGGAGGGTTCCGATAGAGCCTACGAGCAGCTCGTCCTGCAGTACCAGACCCCGGTTTATAACCTCGTTGCGCGGCTGCTGAACGATCCCACGGAAACGGCAGACGTCGTTCAGGAGGTCTTCCTCAAGGTTTTCCGTTCGGTTGGCAGCTTCCGGGGACAAAGCAGCCTGAAGACATGGATTTACCGCATCGCCGTGAATGAAGCGCATAACCAGCGGCGGTGGTTCACACGTCATAAACGTCAGGAGGTTGGACTGGAAGCGGAGGAGGAAGGCTTGCCCAGCTACAGCGAATGCCTGTCCGATCACGGCCGATCCCCGTATGACATCGCCGTCGGAGCCGAGACGCACCAGCTGATCGAGGAAGCGCTCGCTCAGTTGAATCCGACGTTCCGGACGGCAGTCATCCTCCGTGATATCGAAGACCTGAGCTACGAAGAGATTGCAGAAGTTCTCCAGATTTCACTCGGTACGGTAAAGTCGCGCATCCTGCGCGGGCGCGAGGCTTTACGGAAGATTTTGACGGAGCGGCTGGAAATGGCGCCGACGATGCAGTTGACGCCCCAGCACGCCGATTAGATGGGTCCCATGAAGTGCCAGACTATCGCTGACAGACTTTCCGAGTTTCTGGATCTCAGGTTGCCCGAACAGGAGCACCTGGAGGTGTCCCGGCACCTGGAGAGTTGCATCCGATGCGAAATCCAGTGCCAGGAAATGCGCAGGATGCGAATATCGCTCCGCGCACTGCCCGTGAAGCCTGTTCCGGCCTACCTGACGACCTCCCTCAGGGTGATCGCCTCGCGCGAGCACGCTCGTGCCTCGGCAGGCAATCGTTTCCAGTCGACACTGCGCCGGCTCTGCGAGAAAGGCGAATTGATGGTGGCCAACATGATGCGGCCGCTGGCCATTCCTTTCGCGGGCGGGCTTTGCTCGGCAATGTTGTTGTTCGGCATGCTCTTACCCACTTTTGCTCTGCGATCGGACTCCGCCATCGCGGATGTCCCCACCACGCTCTATAGGAGCGCATCGGTTAAGAGCAGCCTGTTCGGGGCCAGCATCGATGAAGTCCTTCTCGACGTCAACATCGACGGTCAAGGACGCGTGATCGATTATAAGGTCGTCAGTGGACAGCGCTGGATGGAGGATCACGGGGTTCGCAGCATGATCGAGAATAACCTACTGTTCGTGCAGTTCACCCCGGCGACAACCTTTGGCAGGCCGACTTACGGCCGCGTGCGGCTCTCCTTCCGGCCCGGCACCCAAGTGGACGTGAAGGGCTAGGTGGCCCGGCGCCGCCTCGGACAGCATTTTCTCATCCGCCCGTCCATTCTCGAGCGGATCGCCTCGGCGGCGTGCCCGGAGGCGGAGCCGCTCGTCATCGAGATCGGACCGGGCAAAGGCGCGCTCACCAGCCACCTTCTCCGCCGTGCGGAGCGTCTGATTGCAGTCGAGATCGATAAGGACTTGGCGGCGCATCTTATGGAGGCGTATGCGGAAGAGCCCCGCCTGACCGTTGTCGCCCAGGACATACTTGCCACGGATCTCCGGCAATGGCCGACCACAGTCATCGCCGGCAACCTGCCCTACTACATCACGTCGCCCATCCTCGAAAGGGTGCTCCCCCTCGGCCCCCCTTTGCGTCGCGCCGTGTTTCTTGTGCAGAAGGAGGTCGCTGAGCGGATTACCGCCCGTCCCGGCAGCCGCGACTATGGGTATCTTTCGGTCTTTACGCGCTTTTATTCCCGGCCGGAGATGCTTTTCAAGGTTCCTCCCGGAGCTTTCTCCCCGCCTCCCAAGGTCGATTCGGCGGTTGTCCGCCTCACAATCGAACCCGCAGGCGAGCGACTCGGCATAGCTGACGCTTCCCGATTTCTCGCCTTCCTGCGGGCCTGCTTCGCCCAGAAGCGCAAAACGCTCCGCAACAACCTTTCCCGGCTCTACGGCCAGCGGGTGCTGGATGGACAGCCCGAGGCCGGCCTGCGCGCCGAGCAGCTTTCCCTCGAACAGTTTGCAGACCTCTATCAACGCCTCGAAGCATTCCGAGACGATTCTTAACGCTATACTGAAAGTTTGATGCCTCGAGTTCGTTTTGCGCCTTCCCCCACCGGCTATTTGCATATCGGTAGCGCCAGGACCTTCATTTTCAACTGGCTGTACGCCCGCCGCCATAAGGGCACGATGATTCTGCGCATCGATGATACGGATATTGAGCGCAACACGGAAGAGTCGCTGAACTCCATTTACGAAGGGCTCGGGTGGCTGGAGCTGGGATGGGACGAGTTCTATCGCCAGTCGGAGCGGCTGGAATTGCATCGAAAGATGGCCCTGGCCATCTTCGAAAAAGGCCTCGCCTATCGGGATTTCACGCCGGCGCAGGCGGACCTCGAGGAAAAGGAGCACAGTGAGGGGCCGTGGCTGTTCAATCCGGGCATGAGGGACATGCCGCGTGAGGAAAGCGATCGCCGTGCGGCCGCCGGAGAACCGTTCGTGCTCCGGTTCCGTGTGCCGAGAGAGAGTCCGGCGACAGTGCGTTTTGTGGACGCCGTATACGGCGAGCAGACGAAATCGACCGCCGACATCGAGGATTTTGCCTTGCTGCGAAGCAACGGCATGCCTACTTATCACATGGCATCCTGCGCAGACGACATCGACCTCCGCATCAGCCACATCATCCGCGGCCAGGACCATCTCTCGAACACGTTCAAGCACCTGCTGATCTTCGAAGCGGCCGGCGTCGAGCCTCCTCAGTTTGCCCACCTGCCGCTGCTCATCGCGCCGGATGGAGCGAAGCTCTCCAAGCGGAAGCATGGCCCGGTGGTCAGCGTCACCACATATCGCGATGCAGGCTTCCTTCCGCATGCCTACGTGAACTTTCTCTGCCTGCTCGGCTGGTCGCCGAAAGACAACCGCGAGCAGATGTCGCGGCAGGAACTGATCGACGCGTTCTCATTTGAAGGCATCAACCGCAGCAACGCCGTGGTGAACTTCAAGGAAGACGATCCGATCGACCCCAAAGCGCTGTGGCTGAACTCTCAGCATCTGCGCACGATGCCGGTCGATGAGCTTGCGCCCTATGTGCGGCGGACGCTGGAGGAGGCCGGATTACCGATCCCCTATACAGAGCAGGAGTTTCTGCAAACGATCGATGTCATTCGCACGCGCTTTTCCACGCTGCGCGACTTCGTTACCCGCGGCCGGGCTTATTTCAGCGACGAGTTTCCGATCGAGCCGACAGCGCTCGAGAAGCTGAATCAGCCTGGAGCGCGCGAACTGTTGCGGGAGCTTGGTGAGCGGCTGGAAGCGTCGAACGAATTCACGGAACAGAGCGTCGAATTTGAGCTGCGGAAGCTGGCTGAGGAACGCGGCGTGAAGGCAGGCCTGATCATCAATGCCGCCCGAGCCGTCCTGACCGGCCAACCCGTGGGTCCCAGCGCCTTCGCCGTCTTCGTGGCGATCGGTAGGAATCGAGCTATCCAGCGGTTGCGGGCCGCTTGAATCGGACAAACATGAACATTCTGGGAATCGGCGGCCTGCTGAATGACGCCGCCTGCGCAATTTTGAAAGACGGCGAGCTAGCCGCCGCAGTCGAACAAAAGAAAATAGCACGGTACCACCGTTCCGGAGAGCTGCCGGAAGAGTCCATTGAGGCCTGTCTCGAACTGGCCGGGGTGGGAGCAGAGCAAGTCGATGGCGTCGCTGTGGTGCGCCCGTTCGCCGCAGGACCCGAAGCGCCGTTGCACCTCCAGCTCCGCGAGCGCTTTCCGAATGCCCGCATCATGCTGGTGGAGCATCACATGGCGCACGCCGCCTCCGCCTATTACGCCTCCCCCTTCTCGGAGGCAACAGTCCTCACGCTCGACCGTCAGGGAGACTTTCGATGCGGCGCTCGCTGGAGGGCCTGCGGAACGCAGCTCGAGCTCGAACAGGAGGTGTACTACCCCGACTCGCTCGGCGATTTGTACGGGAGGGTCACAAAGCTGCTGGGCTTTGAGCCGAATGCGGAGGAGCACAAGGTGCAGTGGCTTTCGACGATGGGCGGCTCCGAGCACGAGGCTCTGTTCGACGAGATGCTGGTCTGGAGCGGCGGCTGGCCAAGGCTTGACCGGTCTTTTCTGGACGCCGACCGGATGAGCCGCGGCGGCTTCGGACCGAAGTTCTACGAGCGGCTTGGCCTGCCGGACGGCGCGCCGATTCCTGCACGGATGCAGGCGTCGATCGCAGCCGGCCTGCAAAGGACGGTAGAGAAGGCGGTCCTCGGGATTGCAGGCAGCGGCGAGAATCTGTGCGTTGCCGGGGGTCTCCACTTCAATGCTCTGCTGATTGCCGCTCTTGAGCGGTCCAATCAATGGAAGAACGTGTTTGTGCAGCCGGCCGCGGGCAACGCCGGCACGGCAATTGGAGCGGTGCTGTACGGATGGCATATCGGGTACCGTCAAACCGCGCGGGTTCCCTTCAACAGCCTGTTCCTCGGGCCGAGCTACACACTCGAAGAGACCAAGCGCGTGCTCGAGAACTGCAAGCTTCGCTTCCGCCTGCTGCTGACGACTGACGAACTGATCGAAACGGCAGTCCGGCAAATCAATGAGCACAAGATCATTGCCTGGATGCACGGCCGTATGGAATTCGGCCCGCGGGCGCTAGGCAACCGCAGCATCCTCGCCTCGCCGCAGGACCCATACTCGACGGAGAACTTGAATACCTTCATCAAACACCGCGAGCAGTTCCGTAAGTTCGCAGCGTCTGTCCCCGCCGAGCTGGCAGGAGAGTATTTCGAGGTAGGAGCAAATGCCCGCTTTCTTGCGACCGTGGGACGCGTCAGGCCGGAGCACCGTAAAACGTTCGAGAGCGCGATTCTCGGCGACGACTTAGTGCGGGTGCAGACCGTGGCCGAATCAGACAACCCGCTGTATCACCGCCTGCTGCACGCCGCAGGGAAGGCAACGGGGCTGCCCGTGCTCTACAACACATCCTTTAACCTGTTCGGCGATCCGCTCGTCTGTACACCGCGGGATGCCGTGCGGAGCTTCTACTCCTCCGGCATCGACGCGATGTTTGTTGGGAACTTTCTCCTCGAAAAGTAAGTTAGCGGGTGATGACGCCGCAGGCGATCCGGCCTCCGGAGTTCCCTGAAGGATCCGTCTTCAAGTCGTCTGCGCCCTCATGAATGACGAGGCTCGTTCCACCGGTCCGGAGCAGTGAAACCGTGCCATCGGAGACGCGCGCGCCTTCGGCCACTGCTTCATACGTAGCTGTGCCGTCCGGAGAGACGACCATATTGCCCAGGTCGCCGGCATGCGGCCCTTGCGGATTCATGCTCCCGTGATGCCGGCCGTGCGGATTGAAGTGGCTGCCAGCGGACTCGAACTTCGGCGGCTCGCATTTCCCCGTCTCATGAATGTGGACTGCGTGTGTTCCGGGAGGTAGGTTTTTGACGTCGAGCTTCACTCGGACGCCGTTGCTTACATCCTCAAACGTGGCGGTTCCAACGGGGTTCCCGTTGGCATCCTGTAATTCGGCGCGCGCTGTCGTGGCGGCGCCAGACTCGGGTGGCACTCCGGTGGTCGCCGGCGTTCCCGTATCGCGCTTGCAGGCATTGAAAGCGAGCAATGAAAGTAATACAACTCCGGCTAAGAGTCTGAACATTGTGCTCCTCAATGACTAACAATCTTTTGGGCCCTGGGAAGAAGGCCTCTACCCGTCATCCTAGCATCGAGGAGCGCGGTTATCTCGAAATTGCGCCGGTTGTTTCGCCAGCGGATTTGAGGATGCCGTCGATGGTGACTTGCGCGATCGGATGATACCCGGGACGTGCCTTCGCATAGATGGCAAGCCCGCGCTTCCTGCCTTCCGGCGTTTTTGTAAGCTCCTCGTAGAGAGGCTTTAGGAACTTACGCCGCCCTACGGTAGTTAGAAACTCTTCGAGACGAGCGTATGCCGGCTCGTACCGGTTCCGGATCGCCATTTGCAGCCACTGGCTCGCGATCTCCGCGTTGCCCGTCTTCGTCAAATTGAATGCCTTGTCCAATTCCTTCATCCGGCTGACGCCGAGATCATCCGGCATTGCATTCAGGAAGTGCAACCACTCCTGCGTACTCCACTCCTTGACGGGGAACTCAGTAAGCACAGCCTTGCCGGCGATCCATTGCGAAGCGAGAGACGACACCTGGCGGAAGGCATCCGATTCAGGCCTTGGCGCAGACGCGGGCAGACCGGGCTTTTCAACCCACTCCTCGACATTCACCTTCGCCGCCAGCTCCGGCTGCTTCTCGAGCAGGTTCGCCTTCAGATAGTTCACGAAATCGCCGGTCGTAATGCTTTGGAACTGAAAGTGGCTGAAGTATCCACGCAGGAAGCGATCGAAGTTCTCGCGGCCGAAGGTCTGCTCGAGATGACGAAGGAACAGCGCGCCCTTCACATAAGGCACATTCGTGAAACCATCGTCGGGATCGCGGCCTTTGAGGTCGATGTGAAGAATCTGATCGGCTTCAGGAAGTTTCTTCAGCTCCTGTTCCAGTTCGGCAACCTCCAGCACTTCTTCCATGTCAGCCCGGCGCTTCCCGAAGACCTTCTCCTGAATGCGCCGCTCAAGATACACCGTGAAGCCCTCGTTCAGCCAGAAATCGCGCCACGTCGCGTTGGTCACCAGGTTGCCGGACCAGGAGTGCGCGAGTTCATGCGCGATCAGGGCGACAAGACTCTTGTCCCCGGCAATCACGGTCGGCGTCGCGAAGGTGAGGCGCGGATTCTCCATTCCGCCAAACGGGAAACTTGGCGGCAGAACGAGAATGTCGTACCGCTCCCATTGATACGGCCCGTAGAGCTCTTCGGCCGCCTTCATCATGTTTTCGGTATCCGCAAATTCCGCCGCCGCTTTCTCAACCACCGACGGCTCCGCCCACACACCGGTCCGGTCGCTCATCGGCTTGAACACAAGGTCGCCCACCGCAAGCGCGATCAGATACGGAGGAATCTGCTGCCGCATCCGGAAGGTGTATTCGCCGTCCCGCACGGCGTTGACATCGTTCTCGGCGCTCATCACCGCCATCAATTCCTTCGGCGTCCGAATCCGAGCGGAGTAGGTGACGCGGACTCCCGGCGAGTCCTGCAGTGGGATCCAGCTTCGGGCATGAATCGCTTCCGACTGGGTGAACAAAAATGGATGCTTCTTGCCGGCGGTCTGCTCGGGCTCGAGCCACTGTAGCCCCGACGCTTCAGGCTTGGTCTGATAGTGCACACGAACGAGCTGCGCATCGGGCGTCAGCTGGATGGTAAGCGGCGATCCGAGCACCTTGTCAGCCGCGCCCAGCTCAAACGTGGTTTCCTGCCACTCGCGGCCGTTCTGCGACACCTCGACTTTCTCAATGTTCAAATCCCGCGTGTCAAGCACAAGCGGAGCATCCTTCGGTGCTCGCTTGATATGAAGCGTCGCAAACCCCCGGAGCGTTTTTGACGAAAAATCAGCCTCCAGATCGAGATCGACGTGCCGCACCCTGACCTGATCGGGGCGCGCATAGGAGTGGAAATCGGTCCGAGACGGATCGGCAGTAGACATCGAGGGCTTGCTCCCACAAGAGCCCAGCAGACAAACCATTGACAAAAGAAAGGTCCCTTGTACGCGGGCTCTGAACATACTTATCAATCTCCCCCCAAAAATCTCAGTGTATCCGAGTGCTTCCTGCAAATGCAGTCGCGGACCTTCAGCTCTCCAGGAGGATGAAACGACGGTCTTGTCTGATCCCGGCCGGCATGCTAGCATCGCCATTCATCGGCATGTCGACAGCTCCTGTCCTCATCCCATCCCCACGGTTGATGTCGCTGGACGCGTTTCGGGGCGCCACCATCGCTGCAATGCTTCTGGTCAATAACGCCGGCGATTGGAACCACGTCTACCCGCCCCTGCTGCATGCAAAATGGCACGGCTGGACTCCCACCGATCTCGTGTTTCCCTTCTTTCTTTGGATTGTCGGTGTATCGATGACCTTCTCCTTTGCCCGCCGGATGGCACGAGGGGACCGTCGAGGCGACATTCTTCTCCACGTCCTCCGGCGATCGGCGCTGATCTTTGCCGTCGGCCTCTTTCTGAATGCGTTTCCTGCATTCGACTTCGAGCACCTGCGGATTCCAGGCGTCTTGCAGCGGATTGCGCTGTGCTATCTGGCAGCCGGCGCAATCGTTCTTTATATGGATATCAAGGGCCAGATCGGCGCGGCCATCGCCCTCCTCGCCAGCTACTGGGCTTTGATGACGCTCGTTCCGGTGCCAGGCTATGGAGCTGGCGTACTGGAGCCGGAAGGCAACTTTGCGCAATGGGTAGACCGGCTGTTTCTGGAAGGGCATATGTATGCCGCAACCAGAACCTGGGATCCTGAAGGCATCGTAAGCACCCTGCCCGCCATTGCAACAACGCTGTTCGGCGTCTTCGCCGGACATCTTCTGCGGTCCGACCTCCGGGTGGCAGAGAAGTCGGCGTGGCTTTTCACGGGAGGCGGGGTGTTGCTGCTCGCGGGACTGATGCTCGATCCGCTGCTGCCGATCAACAAGAACCTTTGGACGAGCACCTACTCCATGTTTACGGCTGGGATGGCGGCGCTCTTGTTTTCGGGTTGCTACTGGCTCATCGATGGCAACGGCTTCAAGCGCTTTGCGAGGCCGTTCGTGATTTACGGCTTGAACCCGATTGTGATTTATACGCTATCCGGGATTGTGGGGGACTTACTCTCGGTGACCGGGATCGGCAAGGCGCTTTATCGGAACGTCTTTCTTTCGATCGCGAGCCCGGTGAATGCGTCGTTGCTTTATGCACTGGCGCACGTCGGCTTCTTCTTCCTGGTGGCGTGGCTCCTATACCGGCGCAACTGGATCATCCGGCTCTGAGCCTGGTTCCTCCGCATCGCACTTGACGCATTCGAGCTGGAAGCCGATAAACTGCGCACGCCCCTCCGGTGTCAGAACCCACGCCCGCTCGGTCCACGGCGGCTGATGCCGCACATGCCTCGTATGCCCGCACTCCAGGTCCGCGACCCAGTGCCCTTCCTCGTCGAGGTGGAATCCGACAATTGCTCGTTTCACCGGCGCCCCTGATCTCATGCTACCCCTCTCGCTATGCCGGCTTTCGACGCTTGACGCTCGGGCTTCGACTCGCAGCAATCCGCGGTCGATCGCTATCGACAGCGGATTCAAGGCACGCGTGCATCGGTGATTGCCGCTAGACTGTATGCAATGATCGCCTGCCGGTCAGTGACGAAGACATTTCAGGACAAAGCCGTACTGAGCGATGTGAGCCTTGAGATCGGCCCGGGCCGCATCCTTGGTTTGCTTGGTCGAAACAGCGCCGGCAAATCAACACTCATCAAAATTCTGACCGGGCAATTATCCCGCGACTCCGGAGATGTTTACCTTCTAGATCAGCCAATCCGCAGAATGAGTCATGCGCTTCGCCAGATGATCGGGGTTCTGCCGGAGGAACTTGGTCTCTTCGATGACCTGACTGTCCTCGAACATTTGGATCTTTCCGCCAAAGTTTACGGCCTGCCGAAAGCCGTCCGGTCGCAGAGACTCCATGAGCTGCTCACGGTGCTCGACCTCGACGATGGACGCCACACGCCCGCGCGCAACTGTTCCCACGGAATGAAGAAGAAGACGGCGCTGGCCCTAGCGCTCCTCCACAACCCGAAAGTTATCTTCCTGGATGAGCCGTTTGAAGGAATTGATCCCGTCGCTGCCGAGAGTATTCGCAAACTCCTGCTGACCATGGCCCGAAAGGGCTCCACGATCCTCCTGACCGCTCATACCTTTGCTCTCCTTGAAGGCCTGGCGGACGATGTCGCAATTCTCCACGACGGCAAGATCGCCTACCGCTCGCAGTACGACTGCCAAATGTCGGAGCTGAAACGAATCTTCTTCTCGATTGTTGGCGAACCAAACCACGGAGAGCTCGAGTGGCTCGGGTCGTAGCTATCGTAGTTGCGATCCAGACGATGGTCTGGCGCGACATACGCTCTGTGCTCTCAATTCCTGCGAATAATCTCCTGGTCTTTGCGGCCGTTCTCTTCGCCTATCAGCCGGCAAGCGCTGCGTCTTTGTTCTTTTCATTGCTTCGGCCGGGATCATTCTGTTCTCCGACGATCCGGCGCGGAGAGTGGCCCGACTGGCGTTGTGGCCGCTGTCGCTTTCGCAAAGGGCGGCGGTACGTATCTGCGTCTTTCTCTCGGCGCCGGCGTTCCTGTTTGCAGCAGGCACCTCGATTGCCGTCCGGCAGGGAGGCGCGGCCGGACTCCTCCTGGCCTCGGCTTCAGCCCTGCAGACGCTTCGCACTGCAGTCGCTCGCCTTCGATTGGCGAACCGCCTGAGGTTGCCTCGTCTTCTCCCGACCTCTCTGGCTCCGGGTACGTTCGCGATTGCTCTTCTCCAAATCCGCCAGACTTCGACCATGCTCGATACGTATCTGTCGGCAGCACTCAGCTTGGGTGGCTTCTGGTACAGCCGGGTCTCTCACCCGTCACCGCAGACGCGCCCGGTGCTTGCAATGCTCGTGGCCCTGGCGCTCAGCACGCATACGCAGACATTGTTTGGTTACGACGGGCCGGAAGGTGTGGCTCGATTTCGTCTTTGGCCGCTCCCAGGTTGGCGAATCTTTGCAATGAAGGATGCAGGCGTTCTGGCGGTAGCAACGCTTCTCCTTCTACCGCTCGACCTCACCACCGGACTCTCATCGCTCCTTGCATCGCTTGCGATCGGCCACCACGGCTCAATGGTTCGTGCGCCTTTTCAACGGCGCTGGCGATTCTCCGCGGGGCGCTTGTTCATGACCGGGCTGCTTAAGATCGCAGCCGTCTTCTCGACCGGCACGGCAAGCCAGCATTTTGGATTGCCGGTGCTGGGCGGAGCGGCCGCGGCTTGTGCAATCTCCGCCTGGTGGTGCGGGCGCGTTTGGGATCGCTCGCTAAGGTCGTTCTGAAATTCGGCGCTTCTCACAACAAAAATAGCCGACATTATGGTCGTAAGAGAGCCTACCTTTGCTTCATCACGCCTCTGAAGGGCGGGCTTGTTTTTGTTCCAACAGTTGGATAAAGTAGCTAGCCCGGAAACGGCAGACGAAGGTGAATAAGCTGTGCTGCCATTGGAATGTATCGGGGTTAACAGTAGTTTCTAGCAGATTATTTTTGTTGTCGGCGTTTGTAGGCGACGCTGTTTCATGCATGGAATCTGTGCGTGTAGGAAGCGCCGCGCAGGACCGTTTGTCTGCCTGTTTCCAAAAGGAGCGGCTGATGAATTCGAATTGGATCCTCAGGTTATGGATCGCTGCACTCGTGTGCTTGTGTCTACGTCCGACACTCGATGCGCAGAGCTACCGCGGTAAGATCTCGGGCATCGTCACGGATCAAACCGGCGCAGTAGTGGTCGGCGCGACGGCAACGCTCGTCAACGTAAACACCGGCACCCGAGTCGTTCGAAACACGAGCGAGACTGGTCTGTTCTTATTCGACTTGGTTGACCCTGGAACATACTCGCTAACGATTGAAGCAACGGGCTTCGCCCGGTTTATTCAGGAGAATATTCAGATTCAGACAAGAGACGACATAACGGTAAATGCCACGTTGCGGCCGGGCGGTGTTCAGGAAAGCGTCACAATTACTGATACGCCGGTAAGTGTTCAGTTCAATTCGGCGAGCCGTGATCTTACGATCGACAACAAGCTTGCCGAAGAAATGCCGCGCTTCGACCGCAACCCGTTCAAGCTGACGCTGCTTGCGCCCTCTGCAGTCAACACTCGCGGCGAGATGATGCCGTTCCATTCCTGGGCAGCAAACAGCGTGGATCTGGGCGGCGGCACGAACCTGAAGAACGATCTTCAGGTGGACGGCAGCCCGGTCGGCATCGGTCACAAGAACAGCTATCCTCCGAATATCGACGCAATCCAGGAAGTCGTGGTCTCGACGAACAGCGTCGACGCAGAATCCGGACACAGCGCCGGTGGTCTGATCAGCATGACGCTGAAATCGGGCACCAATGAGTGGCACGGTTCAACGTTCTATCTGGGCCGGTACCCCTGGTTGAACGCCATCGCGGATCGTACAAGAAATTCGCGGATCGCGACCCGGCAGCACATGTTCGGCGGGACATTGGGGAACCCGATTATCAAGAACAAGCTGTTCAGCTTCTTCTCAATTGAGGACTGGAGGGTTGGGAACCCGCAATCCTACGTGAGAACCGTTCCCACGCCGCTCGAGCGGCAGGGCGACTTCTCCCGGTCCCTCAGCATCAACGGCACTCCGCGAATCATTTACGATCCGTGGACCACACGATTCGATTCCGCCACGAACAGCTACATCCGGACTGCATTCCCGGGCAACGTCATCCCGCAAAGCCGCTTCGACCCCGTCGCTGCGTCGCTGCTCAGCTCGTTCTGGGATCCGAATAATCCGGGTGACAATATCTCCGGAATCAATAACTACCGTGTCGGCTTCTTCCAGACGTATAACTATTACAACTTCTCCGAGCGCGTCGACTACAACGTGAACGACAACTGGAGAGT
>CALGAR010000104.1 GCA_937959285.1 uncultured Bryobacterales bacterium
GGCGGGATGTGGCTGCCGCGGGTGAGGCGGCCGTACGGCGCGGCTCAGCGGCAGTCATACCGGAGCGGGAACAGGAGTTTTTTACAAACCCGATGTCCTTCTGGGAGCAGTTCGAGACCGCGCGATTTCACGACTATGCGCAGCCGAGCACGAAGGTGCCGGTAAGGCCGATCCCGGCAGGACGTAAAGTTCGCGGCGGCGAAACTCTCGATCTGGACGGTCTCCAGTTTCGCGTGCTGGATACCCCTGGCTTCACCCGCGGAGCGGTTTCCTACGTCCTCGAGACCCAGGGAAAGCGGATCGCGTTCACGGGCGATCTGATTCTCGAGGGCGGCAGGCTTGCGGACCTGTACAGCCTGCAGGATGCAATTCCGGAGTCGAAGACGCGGGGATATCACGGCTATGCGGCGCGCGCCGGAGCCCTCGTGGCAAGCCTGCGGCAGATCGCTGAGGCAAAGCCGGACATTCTGGTTCCCGCGCGAGGAAAGCCGATCGAAGATCCGCAGGCGGCGATTGACAGCCTGATTCGCCGCCTCCAGTCGCTGATGACGAGCCACTTCGAGACGGATGCGCTGCTGTGGTACTGGGGCGAAGAGAGTTTACGGATCCGTTCGCGGAGCGTGCTCGACGGCAAAGCGGTGAACTCGATGCCCATGGCGCGGCAGGAGAGGCTGCCGTCCTGGATTGTCCCAATCGCCAACTCGCGATTGATTTTGTCGCAGTCCGGCGAAGCGTTCCTGGTGGATGGCGGCTATCGCGACATCTTGAAGACCCTGGAGCAGACGCGGCAGCAGGGAAAGTTCCGGCGGTTGACCGGAATTTGGGTGACCCATTACCACGACGATCACACGGATCACGTACAGTCCGTCTCCGACCACTTTGGCGCGCCGGTCTACCACACCGAAGCGATGACCGACATCCTGCTTCATCCGTCCCGGTACCGGATGCCGTGCCTGACAACATCGCCGATTGCCGGGAAACCCCAGCCGGACGGCCGCAAGCTCCAGTGGAACGAGTTTGAAATGACCTTCCATTACTTCCCCGGCCAGACGCTCTATCACGGCGGACTGCACATCAGGCGAAACACGGATGAAATCTTCTTTGTGGGCGATTCCTTCACGCCGTCGGGCATCGACGATTACTGCCTGCACAACCGCAATTTTCTTCGGGAAGGAGAAGGTTATCTGTACTGCCTGAACGTGCTGAACCGTTATCCGAAGGCGTGGCTGATCAATCAGCACGTGGAGCCGATGTTCCAGTTCGATGATTCGCACTACGAGCGGATGCGCCGGGAACTGCGGAAGAGGATGCAGATTATCGACGAGCTCTCGCCGTGGCCGGATCGGAATTTCATGATCGATGAGAGCTGGGCTCGCGTCTATCCGTATGCCCAGGAGGTTTCACCTGGCGAGTTTACGCTGGAGCTCCGGGTGATGAATCATTCAGCGGCAGGGCAGGATTTTCAGGTGAAGTGGCGTCCCCCGGCAGGGATCCAGCTCATCTCCGAAGAAAAGAGCGTCCGAATCCGGGCGCAGTCCGAAGGTAGGGCAACCGCGCGCTTCCGGCCTGTGCGGCCCGGTCTGCACGTCGTCACGGTCGATCTGCGATTCGGCAAATACGAACTGCCCGAGTGGACGGAGGCGATGGTCCGCGTGCGCTAGGAGACGGATTTGACGGAAGTCAGAATTCGCAACTGGAACGAGTTGAACGAAGAAGTCTTCCGGGATAGCTGGTATGCCCCGCACGGACGATTTCGAGGACCCTTTGTGTTCCGGGGCATGTCGAACGCAAAGTGGGATCTCCGGACGAGTTTAATGCGTCTCGGCGGTCCTTACCATCAGATCGAAAGCAGTCTCCTCCGCAATTTCCGCAAATATGGGCATCGGAACAGCGGTTCAGGGGAATCCTTCTGGCACTGGCTCGCAGTAGCACAGCATCACGGCCTTCCGACACGGCTGCTCGACTGGACGTACTCTCCGCACGTCGCCGCACACTTCGCGACAGAGGATATGGAGGAACTGGCGCACGACGGCGCCATCTGGCGGGTGGATATCATGCGCGTCCATCAGCGCCTTCCGAAGGAACTGCGCCAGATGCTCGAGGAGGAGAACGCTGTTGTCTTCACGACGAACATGCTCGACAGCTATGCAACCTCGCTCGCGGAGTTCGATCGCCGTTTGAGCTCCCTGGAAGGAGGCGCGGTGCTCTTCCTCGAGCCGCCGTCGCTGGACGACAGGATTGTGAATCAGGCGGCTTTCCTCTCCATCATGTCGCCAGCCACGGCGCGCCTCGATCACTGGCTTGAGCGGATCGCACCGGATCTGTGCCGGAAGATTGTAATACCGGCATCCGTCAAGCTGGAGGTCCGCGACAAACTCGACATGATGAATCTGACAGAGCGTATGATTTATCCGGGTCTCGACGGCCTTAGCAAGTGGTTAAAGCGGTATTACAGCCCGCTGAACCTGATGGAGATTCGTTATCCAGAAGATGTGATGGCGCCGAATTCAAAGCGGCTTGCGCTAATTGCAGGCGCGGAGAGCGGCGTGCTGACGGTAGCTCTGCTGGCTGAAAACGGCGAGGTGGAGTGCTCGTCGCGAGTGGAATCGCGCGCGGACGGCTGCTGGTATGACATCGAGCGAAACTGCCGGATCGAGGTGCGGCTCCGCGCCGGGTCAGCAGCGGATAAGTGACACATTGGTCGCTAAGAACCCTCTGTAACACTTCTTACTTAGATACGAATAACTGTCGACATTTCTCTCAAAAGTCCCCTTGCATTCCAAATGAACTTTAGATAGGCTGTAACGCCAGCAAACTAGCTTTTGGCCAAGCATTTCTGGCTTTGGGGGTAATGTGTCTTACACAATGCTGGTTTGTCAAAGGGGGGTAAATATCATGTGGAAGAGACTCTTAGGAGCCCTCTGTGTCGGGCTCCTCGCGACCGCGTCATTCGCTCAAGAGTTTCGTGGAACAATCACCGGACGCGTTCTGGACACCTCCTCGGGTGCCATTCCCAACGCAGTTGTCCAAGCCAAGAACGTAAACACGAACGAGACCACAACAGCTACTACGGATGGCCAGGGCTCTTACAGCATCCCGTTCCTGCGGCCGGGCCAGTACACGTTAACGGCGACGGCGCAAGGGTTCAAACAAGCCATTCACGAGAATGTAATCGTTGAGGTTGGCAAGATTTTGGGCATCAACATTACCTTGGAAGTCGGCCAGGTTTCGGAATCGATCAGTGTTACAACCGAGGCAGCACTCCTGGAAACTCAAACCGCGAGCCGCGTTGGTGTCGTAAACACGACTCAGGTAGCAGAATTACCGTTGAATTCTCGCAATCCTTTCATGCTGGGTTCGATGATGTCGGGGGTCACGTTCCGCGGAGCCGCGATCTGGCAGAGGCCATTCGATAATGGAGCGATCGCGGAGTGGTCCGTCAACGGCGGCCGGCAATCGAACAACGAGTTTCTGATGGACGGAGCGCCGAACAACGGACAGATGGGCGGCAACAACATTGCGTACGTACCCATCGTCGACGCAGTGCAGGAGTTCAGCGTCCAGCAAAACTCCTACGATGCGCAGTATGGAAAGACGGGCGGCGGAGTCTTCAACGTCGTGCTCAAGAGCGGGACGAATGACTTCCATGCAACCGGCTGGGAGTTCATGCGGCGGAAGTTTCTCGATGCGAACACGTTCCAGAACAACGCCGTCGGAGCCGAGCGCCCCGGCCACCGCCTGGACCAGTACGGCGGCCAGGTGTCCGGCCCGTTGCTGATCCCCAAGCTCATGACCAGGGATTCCTACATCAAGGGCTTCTTCCTCGGCAGCATCGAGGATTACTATGAGCTCTGGCCGCAGTTCCTGCGCAACTCCTTCCCGTCCCCGGAGATGCGGAACGGCGATTTCAGCAAGCTGAGAACCGCAAACGGTGCTCCGATCACCATCTACAACCCGTTCACGTCCCGCTTCGATGCCAATGGCGATCCCATCCGCGACCCGTTTCCGGGAAATATCATTCCGCAGAACATGATTCACCCGGTCGCGCGCGCCGTATCGCAGTTCATGCCGCAGCCGAACGCGACCACCAGCGGCGTTCGCTATTCCACGCAGAACCTGCTCAATCCGGAGTATCCGGCCACCGATAATTTCTACAACCTGATCCTCAAGTTCGACTTCAATATCGGCGACAATCACCGCACGTTCTTCCGGCATGCCTCGAACGATCGCACGGAAGACCGCTGCATCAATGGCATCTGCTCCGGCCCCGGCATGGATGGCCAGCAGCCCTTCCAGCGCATCAACGATGCATACGTGATCGACTGGGTGAGCAATCTGAGCCCAACGCTGGTCTTCAACGTCCGAGCGTCCTACAACCGCTTTATCGAAAAGGGGTTTGGGCGTGGAAATGTCGACTTTGATTTGTCCCAGCTCGGCTTGCCGCAGTCGCTCCTGAGCCAGTTGCCCGGCCCGGCATACTTCGGCCGGTGGAACTTCCGGCCCGGCAACAGCAACGACGGAGATCTTTACAGTCCGCTTGGACGAGGCCAGGGCATTAACATTACAAACAACTACAACCTGATGGCCAATGTGACAAAGGTCGCCGGAAGCCACACGATCAAGTTCGGAATCGACCTGCGGCGCGGGCACTACATCCAGCAGAACAGCGGCGACATTCTCCTGTTCAACTCATGGCCGCGCTGGACCTCACGGCTATGGAATCAGGTTGAGCCGGACTCCGGAGACTCCTACGCGTCTTTCCTCCTCGGCGGCGTGGAAGGCTCGGTCAACTACCCTGTCTATCCGTTCTTCCGCCAATGGTACTTCGCGCCTTATATCCAGGACGACTGGAAGGTGACGCGGCGATTGACGCTGAACCTTGGGTTGCGGTGGGATTATAATCTGCCTCCCGACGAGAAGTACAACCGGCTGAACCGCGGCTTTAATCCCAGCGCGCCAAGCCCGATCGCCAGCAAGATTCCGGCCGACATGCTCGCCCTTTATCCGCACTTGCGCGATCTGAAGGGAGGGTTGGAATTCGCAGGCGTCAACGGCAACCCGCGGATTGTTGGCATCAAGGATACGAACAACTGGCAGCCGCGTATTGGCGCCGCGTTCCAGCTGACGCAGAGACTGGTCATGCGGGGCGGCTACGGGCTCTACTACATGAACCCGAACAATGACTTCCTGCTGACCACAGGCTTTTCGACCTCGACGCCGCTTGTCAACAGCCTCGATGGTGGCCGCACGCTGATCCCCAACCTCCTCAGCAACCCTTATCCGAACGGAATCAATGTGCCAGCAGGTTCCAGCCTGGGCTATGCGACCTTCTTGGGCCAGAACTTCACCTGGTACAACCCGAACATGCGGATTCCGTACGTCCACCAGTTCTCGTTTGGCTTCCAGTTCCAGCTCAGCCCGGCAAGCACGCTCGACGTGTCGTACGTCGGGAGCCGGACAGTGGGCGCCAACACCGAGCGCGATTTCAATATTCCGTCAGCCGACTTCCGCAAGCAGTGCAATCTGCTCGAAGGAGGCAACCCGGCCTACTGCAACGAGCAGGTTCCGAACCCGTTCCGTGGCATCGAGGAATTCCGTGGAACTACCTTCTACACAGCGCCGACAATTTCCCGCTTCCAGATCAACCGTCCTTTCCCGCAGTTCAACGGAAACCTGCTGGAGAGGGGCCGTGGAGAGTCCAACATTTGGTACAACTCGCTCCAGGTGAATTACAACGTCCGTATCGGACGGGACCTCACTCTGCTCGCCAATTACACGCTGAGTAAGATGGTCGAGCGCTGGGGTTATGCGGATCCCTATAGAAATGTCATGCAACAGGGTCTCTACTTCAACGACCGCCCCCATTTCTTCAAGTTCAACACGGTTTACGAGCTGCCGGTTGGCAGGGGCAAGCTGATCGGCGCGAATACTGGCGGCTTCCTGAACAGGCTGATCAGCGGCTGGCAGATTAGCACGTTCACGCAAATTGCCTCGGGAGAACCGAACGACCTCCCTGGCAATGCGATTATGCTGAAGGATCCGCGGACCGTGGGCGGCGATTGGACGGGATCGGTTGATTGGTCGAAGCACCAGGTGGTGGGCTGGAATCCCTGTGTGCTCCGGCAGTTCAATGACGGCTCCATCCGGCCTCAACCCTTCAGCATTGCGCGAGGCTGCGGTGAGGACCCCGCCAACTACGCGTGGCTGATGGTGGCGGATTATGCCGCTTCCCGGTACAACCCCTTCCGGAGCGGTCAGATCCGCAAGCAGCCACTATTCAACATGGATTTCGCCCTCAGCAAGATGACCCAGATCACAGAACGGCTGCGCTTCCAGTTCCGGATCGAGGCGTTCAACGCGACAAACTACTTCTTCTTCGGGCGCGATTCCAACTTCAATACGAACCCGAACGACCCCAACTTTGGAACGCTCTTCCCGAGCCAGGCGTGGACCGGCAATGGCTACCCGCGCCAGATCCAGCTCGGATTCAAGGCGTTCTGGTAATTCCCGCCAATTTCATCCGATGCGGCCCGCCGTCATGGCGGGCCGTTTCCTTTTAGCGCCACAACACAGCCCGCGCCATCCCTGCGGATGGTGTAAGCTCTACGTTTGAAAGTCGACTGGAGGGGCATATGAAACTCAGCCGGAGGGAGGCAGTGAAGACCGGAGCCGGAGCAGCCTTGGCGCCTGCCATTCTGCGCGGCCAAAGATCCACTTCCCGGCCCAACATCCTGTTCCTAATGGACGATCAACATCGGGGAGACTGCATCGGGGCGGATGGAAACAGGGCAATTCGTACCCCCAACCTTGATCGGCTTGCTAAGGAAGGAGCCCGGTTCCGCTGCGCCTATTCCACGACCCCCACTTGCACTCCAGCCCGCAGTGCTCTGCTCACAGGCCTTTCGCCCTGGAACCACGGCATGCTCCACATGGTTGCGATGGCCACAAGGTACCCGTTCACGAAACCGCAAGCGCTGCGTGATGCGGGCTACTACACCATGGGCATTGGCAAGATGCACTACAACCCGCAGCGGAACCTTCACGGCTTCCATCATGTCGTCCTTGATGAATCCGGACGCGTGCAGTCCCCCGACTTTCGGAGCGACTACCGCGCCTGGTTCTGGTCCCAGGCGCCCCACCTCGATCCCGACGCCACCGGCATCGGCTTCAACGACTACCCGGCCAAACCGTATGCCCTCCCCGAGAACCTCCACCCTACGTACTGGACCGGGCAAACAGCGGTCAATTTCCTGAAGGGCTACAACCGTCCGGAGCCATTCTTCCTCAAAGTCTCTTTCGCACGTCCTCACAGTCCGTACGATCCTCCCGCGCGATTCTTCAAGCGTTATGCGGATGCAGACATACCCGAAGCGGCCGTCGGGAAGTGGGCAGCAAAGTATGCTCCGCGTAGCGGACCGAAGGACGACATTTGGCACGGCGATCTGGGCCCTCGGCAGGTTAGGTCCTCTCGGCAGGGATACTACGGTTCGATCGAGTTCATTGATGAGCAGATCGGCAAGATCCTGGAGGTGCTCGAACAACGCGGATGGCTGGAGGAAACGCTCATTCTCTTTACCTCCGACCACGGCGATATGATCGGCGACCACCACTTGTGGCGCAAATCGTACGCATATCAGGGCTCGGCGCGGATTCCAATGCTGATTCGGTGGCCCGAAGGCCTCGTGGCGGCCAAGCGCGGGCAGGTATTATCTCAGCCGGTCGAACTGCGGGATATTCTGCCGACCTTCCTGGACGCAGCCGGGACTGCTCCCAAGGCGAAGCTCGACGGAGCAAGTCTGCTGACGCTGATCAGGAACAGCAACGCCGAGTGGCGGGAGTACATCGACCTCGAACACGGTGTCTGCTACAGCCGCGAGAATAACTGGAACGGCTTTACGGATGGACGCATGAAGTACATCTATCATGCGTTTCACGGCGAAGAACAGCTTTTCGACCTCGAGAACGACCCCAAGGAGCTGAACAATCTTGCCGGGGACCCGAAAGCAGAACCGGAGCTTCGGAAGTGGCGCCAGCGGCTGATCGAGCACCTCTCCATTCGCGGAGATCAGTGGGTCAAGAATGGGCGGCTCCAAACCAGAAAGGAGCCAATCCCACGATCACCCAACTTCCCGACGATGGAGTCCGTAGCTAGATCTCAGTGAGCCGCTTGTCGGTGTCGCCGAAGCGCTCCAGGTGGACTCCCATCTTGTCCATCAGCGTGAGGTACAAGCTGCACGCGCGCCGGTTATCGTCACCCTTGTCCAGATAGTCCAGAATGCGTCCAGGTTTCAAACCGCCGCCGCGGCCGGCGAGCAGAATCGGCAACTGATCGGCGCTGTGCGCATCTCCGTCAAAGAGACTCGAGCACAGCATCAGCATCGAGTTGTCCAGCAGCGACGTGCCGCCCTCGTCAATCGCTTTCATACGCTCTAACAGGTAGGCGAACTGCTGCACGTGGAACTGGTTCGTCTTCAGATACATCGCCTCGAGCGCCGGAGCCTTTCCGTTATGAGTCAGGTCCAGATGCAGAGCGCCCTGAACACCTTCCAGGAAGTTGAAGTTCATCTGGGAAAGGTCATTGTTCAGCATCAACGTGGCGATGCGGGTCTTATCCATTTGGAACGCGAGCACAATCAGGTCCAGCATCAGCTTCATGTGCTCGGGAACGTTCTGCGGCAGCTTGTCGTCCGGCCGGGGCATGTTCGGCTTGGAGAGGCTCGGCTTCCACCCTTCGAGACGCTGTTCCTTCGAAGCCTGGTCAATTCGCTTCTCGATGCTGCGAACGGACTCCAGATACTCGTCGAGCTTCAAGCGATCGTAGCGGCTAATCTTCGGCTGAAGCGCTTTTGTGTCCTCCAGCACCTCATCGAGAATGCTGCGGTCAAGCTGGCGGCCAGTCCCGTCCCCGACTAATAAGTCGAAGGTTCGGGATGGATAAATCTCCTTCGCGGCCGGCTTGTTGGGCGAAGTCCACGAGAGGCACG
Source organism: uncultured Bryobacterales bacterium (assembly GCA_937959285.1). Taxonomy (GTDB): domain Bacteria; phylum Acidobacteriota; class Terriglobia; order Bryobacterales; family Bryobacteraceae; genus JADGHK01. The sequence goes on from CALGAR010000104.1 coordinate 8,985, forward strand.
AGCCGTAGATCATCGACAGCCCGTCCTCCAGCCTGAGCTCGTTAGGCTCGATGCCGAGCACCAGGCTCCGGACAGGAGTTTGACCGCCGATCTCTTGTGCGAGGATTTGGTCAAAGCTTGTCCCGACGCGGATCACGCTCGGATCGAGACTAACGGTCTCTCCGGACAGCAGGTTCGCCATACGGCCCAAATGAGGGCTCGTCGACTCGAGTGCTTTCTGGTTGTAGAGCCCGCGGATAAAGATGATGTCTTCGCGGAACGGCTCCATCGGCTTTAGAGCCGGTCCAATCTCCATCGAAGCGCCACTGCCCTTCGCCCACCAATGCTCCGGCTCGACGCCGTTAGAGAAGTAGATGCAGGCAAACCGCAGAGGTGGCTTGGACGCCGCTTTCGATGCCGCTTTGCCACCCTCTGCCGCAAAGGACGGCAAGGACTCCATCCATGGCAAGGCGAGTGCGACGCCGGCACCTCTCAGAAAATGCCGCCGTGATGGTCGTTGGTTAACCGCGCTTCGCTCAATCCTCGTCATTGTCAATCCTCACTCTGCGAGTTCCTCGGTGTCCGGCTTGCGATGCTTTTCGGAGTGTTCGGCGGGACCTCGTCCCGGTCCCGCCGGTACCGGAATTGCCGGCTCGTTACGATCTCAGCAGCCAGATCGGAGAAGGAGGCCTCGCCTCCAATTCTTGTAAGCTTGTCGATGAGAGGCCGATCGGAGGCAAGAATCGTCCGGCCCAAGGCATATCCGAGAAGCTTGTTCGAAAAATTCCGAAGGACCTGCTGCTCCTGGGATTCCAGGTACTTCAGAAGGCCGCTGACGCCTGCAATTTCAGTTTTATCTGCAAGCTCTCCGGCATCGTGAATCGGCTTCCCGTCGGGATATTGCTCCCTCCAGCGGCCCACTGCATCATACCGCTCCAGCGGGAACCCGAGCGGATCGATGCGGCTGTGACAAGCCGCGCAAGCGGCGTTTCGCTTATGAGCTTCCAGCCTCTCGCGCACTGTGAGCCCGCCAAAGAGCTTGTCGTCCGCAGGGATGGATCCTGCATCCGGGGGAGGCGGAGGAGTCGGAGTCCCGAGCACCCTTCGCAAGACCCAGTCGCCCCGCTTTACAGGGCTGGTTCGCAGGGGCGCCGATGTCGCCGTCAGCACGGCACCGAGCCGGAGCAAGCCGCCTCGATGAAATTCGCTTGCCCCCTGCACCATCTCGAGCTTGTCGGTGGCCGCGACCTCCTTCTGGACTCCATAATGCTTAGCCAGCGCCTTGTTCAGGAATGTGTAATCGGCGAAGATCATCTCTCGGACTGGCCGGTCCTTGCGAATGATGTGCTCGAAGAACGAGATCGCCTCGTCATACATCGCAGCCTTGACTTCCTCTGTAAATTCAGGGAAGCGTTTCGTGTCGACGCCGCGGTGCTGGTCGAAACGATAGAAGCCGAGCCATTGTCCGAAGAATTCTGTTGCCAGCCGGCGCGCCTTTGGGTCAGCCAACATCCGCTTCACCTGACGGCGAAGCTGCTCGGGATCCCGGAGTTCGCCTGCGGCCGCGGCGCGCCGGAGCTCTTCGTCCGGTAGCGAAGACCACAGGAAATAGCTAAGCCGGCTGGCCATCTCCCAATCCGACACCGGCTGGTCCTGGGCGACGTGTCCGGCCTGCTCCAACCGGTATAGAAACGCCGGAGAGATGAGGATGCGGGTCAGGAGCGAACGGATGGCCTTCGGATGATCCAGCTGATACTTATCTCGCGCGTTCCTGTAAAACGCCCGCAGTTTTTCCTTTTCCGACTCGGTAAGCGGACGCCGCCAGGCCTTCTCAGCAAACTGAATGCAATCCTCAACATGCCCTGGCTGTGCAGCCTTTCGGGCCTGCATGATCGCCTTGTGTTCCTGGTACAGAGCCTTGATATACTTCCGCGGCTCCTCCGGCAGCGCTGCGATTTGAGCCTCGTTCAGCTCAGAAATCGTCTTTACGTTCAGGTCCAGCTTGAACTTCTGCACCACGAAGCGCAGGAACTCATCGTGGTACTCGAAGGAAGAAAGCAGATCGTTCCAGGCGTGGTCGAGCTCCTTTCGCGTCGCTTCCTCCAGGACGTTCTCCATCAGATACTGATCCTGGCGGTAATACTTGAGCTTCAGGTGATAGTGATCGCGTTCCGGCTGATTGTAGGTGTTGTTGAACGGCGGCGGGATTGGATCCTTATCGGAAGGTGTCGCCTCACCCTGCGAGTTTTGAGGCAGCCGGGCTGCAAATTCAAGCACACCGGATTTCCACTTCTTAAAGCCAGGATGCTCCGGGTCCCCTAACAGGGCTGACACCGGCGTGCCTCCCATCAGAACTTTGTATTCGCGATCGGAAAGCGTGCAGCGGACAACCGCGTCCCCCGCTCTGCGCAGGTCAACTTCGGCGTCAATCTCCAGCTCAAGTCCGCCTGTATTTGGCGGCGCGACCACATCGAAGAAGATTTTTGCACCGTCCGCAAGAGCGAAGGCTTCGGGGTCCAGAGAACCTCCATTCGGATGTTTCCCAAATGCAAGCCGCGCCTTCGTCGCCTCGTCCAACACACTCGTGAGCGGCTGCGGCTCTTTGAGACTGCGGTCCGTGCCCCGGAAGCGCACAACGCCGTTACGCCAGATCACAACGGGCTTGTCCTGGGAGTTTGGATTTACGGACAGGACCGATAGATGGACCCGCTTCGGCTTGTCCGGGCGCGCCCTCAGCACGAACTTCAGACGCTGCTTCGAGCGGACTTGCAGCGACTCCTCCGTGAGATCAAACGAACGCTCGTCGCCACGCCCGCCTTCCGCGGCATCCCCGGCTGCGAACAGCCATCGCGGCCACTCTGTCACAAACTTCTGGATTTCGTCACAGCGCTCGCGGGCCTCCTTTACAGCCTTCTCCCGGTTACCGGAAGTCGGAGCTGGCAGACTCTGCCATTTCGCAACGACATCGGAGGTCGGATAGGTCGGCGAGGGGAGGTTGAGGACAGACCATATATGCTCGGCAAACCGCGGAGTAATTCCCTCCCCGATGGCAAGGTCCTTCAGCGTGACCGTTGATTCTCCCAGCGCTGCGCGGTGACGATAGCGCCAGGCAACATAGAACGCCTTGGAGTATCGCTCCACGCCGTAGGGCTTGCCGCCCTCTCCCGAGACAGCACGGAAGCCGTACTTTTGGTAGATGTCCTTAATTCGGCTGATGGCGGACAGTTCGAGCCCCGTATCGCCGGGATCGGCGAAGAAATGAATTGGGCCCGAGCCGATCACGGCGTGGCTCGCGACCGTCTTGGCAGCGTCGAGGTAGCGTTCCAGGTTCGCCTCCTCGATGAACTGTACATCGCCGAAGTTGGTAAATCCCTCACCGCCGACGGTGTCCGTGGCAAAGTCGCGATCGAACTTAAGGGCCAATCCGGTTAAATCCTGGATTGTGTAGGCGTACTCGGCGCTGGTCAGCCGCCGGACGGTAACGCGCCCTGGATCCCCTGCGTACTTCGTCGCATACTCGTCGAGCTTTGTTCGGATCCAACGGACCGCCTGATGACGCTGCTCGTCGTTCGGCTGCGGCATCTTCGGAGGCGGCATCGTTTTCTTCTCGAGCGCCGCTGCGACTTTTTCCCAGTGCTGGAAATTCTCCCCAACTGAGGGCTGAGCAGTAAGCTTGTCGAGATTCAAACCTGCCATTGGCTTACTCCCGCCATGACAGGCGAAGCAGTACTGTCGGAGGGTGGGCGTAACCGGCGACTCATTCGCGCCTTGCATTATCCCGGAGGCGCCGAGAAGGACGATCATCGGTGTACGCAGCACAGAGACGAGGTGCTTAATCGGCTCAACCAGCCTCAAGTGGGGATTCTCCAGGGCCCTCATAGCTCAATCATGGATCACCATTCTAGGTCTTCTAATCGAAGGAGTCCAGCCCTGTTTCCTGATTATTGTGGTGGCGGTTACTGTGGTGGTGTTTGATCCGGCGCGCCGCGCCCTCACGAGCCGCCCGGCCGTAACTCTGCGGCGCGAACGGCTCGGAGAACGCGTGCCAATTCAGAAGCGCCAGCGCAGGCTCAACTGCCCCGAACGGGCCGAGCCAGCCGGCGGGAAGATGTGCGAGGAGGTGATCGAACCGCCCTGTGCAACGTTCACGGTCATGTTTGGTTGGCCGTAGTTCAGGTGGTTGAGCACATTCTGGAACGATGCAGCGATCTGGATGCTGCCAATGCGTTCAAACGTCGTGGTCTTACCGAGTCCCAGGTTAAAGACCGCGTAACCGGGCCCGACAACGCTGTTGCGCGCGGCATTGCCGAAGCGTCCCGATCCGGCAGGGGGAACGGCAAAGGCGGTCCGGTCAAACCACTGGTTTAGCGTCTCCGGATAGGTCACCTCTTTTACGACGTCCGGGCGCCCCCCTGTGACTCCTATGTTCGCGGGATCCCCGCCCGAGTACACGGGATTCAGGAAGTGTCCGGTGCTGAGGTTGATCAAGGCATTCAACTGCCAGCCGGCAAGCAGCTTCCCCTTTCCGAGCGGCAGCTCATAGAGCACCTGATTCATCCACTGATGGCGCGGCACCGCATAGGCATCAGCGCGATCGCGCGCTCGATCATAGGCATTTTCAATCTGCGTATTCAATTCGGCGTTGCCGGTGTCGTCGACTTCGCTCAAACTCTTCGCCCAAGTCCAGCCGGACATGAACATCAAGCCTTTGTTGAAACGCTTCTGTGCCACCACCTGCAGCCCGCTGTACAGGCTGTTCGCCCCGTTCTCCGCGTAGTCGATCGTATTGAATCCAGCGTATGGCCGGCGGGACGCGCTGAACGGAATCGTCGAGGGCAGCGGCTGGTTCACGTTGCGCCGGTAGGGAAGGTTGACGCCGCGCGAACCGATGTAGCTGATACGAACCCCCAGGTCTCTCGTCAGCTCGCGTTCGATCGAGAAGCTGTACTGCATAGAGTAGGGATTGCGTAGGTTTGGAGCGATGCCGGCGAGATTGAGGGCGCCCGTCGAGCCCGGCGCTGCGAAAGGATTCGCCAGCGTGAAGAGCGGAACGCCGTTGGTGATGGAGTTGATGCTTGTGGTGGAAACGGAGTAAGGTCCGCTTGCCAGCGACGAGACGACGGGAACCGAGAAGTGGCCGTAGTAGATGCCCCATCCGCCTCGCACCACGGTCCTGTCATTTAGCATGTAGCTGAAACCGAAGCGCGGGGCGAAGTTATTCATGTCGGCATCGCGCAAATTGCGCGGAAGACCTGCTTGATCCGCAGTCATCACGCCGATGCTGCTCGGGAAGAAGGGGCTGAACAAGCTCTTCGAGCGCTCGGTGGGAACGACGATTACGCCGCGAGCAATGTCGAAGGTGTAGAGGTTGTCATCCTTCATCCGGACCGTGCCGTTGTACTCGTAGCGCAAGCCGTAGCTGAGAGTCAGCCGCTGGGTAACCTTGAAGTCATCCTGCGCGTAGAAGCTGACGTCCTGGAAGCGGGCGTACTGAGTCGGGTAGGGATCGAGCCGGGTGACCTGATTGGGCAGGCCGAGCAGGAAGTCTGCGTAAGCGTTCCCGGTGAACCGGCTGGAGAAGTTGAACTGGCCGAAGAGCGCTGGCTCCGTTGGCAGATAGCGGTTCACGAACCAGTTGATGTACTCCACACCAAACTTCAGGGAGTGGCGTCCCTTGATCCACGTCAGGTTGTCTGAGAGCTGCCAGCGCCCGTCGTTGACCGGGTTGAGAAGCCGCTGCCAGTATGTGCTGAGGCCGGCAATCTCGAACCGGGGAAGACCGGCGACGTGACTCCGGTCGGGCAGGCCCTGAATCCCGATCGCGTCCAGCACGGGTTGTCCCTTGCGGTCCGCGCTCGACTGCGAAACCAGAATCGCCACGCCCGCCCGAAACTCGTTGAAGATGTTCGGCCGGATCGTGAAGATGTCTCCGAGCGTCCAGAAGTGCACATAGCGAATATTGGTGGATGTACCCGTAGAAGTGGGCGGCAGCGCTTCGCGCGCGCCTGGGATTTCGTAATCACTGTGTTTGTTCTGGTAGCGCGCGAAGGTTGAGTGGCCGCTTGTCCAGTTATGATCGAGGCGCACTTCGAAAATGCGGTGCACTTCGGGACCGTTGAAATTCGCGCGGTAGTTCCCCGCGGTCAAATTCGGCGGACCGAAATTCGGAAGCGGATAAAGCAGCTCCTGCGCGCGCAGGGCTTCCGGGCTCATTAAGGAATTCGGAATCCGGTTGCCGGGGAACGGCTGCGAGGTGAAGGGATTCACGATCTGAGAGAACCCGGTGAAGTCGCCCTGCCGCATTGCTACGGTCGGAACGTTGGGCGCGAAGGAATAAGCGCGTGATCCGCGGGTACCATCAAAGGTTCCATAGAAGAACGTCTTGTCTTTCCGCAGAGGGCCGCCGCCCGAGATGCCGTAGTTATGGATATTCGAGAACGGGCGGGTTGTCTGGAACGCATTGCGGGCGTGCAGAGCGCTGTTCTGGATGTACCAAAAGATATCGCCGTGATATTGATTGGTGCCCGATTTCGTGACCGTGGTGATGGTCCCCATCCCGCTAAACTCAGCGCGGTTCGTTAAAACATTGGCAGTAAATTCGCCGACGGATTCCATGGAAGGCTGCGAAACCGGGTCGGGCGTTCCGAAATTGCCGAAGTTGGCTTCGATTCCGTCCACCTTGGTTCGGATGCCGTTCTGACCGCTGCCGGGCACCGTCCATGCCGCTCCGGCGCCCACCTGAACGAGGCCGGGAATGGTGAGCGGCATCATCGTGAAGATGAGGCCGGAATCTCCCGAGTTATTGAAGACACTCCGCAAATTAGTCGGCAACTCGAGGATCTGTTTTGAAGTAAGACTGGTAGTGACGGAGGGCGACTCCGTCTCGATGACGGCGGATGCCAACTCGTTGACCGTGATCTCCGAAGCCGCGGACTCGAGTTCGAAACGCAGATCCTGGCGGATCGTTCGGAACGCAGTGACTTCGAAAACGTCCGTCTTCAGCGGCCGGAAGCCCGAGGCGGTAGAGGAGAGCTGATAGCGGCCCGGAGTCAGGTTCGGAAACGAGTAAATACCGCTCTCATTCGTTACGCTCTCGCGTTTGACGCCAGTGTCATCACTCGATAAGACGACGGTAGCGCCGGCAATCGGAGCCCCGGAAGGATCCGTTGCGACGCCAGTGACCGTTCCGAGAGGCGACTGCGCGCATAACCAACTCGTGAATGACACCAAGAGCAAAAGAAAGCGAGAGGACTTCTGAAGCATAGCCATTCGTTATCATGCCATAGCCTTCGCTTCGCAGCTCTAATTCGTTACATCCCGTGCTTGCGAAGCAGGGCTTTGACGGCGTCGATGCAGAGAATGGCGGCGTGTTTGGATTCCGGGATCAGCCCGCCGACGCCCTCCTCAATGACGTCGGCATTCAGTGAGGAGAATTCGGCGCGGGTTCTCCCCAACATCCATACGGTGAGGGCGGATCCGGCGGCGATTGAGGCGGTACATCCACGGACCTTGTAGCGAACGTCGGTTACGCGATCGCCTTCATAAAGAACCGAAAGGCGCAGAATGTCGCCGCAGGCGGGATTCGAAACCTCCACCGTGACAGCGGGCGGCGGCAGCTCCCCCACGTTTTGAGGGTTTCGAAAGTGTTCCAGAAGCTTCTCGCTGTGCACTTGAGCGAATCTTTGCCCTTCTATGCTTAAATGAGCCTAATGCCGAACAGGATTGCCCGATACCTTCCTATTGTGCGGGAACGCTTTCGGGCGCGCCAGTTCCACTCCCTTTTTCTGTTTGTAACGTCCCGATGCAATTCTCTGTGCCGGACGTGTTTCTACTTCGACAAGCTGAACAGCAGGGACGATCTTACCTACGATCAGATCCGCCGCCTCTCGGAAACGGCTCCTCCGTTTGAAAAGCTGTGGATCTCCGGCGGCGAGCCTTTCCTGCGCAACGAGCTCGCGGAGATTATCTCGCTCTTTGCCGCCAACAACCGCATCCGGACCGTCAATCTTCCTACAAACGGCCTGCTCCCTAACAGGATCTTCCGGACGGTCGATCAAATCCTGGAGCTTTGCCCGGATATTTCCATCGATCTGAACTTTTCTCTCGATGGCCTCGCCAATACCCACGACGCCATACGGGGCGTACCCAACAACTTCACACGGACTCTGGCAACCATTGAAGCTGCCGAGAAGCGCTACCAAGGCGTCCGGCGGCTGAGAAGGAATGTCTTAACGGTCATTACACGCGAGAACTATCACGAGCTCGTGCGGCTCGGCATGTTCCTTCTCCGCCAAGGCAGCATCGACGGCCACTATTTTGAGGTGGTCCGGGGAGAGGCGCCCGACCCGTCGCTCAAAAACCTCACTGCGGAAGACCTTCGAGAACTGCACAACCGGCTAATGCCGTTTCACCGCATTTACGCGAAGAAGCTGTTCGCGCATCTGCCCAAAGCCGTCAGGTCGATCGCCGAAATTTACTATCTTGGCAATTTGAGGTTCCATTTCGACCTGCACGAACGGTGTCTCGAGTCGCCCCGGCGCTGGCCCATGCCCTGCACGGCCGGACAGACATCGCTCGTCATTGACCATAATGGAGCCTTCCGGGCGTGCGAGATGCGCGGGATTACCGGCCGGCTGAGCGACTTCGATTTCGACGTCTCGGCGGCGCTCAAATCCCGTGAGATGCGCGCGGAAGTGGAGGCGATTGCCGAGGCGAACTGCTGGTGTACTCATAGCTGCTTCATCCAGGACAGTTCGAAGTTCTCGACGCGGGTACAGCTTTTCGAAATTCCATGGGCGTGGTTCCGGCAGCGATGGGACCGATACGCCGAGACGCCTCTCGAAGACCTCGAACAATTTAAAGCGCTGGAGATGGCATAAACAGTGTCCGGGACCAGGCGCAAGATCTTAGTCGTCGCGGGGCTCATCGTTCAAGACGGGCTCATCCTGATTGGGCAGCGGAAGAATGCGGACCGGCACCCGCTAAAGTGGGAGTTTCCTGGCGGCAAGGTAGAACCGGGAGAGAATCCGCGGGAAGCCCTGGCCCGCGAACTCCGGGAGGAGCTCGGAATCGAGGCGGTGGTGGGTCCGGAGATTATCCGATACGAGCATCACTACCCCAAGCGCTTCCCTATCCTGTTGATGTTTCACCGCGTGGACCGGTATGTAGGCGAACCGGTTCCCGGCGAGTTCCAGCAGATTCGGTGGGAGCGGCCGGAGAATCTGCCGAGCTATGACTTTCTGGACGGCGACGTCGATTTTGTCCGCCGTCTTGCCCGCGGGCAGATCCGTCTGTAGCCTTCGGCGCAGAGCCCGGCTTTGATAACATCAATAAGTAGCCGACCGCGAATGTCCGAGACAGTTCTTTCCCCAGACATCGATCTTGTCGAGAAGGAGCGGTTGACGCCGCTGTATCACGTCGTTCTTCTTGACGACGACGAACACACCTACGACTACGTGATCGAGATGCTGCAGAAGTTGTTCTGCTGCTCGCTGGAACAGGCCTATCATCATGCAGTCGAGGTAGATACCACGGGGCGGACGATCGTGATTACCTGCGAACTGCCCGAAGCGGAGTTCGCCAGGGATCAAATTCACGGGTACGGCCCCGACTGGCGGATGCCCCAGTCCAAGGGATCGATGAGTGCAATCCTCGAACCCGCCGGTCACACAGCCGACAAGCGCTGAAAGGAGTTCTGCTTTGGCTGCAATGATTTTTATCGTTCTGGTCTTGGTCCTCGTGGTGGGGATTCCGCTTGTTCTGATCGTCAACCCGCCCAACGCGTGGATCAAGCGGAACGAGGACTGAGGCTGTCAAATCCGCAAGAAAATTTTCCGCCGGTACATCCAGAGAAGGATGGACCAGAAGATTAGCAATACGGCAAAGCCTTTGAGGAGGCGTTCGTACTCTGGCCCAAAAACTCCGAAGAAGGCGGTTCCCAGGTGCCGGTCGAGCGCCTGGAGGAAGAACGACTCCATTGTCCAGCTCATAATGTAGGCCGTGATCGAGTTCGCCCCAACCACCATCAGCGGAAAAGTCCAGGACTTGCGGCCTTTCCACTCGATCAGGGCGTAAAATCCTGAGAGCATCAGCAGAACGAGGCCGCCGCTATAGAGCGTGAACGCCGGCGTCCAGATCCTCTTGACGATCGGGCACAGGCCGCTGGCCTGCCAAAGGAGTCCGGCCGCCACGCAGGCCGCTCCTGCGATCAACAGCCCTCTCAGTTTCGCAGCCTCGGTGCGGTTCGTCCGAAGCCATTCGCCTGCGAGCAGCCCCAGCAGCATGGTTCCCAGGGTCGGGATGAAGCTGAGAGTCGCGTAGCCGCCGCCGTTGAAAAGAAACGGCTTTTCTCTCGGGAACAGGTTGAGGAACCAGACGTCGAAAGCCCAGGCGAGGTTGGAGTTCTTATTCCAATGCGACTGGAACCCGGTGTACAAATGCTCCCAGCCTTGCGGGACGCCGACGCTGGGGTAATCAAACGACGGGCCGGGCGCTGGGTATAAGGCAAAAGCAGCCCAATACCCAACCAGTATCGCCGCAAGCGCCGCCACTTGCACCCGCGCAGAAGCAAAGCCGAGCAGGAAGAGGAAGAGGTATCCCAGCCCGATCTGCGTCAGCGTGTCCTCGAAAGTGAAATTGGTCTGCGGTTTCCCGAGCGAGCGCAGAAAGATCCCCAGGAAGATCAGCACAAGCGCGCGCCACGCCGCATGGGCCAGCATCCTGCCGAAACTCTGCCCCCGCGCCTTCCTGCTCGCAATTGAAAACGGCAGAGCTGCGCCGACGAGAAAAGAGAACCCTGGTTGAATCAAATCGTGCAGCGAGCATCCTTGCCAGGGAACGTGACTGGTGTGAAAAGAGACCCATTTCCAGAACGCGCTCTCTGGAAACGCCCGGCCCATGGAGGAAAGATGCATCACCTCCGCGAGCATCAGGGTCATGACCGTGCCGCGGAATGCGTCGAGCGAATGGACCCGGCCCTTAAATCCGGCTTCTTCCCCGGCCAGTTGTTGAGCGGAGGCAGCACTGTAGCGCATCGGCGTCAGCGTAACTGGATTCACGCCGCTTCGCAAGATGGCTGCGAAACAACGTTTCGAAAGGCCCGGATACCAGTCAGCTAACGGGTAAGATTGGTATAATTTTGCAAGTGTCGGGAGAAGCTGTGTCTGCATCAGCAAGCGATCGATCAGTGAAACGAGGGGCATCTCGATGAGCGCTAGCAAAGTTCACGCCGCCAGCCCAGCCGTACCGGACGAAAGCGGGGTTCAGAACAATCAGAGCGGATACAAGGTGTTCAGCCGCGTGGTCGACTGGATCACCAGTGAGCGGATGCAATTGCTGAACATCACGGATCGCGTCAATGAAATCGTCCGCAAGAGCGGGATCCGCGATGGCATCGTGCACCTGCAATCCCTTCACACAACGACGGCAGTGTTCATCAATGAATGGCAGGATGCTCTGCTTGAGGATGTGCGAAAGTTCTTCGAGGCAATTGTCGACAAGAACCTGTATTATCGCCACAACGATCCGGCTTACTCGGACTGCGAGCGGAACAATGCCGATTCGCACCTGCGAGGAATGCTGATGGGCCAGTCTCTCTGCTTACAAGTTCGTAACGCGAGCGTCCTTCTGGGAACCTGGCAGAGTATTATCCTTGCTGAATTCGACGGTCCCCGAAGCCGCTCGCTTGCAATTCAGGTATCCGGCATCTAGTCAATGGCTCGACACTTCACACTACCCGAAGCTGAAAGACTTCTCCCCCAGGTAGAGAGAGCGGTCCGCGAAGCCGTCCGCTCCAAGAGGGAGTTTCACGCGGCTGAGAGTGAAATTGACAGTTACATTCAGTGGCTGAACATGCTTGGCGGAGCCATCGTGGACCGTCACCGGATCATGGAATGGCGAGCTCGCCGCGACCAGGCCGCCGAAATTCTGAAGAATGCAATTGCGACGATTCACTCGTACGGGTGCGAGGTGAAAGACCTCGATATGGGACTCATCGACTTCCGGTCCTACTATCGAGGCGAAGAGGTCTACCTTTGCTGGAAACTCGGAGAAGAAAGCATCTCCTACTGGCACGGTCTGACGGAAGGCTTCCGCGGACGGAAGCGAATTGACCGCGATTTTCTGGATCACCACCAGGGCGATCGCCCGAATTAGTCGACATTGACACTCGCAATCCCTGCCCTTTACACTCTCATACTAGGATAATGGGTCCCTGTACGTTGCGCTCTGGAACCAGTTTGAGAGAGCCGCTATCCTGCGTCTCGCGGCCGATCGGTTCGGCAACGAGGAGGGACATCGCTCCAGGATGCTGATCGCCAAGGAATTCGTCGCTTACCTTTCCCGCCAGCTTGTGAAACGCCTTTCTCCGGTTTATATCGAAACAGCGGATCCCAATGCTGGAGCTGATTTGATCGCTAACATCATCAACGAAGAACTGGCCGTCGAGGACCGCCTGAACGATGAAGTTCGGGAGATTCTGAGCCAGTACGAAGATTACATGCGGCGTGAAAACGTTAGTTACCAGGAAATGTTCCGCCGCATCAAGAACACACTCATCCAGCAGCGCAAGGTCGTACGCGCAGCAGGCCGGGACACGGGCGACCAGATGAAGCTGTCCCGGGACAAGATTAACGAAATCTCACACAAGCTGATCGCGGCTCTTCGTGCGTCCAGGCAGTTTCGCCTGAAGAAGGAGCCCAACGACGTCCGGCTCGAGATCGTAAGAGCAATCTCCGACCTCTTGATGAGCGAAGAGAAAGCGGACCGCGACGCTCGGCGCAAAGTGAGGTCCCAGAAGCGGGACATTCCCGAAGGCTCCGAAGAATGGGATCTTCTGCACAAGAGATACTACGCGGAAGAGCTCAAGAAGCTCGGTATTGATCTCGGCGCTCGATGAAGCCCGCCATTGCCGTCCTCGGCAGCCTCAACATGGACTTTGTTGTGTCCGCGGAGCGGCTCCCGAGGCCCGGCGAAACAGTCCTCGGCGAAAACTTCCAGATGCTCCCGGGCGGAAAGGGCGCGAACCAGGCTTGTGCAGCCGCAAAGCTTGCCCATCCTTCGATGGCCGTCCGGATGGCCGGGCGCGTCGGCTATGATCTTTTCGCCGATCATTTGAAAGCCAGCTTGTGCGCAGCCGGAGTAGACGTCAGCTTTGTACACGCGACGCGTTCGCAGCCGACGGGCGTTGCCTTAATCTCAGTCGACCGGTCTGGACAAAACTCGATCGTGGTGGCCCCAGGCGCCAATCACGCTCTGGCCGCCTCCGAGATCGAATCCTTTCGCGCCGTCTACCGGAACGCTGCGATCGCGCTCTTCCAGCTCGAAACACCGGTCGATGCCGTCGGCGCTGCACTGCGTCTGGCGCGATCGGAGGGGGCTAAGACCATGCTCGATCCTGCCCCTGCGCGGCCCCTTCCCAAGGAGATGCTCGCCGCGGTTGATTTCCTGACGCCAAACGAAGTCGAAGCCTGCCTGCTGCTGAACCGGCCGGTCGGACCTGTCGGGATGGAGGATGCGCCGCAACTGGCGACGGCGCTTCTGGCGCTGGGCAGCAAAGCAGTTGTCCTGAAGCTGGGAGAAAAAGGCTGCTACTACACGAACGGAACCGTATCCCTTGCGGTTCCCGGCTTCCGGGTCGACGCGGTGGATACGACGGCCGCCGGCGATACGTTCAATGGAGCTCTTGCCGTGGCTCTTGCCGAGGGCCAGAACATCGAGCAGGCGCTCCGCTTCGCAAACGCTGCCGGGGCGCTCTCCGTCACGCGCCCCGGAGCTCAAGCATCGGCGCCTTCCAGACAGGAGGTTGAGCAGCTCCTTTCGACCGGTACTGTCGCCAGATCTTCCAATGAAGCGGCTCAGCGGGGCACTCCGTAAACGGCATAGCGGCTGTTGGCAAAAACAGTTTGTACTTCCGGCAGCGCGTCCTTGCGCTCGACCACGATGAAATCGATGCCTAGCCTGGCGTAGGAAGCTAAGTCCAGCTTCGAGCCAGGCCGCGCCATGGCTGCCTGCCATCGCTGCCACCACTCGTCAGCGAAGTCCTTCAAGAGGTTCACCTGTCCCCCGCTCTTCCAGTCCACATAAACCGTCCTCAAGGAGCGAGCCCGAAACACACCGGGGTGGAGGCTGCGCTCGGCAAACGGGAACAGGAAGACTGCATCCTGCGGCGTATTCTCCCGCGCCCAGGCGGCCAGCTCATCCAGTTCGGGATGATGGAGCTCTGGGAAGTTCTGAATGCCGCCGACATGAGGGATCAGGAAGCACGGGAGAATCAGGCAAGCGGCCCATGTAGCCCACGCTCCCCGCCGCTTCTCCATCACCGCGGCCAGAACGGCGAGCCCGGCGAGCCCCAGGGTGAGCAGCAGCCGGCGGACAATCACCGGGTCGGTCAGATTGGGGAACAAAATCGGGAGTACGCGAATGTTCACCGGAATCGCGAAGACAATGACAAGCCAAACAACAGCTTCGAGCCAGCGACGCGCTTGCGCCGCCCGCAAACCGGCCGCGCTACCGGTGATCATGATCATTAGCACGACAAAGAGGACAGCGCGCGCAGGCTGAAACTGCGGGATGAAGCTCCACTTCATGCCCTCCAGCGTGAGGTAAGAGACGGGGATCATCAGCAAACCGTATGCTGGAAGGCCGGCAACGAAGAATTGAAGTTTCTCCGGCACCCACCGCCCCATTCTCAGGAAGGCGATGACGCCGGCCACCCACAGGAAGAGGTACTGCCAGATCCACTCGACCGCCCAGAGGGAGACCCAGTTGTAGGCGCCGCGAAGGCGCTGGAGTCTTTCGAGCTCGGCGTCAATTCTGCCGAATAGATCCTGCTTTTCGGAAAGGCCGGCCTGCAGCTTCGAAAAGACGAATAGCAGGGCGGCCGCTCCGAGGATCGGCAGAAGATACTGCCAGCGCCGCCTGCGCTCCTCCGCATCCGGCAGCCGCAGCAGCATGATTCCGTAAACGGCCAAAAACGGCACGACTGTCGGCGGATGGAAGAGTATGGCAAGCCCTGCAACGGCGGCAGCGGGAAGGGTCCGGTTATGAGCGAGCAGCCCGATCGCCAGGATGATGAGGGGTATTGCGAAGCCGCGTGGTACCGGTTCATATTCCACGGTGAGGACGGCAGGTCCGTGGATCGAGGCTCCCAGATGTACGATCGAGGCAACGACGACAGCCATCCTCGTTTGCAGTCCCATCGACGTCGCGATCAAATACACGCCCCAGATGCCCAGGAACCGGAAGACCAGTTGCTGCGCGGCGAGGACCCATTCGAAATCGAGCCCGGTGAGACGGCGCAGAGCCAGAGCTACCTCGTCGTAGATGGTGTAGGAGACATGCGGTCGAAGGGCGACCGGGTCTGCCTTATAGAGATCGGGATCTCGCAGCCGCTCCAGGATGGGGATGTAGATCTGCGTGTCCGACTGCAGGTAGGTATGCCCTGGAAACTGGAAGTAGCCGAGGAGCGTGATCAGCGCGAACGCCGCCAGTATCAGGAAGCGCTGGCTCATTTACCCTGCGGCGTCTTTTCCAGTTGCTGCCTGGCCCAAATCCGGTCCGGATTCAACTCGATCGACCGTTTGAGCGCTTTTTGCGCTTCAGCGTGACGGTTTGCCTTGCGGAGGGCCAAACCCAACCACAGGTACGCGTCCG
Source organism: uncultured Bryobacterales bacterium (assembly GCA_937959285.1). Taxonomy (GTDB): domain Bacteria; phylum Acidobacteriota; class Terriglobia; order Bryobacterales; family Bryobacteraceae; genus JADGHK01. The sequence goes on from CALGAR010000104.1 coordinate 24,615, forward strand.
CTGAGCGCGGATCCAACTGTATCGCCTTCTCCATGTCGCGAATTGCCAATTCTACGCCGCCGCCAAAGGCCGGCGGCAGATAGTAGTTGCCCACACCGCGGCTCAAGTGCGCCTTCGCCGACTTGGGATCCAGTTCAATCGCCTTGTTGATGGATTCCATGGCGCATTTGCCGTATCGAAGGCCGGCGAGCACGTTTGCGGGAATAATCTGGCCGCACAAGGTCCCCAGAATGCGGTGGTTCTCGGAAACTTCGGGCTTCAGGCTGACAGCGCGCTCAGCCGCTCGGATGCCGGCCTCTGCCGCAGACTTAGCCAAGTCCTTGTCCCGCAGTTCCAGCGCGACTTCAGCGAGGTAGGACTCGGCAAGGGCAAGAAGGTACTGCGCATTTGCGTCCTTCACATTTTTCGCCGCAGCCGCCGACAGTTCGGCGATCATCCCCTGAAGAGCCGCACGATCCTGACGGTTACGAGCCTGTTCGAGGTCGGCAATGCTCGCGCTATTCGCAGCCAGCAATAAGGACAAGAACCAGAGCTTCATGCTTCTCTGACCAACAACGTGAGTCACAGACGGGAATGACTGCGATCCCCGTGCCTCCTGTTTCGCTCCTCCTTCTTCATTCTAGCGGCCGGCATGGGGCGAACGCGGATCACAGCGACGCCACTCGTTTCTGAACCAGCAGAAACCACAGGCCCAGTGCTGACAGCGCCAACCCATTCATTGCAAGCACAACAGGAGCGGACATACCGGGTATGAGCGAACCAGCGAGAAGATTTCCGATCGGCATCCCGCCGCGGAAGGCTACGTTGTAGACACTCATCACACGCCCGCGCATATCATCCGGGGTGATCAACTGGACCAGCGACGTCACCAGAGCAAAAACTCCGATCAATAGAGCTCCGCCGAGGAACAGAAACAAACAGCTCAGCCACAGGTTTCGGCTGAGGGCGAAACCGACGATCACGACGCCGAGAGCGGTCAGCATCAACAGAAGGTCCCTGCCCTGCTTCGGCCTCCTGCCGAGCGCCGCCACCGCCAGGGCGCCGCTTACGGAACCGACTCCCGAAACGGAGAGCAGCACGGTGTAGGTATCCGCTCCCTGGCGAAAAACATCGCGGGCGAAGACGGGCAGAAAGACGACCATCGGGACGCCAAGGACCGTCATGAGAAATGCGAGGGCGATCAAGGACTCCATGGCTCCCTGCTTCCGGATGAAACGAATCCCCTGCTTCATGCTATCGATCAGCGTCTCCTGCGTTTTCGCGGGGATGAAGTTCATGCGAATCGCGAGCAGAGAACAGATCACCGCAATGTAAGACATCCCGTTCAAGGTGAAACACCAGGTAGCTCCGAGCTTGGTAAGCGCCAGGCCGCCAAGAACGGGACCAATGACCCGCGCGAGGTTGAACTGAATGGAATTCAGAGCGATCGCATTGGGTAAATCATCGCCCTGTACGAGCGTTGGAATCAACGCCTGATAGGCGGGCCCGCCGAAAGCCTGCGCCAGTCCGACGACAACGGAAAGCGTGAGGATGTGCCAGACCTTCACCATATCGAAGGCAACGAGCGCCGCCAGCACGAACGCGCAGGTCATTTGAGTCACTTGCGAAAACAATAAGAGCCGGCGGCGATCGGTTCGATCTGCTACGACGCCGCCGACCAGCGAGAAGAGGAAGATCGGAATCTCGCCCAAAAACGCATCCAGCCCGAGTAGAAAGGGAGATCCTGAAATCTCGAGCACCAGCCAGCTTTGGGCCAGCTTCTGCATCCAGGTGCCGATGCTCGAGGTGCAGGCGCCTGCCCACATCACCCGGAAGTCGCGGTATTGAAAGGCTTTGAAAACGCGGTGCAGCAATCTTAGCGTCCGGCTACGGAAGCGGTTTCTCCCTGGAGATGAGATGCAGGAGATTGCCATCGCCATCGGTAAAAAACACCAGACGGTTCCCCTGATTCTCGTACGGTCCTGCCACAAACTGCACTCCCTGCGATTTGAGCTTCAGGTAGGCCGCATCGAAATCATCGACCGCGATGGCAAGATGCCGGATTCCGGGATCGCGCATCTTCTGAGGCGCAGGGTCGCCTTCGGATGGAATGATTTCCAACATGGTTCCGTTTGGCGCTTTAACGAAGTAATTGCCGTCGTACGTAAAGTTGATATGGAATTCGAGATGATCCACGTACCACTGCGCCAACTGCTTCGGATTCGGGGAAGCAATGGCGGTGTGTTCCAGTCCCTTGAACATAAGGGGAGTGTATCAGGATTTTTAGCAAACCTTGCGAAGCTATTCCACGCGGAAGCAGAACACGTCGTTTGCCCCTTGCGGAGACAGGCAATACTCCCCGTTCTCCAGCCCTTCATTCGCCTCAATCCGATAGAGCCCCTTGTCCAACTGCTTAAGCGCCAGATTGAACGGACGCGGATTCTCTTTCGGCTTGCGCGAGTTGAACGAGATCACGCGGCGGCCGTCTTTTACCTCCATCCGGTACAGCATGAACTTCTCAGGCGCCAGCTTGTCGGATAGAAGGAGAAAAATTGGCTCCGCCAAGGGGGTTGCGACGGGAGAGGAGGCGCCTTTGACGGCGTAAGTCACGATCTCCTTTTTCTCCTCTTCGACCGCTGTGCCCACCTCTGTCGGCAACAGGCGGGACGCATGCAGCAGATAGGGAAGGTCCGGTTTTGCAGGGCGTGGGCCGTTATATTTCTGTGCCCAGACCGCGGAAGCGCACAGAAGGAAGCTCACCAATAACGGCTTCATGCGACTATTTTAGCCAATCAACGCCGCGTGTCAGCCTGTACTTGCGATGGTTGCGGGATTCGCCGGCACAAGCGCAGCAAGCAGAGTTTCCAACTCGCGCTCGCTGACGGGCTTTCGCAGAACATGGCCTTGCCCGGATTGAAGCCTTGCGGCGAGGCCCGGCTCAATCCCATCGGAAAGCAGCACAAACGGGCCAGCCAGCCGGCGCACGCGCTCGAAGAAGTCCAGCCAGTTCAGTCCTGGCAGGTGCGACGAAGAAAAGACCAGATCAAACCGGAAATTTTGGGCCAGATCCAATGCCTCCTCGGCAGTCGGCACAGGAACTACGCGGTGTCCCCACCTGCTTAACAGCATCAGCAGGCCTCGCTGTACATGCTGGTCAGGCTCCACCAGAAGCACCGTTGCCGAGGCGCGGCTGGATGAAGGTGCCTGCTCGCGCGGAGCCTCGGCTGGTTTCGACACTGGAAGCTCCACGGTATAACGGGTGTCGGAAGACGTGCAGACGACACGCAAGTCCCCGTGGTGGCCGCGAAACACAGCACGGCAAAGCTCCAGAACGCGGCCCTCGCCCGGCGTGTCTTTGTCTTCCTGCAGCGAAGGGAAACTGATCTCGATCACGGAGTGGCCTCCAAAGGTCCTGGAAGTCACGGTGATCGTCCCTCCGGACGATTGCCTCAGACTGTTTGCCGCCTCCGTGAGCAGATTCTGAATTGCCTCCTTCAACTGGATTTCGACACCCAGGACTCGTATTGGATCCCGGTTCAGATTCAAAGCGACCTGCACGCCCTCGGCCGCCCATTCTTTTCGCACTCCCTGAACGATCGCCTCGACGAGGGCATTCAATTCGAGCGGAACGGCCTCAGCCGAACTTTGAACGAAGGAGAGCAGTCGGGCCAGGATCTGGTTCGCGCGTTCGGCTTCGGCAGTCACCGATCGCATCGCTTCTTCTGCCTCGGGATTTGATACCAGCCCGGTCAGCTTCTCAGCAGCCCGCGCGATTGCGTCAAGCGGCCCTCGCAGTTCCCCGGCAACGCCCGCGATCAGATGCTCGGCCGCCACGAGCTTCCCGCTTCGGAGGAACTGTTCGTGGAGCGCCTGCTGCTCCTGCAGCTTCAATGAAGCCGCAAACTGATTTGCGAGATGCTGGACGGCGGTCTGCTCATCCTTGTGAAGACGCCGGACCCGATGCGCGTGATAGAGTTCGAGCACGCCTAACGGCTCGTTGTTGACCAGCATTGGCACATAAAGCACCGACCGGGGCTGGCCCCCCGTGTGATTCCCAACGCGGATCGAACTCTTACGCGTATCGGCTATCGCCGTAAGCGCCCGGCTTCGATAACAAAGCAATGGCCCTGGAACCGATTGACCGGCCATGTTCAGAGGAAGCGCCTCAATGCCGGGTTCCTCCGCCGTGGGCGTCCTCTGCAGCGATTGGGAGGCTTTGTCGACGAGATAGAGCCGCACGCCGGTGAAGTCAAGTGCCTTTGGCAGGACGGGTCTAAGCTTTGCGAAGATCTGCGACGGCCCCTTTGCGCCGGCGACCTCTTCACTCAGCTGGTTCAGAAGCGCCATGACCCTCCGCTGCGCAGATATCTGGATGAACCGCAGCGACCAGATTGCAGTAATTCCAAGGCTGAGGAGGGCGCCGAAGAGCACGTCCGGCCGGACCAGCCCGTCACCGTGAAAGACAATCAGCGTAAGGCCAGCCATTCTAAGTTGGGCTAACTTCGCGGCCGCTGTTGCCGGATCCATGCCACGAGTGCAGGATCCCGAAAATCCTGAATTGCCAAGTCGACGTCCGGAAACTCGCTATGGCTCGTCTTCAGACCGACCACGCGCGCTCCGGCTGCCCGCGCTGCTTCCGCCCCGGCGTACGAGTCCTCGAAAACAATGCAGTTTTCCGGGTTCGTTTGAAGAAGATTGGCAACTTTTAAGTAAATTTCGGGATGCGGTTTGGGCCGGCTGACTTGATGACCGTCTACAATCGCCTGAAACCGATCGCGAATTCCCGCTCCATCGAGCACAAAATCCACATTGGCCGGTTCAGCATTTGTTGCAACGCCAGCCGGAGCATGGGCGGAAGCAGAAAGAAACTCAACCAAACCAGGAACCAGACTTTCCGTGAGTCGCTCCTTCATCATCGACCGGTAGAGGGCTTCCTTGGCCGCGCCGAGAGAAAAGACCTCTTCGTCGGTTAAATGCTCGCCGAACAATTCCCGCACGAGCTCGTCGTTGCGCCGTCCGAACATGCGCTGCTCGAGGTTATCGACTACGAGGTTAAATTTCTTTAGATAAGCCAGCCAGGCTTGCGTATGAACCGGATTGGAATCGATGATGACTCCATCCATGTCGAAAATAAGCGAGAGGCCATCTGCAACGAGTAACGATCGAAAAGGCACCGGAAAACGGATGATACCATAAGTCCTGGAACCAGACCTTGAGGCAGCGGGCGTATGAAGGCATGGAGCCTTCAAACAGGTGCATCACGGTATAATTCGTACCGATGGATGTCTTTGAAGAACTTGTCCGTCTCCGGAAGCTGGGCCAGAAATGCGCCCTCGCTACCATTGTCCAGGTAAGGGGTTCGATTCCCAGCTACGAGAGCGCCAAGTTGCTTGTACGGGAAGACGGATCCATGCTTGGTACGATCGGCGGAGGCTGTGTCGAAGCCGAAGTATGGAATGCTGCCCGGGACGTCATCGCAGAGGAGAAGCCCCGAAAGCTGAGCTTCAATCTCGGCCAGGACGCTGCCTACGACAACGGTTTGATTTGCGGAGGGCAGCTTGACGTGTATGTAGAACCGGTTGTCCCTCAGCCGCGCGTCTTCATTTTCGGCGCCGGGCACATCTCAAAGAGCCTTTCCAAGGTGGCAAGCCTCGCCGGCTTCGCTACGGTTGTCATCGACAACCGGGAGACCTTCGCAAACCGCGAGCGATTCCCCGAAGCCGACGAGATCTTTGCCGAGGAGTACGAAGAAGTTTTCCCGAAGCTGTCCATCAGTTCCTCCAGCTACCTGATCATCGTCACTCGCGGGCATCGGGACGACATGCGCGTTCTGCGATGGGCGATCACCACAGATGCCAAATACATTGCCATGATCGGCAGCCGCCGCAAGGTGTACGCGGTGATCAAGGAGTTTGAGAAAGAGGGGATCCCAAGAGAGCGGTTCCAGCGTATTTTTGCCCCCATGGGCTTTGAGATCGGAGCGATCACGCCGGAGGAGATCGCTGTCTCCGTGGTAGCAGAGATGATCGCGGTCCGCCGGGCGCCAGAGGGCAACTGGCGGTCCTTATCGAAATCGATTTACGCTGCCGAACCAGCCCGGGCTGCTTCCAAATAGCAGGTACAGAGGATTGCCTTGGAGCTTTACCCAATCGCCGCCGTCATCCTGGCCGGCGGAGCATCGCGAAGGATGCAGTTTCCCAAAGCGCTGCTTACCATTCGCGGCGAAACGTTTCTCGATAATCTCATTCGAACCTTTCACGGGGAATGCGAGCCCGTGATCGCCGTTCTCGGCCACGAGACGGATCGTATCCGTTCCGGCATCCGGCTGAAAGATCAGGTGGAGTTTGTGGTAAATCCGCGGCCGGAGCGAGGACAGCTTACGTCGCTGCAATGCGCTCTGGCTGCGCTGCCCTTGCGCTGCGAGGCCGTGATGTTCACGCCGGTCGATTATCCTGTCATTCAGCGTTCGACCGTCATTGCTTTGAAGCGAGGCATCTACAGCTCTGACGCGGTCCTTGCGATTCCCCGGCACAACGGGCGACGGGGCCATCCGGTCTGCGCCACCCGGCCCGTGATTCAAGAGCTGCTCGCGCTGCCGGAGGATGGTAGCGCTCGTGATGTCATTCATGCGAACCGTAACCGGACTGTCTACGTCGATGTTGATGACCCCGGAATTGCGTCCGATGTAGACGACCAGGAAGCTTACAGGCGTCTGCAGGCGCTGGCGGAACAGCAATGAAGAAACGGCTCACGCTTCGCCGACTCCTGGCGGCCGGTGCGGTGCTTCTCGCAGTGGCGGCGGCCGTTCCGTATTTTTTGAGCGCCGATCGGTACGCCGCCGCAATCCGTGATTCGCTGGAACGCTCCCTCCAGCGCAAAGTTGAAATCGGCAAGGCCCGCTTCCACCTCCTCACCGGTCCTGGCTTCTCGGTGCAGGACGTCGTCATTCATGACGATTTGGCGAACGGACTCGAGCCTGTCGCATACGTCACGTCGCTCGAAGCGCGTCTCCACTGGAGGAGCCTGTTCACGAGGAGGCTAGAGTTCTCCAGCCTCACGCTGGTGAGACCTAGCGTGAACCTCACCAAAGGGCACGACGGCACCTGGAATTTTCAGGCTCTCCTGCGAGCAATCGGCGAATCCCAATCCGGGACCGTGCTGCCCAGGATTGAGGTCCGATCGGGCCGGATGAACTTCAAGTTCGGCTCGCTCAAAGCCGGCTTCTATCTCACCAACGCCGATCTGGATTTATCACCCATCAGCAGCAAGTCGAAGAAGGGGTTCCACATCGAGCTTTCCGCCGAGCCCGCCCGGACGGATCGCGCGGCGCAGGGGTTCGGCCGGTTCAACGGCTGGGGACAATGGACGACCTCCGACGGCGCCGAGAGCCGCCTGGACATGAACCTCGAACTCGAGCGCAGCGCGATTGGAGAAGTCCTGGCGCTGGTAGACGCGCGTACAGTCGGGGTGCACGGCTCCGTCTCTTCCCGGGCGAGGATTTCAGGCCCGATCTCCAACCTTGCAATAACCGGCCAGCTCAGGCTCGAGGATATTCACCGCGGGGATCTGCTGGCGTTTGGCGGCAGGGAACGGAACGTGAACTACCGCGGTTCCCTCGACCTAATCAGCCACCGGCTGGAATTGGAAACTCAGGCGGACGCCCCTGCAGCGCCGGTGTCAGTGCGGGTCGTGGTCTCGGAATCGGAAGGCGAGCCGCGCTGGGGCGTCACAGCGACCATGAATGGAGTCAGCGCCGCATCCCTGCTCGACGCGGCTCGGCAGGTGAACGCTCCGATCAATAGCAACCTGATGGTCGATGGACCTGTATTCGGTGTCCTCGGCTACTCCTTCCCCGCGGGATTTCAGGGCCAGCTGAGCATCAGCGAAGGAACCCTGCGAGCGGGAACGAAAACATTCAAGCTGGACCGGGCGCATCTGTTGATCGACGGCGACAGGCTGCAACTGAGCCAGGCACGAGTCCGTTCGGCGACGGGAGAGTTGCTGATATCGGCCAATTATGGCTGGCGAAGCGAAATGCTCGATTTGCGCCTTACGAGTCCTGGCCTCGCCGTCAGTGAATTGCAGTCCGGCTCGGGCATGCTTTTCGGGCTGGGCGGAGTTCCCGTCCTTGACGCCTGCAACTCCGGAGTGTTCCGAGGCTCGCTGCGACACCGGCGGG
>CALGAR010000105.1 GCA_937959285.1 uncultured Bryobacterales bacterium
CCGCCCGCCGCAGTAATGTGGTTGTTCTTGATGAGGATCGCGTCAAACAGACCGAGGCGGTGGTTTGTGACACCCCCGGCTGCAGCCGCCATCTTTTCCAAACGCCGCAGTCCGGGCGTCGTCTTCCGGGTATCCAGGATGCGGCATCGGGTGCCCTCCACCGCCTTCGTGTACCGGCGAGCAAGGGTCGCGACGCCGCTAAGACGCTGTATAAAATTCAGCGCTACGCGCTCGCATTCCAGCAGCGTTCGAGCGCGCCCTGCCACCGTAGCTAACAGATCCCCCGGACCGGCGCTCTCACCGCTCTTTTTGATGAGCTGAAGCTCGTCGATTCCGCCGCGAAGCTCGTAAATCAAGGGAAGCAGTTCGATTCCGGCGAGAGTGATTGGCTCTCGCGCGTAGAAGCCGCCTGAAGCCTTCAGATCCGCGGGAACCGTATATTGCGATGTCACGTCGCCTGAACCGATATCCTCCTCGAGCGCCCGGCGCACGGCATCACGGATCTCGGGATGGGAAACGTCGAACGTCATAGGCGCGCCAGGCTCTCAAGGGCCGCGCGGTTCTTTGCGAGCTGAGCTTCGTATTCTGCAAGCTTTTCGCGAATGCCCTCCACCACCTTTGCAGGCGCCTTGCTGATAAACGTCTCGTCTCCAAGCTGGCGGTGCGAGCTGGCGATCACCTTCTCCAGCCTCTGAATCTCCTTCTCCAGACGCTTCCGCTGCGCTTCCGCCTGCGCAACCGGAACCTTCAGGAGCAGGTCAAAAGCCGGCGTGGATCGCATCGCTGCGCCCTCCAGGTTTGGCGGGGCACCCTCCACGATCTCGAGCCTGATATTACTCAGACGCTCGATCGCGGGCCGCGTCGCCGAAGCGATTCGAACAGCATCACTCTTCGAATAGAGCACGGCTTCGAGCACCTGCTTCGGATCCGAGATCTTGAGATCGGCACGCAGGTTACGGGCTGCCGTGACGATGTCCTGCACAATGTCGATCTCCCGCATCGCGACGTGATCGACTGCGGAAGGATCGTACTGGGGATAGCGCGTCAGCGCAATCGAAATCGGCCGGTTGTCCGTCTTCTTCACCAGACGCTGCCACAACTCCTCGGTAAGAAACGGCATCACCGGATGCAGCAGCCTGAGGGATATCTCGAACGCCCTGAGCAGATTCCGGATGTGCGCCTTCGATTGCGGCTCCTCCTGAAGGCGCAGTTTCTTCAACTCTACGTACCAGTCGCAGAACTCGTGCCAGAAGAAGTGGTAGAGCGTATCCGCAGCCTCGTGGTAGCGGTAGTTCTCGATCGCGCGACCAGTTAGCTCTGCACACCGGTTCAAACGGCTGAAAATCCACCGGTCTTCGAGCGGGACTTCCAGGCTGCCCTCGGCGGGGTCGCCGACGCTGCAATCCACGGGATCCAGCTCGTAGCCATCCACTCCGGCGCGCTCCATGTTCAGGAAAATGAAGCGGGCGGCGTTCCAGATCTTGTTCGCGAAGGCGCGGGCCGCGGCCATCCGGTCCTCGCTGGAAACGATGTCCGTGCCCGGGGCGGCTCCCCGGAGCAAGGAGAAGCGGACCGCGTCGGTGCCGTAACGCTCGATGACATCCAGCGGATCAATTGTATTGCCGCGCGTCTTCGACATCTTCTGCTTCTCGGCGTCCCGGACCAGACCGTGAATGTAGACCTGACGGAACGGAACCTCGCCGGTGCATTCGAGTCCGAGGACGATCATCCTTGCGACCCAGAAGAAGATGATGTCGAATCCGGTAATCAGCAGCGTGGTTGGGTAGTAGGTGGCCAGATCTTGCGTCTTGTCCGGCCAGCCCATGGTGGCAAACGGCCACAATCCGGAACTGAACCAAGTGTCGAGGACGTCCGGGTCCTGTCTCAGGTTCGCCGACCCGCACTTGCAGCGCGAAGGAGTCTCCCTGGCGACGATGATCTCCGCGCAATCGTCGCAATACCAGGCAGGAATCCGATGGCCCCACCAGAGCTGCCGCGAGATACACCAATCGCGGATGTTGTACATCCAGTCGAAGTAGGTCTTCGTCCAGTTCTCCGGGATAAACTTGATCCGGCCGCTCTCCACGGCCTCGATCGCCGGCTCGGCAAGCGGCTTCATCCGGACGAACCACTGGGTTGAAACCAGCGGCTCCACGATCGTCTTGCACCGCTGGCACCGTCCGGCGCTCAGCGGATAATCCTCAATCTTCTCCAGGAGGCCTTCTGCGTCGAGCGTCTGGACAATCTGCTGGCGCGCTTCAAACCGGTCCAGCGAAGCAAAGCGTCCCGCATGCTCCGTCATCCGGGCATGCTTGTCGATCACCTGTATGCTTGGCAGGTTGTGCCGCCGGCCCGCCTCAAAGTCGTTCGGATCATGCGCTGGCGTCACTTTCACGACGCCCGTTCCGAACTTGGGATCGGCCATTTCGTCCAGGATGATGGGGATCTCCCGGTTCATCAGCGGGAGCCGCACCGTGCGGCCATGCAGATCCTTGTAGCGTTCGTCCTCGGGATGGATCGCAACCGCTGTGTCGCCAAGCATCGTCTCGGGCCGGGTAGTGGCGACCACGAGGTAACGGTCCGTGCCGATCACCGGATACCGGATGTGCCAGAGGTGCCCTTGTGTCTCCTCATGCACGACTTCAAGATCAGAGAGCGCCGTAAGACACCGGGGGCACCAGTTGATCATGAAGTCGCCACGGTAAATCAGGCCCTTCTCATACAGGCGGACAAAGACCTCGCGTACGACGCGCGAAAAGCCGGGGTCCAGGGTGAAACGCTCGCGGCTCCAGTCGCAGGAGGCTCCTGTACGGATCATCTGCCGCTTGATGGTGTCGCCGTACAATTCCTTCCACTGCCACACCCGCCGCTCAAATTCTTCCCGTCCGAGCTGATGCCGGCTGATTCCCTCCTTAGCCAGTTCCCGCTCGACGACCATTTGCGTCGCGATACCAGCGTGGTCGGTTCCGGGTAGCCAAAGAGTGTTATCACCGAGCATCCGGTGCCAGCGAACCGTTACGTCAATCTCCGTGTGCTCGAGCATATGCCCCATATGCAACGAGCCTGTGACGTTGGGCGGGGGGATTACCAGTGAGAAGACCCGGCCGGTAGCGGAGGGGTCAGCCCGAAAGATACCGGAGTCAATCCACCATTGCGCCCAATGCGGTTCAAACTGTTGAGGAAGATAGACTTTATCAATCTGCATTGGGGAAATACCAATATAACATGCAGGTACAAAAGCCCCCTTCAAATGCGAAAGTAAGCAACATTTCCGCCTACTCTTGTTAGCGCATTGCCATCGGAAGCTCAGCTTGGGAAGCGGAAGAGGCGGGCCGCATTTAGCCCGCGGATCTTGGCGCGATCCGCTTCTGTCGCGAAATCGAACAGCTCCTCGAACATTGCGACATTCCGCTCGAACTCCGGCATGCTCATGCCGAGCCCGCCCCAGAGCAGCCGGTCGGGGCCAAACGCCTCGTAGGTTCGGCGTATGAGCGGCTTGACGTCGCGGTGGGGATAGTCTTGCTTCGACGAATAGCCGATACCCGAAATCTTCATATAGACCTTCGGCAGCTTCGCCATGCGGAGGACCTGCTCATACTGTTCCGGCGTCCCCTGACCCGATCTCGCCAGATGATCGAGGATTACGGGCGTGTCCCGGAATTCGCTGGACAGAGCATGGATCTCGGGCGCGTGATACGGGATGAAGTGCATCTGGATGGCAAGACCGAGTTCGTGGGCCTTGCGCCAGGTGAGCTTCATCTGCGGGTGCTTGAGGTCGCGGTCGCGGATCGCGCCGCTGGTCGTGGGAGGGACTCCCGGTTCACGGTTTACGTGAATGCGGAGAGCAACGATCCGTCTGGGGTTCCGCTTGACGAGCTCCGTCATCCGGTCGAGCGTGGCTGGTGCGATCGGATCGAACAGGCAGGTGCCTTTAAAGAAGCCAGGCGAGGGCTCCGACGCGAAGCAGTGCTCCAGGTAGCTGTGGTCGTCCTGATAAGGCTCCGGATGGACGATCAGGGCGTGATCGATCTTCGCCGCACGCACGAATTTGACATAGTCTTCAAGCGGCCTCGGCGCCGGACGATAGACAGCATTCCGGTGATACGGGAATCGCTTCTGATCCGCCGCAAACAGATGGATATGCGTATCGATGAGCAGCCCGCGCGGCCGCGGCGCCGCGTAAGCGCAGGCTGCCGATACAGCCGAAACAAGCAAACGCCGGCGAGTGAGACGTCGGAACATCAGGTAGAGTCTACCCGATCCAACCCGTCGGTGCAGCTTCCGGTTGATTTAACTTCCGCCAGGTCGCGAGCGCCAGCAGCGGGAAGTAATTGCGGTACATGTGATAGTTCAGGTAGAAGACATTCGGGAATCCCGTGCCCGTCGCCAGTTCTTCTCCCCAGGTTCCGTCCGGCCGCTGCGTGTCGAGCAGGTAGCGAATCCCCTTCGAAACGGCTGCGGAGTTCTGCTCTCCTGCCGCCATCAAGCCGAGCAGGGCCCAAGCAGTCTGCGAAGGCGTGCTCTCCGCCCGCACAAAGCGCTCCACCTGATAGCTGGCGCAGCTTTCACCCCACCCGCCGTCAGAATTCTGAACGGACTGGAGCCAAGCAGCACCTTTTTGAATGGCATTTCGGGCGGCAATGTCTCCAGTCGCCTGCAATCCCCGAATGGCGAGGAAGGTGCCATAGATGTAGTTGACGCCCCAGCGCCCATACCAACTGCCGTTTTCCTCCTGTTCGCCGAGCAGGAAGCGAATTCCGCCCTGGATGGCCGGATGCCGGGCGTCAAAGCCGCGACGGCACAGGGCTTCCAGTACTCGGCCGGTGATGTCCGGGCACGTGGGATCCAGCATCGCGTTATGGTCCGCGAACGGAACCTTGTTCAGGATGCTCCAATTGTTGTCCACGTCGAAGGCTGCCCATCCACCATCGCTCGATTGCATTCCCAGGAGCCAGTTGATCGCCCGCCGTTCCGTCGCCTCCTGCGCGGCAGGGTTGGACGCTTTTCCGTGCAACAGCGCCAGCAGGACCATGGCGGTGTCATCGATGTCCGGGTAGTATTCGTTGGCAAACTCGAAGGCCCACCCGGAGGGTACCAGATCGGGGCGTTTGACGGACCAGTCCCCGCGCCGCCGAATCTCCTTGCTGATTAACCAGTCCGCGGCCCGCGTCAGCGCCTCTGGCGCTGCAATACCGGCTTCGCCGAGCGCGAACGTGGCGATCGCGGTGTCCCAAACGGGCGAAAGGCACGGCTGGAACTCAAAACGATCCTCGGTCTCAATCAACAGGTCGTAGAACTGATTGCGAGCTTGAACGAGGTCGGGATGATCCAAAGGATAGCCGAGGGAGTCCAGGGCCATAATGAAGTACATCATGGCCGGGTAGATGGCTCCGAGTCCTTCTGTATAGCGCGTACGGTCAATCATCCAGTGTTCCGCCTCGCGAAGGGCAGCAGACCGGATGTCCCGCAGACCGCGCCGTTCCCACAGCTTAAAGAACTTATCGACCTGATGAAACAGCTTGGACGCCAGTCCTCCGCGGCTCGGCAGGGTCAGTTTCTTGCCGGGAAGAAACAGTTCGTCAAGAGTGCAACCCGCGGGAGCCGGGCGCTGTTTGCCGATGGCCTGCACGATGGACAGCGGCACCAGGATGGCCCGGGTCCACGACGACATTTCATAGAGGACTCCACCCGGGAGGAGCACGATCTCGGGCGGAACCGTCGGCGTATACTTTCGCGGGTAGAGTCCGAAGAGGCTTAGATTGATCTTGACGTAGCTGTTCGCGTCCTGAATTCCGCCGAGGCGCAAAATGCATTGACGCGCCCGCTGCATCTCCGGCGAGTTCGGGTCGACGCCTGCGAGCTTCAAAGCCGCGTAGGCTTTTACGGATGCACTCAGCTCGGCCGGACCTTTGGGATAGATATTAAATCCGCCGTCCGGAAGCTGCCGTTCGAGAATCGAGCGACATGCCTTGTCGATCCGGTTCCGGCAGGGCGGATTCCAAGTACCGCCGTCCGGCGGGTGCAACCAAAGCTCGAGAAGAACATAATCCGATTCCAGGGTAGTGTCAGCCGTGAGTTCCCCGCACCAATAGCCCTCCCGGCTTTGAAGTGACAAAAGCGCGCAGCTCTGCCGCTGGATGGCCTCCCCGACCTTTTCGGCCAGCGCTCGCTTTTCAGCGGCGTGCGAGACAATACTGCGTCTGGTGCGGGATTCCGAAGGCGCCACCCACTCAAATCCACTCATTCGGAGTACTAAACCTCATAAGACAAAGATCGATTTCCCACTCATTACCAGTATTGCATTTCGAATTCTCACGATCGAGTGGGCAGACGCCGATCTTTCGCCGGCGGTTCTCGGCGTGACGCATCTTCATGGCTCCGATTTCGATGTGTGGTTTGATGAAGGAATACTGGCAATGAACGGCGCTGAATGTCTCTTAAGAACGCTTTTGATTAACGGCGTGAACGTCTGCTTCATGAACCCGGGGACGTCGGAAATGCAGTTCGTCTCCGCGCTGGATCGCGTGCCTGAGATGCGGGGAATCCTGTGTCTTGTGGAGGGAGTCTGTTCGGGGGCCGCAGATGGTTATGCAAGGATGCTGGGGAGGCCGGCTTCGACTCTTCTTCATCTCGGTCCGGGTCTTGCCAACGCGCTGTCGAACTTCCACAACGCTAGAAAGGCCCGATCACCGGTCGTCAGCATCGTAGGTGAGCACTCGACCCACCATCTTCCCTATAACGCGCCGCTCACAGCCGACATTCCAGCCTTCGCACGCACGGTTTCCAATTGTGTCCGGGTCCTCGAAACCCCTGAGCAGATGGGTGCAGCGGCTTCGGCAGCAGTCGAAGCGGCACGGCGACCACCTGGGCAAATCGCCACTCTGATCATTCCTGCCGACTTCTCATGGAGCCCGGCAGGCGGCGTCGGGGAGCGGGTTAATCCACGTCCTAAATCGATTCCCGGCTCGGAGAAAATCCGTCACGCTGCTTCAATCCTGAGATCGGGAGCTCGTGTTGGTATCCTTCTTGGAGGCTCCTCGCTGCTTCAGCCTGGCCTCCTGGCAGCTGGGAGAATCCATGCAGCGAGCAAGACTTTGGTTCTTGCCGATCGCAATGCGGCTCGTTACGAACGTGGCCGCGGTCTGTTTGCACCTAAACGCATCCCCTACTTTCCGGAGCCAGCCAACGATCTACTCGCCGGCCTCACCCATTTGATTCTGGTCGAGACCCAGCCGCCTGTCTCTTTCTTTGGGTACCCCGGACAGCGCAGTCTGGTGGCGCCGGAAAACTGCGAGTACCATGTGCTGGCGTCGCCGGAAGAGGATGGGGCAGCTGCGCTCGAAATGCTCGCGGCAGAGCTCGGCGCAGATGCTGCGCCGGAGATGACGCATCCGAACGCGCCTTCCCTGCCCAAAGACGCTCCGCTGACACCATCGGTCATTGGACAGATCGTGGCAGCTATGCTTCCTGAGGGCGCCATTATCTCTGATGAAATGGTCTCATCGAGCGAAGCAGTCTGGCCGCATCTCGGCTCCGCTTTGCCTCACAGCCACTTACCCGTGACGGGAGGATCGATCGGCCAGGGCCTTCCAGTCGCCCTGGGCGCTGCGATCGCCTGCCCCGACCGCAAGGTAGTTGCGCTCGAAGCCGATGGCAGCGCAATGTACTCCCTACAGGCTCTCTGGACGATCGCCCGGGAGAACTTGGATGTCACGGTCGTGATCTTCGCGAATCGATGCTACCGTATCCTCGACGTCGAAAGAGAACGCACCAAAGCAGGGAGCTTTGGTCCGCGTGCCAACGACATGATTGACATTGGAAGGCCCGACATCGACTTCGTCCTGCTCGCTCAAGGATTGGGCATTCCGGCTACCCGGGTCGATAACAGCCGGGCGTTTGCTGCCCGGTTTCGGGCGGCGATGGAGGAACGTGGTCCAAGCCTGATCGAGGCGGTCCTGTGCTCCTAAAAGCTCAATGGGCGCTGCGGACTAATACGAAGTCTTTCTCGAAGATCTGGTAGGATGTCCGCTGCATCCCAAGGCTGGCGTAGGTGCGTTGCGCCTTTGCGTTGCCGCCTTCAACGTAAAGTCTCAATCCGCAGACACCAGGCAGATCCCTTGCCTGTTTCTCTACATGCTCGTACAAAGCTCGAAACACTCCACGTCGGCGATGCTCAGGACTTACATAGACGCTCTGAATCCACCAGAAAGTCCCGTTGCGCCAGTCGCTCCACTCGAACGTGATCATCATCTGCCCGACTACCCGGCCTTCGACTTCGGCAACCCAATAGAAGCCTCTGCTCGGATCAGAGAGGACCGCTTTCACACCGCAGCGGAGCCTCTCGCGATCCAGTATCAGGCCTTCCGTCTCGAAAGCCATGGCGGCATTGAAGTCGACTAGCGTGTCGAGATCTTGAATCGTTCCCTGCCGGATAATCACTGGATCGATTCTAGCCTATAGCCGAATCGTCACCGTGAGGTCCCGGCCCGGATTCCCAGCGCCGCCTTGAGGTGCGGCCACAATGTCCAGATCAAGCGACGCACCCGCTCGCAGCGGCGGCAGACCGAAGCCGTCGACTACGTTCGAGATTGTCGCCCCAGGCGGAATCGTCAGAACTGCGTAAGTCTCCGAGTCCTGCCGAAGCTCCAGGACGACAGGTTCGAGAGCCGGCGCCTCGCGGACCGTGGCGAAAATGTCTCGTACCGACTGCGTCGCGTCTACAATCAGGGTAGGAACGGCGTTCGACTGAACCGCAAGGTACCCTTCCACCTGCATCGACATCTGCCCGCCGGAGAGCGTTCGCAAGCCGCCATCAACCAGTGAGGTAAATGAGAACCGGGACGTTTCGCTATGTCCCCGGCTGTTGGTGACGAAGAGCTCTCCCAGGGCGATTCGCGCATTGGGCAGGTAAAACGGAAAGCTGTAGTTGCCGCTGGCCGGGCTACCGAAGAAGTCTCGAACAAACGGGAGCACGAACACTTTTCGATCAAGGTGGTACACCTTCTCGCCCGCGTCGTGGCTGGACAAAGGGCTTTCGTGCGACGCACGAACGACGCGGTACCGCTGCCCGTCGTCGAGCACCTCACTGATCACCATGATTTCCCGGCCCACCTGCAGCCAGTGCCCGGCTTGACCAGGGCCGGGCGCATTCAGCTCAACGTACTCCGTCTCCTCATCCATCGGTGCAGCCAGCTCGTACGGGTTTGGGCTCTTCAGTTCGTCCCAGTAGCCCACGGAGAACGTTCCTGCCGTGATGCTCCGCGTATTCTCCAGACTCGGAAATCCAATCGCCAGAAGCTCGGCATTGCCCCGCCCAACTACCGAAAGACCAAACACTGGCGCATCGGGCTTATCCGCGTCGACAGATGCACCGCCAATGCGCCATCGCGTAACTGGCGACAGTTCCAAAGAGCACTCATCGCCGAACACATTCGCGCTCCTGCCAACGATATGAATCGTGGCTCCGCCCCGATTCGGCACTTCGAACTCCACAGGACTCGCCGTCGTTTGGACAGCAAAATGCCAGGCGGATTCGGCGACACAGAACTTGCTCGTTCCGTCTGGCTCTACCACCCAATTGGAAGACAGCGTAAGAGTCGTCTCGTCGTTTGAGAGAACAATCGCCTCCTGTCCGGCTCCCCGCCCCGCCGTGATCCGCACCGTCATCCCCTTGTGCTCATCCGGTACCATCTGGAGGCTGCTGTTTCCGATGGTGTTCCTCGAAAAGATCTCAGCGTCCGTCTCAGGGCGTGTCTCCAACCGCCAATAGAAATTGGCATGGTCATAATTCGCATCCGGGGGCCGAATCGCCTCAGCCTCCAGACCGTCATCGACAAAGGTTGCCGAGATCGGCTGATTGGAAGCGATCCTTAGAAGCTGTGCAGGTGACGATCCGCGGTAGACATGGAAGCCAGCTGCGCCAGACGGGAAGCTTAAGCTGTTCAGCGTGACCCGGTTCGTATCGGACCCTGCTGGGATGCGAGCCCGCGCAACAAAGGAAATGCCCGTCTCCTCCCCCTGACCATCCACTGCCGAAACCGCGTAGTAGTATGTCTGGCCTCCCGGCAAGCTCCCGCCCACCGTCTCGATATCCGGCGAGAAGCCGAGAATCGGCAGACCGCGCAGAGCCGCCGTTGGTTTCGTGGGAGCAATAAATCCCACCTTGAGGCGCAGGATCATAGCACCGTCCGCACCCTCGGCGCCCTGCTCCACCACCTCGTAGTCCGTTTCGCCGTCGCTCCTCGCAATCAGTCCAACGAGTGGCCGCGGAATGCGTACTTCGTACTCCCTCTGGCGCCGGCCCGGCCGCTCCAGCCCGCTGTCGGTTTCGTACCAAAGGTCTTCATGAATCTGAGCGACGATAGTCGCCGTCATGTAATTCGGCCCCGGGATGATTCGCCGGATGCGGAAGGGCTGCCGGTTAAATCCTTCCTTGAGATAAGTAATCGTGATGATATCGCCCGGCTGAAGCCCGATCGCACGGACGCTCGTATCGAATTCCACATAGACATTCCCGCGCACCGACCTGTCCAGTTGCGTTCTTATAATCCGAGACGCTTGACTGAAGTTCGGAATGCCGAGCGCATTCAACGGCGCGCTGATTTCCTGATTCGCCACAACCGCATCGTCGACATTCACTATCGACAGGCTGTCCTGCTGGTACTCGTTGAACTCGTCCTGAAACTCGACGTGAAAGCGATTGGGCGTATCTGCCGTACTTCGAGACCAGACGCGGAGGGCCGGTTCTCCGGATCCACGACGCAAGATGCCTGAAAACGGCGATGAGCTGTCTCCAAATTCGTACGCCGGCCATCCGCCGTCGAGAGGCTCCGTGCTGTTGCTTCCTTCCGGCTTCTCGGGCTGCTGCAATCGCAGTGTTGTTTCCGGCCGTAGCTGCAGCTTCCCTTCACCGCTGAACGTCAGTTGAAGACTGCTCCCCACTCGGATGCCGCGGACGATATCGGCGGCGCTTCTACGTTTCGTCAGCACCAGGTTGCACTGAAACCTCGGGATCATTACGAGGTTTCCATTGTTGTCTCGTGCCTCAATCTGTTCTGCACAGAATGCCGCGGTCTTCGCGAAGCTCTTTACGTCAATCTCGTCGAACCGCCAACCGCTGCGGCGGAATACATCCAGAAGCACCCAGGCGGGATTGTTGGTAAAGCTTTCTCCCAGATAGTTCCCATTCTCATCGAAGCGAGGCAGCTTAAGCCCCTGAAGCAGCACTTTTACGCGCGGCAACGATTTTCCGTCGCTGATACGGTTCGGCACGACCAGAGAAAGGAACGCCATACTGCCGTAGGGATCTCCCAGAGGATTCCCGGCAGAGTCCGCAAAATCGAGGTTGAACCCTCCATTGCGTCCTCCCTTGCTGACGATGTTGAACCATCCGGTCCCCGTCATGTTGACGCCGGCCACCCCTTCCGGGATCTCGATATCGTTGACGACGACCTTCAGCACGCCTTCGATCTCGCCCGCTCCCAGGAGCACCTCCATTCGAGTGAGGTTTCCGTCGTTCCGAGCAAACACGATCGGGGGTTCATACCAGGCAGTGCCGTATATGATAGGTACGAAATCGTTGTACCGTGCCTGGTTCTCGACAGTGCGGGAAAGGTGGGTGCCTTTCTCTCCGTAGCTCCGCACCAGGATGTCCGACGGAACGAATTCCAGACCTCCGAACCTGGCCGTTGGCCGCCCCGCCGAGTCCCGACGAAACATCCCTCGCTGCTCGCATTGCTCCCGGCTGTAGTCGCAGGACGTGAACGGTCCGTTCGTATCCAGGTTTCCGACGCCTCCCGTCACATCCGGCGAGTAGCCGCATCGATAGAAAAAGGAATACTTGCCATCCGGCCCGCCGTCGACCGCAACCTGCCGCTGCTCTGCTGTTGCCGGAAACATCCACGGACATCGGCGCTGTATCCTCACTTCCGGCAGCAGGAGCCGCTGCAGGCTGAGCCGGTTTGTGAAGCTGAGCCGGATGCTTGTCTCGTTGATCTCCTCCGGAGGATTCGCGATGCCGACGAACAACGTCACGGTCTCGCTGACCGGCACTTCCTCAACCAGATCAACAAATGCGAACCGCGCCTTCAGCCGCGCACCCTTCCACCCGCCGTTCCGCTCAATCTGCGAGAATCTGGAGTCAACATTGGAAAGTGTGAGTGAGAGGCGGGAAAGACTGTCGACTCCGTCCTCGGATCCCGACTTGAGCTCAAATGCATTGTGCCGCAATACCCGAGCTTCATAGGTCTTCCCGTCAACGGTCACACGATGCGTCGACCAGCGCTCGATCGCCCCTGTCGGTAGTTCGCATTCGAACAGCACTAGCGGCGTGTCGAGCTGCTCTTGTTCTTTCAGGACGTGAATCGGCATTTGCTACACCTCGGTGAGGCTGGATCGCAGTCGAAGCAGGCAGGCGTACAGCCCGTCCGAATGAGCAATGACGGATAATCTGTCATCGACGAACCGCGTCCGCGGGAAAACCCCGCTTTGCCCTAGTGTTCTCTTGTAAGTGGAAGGATGTAGCTGAGGTTCCACCTGCAAACCAAAAACTTCTACGCTCGCGCCCGGCTCAAGCTCCACACCAAATCGTATTTGCTCGGCGCTGCTCATCAAACTGCCGTGACAAAACGACCGGCTCCAACTCCCGCTCGTGCGCACCTCGACCCGGTCGGCCAACCCGCCGCTCTCTCTAATCAGAAACAGGGAGTCGCCGGAATTTGAGCGCACGGACACGCTGAACACATACTGGTACCAGCCAGGTGCGTGAATGACCTGGGATAGCGACTGGCTGACTTGTGCGAGGTTCGTGATCCGGACAGCCCGGTTTGTGCCGAGCGGATCGCTAATGCCCGTCGTAATCTGTAGCAATGGGCCTTTCGACCAGACTCCCGCCTCGAAGTCTTCGCTCCAGGCAAGAAGATTCGACGTCGGATCAAGGAATGTGAACGTCGCAAGCCGGCCCTCCACGTTGCGATGCAAGTTATCGAGCGCCATCCATTCATCCTGGCTCAATGAGGTGTACCTGAGTTCCCATTCCACGGCGGCTGCCTCAGGATCAGCCAGCTTCAGCTCCCGTCCGTCAGTCGATACCGTTTGAATCGTCCTTCTCACTAGCCGCTTTGATAGCGGGAACTGGCTGACGCATCCGGTTGAGAGTTGCGGGAAGAAGTTCATCTCATCTCCTTGATCGTGAGTTCTGTCCTGGCTCTGGACTCGTCGTCAAACTCGAAGGTCAGTTCGTCGTTCTCCAGGCTGCAATTGGGATATTCCGTGCCATCCCATGGATCCCGGAAGGAGAAGCTTCCACGGCTGCCCTGGACCGCGTTGAAGAACTCCTGGAGCATCAGCACCTCCTCCTCGCTCAGCAGCTCTAGCCGCACCAGCCATCTCCTCAGCGGCTTCCTCTGCGTGCTGACTCGCTGCTCGCTGCCGTCGACGAACCGTAGGACTTCCGTGCGAAAGTCGACGTCCCTCCGGCTCGGGTACTGCAAGATAGCGCCGGTCTTGAGTGTTGGAAAAGTCATAGGCTACAGATCCGTGACGACGTCGTTCAGCGAATGCGAATGCAGCATCGCCTCCCGCACAGCCCGTGCGATTTCCTCGCTGTGGTCGAGAAAGGATCGGCTGTCCATGGCTTGCACCTGAACCGTGACCTGAGGGATAACCGGAGCGGCCTGCCGGAGACGGGGCAGGCTGTCCTGCCTGTAATCCACTCCGAGCACAGCATCTCCCGTCGCCGCCGAGACACCTCCCTCAATCCGGATCGGCGGGGGAGGAACATAAGGAATCAGCGGAGGCGGTTCTTCTCGTCCTCCGCCGCCGAAAAGACGCAGCAGCCCGGAGATAAGCGGTGATATCCCAAAGCCGCTGGTTAGCACGGAAAGAAGCGGGTTGCTCGATCTGTTGGAAGTCGAGCCGGTCAGTCCCGACACGACGCTGGACACCACGGACCCTCCTGCGCTGCTCGCGGCGCCCGAAGGCAGCCCCGTCGCAATTTGCGCCACAGCAGATCCAATGCCCGCCAGCAGATTCTCCACACCGGTGCTGCCCGCTACGTTGGTCGCCAGATCTTCGATCCGCTTGGCGACTGCCTCGATCGCACCCTCTTTCGGCAGCACACTGCTCATGCCGGGCGCCGCCCGCAACAGGCCCAGCAGAAGTCTCTCCACATCATTCATTTCCATGGCTGTTATCCTTGGCGAGTTCCGCCTCTAAGAGCAGGAAGGCATCGACCGACCGAGCTGGTAGATCATAAAGCCCGTGCGGCATCCCAATCAGTCGATGCGCCGTGTACTCCTCAAGCAGCACGATGCTGCTGGGAGTAATGAGCGAAACAGGGCAGACAGTGGTGGATACGCCTCGCCTTGCCCACACCACTTTGCGCGTGGCCGCCGTGCTTTCCTCGACAAAGCCGCATCCACGGCGGATTTCCAGGCCGTTCTTCCTGCATTCGTCGCACCTCCACCCGGCCGGATTTGAGCGAAAGAAGTGGAAGGCGACAATCAGTTTTTTCGGTCTTCTTCCGACAGGCCGCACTCCGCCTTGATCGCGCCCAGCGCTTCAAGGCATAAGTCCTCAGGCCCCTTCTCGATCAGCTCTTCAGGACCTGCCGGCTGGCCGTCGATAACGAGCCCTTCGACGCCGACCAATCCCCACCGGAGATACAGCCGATCGATTTCGCGTGCGAGCATCGCGGCCTCAATCCTCCTTGCTGGGTCTTGCCCTGCCTCCAGAAAACTGACCTTCCGGCTCAGCTCCCGGACTTGCCGCGTCAGCTCCAGACGCCTTCCAAACGACATGCGCGCAATCCTGTAGACAACCTGCGGATCTTGGCGGGATGGCACTAAGACTGTGCTGTCGTAGTTCATGTCCTTACCCGAACGCAACTGCGATCTCGTCGTTCACCGTGCCCTGAGCGCGGGAGCCAGAGAAGCGCCACTGAAGCCTTCTCTCGCTGTCGTCAAACACCGGTACCTCCGGAACCACGCTCTTCAAATACACTCCAAACAGTTGGCCTGGTTGTTCGCCGAGCTGAATCTGAACACTGATCGGCGATCTTTGCCGGGCGGCCTGGTACAGCTCCCGCGTAACTTCCTCGCCCTGCTCATACAGCGAAAAGCTGATCTGGACTGTTCTCCTCCCCGGTACGATGCACCGCGGGCCTTGCAGGCCGAATTCACGAGACCTTAGCTCGACATCGTTGTCGATCAGAATCTCGCCATCCGTCAGCGTGAAGACTTGTTTTGGAGTATTCCCAAGCCAAACCTGCCCGAGATTGCCTGGTATCACCGAGTAGTCAAAGGAAAGGCCTTCCGGCTCCGCCGGATAAGCTGTAAGTCCTCCCTGGCCGGATTCAAAGCTTGCGCTGTCGATCACGTCCGCGGCGGGACCTGAGAACTCAAACTGATGGAAGTCCGCGTTGATGCGAATCCACATGCGGTTAATTGCTGCGCCGCGGATGATCCGCTGGACAGCCGAGGACGGCCCCCAGTAGTCAAAAATGCTCACGCCGCTTAGGTCGTTAGCCGGCAGATATGTCATCGTCGGGAAGAGCGGCGAGCCTGGCGAGGGAGCGATCGTAAATGGGGCATTCAATTGAACCCTGGTCGCGTCAGGAATTGCTGCGACAAAGCGAATTTCCCCGCCGAACGCGACAGCCTGGTCCAGGGAAAGCCCGTGCGGTGACGCAAACTCCAGCAGCTGCCCACTGCCGCCCGCTATCGTCGCGCCGTGGAAGCGAAGCCCGGGTGCCCCGAGCGCCCCCTGAACCAGTGCATCGTGTGCGGGCGCGCCGTTCGTATCTCCCCAGGAGGTCATGTACGTCGTTAGGTGGAAAGATGTCTCGCGCCGCAGCCCGGCCGGAAGACCGCCGAAAGTCCGTCCCCCTGTCTTGTCGCGTCGCTGTACTCGTTCCGTCCGCTGCTCCACCGCTAACTTCACGGCCGGAAACTGCGCCGCGGCGGTTATCGCTGGCACCGTTCCGTAACTGCTCTCGATCGCCGCGTAGAACCGGTTGTCGTTAGATGAGATATAGCAGGGCATAAGTGCTTCCTATTTCAGACTTAGATTCACGTCGAAGCTGATCTTCGCCGCCTGAACGAAATTCCGTCCGCCGCTCTTCACCGGGCTGATCTCAATCTCATACCCGCCGTCGAAGAACATGCCTTGGCCCCAGTCGCCGCGACTTCGAGTGAGTATCTCCGTGAGTGCGTCCAGATAGTATCCGACATCCCGAGTAACTACCTCGGCCCTCTCATGTGACACGCGCAGCTCGAGCGTCGTACGAACAATTCCCGAAAACGACCGGAACTTCTCGCGCATCTGGTTCTGCACATAGCTCACGTACACATACAGCACCGGATACCGGACCTTCGCGCTGCGTTCCGCCAGCTCGACAGAGATGTTTTGAGACAGAACCTGTTCCGGCAGGATGGGTTTCAGCTCCGCGCTGGATTGTTGGGAAAGCCGCGCAATCTCCCCTTCGAGCACACCCGGGCTCTGCAGGAGCTGAAGGACTTTGTGAATAACAAGGCTTCCGGTTTGTGCCATGGCATCACCCGCGCCGGATCCCGTAGCCGTGCCGCAGAAGATAGTCGGGCGATTGCCCCTCCGCCGGCCGAGGACCTCGCACGAGTCCGGTAGCCGGCATCTCCCACGTGCTTCCCACGGCGAGAGGATTTTCATTCTGGCGGCTGATCTCGGGCTCAGTCGCGCCGACGTAGACGTTCCATGCCACAGCGTTCTGCGGCGGATTCACTGCCTGAATCCGTAAGGCATGCGGCTCCATAGGCAGCACTGCAATGGGCTGGCTCGGCCGCCCTTCCTGCCCCCGGGCATTGAGCCAGGACACACGAATGTAGAAGCTGCCAGGCTCTGCAAAACCCGGTTCAATCGTAACTAGCGGCGCCTCCGCCTGACGGATCGGATCATGAACCATGCCAAGCCCGGTCTCGAACAGTAAGGCGGCGGCATTCTGGTCGAGCCGGCTGAACTCCTTCCACCTCCCCAGGTACCGATCGTTTAACTGGCTGTAATACACATCGCGATAGATAATGGCGAGCGATCGGAGACAGTGCCACTGCCGCAATGGTTCAGTAGCGACGAGTTTCCCGAGGTCGAGAGACGACGGATCGACTTCTCTGTCCTCGGCCATCAGTTGGCGCGCCAGGAACGCCTGAATCTCAACGCCGATCTCCCTCTCCGCGAGAGCCAGCTTGCTCTGTAACTCGACCCCTTCAACGCTCGCCAGGTCAAGAATACTCGAGTCATAGGTGCGAAGATCGTCCAGGCTCGAGATGTTGCCATCGATGAACAGTGGCATGCCTCCTCCCCAGCTACTGCTTTGCTCCCTTCAGCGCACCTCGAAGCGCCCGCAGTTCCGCCTCCGATACCAGCGCGAACTGAGTCCTGGCCAGAGCGGCTTTCTTTTCCGCCGTCTGATATGCTTCGAGCATTCGAGCGCGGTGCTCCGACGCTTCCGCCTCACTCGCCAGCCGTGCCCGCCCTTCAGCGATCAGACGCGCCGCGGTCGAACGGCTTACTTCCTGCGCCACGCCCTCGCGTCCGCCATCCGGCGTCGCAAGGCTGACCACCACGACTTCCTCGTCGGCTATCCGCGCCTCAATCTCTTTGATTCGTGCGTAATAGGCTCGTAAGTCCATGAGTACTCCTCGCTTTGTGCAAAGGGAGGTGCCCGCCTCTAATGCGGGCGCCCCCCGTCTCGACGACTAGGTCAGCACCTGAACGCCGAAATCGTTCTTCAGCACCGCCACACCGTACAGAACATCCACGGTGAACTGCTGGGCGAGCGTGTTCGGCTGGTAGCTCATCACCACGCGCATGCCGAAGTTGCCCAATTCCGCGTATTCAGCAATCGCTCCTGTGCCGGGCAGCGGTTGCGGCAAACGGCGGATCACCAGACCCAAAGCGTCCTTTGCGAACGCGAGGTTCCGCCGCGTGACAGGAGTCGTTCCGGTTTTTTGAACGAACTGAGAGCGGAAGACGTAGAAGTCCTTGATCTTTCCGACGGTGCCATCGACAAGCGCCTTCAGACCTGCGTCGCCGGCTGAACTGTACTCGCTGAAGCGCGGGATCTGTCGGAGCTGCGAATACGTGGTTGCATCGACGACCAGGTACTTCGGATGCGCCGCGGGAACTTTGGCCTGGAACAGAGTCGTTTCCGCTTCGTCCACCACCGCTTCCGTAATCGGCGTGCCGCCGGTGCCAACAGCCGGGTTTGCGGTGAACTGCGCGTACAGCCCGAGCAAGTCGCGCTCGATCTTCTCAGCAAGTGCGATAACGGCGGGCTCCAGATACAGCTTCAGAAGATCCGGCACGGCGATAACCTTCGTGACATCCGGTATCTGGAACGTCGCCTCAGCGTGAGTGTTGAGCACGATCTGAGCCGTCTGCAGGTTGGGATTTTGGGTGACGACGCTGCCGCCCTCGGCAATGTTGTTTGCAATTAGGGTCGGGGGAATAGGGACGTTCACCGTGTCGCCCGCTTGAGCCATCACCGGCTCATAGTCGCGGTTCACCAGGTTCCCCATGACGAGGTTCCCCATCAGGGCGGGCAAGGCATCCGCCGCCACAAGCTTTACGATCGCGTTTGCCAAGTTAGCAGATGTAATTGCTGGCATTTCTTTGTCCTGTTCCTTTCACTGCTTCGATTGATACCTAGAGCTGCCGCAGCGTCTGAGACGCCAACTGCGCAATCTCCTGCCGCACTCGTTCCCGATCCTCGGCGCTCATGCCGGGGCGAATCTTGTCCAGGTCCACTCCGCCTGAACCTCCGCTGGGCCGGCGTCCCCCCGTCGCCCCCGAACCGCCAGACATCCTCGCGGGCAGAAGCTCCGGATTCTCGTTCACGAACTGCGTTAGGTATTCCGTAAGCAGGACATCTCCCTGTCCTGATCTCGCCATCAACCGGCCATCCTCGGCCCGGTAGATGTCGTCCTTTACTGCACGAAAGGCGAGGTCAATCTTGGCGACGCCCAGCCTCTGCAGTTCCGTGCGGATCTGCGAATAGCGATCCGCCTCCTCAGCAAGCCTGCGGCTAGCTGCAGCCTCCTCCACGAGTTCATTCACTCGCCGCTCAAGCTGCTCGCGCCGCCGCCGCTCCTCCAGCAGCTCCGCCTTGTAGGCTGGCTCCGCCTTCGCCTGCTCGCTTCGGATGAACTCTTGAATTACGTCCCGGATCACGTTGCGCAGGTTGCTGTCCTGCCCGTTTGTACTCGTACTTTCCATGTCTTTTTGCGTGTCTTCCATTCGCATCTCCAACTGGACACACTTCAGGCGCGCTGCGCCCGAAGTCGCATCTCTCACTCCCTCGCCGGCGCCTCGACGCCGGCTTCATCTTCTCATTCGGTTTGGGATCGTTCGCACCAGCTCTCGATCTCTTGGCCGATCCTGTCCTTCACGTCCTGCCGTATGTCGCAGAGGTATTTGAAGGCTAGCTTTCGGAACACCTGTTTCCGAAGCGTCTTGGATTCGATGCCGAGATTGAGCAGCCGTTCCGCATCGGCGAGCTCGCTGCTAAAGTCTCCGATGTCAAACTCGTCCAGGCCGGAGACGTCGATGTTCAGACCGTCCTCGCGAGCGGCTTCCACCGTCCGAAGGACTCGCTTCATGACGTCCTTGACCGCATCTCCGTAAGCTCGCAGCACCTCTTGTGTGATTGAGAAGTCGCGCTGCTTGCTGAGCCCCGACGCCGGATTGCCCGAAAGCGTGCCGCCCGCCTGCGTAAGCAGGTAGCACACCCGGTAGATCTCTTCCTTCAGCCTGGCCAGATTGTCCACCGCCACCTTGAAGACGTGGCCCTGCGGTTCCGTCCACCCAAAGCGGTCTTCCGGCCCTAGCTGCAGGAAGTAGGATTCGCCCAGCATCTGATTGAACGGGCGCTCCGAGTACACAACCGGCATCGCAAACAACCCCATGGTCAAGGCCCAGGAGAGCGCATTCGATTTGTTAAAGTGCTCCATCTGAAGCGACGCCGCCTTGTTCATCAGCCACAAGCCATCGCTTACCTTGAGCTCGAATACCGGCACGCGCTCAAGCTTCGCCAGCCCATGGAACCCGGAGTCCACCAGCTCCACGGATTCGCCGCGCTCGCCCTCTACCGATCGGTAAATGCGGAATTGCTCCCGGTCGTAGTAGATCCACCTGGTCTCCATCACGTGCCGCCCGAGAGCCAGACTCTCGGACCGGCGTCGTTGCGTGCGGAAAACCACCCACTCCCAGGCGCCGTCCGGGTCGACGCTCCAGTTGATCAGATCTTCCGCCGTGTAGTTCACAAGGAAAGCTCTCGATGCCCCGAGTGCCTCCTCTTCAGCCCGGCTTGAGAGCGGACCGGGCGTCCGCGGAAAATCCACAACGATGTAGCTCGCGCCTCCGACCAGCGTATCGACCAGTTGCTTTCGAAAGAAGTCGCTCAGCGACGTCCCCTTCAGATCGCAGTCTTCCGTCAGTTGATTGAAAAATCGCCGCCCTCGCTCGTTGCAGCCCTCAATGTGAACGACGGGCTCACGACGGAATAGCGTCGCGGCATACCAGTCGATGATGGAGCCGATATAGTTTTCGTAGTAGCACCGGCTGAGCCTCTCCGCATAAACCTGTGCCGGCTCGCGGTAGCGCCGCACAAGGTATTCGGCTGCATTCGCCTGGAACTCTTCGCCGCCGCTATACAAGTGGCGGTACCGCCTCCACATCGACTTCTTCATTCGATACTCGGGATGCTCCCGCTCAATCTCATGCATCGCAGCTAACTCCTTCCCGGCCTAGAACAGCCGCTTTCCCTGCTCCCCAATCGCTGGTTTGGGGGCGCACTCCTGCCAGATCAGGTAGCCGAGAGCATCCGACAGGTGACTTCGCATCGGATCCCTGGCCTTGTCGATCTCCAGACCGTCCATCTTGTACTGAAGCTCCTCGAAATCCTCGATAAGCCCCCGGCATTTCGGATCGATTAACAGCTTCGACGTCCCATCCGCGCACTTCAGCTTTGCGTTCACGATCGCCACCCGCTCCCTCACCGGCGGATTGCTTCGAGGCACTCTCAACTGAAACCGCACCCCCTGCTCGCTGAAAAATGCGCGGATAATGCCGAAATCCGACATCCCCGTCGTCTGCCGTCTGTTTCCGGAAGCGTCGCCATAAACGACAACCCCGGCCGGATGCCGCCCATAACGGCGATCGAATTCTCTGCATGCATCGCTGGTGCTGGCCCTCCTCAGCACGATCTCATCGAGTACATGCACCTCGTCGCCGGCCATCTGGGCAATTACTGAACACATCGGCTCCACGTTGAAGTCCACCGCCCAAAGAAGCGGCTCTGACTCCCGTACCGAAAGCTTGCGCACGTTCACTCGTCGGTCGAAGGCGTGATACACCAGGCCCTCGTTCATCGCCACGTACTCGCCAAGCACTTCCTGCTGGTAAAAGCGTTCGTCGTAGCTCCGCTTCAGCCGCTCGTAGTAGTCCGGCACTTGTGCCAAGAGATGCCGGTTCTCGAATGGCTTGGCCACAATCACCTGGTAGTTGTCGCTGCCCTGCTGAAAGAAACGCCGGAACACCCAGTCCCTTCCCTTTGGCGTCCACACTGCAAAACCGCAGAGCCTCGTTGCCTTCGGATCGCGAAGCCGGCCTTCCAACCGCAGCCACGCCTCCTCGTGCGTGTACGTCAGCTCATCCACGCCGAACCACGCCAGATTGCTTCCTCGCAGACGTTCAAAGTGGTCCAGGGACCGCAGCACGATCCTCGATCGCGTATCGCGCATCAGAATCGTCTTCTCGGCCTTGTTGAATTCGTATGGAAGCCGGTTGCGCTCCAGTATTTCGATCAGCGCTGGCTGCGTCGCATCCCGCAGCATCGGATACGTGGGCGCGCCAATCAGCCCGAGCCGTCCGGGGTTCAGATAGCTCAGTTTGATTGCTTCCTGACAGAGCGCTTGACTCTTCCCGGAACCGATTGGTCCCGAAAACCCCTTGAACCTGGCAGAGCTTTCATGAAACAGCCGTTGCGAGGGCAGAGGATCGTACTCTATTCTTCGGAACTTCTTTCCGCCTTCGCCCCCGGCTCCACCCATGAAACCTGAACCTCCCTTGGAGTCTCCTCCGAAATCTCTCGCCGCAGTTGCATGAGTCGAATCAGGTCCCCGATCGTCACCTTCAACTCTTTGGAGGTCACGGTTTCTTGAACATTCCTGAGAATCATTTCCAGAAGCTCGAGATCCCCCAGCGGTGCAGCTGTTGAACTCGGCTTGGACTTCCTCCTTACAGCGGTTCCCTTCCTTCTTGTCCTGACAGTCGTCTTCTTCGTCGCCACTCATTGTCTCCTTGCGGCCGCGCTTTTTCTGTGCTCACAGTAACATTCGCGCGTGCGGGAACTTGCCGTCCGGAACTTAGTTTCTGTTGGAAAGAAAGGAGATAAATTTTTACAGCGCGTGGGAATGGTGAGGGCCCGCCACTTAGCGGCGGACTTATTGAATCTCGAAGGTGAGTGAACTTAGGAAGGTCTCCCAATCAATGCCCGGTTCGCTCGATCGTTCCATCACGATCGCCCGTAAGCGCCACTTTCCGGCCCGGTCGATCGGAACTTCGACCAGGCCTTTGGCGTTCGTACGGCCAAGGACTACCGAATCCGTTCCCTCCGCCGTGCTTCGCGATCGCTCCACCCGCACGCCTTCTTCAGGCTTTCCGCGAAAGAGGAGCTCGACAGGCAGGGTCTCGCCCGGCTTCAGCGAATAAGGATCCCGCTGCGGCACAAACTCGAGAATCTGTCCCGTCCTGCGCTTGTACGTTTCGTCCGGGCGCTCGGCCAGGAGAACAGCTTTGGCGTAGTGCCGCCGCCGCATCTTCGCTGCCTTTGCCGCCCCGCCGTTCTGACTAGGCCCGCTGAACAAAGTGTCGAGCCCTTCGTCGCGCAGGTGCTGTTCGAACTTCTTGGGTTCCAACTCCAGCACCTGCGGTTTAGTCCGAATCGTCAGGACCGGGCTCCCGGCGCCTTTAATGGTCACGCTGACTGCCGCCGATCGATCCTCCGCGCGCAGGCTCGTCATGTTATAAGCGAGCGCACCAGCGTACATGGACGGATCCTCGAGCAGTTCCACGTCGGGACAAGTCTCACTCTCGGGGAATCCCTTGCCGCTATGGATGCCAACCTTGATTCGTTCGCCGGGCGAGACGACAAACCGTTCCGGCATCAGGTACAGATCCTGGGCACTGGCTGTAAGCGCCAGTAGAGCCAGAAGAACTTTCATTCCTTCCAGTCGGCAGTGAAAATATTGAACTCGTAACGGCTCTTTGCCTTCCAGTCTGACGAAAACGCGAGCTTCTTCCCGTCTGGCGAGAACTCCGGAAAAGACGTGAATCCTCCGAAGTCCGTGATTTGCTCGAGTCCGGTGCCGTCGAGATTAATCATGAACAACTCGAACTTACGGCCGTCGCAATCGTTCTTATTCGACGAGAAGACAATCTTCTTTCCATCCGGCGTGAAGGTTGGGGCAAAGCTCGCGCAACCGAAGTTCGTCAACTGCTTGACGTTCCTGCCATCGCTGTCGGCGACGAATATCTCCATGCGCATCGGCGTTGTCAGATTCTCTGCGAGCAACGCCTTGTAACGCTGAATCGCCTCCGGGCTCGACGGATGATTCGCCCGCCACACAATCTTCTTTCCGTCGCGGCTGAACACCGCGCCTCCGTCATAGCCGAGCGTCCTCGTGATCTGTTTTTTCTGCGAGCCGTCCGTTTTCATCGCCCAGAGTTCCAGATCGCCGGACGCCATGGAGGTATAAACGATCGTCCCGGTCTTGAAGTTCACCGTCGCCTCGGCATCGTACCCCTTCTCCGAGGTGATCGCCTTCAAATTCGTACCTCGGTCCGTCGCCACATAGATGTCGTAGGTGTCATAGGCGGCCCAAACGTACCCCTTGCTGCGATCGGGTGGCGGCGGGCAAGCATCACCACCGCTATGTGTGGACGCATAGAGGATGTGCTTCCCGTCCGGCAGGAAATACCCGCAGGTCGTTCTGCCCTTGCCCGTCGACACCATGCGCTGCTCGCTGCCGTCGGCGTTCATAATATAGATCTGATCGCAGGAGTGCCCGTCGCGCGTGGACTGGAAGATCAGACGCTTGCCATCCGGACTCCAGTACGCCTCCGCATTGGTCCCACCGAAGGTGAGCTGCCGGATATTCTCCAGGCGCTTAACCGGCTGAGCCGATAATGCTCCCGCCACCAGTGCCGCCAGCAGTAAGCCCCTCATCAGCTTCGCCCTTCGAACAGATTCCTCCCGGCTACCAAAGCGTGCATCTTGCCGTCAGCGACGCTGCGCTGCAGCATCCAGAACCCGCAATCGGGATGGATATAGTGAATCCGGTCCGGACCAAGAATTTTTGTAGCGAGTTCCAGGCGTTCTGCAATCAAATCCGGCGGCTCGATCAGATTGTCCTTAATGTCGATGACGCCCAACCCTATGCCAATCTTCGGGTTCAAATCGCGGAGGCACTCCAGTTCGCTGTATCCGCGCCGCGCGAACTCCAGCACCAGGTGATCCGCAGCCAGACCGTTCAGGAAGGGCATTAAGTCCCGCCAAAATCCCTTCTGCACGGTTTGGCCGCCGTAGTTTCCAAAGCAGATGTGTACAGCCCGTGTTCCGCGGATCCCCCCAAGAACGTGGTTGATGGCGGGAAGAGCCCACTCAATGTCTTCCGGGTGCCCGCTGATGTTCGCCTCGTCGATTTGAACTACGTCCGCGTCAATCAGTTCGAGCTGGCGGCGCAAGACGTCTGCGATCGCCATGCAGAGCTTGTCCCTGGCGCCGTAGTACCGGTCCGTCAGCACCTTCGTCAGCATGTGTGGACCGGTGCATGTGAACTTTAGGGGCGCTCGCGTCAGGCGCCGTGTGAACTCATAGTCCGCCGGCAGGTTGAGCACGCCTTCCCCGATCTCACCCACGACAATCCCAGCCGGGGCGCTCCGGTACGACAAACCCGCATCCGCGCGGAATTGCTGAATATCGGTGATCGAAAACTTCGAGCGGATACCGTCCATCCTGCTGACGAAGTAATCAATCATCCCGTTCGTCTCCGGGTGGCTCGGATCGAATCGGTTCAGTTCACCATCGGCGACGACGTCAATTCCTGCGAGTTCCTGGGTCTTCAAAACCACCATGATCGCGTCGCGGAGCGTGCCCTTCGCGCTGTCACCATAGAGCCATGCTGGTATCGGATAGCTACCCACAACTGTGGTCTTTATCGGCATAACGATTCATTGTATATTGTGACCGGGGGGACGCTGTGATACGGCTCGCGTGGCGGCTTCTCTGCGTTTCCATCGTTTGCTTGAGCGCCGCCGGGGCCGACATTCGTATTTCAGGCCGCGTCACCAATGAGACCAGTGCTCCCGTCGGAGGCGCGCGAATCTTGTTCCGCGCTGGCGACACAACCCTGCACGCTGTCAGTGACGTCACAGGTGCTTTCTCTCTCGACCTTCCTCAGCCTGGAGACTATCTCGTTACTGTTGAGCGCGAAGGACACTTTACGTTGCTCGACACTCCCATTCGCATCGACGAATCTTCGCGCGACCTTTCACTCGTGCTGAACCGACTGCGCGAGGTAGTCGAATCCGTCGACGTGACAGCAGCCACCACTTCCGTGGCCATGGATTCGACCACGAAGCAGGAAACACTCACCGGCAACGAAATTCTAAACATCCCCTACCCGAGCACAAATAACCTTAAGAATGCGATGGCGGTGATGCCCGGCATCGTTCAGGACAGCCGCGGAGAAATCCACGTAAACGGAGCGGCAGCCGATCAGGTGCAATACACGCTCGACGGATTCAACCTCACCGACCCGCTGACCGGACGCTTTGAATCAAGAATCAGCGTGGAAGGGATCCAAAGCGTCGAAGTTGTCAGCGGCCGCGTGCCCGCGGAGTTCGGGAAGGGTTCTGCGGGAGCGATCGCCTTTCATTCAAAACCGGGCGACGACCGCTTTCGAACGTCGGCCACAAACTTCTTCCCGGGAATCGAGAACCAGAAGGGCGTCTATATCGGAAATTGGACACCTCGGTTCAACGTTTCGGGTCCTTGGCGCCGCAGCCGGGCCTGGTTCTCGAACTCGCTCGACATCCACTACGACCGGAGGATGGTCCCGGAATTGCCCCGCGGCGAGGATTCGACATCGAGCTGGCAGTTCAGCAACCTCCTGCATAACCAGTTCAATCTGTCCCCCTCTCATATCCTCTACTCGAGCTTCCTCCTTAATAATGTCTATGCGCCGCGAGCTGGGCTGACAAACCTGGATCCTCTGGAAACCACTGTGGACCGCCGGGCGCGGCAGTATTTCTTCAACGTCCGCAGCCAGAAGTACTTTGCAAAGGGCGCGGTCTTCGAAACAGGATTCGCAATCAATCGGACCTTCGGGCGCGAGATTCCCCAGGGCCGAAGCCTCTACATCCTGACGCCTGTGGGCACTAGGGGAAATTACTTTACGGACGCCGTCCGCAAAGCCTCCCGGGATCAGTGGATTGCAAACTTGATACTGCCCTCCTTCGAGTTCAGGGGAACCCACCAGCTTAAGACCGGGGCGGATTTCAACAGACTCTCATACTGGCAGCAGGTTGATCGCACTGGCTTTGAGTTCCTCCGCATGGACGGCACCCCGCTTCGTCGGACCGAGTTCCGCGGAGACGGTTTGCTCTCAAGAAGCAACACCGAGGCCGCGCTCTACCTCCAGGACTCCTGGCGTGTCAGACCCGGGCTGCTACTCGAACTCGGCATCCGCTCGGACTGGGATCAGATCATACGCGATTGGAACATTTCCCCGCGCGTCGGTTTCGCTTGGGCTCCCTTTGGACTCGAAAACACCAAGATCGCAGGTGGTTACGCCATCTCCTACGATTCCACGAACCTGCGCATCATCACCCGCCCCGACGACCAGTATTCGGTAACCACCTATTACGGCCGCGACGGCAGCATTGACCGCGGCCCCGCCGTCTCCGTCTTCCGCGTAATCGATGACCAGCTTCGGTCCCCCCGCTATCGCAATTTGAGCCTCAGTCTCGAGCAGCGTCTTCCGCGTGCCCTCTCAATGCGCCTCAATCTGCTCCGCCGCCGCGGCGCTCGCGGTTTTACCTTTTACAACTCACTCGACCCATCGTCTCCGCCGGAGCAAGAACTGGTCCGCTTTCAGGTGTGCTACTTTGACGGCATCTATTACCTCGGCAATCAGCGCCACGATCAGTACGATTCGGCCGAAATCGCTGTTCACCAGACTCTCCGCGGGCAGTATGAATGGATGGCCAGCTACACGAGATCGCGAGCCAGATCTAACGCGGTCATCGATATCAGCGCCGAGCAACCCACCCTCGTTTCCGATAACGCCGGGCCAATGCCCTGGGATGCCCCCAACCGCGTCCTTAGCTGGGGATACCTGCCGACGTTTTGGAAAGATTGGGCCGTCGCCTACCTGTTTGAATGCCGCACAGGCTTTCCTTTTTCTGTTGTGAACGAGCAGGGGGCGGTTGTCGGCCCTGTAAACTCCCATAGATTCCCCTCATACGTCAACCTGAATCTGCACATTGAACGGCGATTCTCCCTGGGCGGTTACCGCTGGGCTTTGCGGGCGGGCGCCAACAATATCATGAACAGAAACAATCCAAACGTGGTGGTCAACAACATCGACGCCCCGAACTATCTCACCTTCTTCGGCGGAAGCCGCCGCTCCTTCAATTTCCGCATCCGTTGGCTCGGACGCACCTAGCGGCTGCTCGATTTTTCGCGCCGGATGATTTAACGTTCCCTCGCCCCCTACTCCCCCAGGGTAAGACCACCATCAGAGATATATCGGAGTAAAATCGAGAGTTGTCAGAACCCCGCGTCACAGTGGTCATACCGACCCTTCATGCAGGACCGGCGCTTCTCGAGTGCCTTCGTTCGTTGCGGGAACAGTCGTTCCGCGACTTCGAGGTCTTTGTCGTAGATAACAGCGGTGCCGGGCTCATTAGTAAGCTCAAGGTCGGTTCACTTGTAACACACGTCATCGAAAACCAGAAAAACGTGGGATTTGGCGTGGCAATTAATCAAGTTTTTTATAAATCGCGTGCTCCCTACCTCGCGGTACTAAATGATGATGCTGTTGCTCATCCTCAATGGCTGGAATCACTGTTGAAACCTCTTGAAAACTATCCGAACGTCGGCATGTGCGCGTCGCAGGTTCGCCTTGCCGAAAGCCTGTTATTGGACTCGGCGGGAATGCTCCTATGTCCGGATGGAACCAGCAAGCAGCGAGGCCACGGGCTCCCTCCTTCGCGTTTTCCGGCTGTCGAAGAGGTCTTGCTTCCCAGTGGCTCGGCTGCCATATACCGCCGCCGGATGCTGGAGGAAATCGGTCTGTTTGACGACAAATTCTTCCTTTATTGTGAAGATACGGACCTGGGTCTTCGTGCAAGATGGGCCGGCTGGAAGTGTCTCTACGTCCCGGAGGCCATCGTCAATCATCGCTATTCCGAATCCGCCGGGCGAGCATCCAAGCTCAAAGCTTATCTTGTGGAACGGAACCGCATCTTCATGGTCATAAAGAATTTCCCCATCAGAATGCTCCTGGCTGTTCCGTTTTACGCCGTTGCCCGTTTCTGGTGGCATTTCATCTTCATGCTCCAGGGCAAGGGGAAGGCAGCCGAGTTCCGGGAGGAAGGCAATTCTGTATTTACGCTCGTCGCGTACGTCATTCGCGCTCACCTTGCCGCAATCGTTCGTCTGCCTGCACTTTTAAAGGATCGCCGTCGCATCCGAAAGCAAGCCAAAATCAGTTCCACTGCTTTCAAGGAACTGGTTCAAACTTTCTCCATCAGTCCTCGGGAGGTAGCCTCGCTGTGATGGCGCCGTCGGGTGAGGCGCCGCTCCTGATTATCGTTCCCGCTTATAACGAGGAGGGAGCGATCGCCCAGGTTATTCGTGAAATTCAGGAGGCACAGCCGGGTGTTCCCGTGCTCGTAATAGACGACTGCTCCGTCGACTCCACCGCAACTCTCGCCCGCAGGGCGGGAGCCCACGTCCTCTCGTTACCGCATCACCTTGGCCTCGGCGGCTGTGTCCAGGCCGGCTACAAGCTCGCCTATGAGTTGGGCTACGAGTACGTCATTCGAGTGGACGGCGACGGACAACACGACCCTCGCGATATCCAGAAGATCTATGAAGTTCTCCTCAAAAGCCGTTGCGAGATGGTGATTGGCTCCCGCTTTGTCTACGGCGATGGGAATCACACAAGCCTCGCCCGCAGCCTAGGCATCCGGCTCTTTCGGCTCATCCTCCGGCCAATCCTCGGCAAGCCGGTTCGCGATCCTACGTCAGGCTTTGTTGGGGTGAACCGGGCTGCCCTCTCCGTCTTCAGCCGCAGCTTCCCGCTCGAGTACCCGGAGATCGAAGCCCTCGTTGTCCTCCAGCGCAAGGCGTTCCGATTTGAAGAGGTGCCGTGCCGAATGCGGCCCCGGCGCGCGGGGAAAAGTTCCATCACCGCCGTGAAGTCTTTGTATTACATCATCCACGTCCTGCTCGGCGTGTTTGTGAATATCCTGAAATACGAAGGTCGCCGCAAAAGGGGATAGCCATGGATCGACTGCTCAACGTCATGACGTTCTTCAGCGTCAGCCTGATCGCTCTTGTACTGTTCTCCGTACGTCGTTCTCATATACGTGTCGAATATTCAGTGAGCTGGCTGGGCGCTGCTGTTACCCTGTTGCTCCTTTCCCGGTCTCGCAACACGCTCGAATGGCTGGCGTCGATGCTTCAGCTTACGTACGCGCCTTTGGCTTTATTGTTTCTGGTGCTGTTGGTGTTCCTGGTCGTCTTCTACCGCTTCTCAGTCATCATCTCGGAGCTAAAGGACGCCAACATCGCCCTGGCGCAGAAGGTTGCGATCCTCGAGTATCGCATCGAATCGGTTCCGAACAATGAAAAAGTCCAAAGTACCGGCGCCTAAGCCCGCCGCACCTGTCCCCGCTGCCACGCGGAAGTTCAAGACCTGGCATTACGCATGCGCGGTGCTTCTGGCCATCTTTGTCCTGTTCCAGGTCTATGGACCAGCGTTGAATGGTCCCTTCGTCTACGATGATCCGTATCTCCCGTTTGCCGCTCCCGGCTTCGAGGACAGAACCATCAAAGAGGTCGTGCTCACCGTCCGGCCCTTGTTGATGCTCAGCTTCTGGCTCAATCTTCATATTTCCGGGGACCAGCCATACGGGTACCACTTGTGGAATGTTGTCCTTCATTCCATCACAGGCTTTTTTGTATTCCTCATCGTCCTCAAACTGCTGCGTCGCGTGGATCAGGACCGCCAGCGGACCTTCATGCTCGCCTGTTTCGCGAGCGGTGTCTTTCTCCTTCATCCTTTGCAAACCGAGTCTGTTGCCTACATCGCCAGCCGCTCCGAGGCTTTGAGCGTCTTCTTTGCCTATGCCGCTCTTGCGGTGTTTCTGACCCAACCTCCCGAAGGCATCTCGTGGGTCCGCTCGTTCTCGGTCTTAATCCTGTTCGGCTGTGCCGCCCTCACAAAAGAACACACTGCCGTCCTTCCCGCCGTACTCGTTGCGATCGACTATTACTGGCATCCCGGCTTTTCTATCCGGGGCATTCTGCGAAACTGGCGCCTCTATGCCCCGATGGCCCTCGCGGCCGCGGCCGGTCTTTCCTTCGTACTCTGGGTTCTCCGCGGCTCCGATACGGCAGGCTTCGGCATGAAAAATCTCCAGTGGTACGAGTATTTCTTCACCCAATGCCGGGCGATTTGGGTGTACCTGCGGCTGTTCCTTCTGCCTTATGGCCTGAACATCGATCACGATTTCCCCTTGTCGCACAGCATTACCGATCATGGCGCAATCTTCGGTCTCATCGGATTGGTTGCTTTGCTGGCGGCGGCCTGGATTTACCGCAAGCAGTACCCGCTTGCATCTTTCGGAGTCGTCCTATTCTTGATGCTCCTCGCCCCTACATCGTCGTTCGTACCGATTCGTGATACTCTCGTGGAGCGCCGTTTTTATCTCCCCTCCATCGGCCTCCTACTCGTTCTTGTAGACATCCTTCGGAGAATCGAGCTCCCGAAAGCAAGACTTGCGCCGGCACTGGCCGCGGTGCTCATCGTGCTCGGTGTCCTTACCCATCACCGGAACCGGCTCTGGGGAGATTCCCTGCTTCTGTGGGGCGATGCCGTAGCCAAATCTCCCAACAAGGCCCGGCCGCACTCGCAACTCGCCTTCGCGCTGCAGCGGGCAAACCGGTGCGCCGATGCGCTCCCGCATTACGAGAAGGCCTCGCAGCTCGCAAAATCGGATCCGCGCAATCTTATTAACTGGGCCCTCGCGCTCGATTGTGTGGGCCGTCAGGACGAGGCCATTGCGAAGCTCAAACAGGCGCTCGCGCTGGAGGAGACGGGGCACGTTTACTCCCTCATCGGCATGATCTATGGAAAACAAGGCCTCCTGAAGGAGTCTCTGGAGGCTCTTGATACGGCCGTGAGATTAGAGCCTCTCAACGACATGGCGTACGTCTACCGCGGCAATGTCTACGTGAGCTCTAATGAAATTCAGAAAGCCATCGCCGAGTATCGCCACGCCCTGGCGATCAATCCACGAAATGAGGTAGCGCGGATGACGCTGATGCGCATTGGTGCAACGACCAGACAACAGAAGCAGTAGGTGAATGTCCGCTTTCCGAATCGGCATCAACGCGCTGTATCTGATCCCAGGTCAGGTCGGGGGCAGCGAAATCTATCTCCGCTGCCTCCTCCGTGCGCTTGCAAGGATCGACGAAGAGAACACCTACTTCGTCTTCACGAATCGCGAAACTCAAGCTGACATCGCTCCGGCCGCCCGGAACTTCCACATTGTCCCTCAGCCAGTCCGCGCAACCTTCCGGCCGATGAGGCTGCTGTGGGAGCAAACGATCCTGCCTCGCGAGGCCGCCCGCCTCCAGTTGGATGTGCTCTTCAATCCCGGTTTCACAGCCCCGGTCTGGTGCCCCTGCCCCACCGCAACTTTATTCTTCGACCTGCAGTATAAACGCCACCCTCAGTACTTCCGGTGGTTCGACCTGCCCTTCTGGAAGCTTTTCCTGTGGGCGTCGGTCCGCCGCTCAACCGCCCTCGCGGCCGCTTCCTTTGAGACGCACCGCGATATGGTTCGCTTTTACTCCCTGCGGCCTGACTCCGTCCGAACGATCGAGCTCGGCGTCGATGAACACTTCTTTCACCTCGCAGAACGCCGCCGGACAGAGCGTCAAAAGAGATTTCTTCTGTGCGTCTCGACACTGCACCCGCACAAGAATCTCGATCGCCTTGTCCGCGCGTTTGCACGGTTCCGCGACCTCCGCCCCGAATACCGGCTCGTGATCGCCGGCATGCGCGGCTTCTACGCGGACCAACTGGAGCGCCTGATTCACGCCTTGAAGCTCGACGACCACGTAAGGCTGACCGGCTGGATTCCGCGGGAAGAGCTCTACGATCTATACGTCCGCGCCGACGCCTTCCTTTACCCTTCGACGTTTGAAGGCTTTGGCCTTCCAG
The DNA here is from genome assembly GCA_937959285.1 of uncultured Bryobacterales bacterium. GTDB lineage: Bacteria > Acidobacteriota > Terriglobia > Bryobacterales > Bryobacteraceae > JADGHK01. Next base: position 32,553 of record CALGAR010000105.1, read on the forward strand.
TGCTCGAAGCCCTCGCCGCCGGAGTACCCACAGCGTGTTCCAACATTGAACCCCTCCGGTCCATCGCAGGCGAGGCCGCGCTTCAATTCCACCCGGAGGATGAAGATCAGATTCGGGATGCGATGTTGTGCTTGGTGGGAGACGAAGACCTGCGCCGGCGGCTCATCGC
>CALGAR010000106.1 GCA_937959285.1 uncultured Bryobacterales bacterium
GCAACTCGTCGCCCTCGGCGAAACCCTACACGCCTGGTCGGAGGAGATTGCCCGCATGTGGCGCTTCACGCGCTCCAATGGAATCACAGAAGGCTTTCACAACAAGATGGAGACCATCAGCAGACAGGCGTACGGGTTCCGCAACTTCGAAAACTACCGTCAACGAGTGCAGGTGCTCTGTGCTTAACTATTCTTCTTGGGATCGGGGTTGCCCCCGGAATTGGCGTACAGCCGGCTAACTTGAGGGGGAATGCCCGCAGCTAAGTCTTTCCCGGTGTGGTGGCCAGGGACGGAATCGAACCGCCGACGCCAGCCTTTTCAGGGCTGCGCTCTACCAACTGAGCTACCTGGCCGTTCTGTGCGAGACAATCGTATTGTAACAGATCGTCTCGAGTTTTGGGGAACTCCTACACACTTTGTAGAGCAGAAAGCGCCTTCGCGGTCTCCTGCTCCACGTCAGCGTGCAAGCTGTTGCCGTGAGAATCCATTGTAACGATCGCGATGAAGTTGTTCACCTTCAGGTGCCACATCGCCTCCGGGATGCCGAACTCGAGCAGGTGGACGCCCAGCACTTTTTCCACAGACCGCGCGTAGTACTGCGCAGCGCCGCCAATGGCATTGAGGTAAACGGCTCCGAAGTCCTTTAAAGCTGCCAGCGTCTTCTTGCCCATGCCGCCCTTGCCGATCACGGCCCGCACGCCGTAGTTGCGGATCACATCGGCCTGATACGGCTCCTCGCGGCTGCTGGTCGTCGGCCCCGCTGCCTTCGTCACCCAGCCGTCGCCCTGCTTCAGCATGACCGGTCCGCAGTGGTACAAGGCCGCCCCATTCAGATTCACTGGAGGCGGATTCTTCATGAGATGGGCATGCACCGCATCGCGACCGGTGAATAGCTCGCCGTTGATGATGACAACGTCGCCGACCTTGAGCGCACGCACCATCTCTTCCGTCAGTGGCGGCGTGAGAATCACCTCACGGCCCGTCAGCGGGAATCCCTCGCCCGCGGCCATGCGCTCCACCGGACGCTCCGGATCACGGTACAGCCACTTCCGGATCGCTCCCGTTTCCGCATCGAGCCGGAAGCCCAGGCGGCGGAATGCCCAGCAGTCATAGGCCACCGACACAAAGAAGCTGGCGGGGAGGCGGTTGGCAGCGGTAATTTTGCACCCGATCAGCGACACCTTGCCGCCGAAGCCCATCGCGCCGACGCCGATCCGGTTTGCCTCCTCCATAATTTCAGCTTCCAGTTTGGCCAGCACCGGATTCGGGTTGACATCGTCGAGCGGCCGGAACAGTTCGTTCTTGGCGAGCAGATAGCCGTGAGCCCGGTCGCTGCCAATGCAGACGCCGACCGCGCCCGGCGCGCAGCCCTGTCCTTGCGCTTGCCACACGGCGTGCAGGATGCACTTGCGGACGCCCTCCAGATCCCTACCTGCCTTACCGAGATGGTCGAGCTCACAAGGGAGCGAATACTGGATGTTCTTGTTCTCGCAGCCGCCGCCCTTGAGGATCAGCTTGACCTCAATGTCGTCCTCTTCCCACTGCTCAAAATGGATTACGGGCGTCTCGGGGCCAAGGTTGTCTCCCGAGTTCTTCCCGGTCAGCGAATCCACCGAATTCGGCCGGAGCTTGCCGCGGCGCGTCGCCTCCGCGACCGCCGACCGGATCGCCTTCCGGATCTCGATCTGGTTCACTCCCACCGGCGTATGCACCAAAAACGTCGGCATGCCCGTATCCTGGCAAATCGGCCCCTCCTCGGACTCGGCCATGTCGATATTCGTTGCGATGACGCTCAAAGCCTGCGAAGCCTGGGTCCCGGGCGTTTCGCGTTGCATCGCAAGCTTCATTGCGGCGCGCACGTCCGGAGGCAGATTGGTAGAAGTCTGGGTGATCAGTTCCAGAAGGCTGTTTTCGAGAAATTGCATAGGAAGCTACCGACTTTTCATGGTAGCTTGATCCGAACCTGCGCGGTAAGGCCGGGCCGGACAAGAGGGCTCGGATTATTGAACGCAACTACCATGTCCTGATCGCGCACCGCCTCGATCACGCCCGGAATCGGTTCGCCGCCGGCTTCGGCAACCTGGATTGCAGCCGGAAGAGAGGGATGAAGCCGCTTGAGCACGTCAGGCTCCGGCTGGACAACCACCTCGAGCGACGTCAGATTTACGGCAATCTGAAACAGATCCGGCATGCTCGGATTGACCTGATCTCCCTCGACGCCGCGCCGCGCTATGACGATGCCGGTAACCGGGGAAACGACCTCCGCCGCCAGCAGATCCTGTTGCGCTGCTTCCAGCTCCTGATTCTTGTGGTCAAGAACCTTTCGTAAAGCATCGAGATCTCGTGAGAGGCCGCTCACGCGCTCCGAGATGGCGGCAGCCAGGGCAGTCAGGCTTTCCGATTCCTCCTTGGCGGCAAGTGCTTCCTTCTCCGCCTTCTCAAAAACAAGTCTCGGCGTAGCTCCCTCCCGATAGAGCATCTGCTGGCGCTGGTAAATCTTGTCCAGACGGGCATACTCGCTGCGGGCGCGGCTTGCATCCGCCGCCGCTCGCGACTCTTCGAGCCGCGCCGCCGCAAGCATGCTTTCCAAATTGTTGATGCGGGTTTGTGTCTGCTCGACCTCCTCCATAGCCCGATCGCGGACTGCCTCCAGCTGCGTATTGCGAAGGCGCGCCAGCATCTGCCCCTCGTAAACTTCGTCTCCCACCTCAACAAAGAACTCAACGACTTCGCCTTCGATCGGAACGGGAACCTGAACGACGTCGCGAGCCATCACGCTTCCAGCAAGGCTGATTTCGGCGCCTGCCGGCAGCTCCTGTTTCTCGATCGTGGCTTGAACCGGCAAAGGTTTGTTTGGACGCTTTTTCCAAAACACAAACCCGGCGGAGGCGAAAATTAACAAAATCGCTCCCGCTACCAACCGGTATTTCCGACGCATACCCTGATCATACACATTGCCCGTGCCTGGAATCCTTTAGCGAGAGCCTCGAAGAAGCGGGCATTCTCTGTTATACTGCGAAGGAGTTTTCTAGGCGGTTTGACCAATGTCGGAATTACGCTTGGGCGATGTAATCGATGATTACTGCGTGAAATGCAGACGAATCACCAACCACTCGATCGTCTCGCTGGTTGAAGAAAAGCCCGCGAAAGTTCGCTGCCGGACGTGCTACAGCGATCACGACTACCGTCATGAGCAAGCCCCTCCGTCTCGCAGAGACTTGAAAAAACAGGAACTGTTCAACGAGGTCCTCTCCTCGATCAATCCAGCAGCAGCGGCTGCCGCTGAATCCGATTCCGGCAAGAAGCAGGGCGAATAAGACCAGTTCGTTTCAGCTGGGCCTTCCAGGTTCGGTTCGCAGTTCACGCTCCAGATCTTCCAGCACCTTCTCACGTTCAGGCCCTTTCAGGTCGCGTTCCAGTCGCCTCAACGCCACCCCGACCACGTCGCGGTGATGTAACCTGGCCCCCATACCGGCATCCTCCGACAGATGCAGCCATAGATCGTGCAGCCTGTCTACGTCTTCGGGCCAGAGTCGCGGCGGATGTGGACCGAGGTTGACAAACATCGACGGCCGCCCTGGAGCGATGATTTCGAGTGAAAGCGCCGGTTTCGGGTCCGGAAGTCGTTCCCACGCAAGACCGATGCGCCTGGCGAGTTCTTCCGAGGCCATCTTCATGGAAACACCTGTGACAAGCCGCGATGCCTTGATGTTGGCGGCTGTTTGAACCATGGCATCAAACGGATCCACACCCGGGACGACCAGAAGCTCTACGGTCTTCCCTTCCCGCTCTGCAATCCCAACAACCTTCGTGAACAGCTCCTGTTCGTAATCACTGAAAATCTGCTGGTTGTTGAGATCGTATTCTCCGGCGCCTGCGGAGACGGGGCGCACGGTCATGACCACAATGTCATGGCGCCGTACGTTGGTCTTTCGGACGACTTGCTTCAGATGCTCCATTTGCCCGGTCCCTCTCACGGCAACGAGAACACACCCCGGGCGGGCGTGCAGCGCTGTTGTGCTGATCTGCGGCTGGTAGTCGAGCCTGAACTCCTCCAGCGCCTGCGCCTTTTCGTGCTTCCTCGCATTCACCCTTTCTGAGATCTTGAACAGTGCAAAAAACAGCGCCGTGAACGATACTCCATAGACCGTCGCGACTTGCTTGGTGAACAAATTCGCGAGTGCCGTGAACAGGAGCACCAACGTCGTCAGCGCAAGTCCGATGGGAAGTTCTACTCCACGAATATGCAGATTGATGGGAGTCTTGTACTCCTGATCATTCCGCTGAAACCGCAGAGCCAGTACGCCCAAAGCCTTCATGAAGAAGCTCCAGACAACACCGAAGGCATAGGCTTCCGCGAGGAGATACATATTGCCCCGGCTCAGCAAAATGGTCACCATCTGCAGGAGGACTACGGAGTTAATGATCCTGTGCGTCGTACCAAACTTCGGATGGAGCTTGCGGAAGTAATCCAGCAGCACTCCGTCCTCAGCAACGCGGTTCAGGACGCCGTTCGCTCCAAGGATCGCCGTGTTCACTGCTCCTGAAAGAATCAGCGTGCCGACGATGACGACGAAAATGTGAAAGGCAAGGCGCAGGAGCGGCGGTCCGGCGAGATTCATAGCGAGGCCGCCGATCAGGTTGTCGTAATACCGCGGCCGCACGTCGTCCGGGATAATCATCACCGCGAACAGCGTAACGAGGCCTGTGCTGATCAACGCGTAGAAGCATACGATGTTCGCCGTGATCTTGAGATTTTTCAGCTTTGGATAGGCGATTTCCCGGTACACCTGGGCCAGGGTTTCAAATCCGCTCATGGCGAGCAGGGAAGATCGGAAGAGCACACG
>CALGAR010000107.1 GCA_937959285.1 uncultured Bryobacterales bacterium
TGGCAGGGCTGCGCGTTGGACAGCGAGTTACGAAAGAAAGCTTCGACCAGGCGCGGGACCGCCTCCTCGCCAGCGGCGCTTTCGAGAACGTCGGTTACTCCTACCAGCCGGCAGCCTCCGGCACCGGGTATTCCGTTGTGCTGACGGTGCAGGAAGTCCAGCCTGTCTACCCGGTCAGCTTCGAGGACCTGCCCGCGACGCGCGAGGAACTGGAGGCGGAGCTCCGGCGCAACGATGTCCTTTTCGGTCCGAAGATGCCGGCGAGCGAGACGCTGCTCAGCCGGTATTCTCAAATCTTGCAGGAATTCCTGGCCGCGAGGGGCTTCAGGGAGAAAGTCATCGGGCGAGTTACCATTCAGGGTACCGATGATCTGACCGTTGTATTCCGGCCAAATACAGTCCCGCCTTCCATAGCAGAGGTCCAGTTTCTCAACGCCAGAGTCGTCCACCCGACTGAGCTCAAGCAGGCGATTCACAGCACTGCGATCGGCGCCGTGTACCAGGAGGCGCGTTTTCGCAAGATCCTCGACTACACGATCCGGCCTCTTTACGAGGAGAGGGGCTATCTCGGCGTCTCTTTCCCAAAGATTGCCATCGAACCGGCGAAGGGCACAAAAGGCGTGATTGTTACGGTGACCGTCGACGAGGGGCCGGTTTACTCCCTTGGCGATGTCAAGGTTGAGGGAGTTCCGCTGACGAAGGAGCAGATTGAATCCATCGCCAAATTCCGCCCGGAGGAGGAAGGCGCTCCCGTGAACTTTCGGATCATCCAGGAAGGGACCGAGCGCCTGCTGATCGGGCTCCGGCGGCAAGGATATATCAAGGCGGCGGCGAATACCGAACGGAAGATCGACGAAGAGAAGAAGAAGGCAGATCTGGTAATTCGAGTCGATCCGGGCCCGCAGTTCCTCTTCGGGACCCTCAAGATTGACGGACTGGATATTCACGGCGAGGCGGCCATCAAGAAGCTATGGGCCTTGAAGGCCGGAAAACCGTTCGATGCCGGCTACCCCGACTACTTTCTAAACCGGGTGCGCCAGGACGGTATTTTCGACAATCTGGGCAAGACTCGGGCTGAGATTGTTCCGGATGAGAAGAGCCTCGCTGTTGACGTGATTCTTCACTTCCAGTAGCCCCCGGCCGAATCCACCCTCCGGGAAAGCGCTGTGCCAAAATTTAGGTATGCTCCGAGGCTTCTTTGCGGCACTGGTGCTATGCCTGATTGTTGCGCCGGTGCAGGCGCAAAAGGCGCCATTCGACGTCCAGGCTCTTCTCAAGCTTGCCCGTGTTGGCGAACCAGCCTTATCACCGGACGGCAAGATGGTAGCTTTCACGGTCCAGTCGATTGATCTTGCCAAGAACGCGCGGCCGAAGCACATCTGGGTAGTGCCCGTGGAGGGCGGGACCCCGCGGCAAATCACGCACGAGGGGACTCGCAACGAGCGCCCGCAATGGTCCCCGGACTCCAAGAAGATTGCCTTCATCTCTGATCGGAGCGGTTCTGCCCAGATCTGGACGGTGGATCCCGACGGGCAGAATGCCGTACAGTTGACGAATCTCTCCACCGAGGCGGGCGGCCTGATGTACTCGCCGGACGGAAAGAAGATCCTCTTCACGAGCGACGTCTTTCCCGATTGCGCGGACGACGATTGCAATCGCAAGCGCCTGGATGCCGAAAGAAACAATCCAGTGAAGGCGAGAATGTATACGTCGCTGCTGTACCGGCACTGGAACGAATGGCAGACGTCGCGCAGGCGTCACCTTCTGGTCATCCCGGCTTCGGGAGGTCCGGCGAAGGATTTGACGCCGGGGACGCGGGATGTGCCGCCGTTCTCTCTCGGCGGGCCCGACGACTACGCAATCTCCCCGGACGGCGCTGAGGTCTGCTACGTCATGAACCCGGACCCGGAGCTTGCGACGAGCACGAACTCGGAGCTGTATGTGGTGCCTATCGACGGCGGCGAGGCCAAAAAGATTACCGTCAATCCCGCAGCGGATAACTCTCCGAAATACTCGCCGGACGGTAAGTGGATCGCATACCGGATGCAGACGCGCGCCGGATATGAGAGCGACCGCTGGCGGCTTGCCGTGATGGATCGAACCACCGGCGTCACGACGGTTCTGACAGAGTCGATTGACCGTTCCGTTGGATCCTTCACCTGGACTCCGGACTCCCGGCGGCTTGCTATCACCATTGAGGATCGCGGCCGCCAGACGGCGCAACTGATCCCGGTGACCGGCGGAGGCGGCAAGGGCCTGATCCAAGGCGCCCACGTCGACGACCTGCAATTTACTCCAGATGGCAAGACGCTCATCTTCACCGAACAAAGCGGATCGAGCCCGGTTGAAATCTATCGCATTTCTTCGACGGGAGGCTCTCCAACTCCCTTAACCGGCATCAACAAGGAGCTGCTGGCGAGCCATCAGCTGACGCCGTACGAAGAGATGTGGACAGAAAGCGTGGATGGCACTCGTGTCCACAGCTTCCTCGTCAAGCCGTACAATTTCCAGGCTGGCCGCAAGTATCCGGTACTCTTTCTGATTCACGGCGGCCCGCAGGGCGCTTGGGGCGAAAGCTGGACGTACCGGTGGAACGCTCAGGTCTTCGCCGCAGCCGGCTACGTCGTGGTGATGCCGAATCCCAGAGGCTCGACCGGCTACGGGCAAAAGTTCACGGATGAGATCAATGCCGATTGGGGCGGCAAGGTCTTCGACGACATCATGGCTGTTGTCGACAAGGTCTCCGGGCTTCCGTACGTCGATAAGGATCGGATGGCGGCAGCGGGCGGTTCGTACGGCGGGTACATGGTGAACTGGATGCTCGGTCATACGGACCGCTTTAAAGCCTTCGTTTCGCACGCCGGCGTTTTCGATCTTCGCAGCATGGCGGGTGAGACCGAGGAGCTTTGGTTCCCGCTTTGGGAATTCCGCGGCATGCCTTGGGACAATCCTGAAATCTACTCGAAATGGTCGCCCAGCTACTACGTGCGGGACTTCAAGACGCCCACGCTCGTCACGCACGGCGAACTGGATTATCGCGTGCCCGTAGGACAAGGTCTCCAGTTGTTCACGGCGCTGCAGATGCAGAAAGTGCCATCAAAGCTTCTGCTCTTCCCCGATGAAGGGCACTGGATCCAGAAGCCGCAGAACAGTCTCCTTTGGTACAACGCATTCCTGGACTGGATTGGCGAGTGGACGACCAAAAAGTAGCTGGAGCGCGGCCAGCCTCGGCAAACTGCAAACTCGTACAAAAGGCGCTTCTTCGTCCTCTGCTACGATAAAAATCATCGCTTTATGGGCTTGCGTTTCTACAACACACTGACGCAGGAAGTGGAGGAGTTTCGTCCGCTGCACGACAACATCGTGCGCATGTACACCTGCGGCCCCACGGTTTACCACTACGTCCACATCGGCAATTTCAGGACCTTTACGTTCCAGGACATCTTGCGCCGGTGGCTGCGGATGCGCGGCTACAAGCTCGATCACGTGATGAACATCACCGACGTCGAGGACAAGATCATCCGCAATGCGATGGCGCAGGGTAAGTCGCTGCGGGAGTATACGGCGGAATATGAAAAAGCCTTCCTCGAGGACGCGGCAACCCTGCGGCTGGAGCGCCCGGAACGGCTGGTTCGCGCGACTGAGCATATCGACGATATGGTCGCCGCGATTCAGAAACTCGGTGAGAAGAGCTACACGTACGAGAGCGACGGGTCGATTTACTACCGGATCTCGAAGTTCCCCGAGTACGGAAAGCTGTCGCATAGCGATTTCAGCGGCATCCGCGCCGGCGCTCGCGTCGATGTGGATGAATACGAGAAGGCCGACGCTCGCGACTTCGTGCTCTGGAAGGCGAAGAAAGACGGCGAGCCCGCATGGGAAACGCCGATCGGCACCGGGCGCCCGGGCTGGCACATTGAGTGCTCAGTCATGGCGATGAAGTATCTGGGCGATACGCTCGATATCCACACAGGGGGCGTCGACCTTACCTTCCCGCATCACGAAAACGAGATTGCGCAGTCGGAAGCGCTCACCGGCAAGCAGTTCGTCCGGTACTGGCTGCACGCTGAGCATCTGATCGTCGAAGGCCAGAAGATGTCCAAGTCCCTGGGAAACTTCTATACCCTGCGCGATGTCCTCTCGATGGGGTACGCGCCGGAAGCGGTCCGCTATCTGCTGGCCTCGGTCCCATATCGCAAGAAGCTGAATTTCACGTTCGACGGTTTGAAGGCTGCAGCCACATCTATTGAGCGGCTACGCAACTTTGAGCTTCGCCTGAAGACGGAGCAGTTCCCGGACGGCACGAGCGAACAGGTGGAGAAGCGCACGCAGGAGGCGATACGGCAGTTCGAAGAGAGCCTGGATGACGATCTGAATACCGCCGAGGCGCTGGCTGCGATCTTCGAGTACACCCGCGACGTGAACACGATGATGGATACCGGCGAATTCCGTAAAGGCAATATCGCTACCGCCCAGGCGCTGCTCTCGGAGTTCGACCAGGTTTTTGACGTCCTTCGTCCCACCGAGGCGAAGGGAGGGCTGTCGGAGGAAGAGATCGAGGCGAAGATCGCCGAACGGACAGCGGCAAGAAAAGCGCGAGACTTTGTCCGCGCCGACGAAATCCGGCGGCAGTTGCTGGAGCAGGGCATTATTCTTGAGGACACCAAAGAAGGAGTCCGGTGGAAGAGGAAATAGACGCAAGTGAAAATTCAAACCAAGGCAGTTCACGCAGGCGACCGGCGTAAGCCGCCCTCGCAGATCCCCGTCACGACGCCGATTTATGCGGCTTCGAGTTTTCTTGCGGAGTCAATGGAGCAGCTCGACCGTGTGATGGGGATGGAGGAGCCTGGCTTCTGCTACTCGCGCTACGACAATCCCACCAACACCGCGCTCGAGACGCTAATGAAGGAGCTGGAGAATGGTCACGGGGCTCTTGCCTGCGCCTCCGGCATGTCCGCTCTGCAAATCGCCCTCACTGCCGCGCTCATGGACCGGCGGAAAGCGGTGCTGGCCGCCGACGCCCTTTACGGAGCCAGTGTCAGCCTTTTGAACAAGGTTCTGGAGCCGTTCGGCGTGGATACGCGCTACGTCGACATCTGTAACCTCGAGGCGGTCGAGAAGGCAGTGGAGGAATTCAAGCCGGGCTGCATCTTAATGGAAACCATTTCGAATCCGCTGCTTCGTGTCGGTTCTATTCCTCAGGTTGCGTCACTTGCGCGTAAGGCGGGAGCCGCCCTTATCGTTGACAACACGTTCGCGACGCCGCTGCTGGTGCGGCCGCTCGAACTCGGTGCACACATATGCGTTCACAGTGCGACGAAGTATCTGGCTGGCCACGGCGACGTACTGGGGGGAATCGTCGTCGCGGACGAGGAGCATGCTCCTGTCGTTCGCTCGCTCTCGCGTACCTATGGACCGGTGCTTGGACCCTTTGAAAGTTATCTGACCATGCGCGGCATCAAGACCTTCCCGCTTCGCATGGAACGGCAATGCGCCAACGCATGCAAGGTGGCGCAGTTCCTCGGAGGACATCCCAAAGTTTCTCGTGTCTACTTCACCGGCGACTCCTCGCACCCGGACGCCGCAACGATCCGGGCGCTCTTTCCGGAGGGACTGTTTGGCGCGATGGTCAGCTTCGAGCTGAAGGACGGCGACCGCGATGCCGTGTTTCGCTTTATCGACCGGCTAAAGCTGGTTGTTCGTGCCACATCCCTGGGAGACGTTCACACCATGGTCCTCTATCCGGCGATTGCATCTCACCGAGACTTGTCTCCAAAGCAAAGGCACCGGCTTGGCATCGGTGACAACCTCGTGCGTCTGTCCGTCGGGATCGAGGCCATGGAAGATATCCTCGGGGATCTGGACCAGGCGCTCGCCTATTGATATACTTTTAGTTTCCCATGCAGCTTCGGACCCATCATCATCACCACCACCGGCATGACATGCCTGTGCGGGTCCGTTTCTGAACATTTTGTGAAATCAGAAAAGTTGAGCCCGCCGTAGTTTTGGCGGGCTTTTTTATTGGTGTTCAAGATGAACCTCGATTTCAGTAAACTTGACGGCCTCCTGCCGGCGGTGATTCAGGACTGCCAGACGGGCCGCGTCCTCATGGTCGGCTTCATGAATGAAGAGGCCTTTCGAAAGACGGTGGAGACCGGATTCGCCACCTTCTACAGCCGCTCGCGAAACAAGCTGTGGATGAAGGGAGAAAGCTCCGGCCATCGTCTCGTCGTACGTGAAATTTCCACCGACTGTGACGAGGACTGTGTTCTGGTGAAGGTGGAAGCTCTTGGGCCGGGTGTTTGCCATGAGGGTTACCAAAGCTGCTTCTTTCGGACGCTGAAGGACGGTCAGTGGGTAACGACCGATGAGCGAACCTACGATCCCGGCAACGTGTACGGAGGGAAAGCATGAAGCTGAAGCTCGGAATCCCGAAGGGAAGTCTGGAAAACGCGACGATCGATCTCTTCCGCCGCGCCGGCTTTAATATCACCACCAGCTCCCGCTCTTATTTCCCCTCCATCGACGATCCTGAGATTGAGTGCATGCTGATCCGAGCCCAGGAAATGGCGCGGTACGTGGAGGACGGCATCCTCGATGCAGGCCTGACGGGAAGGGACTGGGTTGAAGAAAACGCCTCGCAAGTGGTCACTGTGGCGGATCTCATTTACGCCAAGCAGAGTTTCGGCAAGGTCCGCTGGGTGCTCGCAGTACCCGAGTCTTCGCCGTTCCAAAGGGTCGAGGATCTCGAAGGGAAAGTTATTGCTACCGAGCTTGTCGGCGCAACAAAGCGGTATCTCGCCTCGAAAGGCGTCAAAGCAAAGGTTGAGTTTAGCTGGGGCGCCACGGAAGTGAAGCCGCCTGAGCTGGCGGATGCGATTGTCGAGGTGACGGAAACGGGATCTTCCCTTCGCGCGAACAAGCTCCGCATCATCGAGACCGTGCTCGAGTCCAACACGCAGCTCATCGCCAACTGCGATTCCTGGCAGAACGATTGGAAGCGCCGAAAGCTGGAGGACATACGGACGCTGCTTGAAGGGGCCATCAATGCTTTGGGGAAAGTGGGCCTGATGCTCAACGTGGAGAAACGGAACCTCGAAGCAGTGCTCAATGTTTTGCCTGCGCTGAAGAAGCCGACGGTGTCGCATCTCACCGACGAGGACTGGGTGGCTCTGAATACGATCCTCGATGAGGTCACCGTCCGCGCAATCATTCCACGGCTCAAGGAAGCGGGAGCCCAGGGGATTGTCGAATACCCGCTGAACAAGATCGTGCTGTGAGCAAATCATGATCCGGATTGTCGAGTCGAAGGATGTCGGTAGAATTCTGAAGCGCCGGGCGGCCCGGTTTAGCGAAGCCGAGGAAGTAGTACGGCCGATTCTGGAAGCCGTGCGAACGCGGGGTGATGCGGCCGTACTCGAGTATGCGCGAAAGTTTGACGGCTTTGCGCGGAAGACGGTGGCTGTTCCCGCTGTGGAGTTAGAGGCTGCCGCAAAGCGGCTCTCGCCAGCCTTCCGCAGAGCCGTGCGGGAGGCGTCGGAGAACATTCGGGCGTTCGCGAAGGCGCAACTGCCGAAGCCGGTCAGCGTGACGCCGCGGCCCGGGCTGAAGCTGAGGCAGATCGTCCGCCCGCTCGACACCGTTGCTGCCTACATTCCCGCCGGACGGTACCCGCTGCCGTCGACGGTGATGATGACGGTGATTCCCGCCCAGGTAGCCGGAGTACCGCGCATCTGCGTCGCGACGCCCCGGGCGGTCGATGAGATCTATGGAACAGCGTCGCTGCTGAAGGTAACCGACGTTTTCGAGATGGGCGGAGCGCATGCCATCGCGGCGTTCGCCTACGGTACAAAGACGGTGCCCAAGGCGGACCGAATCGTCGGGCCGGGAAACATCTACGTCGCGGCCGCGAAGAAGCTGCTGGCGGGCGAAGTAGGCATCGACTTTGTTGCAGGACCTACTGAGATCCTGATTATTGCCGACGGTGACGCGAATCCCGTGTGGGTTGCTGCCGACATGCTCGCCCAGGCCGAGCACGACACAGACGCCTCTGCTGTACTGTTGACGCGATCGAAGCGTCTCGCGCAAGCAGTCGCAAAGGAAATCGAGCGGCAACTTGCGTCGCTGCCGACGGCGGCAACGGCACGAAAGGCGATCGACAGGAACAGTGCGATTATCCTCGTGCGTTCCGTCGAAGAAGCTGTGGAGATTTCAAACCGATTCGCACCCGAACACCTGAGCATTCCTGATGCGCGTCTCTTGCCTGCCATTCGTAATGCCGGCAGCGTGTTTGTCGGGCCCTACAGCCCCGAGGCTGCGGGGGATTATGCGTCGGGACCCAATCACGTCCTCCCCACATCCGGCGCAGCACGTGCGCGCGGCGGTCTCTCTGCTTCCGATTTCGTGAAAGTGATTTCAGTGCAGGAATTGTCACCGCGGGCTCTGACCGCATTAACTCCATCGATTACGACTCTCGCGCGGGCCGAAGGGCTCGAAGCGCATGCTCGCAGCGTTGAGGTGCGCAGCGGTGTCTGAGCCCTTGAAGCCAAGGCAGGCCGTACTGCGAATGGCGCCCTACTCTCCTCCGACGAGCGGCCGGGCCGACAAGCTGAGGCTTGACTTTAACGAGAACACGGTCGGCTGTTCGCCTCGGGTCGCGGAGTTTTTGAGGAAGAGAATCGACGAGGCTTCGCTTTCCGTCTATCCGGAGTACGTCGAAGCAAAAGCCGACCTTGCCCGTTTCTTCGGAGTCAGCGAGGAAGAGCTGGTGCTCACGAACGGGACGGACGAAGCCATTCAGGTGCTCGTCAACACGTACGTGGACGACGGAGATGATGTACTGCTGCTCCGGCCTTCGTATGCGATGTACCGCTTTTACGCCGAGGTCGCCGGCGCCTCGATACGAGAAATTGACTACCGGCCCGAGGATCTCGCCTTTCCGCTGGATGAACTCCTCGGCTCTATCCGTCTGGAGACGCGCGCCATCCTGATTGCGAACCCGAACAATCCAACGGGTACCGGCATCACGCTTGAGGAGATCCGCTGCATCCTCGATCGTGCGCCCCAAGCCGCGGTTCTGATCGACGAAGCCTACTATGAATTTTCCGGCGTCACCGCGCTCGGCCTATTGAAGCGGTACCCGAACCTATTTGTCAGCCGCACCTTTTCCAAGGTTTACGGCATGGCTGCAATGCGCATGGGCTGCCTCTTTTCCCAATCGCAGAACACGCAGTATCTGCATAAGGCTCAGTCGCCTTACAGCGTGAACACTCTGGCGGCGGTCGCCGCACGCGCGGCGATCCAGGATACCGACTATGTGCGGGCTTTCGTGGAGGAAGTGCTCGCCGCGCGTGAAGACGTGTATCGGGGCCTCTCAAGGCTTGGAATCCCGTATTTCCGCAGCCAGGCGAACTTTGTGCTCTTCCGCGCAGGGGATCGCGCGATCGAGATTCGAGACAAGCTGCGGGAGAAGGGAGTTCTTGTTCGCGATCGGAGCTACGAGTTGCCCGGATGTGTTCGCGTCACGGTCGGTACGCGTGAGCAGGTGAGGCGATTTCTCGAAGAACTGGAGCGGATTTGGTGAACAAGCTTCTCATCTTTGACATGGACGGAGTCCTGGTAGACGTGAACAGCTCCTACCGGGAGGCGATCGTCCGGACGGTCGAATATTTTACGGGACATCGCGTCAGCCATGAGAGCATTCAGGCCTACAAGAACCAAGGCGGTTGGAATGACGACTGGATGCTTTCGCAGAGGATGTGTGCGGACCTTGGCGTATCCGTGGATCTCGACACAGTTACGGAACGCTTCAATCGTTTCTTCTTCGGCGAGGACGGGCAGGACGGGCTGATCAAGAACGAGCGGTGGATTGCGGAGCCTGGCTTGCTGGAGCGTTTGAGTGAGCGCTACAAGCTCGGCATTTTTACTGGCCGCCACGACTTCGAAGTGGCTCCCACATTGGAGCGTTTTGCCGCCGGGTTCTGTTTCGATCCGGTTATCACTGCCAATTGCGTGAAGGAACTGAAGCCGTCTCCGGA
The DNA here is from genome assembly GCA_937959285.1 of uncultured Bryobacterales bacterium. Lineage (GTDB taxonomy): Bacteria > Acidobacteriota > Terriglobia > Bryobacterales > Bryobacteraceae > JADGHK01. The sequence continues at coordinate 10,038 of CALGAR010000107.1, forward strand.
AGGCCTCCTTCAGATCATGGCCGCGCACCCCGGGGCGGAGATTTGGTATGTCGGGGACACCGTTGACGATGCCCTTGCCGCGAAGGCTGCGAAGGTGCGGTTCATCGGAATCGCGGAGCCGGGCAAGCCCCGTTACGAAGAGGTTTGCGCGCTGCTGAAAGAGCACGGCGCGACCGCAGTGCTCGACGACATCAATCAACTGGAACGCGTACTATGAGAGCCGCCAAAATTCAGCGGAACACGAAAGAGACACAGATTTGCGGGGAACTGAAGATCGAAGGCAAGGGCCGCTACGATATTTCGACCGGCATCCGCTTCTTCGATCACATGCTCGAGCTGTTTACCAAGCATGGCGGCTTTGATCTCAAGCTTCACGCCGTCGGCGATCTGGATGTGGATCAGCACCACACCGTCGAGGACGTCGGCATTGTGCTCGGACAGCTGTTTTCGCAGGCGCTCGGTGACCGCAAAGGGATCAACCGCGCCGGGTATTTCGTACAGCCGATGGATGAGACGCTTGCCGTCGTGGCAGTGGATCTTGGCGGCCGCCCGGCCCTCGTCTACAAGGATCTTGTGAAAGTGCGCCTCGTCGGCGATCTGCAGGCTGAGCTTGTGGAGGATTTCTTTGGCGGGTTTGCGAATCAGGCCGGGGCGAATGTTCATGTGAAGGTCATGTATGGCCGCTCCAACCATCACAAGATCGAGGCAGTCTTCAAGTGCTTTGCGCGGGCGATGAAGTATGCCTGCTCGAAGGATCAACGCCTGAAGGATCAACTGCCATCCACCAAGGGGCTGTTATGATCGCGATCCTTGATTACGGCGCTGGCAATCTCCGCAGCGTGCAGAACACTCTGGCAGAGATCGGGGCGCCCTACCAGATTGTCGATGACGCTGCGGGACTCCGGCAGGCAAGCAAGATTATCTTGCCAGGAGTCGGGCATTTTGGTCAGATGATGCGGACACTCGATGCTATGCGCGTTCGCGAGACGCTGGTCGACCGCATCCGGGCTGGAGTTCCATTTCTTGGCATTTGCCTCGGTCTGCAGGCACTGTTCACGGAGAGCGAGGAGGCTCCGGAACAGAAAGGCCTGGGTTTGTTTGAGGGGACGGTGAAACGATTTCCGCCGACGGCCCGCGTTCCGCACATGGGTTGGAATGAGCTGAAACCGCACGGACAGCCTCGCCTGCTCTGCGGTGTCAATGCCAGATTGTTCGTCTACTTCGCGCACAGCTACTACTGTCCACTGGTTCCCGCAACGGCCGCATCTTGCACGTATGAAGTTCCCTACACGGCTGTCCTTGAGCACGCCAACGTCTATGGCGTTCAGTTTCACCCGGAAAAGTCGGGTCCTTTGGGGCTGCAGATTGTGAAGAACTTTGTGGACCTGTAAGCGATGCTAGCCAAGAGAATCATACCCTGTCTGGATGTCACTGGGGGCCGCGTTGTGAAGGGCGTTAATTTTGTCAATCTCCGCGATGCGGGAGATCCGGTAGAACTGGCGGACCGCTACAACCAGCAAGGGGCCGACGAAATCGTTTTTCTCGATATCACCGCTTCGAGCGATGACCGCAATACGATGGTCGACGTGGTCTTCCGCACCGCACGGAAGGTTTTCATCCCGCTGACCGTCGGTGGCGGTGTACGCAGCGTTGTCGACGCGCGCCGCATTTTGATGGCTGGCGCCGACAAGGTGAGCGTCAATACGGCTGCAGTCCGGCGGCCTGAGCTGATTACGGAGCTGAGCAAGGAGTTTGGCGCCCAGGCGGTGGTGCTGGCGATCGATGCTCGGCGGCGACCGTCAGGCGATGGATGGAATGTCTACACGCGCGGCGGGCGCGTCGATGAAGGCATTGATGCGGTGGAGTGGGCGCAGCGCGGGGAAGAACTCGGCGCAGGGGAAATTCTGCTTACCTCCATGGACACCGACGGCGTGCAGAAGGGCTTTGACTGCGAGCTGACACGCGCCGTCTCACGCGCCACTCGCATCCCCGTGATCGCTTCCGGGGGCGCTGGCAAGCCCGAGGATTTTGTTCGCGTGCTGACGGATGGAGAAGCGAGTGCCGCCCTCGCTGCCTCCATCTTTCATTACGGCACTTACACCGTCGAGGACCTGAAAGAGCACCTTGACCGCTGCGGCATCCCTGTAAGGAGAATGGCTTGATTATCCCGTGTATCGATTTGATGGGCGGCAAGGTCGTGCAACTGGTTCAGGGGCGCGACAAGGCACTCGAAGGTGGAACGCCGGAGGAAATGCTCCGGAAGTTCTCTCGTTTCCCGGTGATTCAGGTCATCGATCTCGATGCTGCCATCGGCAGCGGATCGAATGACGACTTGGTTGAACTGGTGGCCTCGAAGGCCGTTGCGCGCGTCGGCGGCGGCGTGCGCACGGTAGAGCGTGCGCGGAAGCTCGTCGAGCAGGGCGCCGACAAAGTGATCATCGGCACTGCCGCATTCGGTCCCGAAGGAGTGAACAGGGCGTTCCTCAACGACGTTGGCCGGGCTGTCGGCCGGGAACGCATCCTCATTGCGCTGGATTCAAAGGGCGGCCGGATTGTTGTCAAGGGGTGGCGGGAATCGACCAACTTTACAGCCGAGCAGGTGTTGCACGATTTAGAGCCCTACTGCGCAGGCTTCCTCTGCACGTACGTCGACAAGGAGGGCATGATGCAGGGCACCGACCTGGAATGGTTCCGCCGCCTGCGCGCTGCGACGCCCCTTGAGATCACCGCCGCGGGCGGGATCACGACGATTGAGGAAGTGGAAGAGCTCCAGCGAATGGACGTGCACGCTGCTCTCGGCATGGCCATCTACACCGGCCGCCTCAGCCTCGACACGCTTGCCGCAATGAACCGGAACTGACCGGCAGCGTCGCCCTGTTCGCCAGATCCAGCCGGCTGCGGATAGAATCATAGATTCCACGGGGACGCTGTGAGACTAGCTGCTGCCATTCTGCTGGCCATCGGGGTGATCTGGGCGCAAGGCATCGCCAGCCGCGGTGTGAAGCCAACGCCAAGAGGAAAGCCCTCGGGTCTACCCTGGCATGCAAAATTCACCGATGTCGCAGCTTCCGCCGGGCTGACGGCTCCCACGATCTACGGCGAGGTCAACTCGGTCAGTTATATCCTCGAAACGTCGTCAGGCGGCGTCGCCTTCCTTGATTTTGACAACGACGGATGGATCGACATCTTCCTGGTTGGAGGAACTCGCTTCAGTTCTGTCCCGGCGGAGGCAACTAACCGCCTTTACCGCAACAAGGGAGATGGGACGTTCGAAGATGTCACGGAGAAGGCCGGTTTGCGGAGAACCGGATGGGGGTCGGGAGTCGCAGTCGGCGACTTTGACAACGACGGCGACGAGGATCTGTTCCTCACCTATTGGGGAGACAACGTTCTTTACCGCAACAACGGCGACGGGACCTTCACGGACATCACAAAGGATTCTGGTCTCCTGCCTCCCGCCCGCAAGTTCCCGTACTGGGGCGCGGGCGCTGCATTTGTCGATTACGATCTCGACGGAGACCTTGACCTGTTCGTGTCCAACTATGTCGATTTCGACCTGGCGCGTATCCCCAAACCTGGTGAGAACAGCTTCTGCACGTGGAAGGGTATTCCGGTCGCCTGCGGTCCCCGCGGCTTGCCTACGGGACGTCATTGGCTCTACCGAAACGAGGGCGGCGGGAAGTTCCGCGACGTGAGCGAAGAGGCCGGGATCGCAAAGCACCGAGGTTCCTACGGAATGACGGTGACCGCCGCGGACTTCAACGACGATGGATGGCCGGATATCTACGTTGCCTGCGACTCTACTCCGAGCCTCCTTTTCATCAATCAGAAGAACGGGACATTCTCGGAGGAGGGTGTCGAACGCGGCGTCGCCCTCGACGAGGATGGCCGCGAGCAGGCCGGAATGGGGCTTGGCATCGGCGATTACAACCTGGACGGGCGGCTGGATATCTTCAAGACTCACTTCGCGGACGACACGCACGTGCTCTACCGGAACGACGGAGACGGGCTTTTCTCCGACGTCACACTCTCTTCCGGGCTGGGCGTGGAGACCCGGTTTGTTGGCTGGGGCGCCGGAATGATCGATCTCGACAATGACGGCCTGCCCGACCTGTTTGCCGTGACGGGCCAGGTTTACCCGGAAGCGGACGGCAAGCTTGCAGGCTACCCTTACCGCTCGCCGCGCCTGCTGTTCCGGAACCTGGGCGGAGGGAAGTTTGAGCAGTTGTTTGATCTCGGCGGGCCCGGTATCGTTGCGACTCACTCTAGCAGGGGATGCGCTTTCGGGGACTATGACAACGATGGTGACATTGACGTCGTTGTCCTCAACCGCAATGAGCCCCCTTCGCTGCTCCGCAATGACCTGAGCGTGAAGCGGAACTGGCTGCAAGTGAAGCTGACCGGCGTCAAGTCGAATCGCAGCGCCATTGGAGCACGGGTAACGGTCTTCTACGGCGGAAAGCGTCAGGCGCAGGAGGTGATGAGCCAAGCGTCCTTCTATTCCGCCAACGATCGGCGTCTGCATTTCGGCCTCGGCAATGAGACCACAGTGGACCTGGAGGTGCGCTGGCCGGGCGGGAAAACGGAGCGCTATACAAAAATCGCTGCGGGCAGAGTCGTGAAGATCCGGGAAGGGAAGGGCATCGAATAGCGCCTCTACCCGATGCCCAGGCGGTTCTTTAGATCAGGCGTTCCAGACACCGTTTGGCTGCCTGAATGCCCTCGAACTCGGTCAGCCGATTCCCTTCGTACTCGATCCCGATGTAACCGCTGTATCCGGAGGCTTTCACGATCTTCATCATGCGGTCCATGTCGATCGTGGTCTCGCGGGCATCGGGAGTAAAATCGAAGCACTTCATGCTGACGCCCTTCGCGTACGGCATCAGCTTCTCCACAGCCTGGTACTTATCCATTTCTTTCGGAAAGTTGCCGAAGTCCGGCAGGGTCCCGAAGTTCGGCGCCTTCACCATCTTCATCAGCCGGACCACAACGTCTGGATCAGAGGAAATGCCTCCATGGTTCTCGATGATGACGTTGATGTTGGCCTTCTTCGCGTACTCGCACAGCACGGTGAAGGATTCCGTACAGTGCTCCAGGAATTGCGTGACCTCTGCGGGAGTCGAAGGCTGCTTTTGGCCGGGATACATGTTCGTGCGTATGGAGTGGCAGCCGAGCTCGGCGGCGATATCAACCCATTTTCGGTGATTGTCCGTGGCGCGCATTCGCTCCGCCCGGTCGACGTGGCCCATCGAGCCTTCGCCGTCGACCATGATCAGGACACCCTTCGTCCCGGTCTTCGCCATATTCTGCTTCAGACGCTGGACGTAGTTGTGTGTCGGCGCCTCCCAAAGCGCGTTCACAAACTCAAGCCCTTCAATTCCGAATTGCTCCCGGGCGATCCGTGGAAAGTCGAGGTTCGTAATCAGGCGCGAAAAGATTGCTTTATGCAGCGACCACTGAGCCAGGGAGATCTTGAACCGTTGGCCTCCCGATTGGGCTTGTGCGACAGAGGGCGGCAGGACGGCGGCGCCGGCGGCGAGACCGGCAGACTTCAACAGATTACGGCGGTTCATGCCGCTTATGATAGCAATTCGCGAAGGTCGGAAATCCAAAAGTCGGGTTCCCAGTGCGCGAGATCTTCCGGCTTGCCGTAGCCGTAGCGCACGGCGCAGGTGTGGATGCCGGCGCGCTTGCCTGCTTCCATATCGGCCGCGGAATCTCCCACCAACAGGCAATCCTCGGGCGAGGCCCCGAGGACTTCGAGACACTTGAAAATGACATCCGGCGCGGGCTTGGCGGGAAAGCCGTCCGTCCCTTGAACGTGGTCGAAATACGGCAGGAGGCCGAACAGCTCGAGCACGGTTCGGGCGGTTGGAGTACCCTTCGTGGTTGCGGTCGCCTTCTTACCGGGCAGTGCGGAAATTCCTTCCAAGACTCCGGGGAAAAGCCGGGTACACTTGTGTCCCCGGGCCGGGTAAATCGCCCGGTAAGTGCGAATCAGCTCGTCAATTTGCTCGGGAGTATGAGTTGGAAAGAGGTCCTGAAAAAGGTCGACCAAGTGGCGGCCAATGTAGCCGCGGAGAAATTCCTCTTCGCAGTCTGCGTGAGGCGTATTGGCGAGAACGGCCCTGATGGCTCCGCAGATGTCGGGCGCGGAGTCCACCAGGGTGCCGTCCACATCGAACAGATAGACCGGAAATCGAGGGATCACGCGGGCTGAGGATTGTCTCCCTCGATCAGCGGAGGCGTCACGCGGCGCCCTTCCGGACGCAGAATCTGCTGGCTCTTTCCGTCGTCGGTGTTTGACGGCGTCGGAGTGCGGAAATCCGGCAAAGGCTGTCCTTCGATCAGCATCTTCACTTCGGCTCCATCCAGCACTTCCCGTTCGAGAAGGGCCTCGGCGATGCGAACCATCGCGTCGTGATGCTTCTCAATAATTTCGAGAGCCCGCTGATAGCCCTCCGTCACCAGCTTGTGGACCTGCTGGTCGATCTGAATGGCCGTCGCTTCGCTGTAATCGCGGTGCTGGGCGATCTCCCGGCCGAGGAAGATCTGCTCTTCCTTCTTACCGAAGCTCATCGGTCCCAGCTCGCTCATGCCCCACTCGCAGACCATCTTGCGCGCTAGTTCGGTTGCGCGCTCGATGTCGTTGCCAGCGCCGGTGGTCACGTGATTCATGTACTTCTCTTCCGCGATCCGGCCCGCCATCAGGATGGCAAGCTGGGCGCGGAGATAGTCGGCCGAGTAGCAATGCTTGTCGTCAATCGGCAACTGCATCGTGATGCCGAGGGCCATTCCGCGGGGAATGATCGACACTTTGTGCAGCGGATCGGCGTGTTCGATGACTGCGGCTACCAGGGCGTGCCCGGCTTCGTGGTACGCGGTGTTCCGCTTCTCCTCTTCGGAGATGATCATGGACTTCCGCTCGACGCCCATCATCACCTTGTCCTTCGCCACTTCAAAGTCGTACATCGTTACGACTTTGCGGTTCTGGCGAGCTGCCACCAGAGCCGCCTCGTTGACGAGGTTGGCGAGATCAGCGCCGGCAAAGCCAGGGGTGCCACGCGCGAGCACCATCAGGTCGACGTCGTCGGCCAGCGGCGTCTTCTTGGTGTGAACGCGGAGAATCTGCTCCCGTCCCTTCACGTCCGGACGGCCGACAACCACGCGCCGGTCAAACCGGCCAGGACGCAAGAGCGCCGGATCCAGAACGTCAGGCCGGTTGGTGGCCGCAACCAGGATGACACCCTCGTTGGATTCGAAGCCATCCATCTCCACGAGGAGCTGGTTCAGCGTCTGCTCGCGCTCGTCGTGCCCGCCGCCGAGTCCGGCGCCCCGATGACGCCCGACCGCGTCAATTTCGTCGATGAAGATAATGCAAGGCGCGTTCTTCTTACCCTGCTCGAACAGGTCGCGGACCCGGCTGGCGCCGACGCCGACGAACATCTCGACGAAGTCCGAACCCGAAATCGAGAAGAAGGGAACATTGGCCTCGCCGGCGATGGCGCGGGCAAGGAGAGTCTTCCCGGTTCCCGGAGGTCCGATCAGCAGAACGCCCTTCGGGATCCGGCCGCCAAGTTTCTGGAACTTCTGGGGTTCACGCAGAAACTCGATAATCTCTTGGAGCTCTTCCTTCGCCTCCTCCACGCCCGCGACGTCCTTGAACGTGACCTTCTTTTGCTGAGACGAATGCATTCGGGCGCGGCTCTTGCCGAAGCTCAGAGCCTTGTTCCCCCCGCTCTGCATCTGGCGCATCATGAAGATCCAGAACGCGATCAGGAGGATGAACGGAACCCCGTTGACCAACATCGAGACCCAGTTTCCTGTGCTGGCCTCCTTGTAGGTCATGTTCACGCCCTTCTGGCGCAGCAAGGTCACCAGCTCGGGGTAGTTGCGGGGGATTTGCGTGTGGATCGCCGCACCGTCGTCCTTGAGAATACCGCGAAGGTCAGTCTCCGCGATCGTCACGGACTTAACCCGACCGGCCTCTACGTGGTCCAGAAACTGGGTGAACGTGATATTGTGTTCTGCCTTACCCTTGCTGGCGCGGACAACCGTCCACAGCAAGACGGCAACACAGATGGCAACCACCCAGAAGATAGCTGTCTTTACATTCGAATTCATTACATCTCCCTGCCGACTCCGTCGGGCCGCTCCGGCTGGAACGTAAGATCCGCCTGTCTATACAGACGTCTGCTATTGGCGTTTTGATTCATTGAGGATCCGGAAGAAAGCGAACGCGCAGAAGCGATCGGGTTGACAGTGTAGCAGCGAACTCGTCGTCTGGTCCGAATTGACGGACCCATACGATCCGGTCTCCAGCTACAATGACTGGCCAATGTCTGCGGTCCCAGAGGGGGATTTTCGCCTCCTGAAAGAGAGTTTTCACCTTCTCTCGGCCCGATCGACCTCGTGGACGGTACTGATCGCTTGGCCGCCAGTTGCGGAGCGTTAGAGGTCCGGCGACTCGATCCCAATCTAAGTCAGTCTCTTGTTTTTCATTATAGTCCCAAAACCCTTGTGACTGCTCAAAACCTTTGCCAGTTGCTGGAATTTCGTGCGTATTCCGGGTCCTCTCCGGTCCGGCCGGCAGGACTTCCAGGACGACGCTCCCGCCGGGAATTACCACCTTCCCGGGCACAGTCAACGGCGCCTCGTAGTCACGCGGGCGCCCGGCGTCGAAACCAGGAGGGGCAAGCCGGATCCAATCGAACGAACGGAACGCATCTACGCCGGGAATCATGAGCCGTCCGGCGCCCTCCGGTTGCCGGGCCAAGGCAAGCAACTGCTCGACGTGAGCCAGCTCGATTTGACGCAAGTCCCCCCGGACGGTTTCGATTGCCAGGCGTAGCAGACGTTTGGAGACCGCCCTGCTCTCTGGCAGGTCGCTGCAGCGAAACAACACCAGCGGGCCCCTTCGACGCAGAACTTTCGGGCCGAGCCTGGCGAGCTCGGCGGTCCAGTATTCCTCGTCTTCCTGGGCAAGTTCCGCCATCCTGGCAAGCGCCGATGCCAGGTTCGGGTTGTAGTCGCGCGTCAGGGCAGGGAGCAGGTCGTGGCGGATTCGGTTGCGAACGAAAGTGCGGTCCACGTTGGTGCGGTCCTCGCGCCAGGGTTGTCCTCGGTCCTGCAGATACCGTTCCACGTCGCTCCGGTCAACGCGGAGCAGCGGTCTTGCCAAACCGTCCAATGTAATCGGCCGGATCCCCGCCAGACCTGTAGGCCCCGACCCTCGCAGCAGGCGAAAAAGAACGGTTTCGGCTTGATCGGAGAGGGTGTGCCCCGTGGCGATCCGGTCGAGCCCCAGTTCCTTCCGGCAGTCCTGAAAGAAACGGGACCGGAGCCGACGGGCGGCCTGCTCCAGGTTGTCTCCCGTTTCCGCGCTCACCCGGGCGGCGTCGACGCTGCGCTCCCGGTAGGGGAGCCCCAGAGACTCGGCGAGATTCCTCACAAAACGAGCGTCGGCGTCGGACTCTTCCCCTCGCAGTTGATGATTCAAGTGGAGCACCACAAGGTGTAGATTCCACCGCGGAGCCAGCTCCCGAAGCACGTGCAGGAGGCAGACCGAATCGGCGCCTCCGGAAACTGCGACGCCTACGCGGGATCCGTTTGCGAACATGTTATAACGAAGGGTGATTTCGACAACGCGATCGAGCAAGTCCAGCTCCGACATACACATTGTAAGTCTCGATGTAGGCACCTCCTCGGTGCGCACGCTGCTTTTCGACGGCAGGGGCCAGCACTGCGCCGGCTTTGGCGCACAACTGCCTTACCGCGTTACTACCACTCCCGACGGCGGCGTGGAGGTGGACGGAGACGAGCTCCTCAACCTTGCCGTGGAGGCGCTATCCGTAATCCACGATCAGATGCAGGAGGCGGGGCGGACGGCATCGGCGGTGGCCTTCTGCGCGTTCTGGCACAGCTTCCTCGGCGTGGACGCGCAAGGCAAGCCGACGGTGCCTATCATTCATCTGTTCGATACGCGTAGCTCGGAGCAGGTGAAGCGGCTCAGACGGCTTGTGGACGCCGATGCGGTTCACGCCCGGACCGGCTGCGTTCTCCACACCAGCTACTGGCCCGCCAAGCTGCTCTGGCTTGCCGAAACTCATCCCGAGCAGGTCCGGTCAACTGCGGCTTGGCTGTCCTTCGGCGAGTACCTCTTCCTCAAGCTTTTCGGCAAGGCTGTCAACTCGACATCCATGGTTTCAGGCTCCGGCATCTGGAATCAGAATCGGAACGACTACGACGAGGAGATGCTGTCGCTCCTGCCCGTTGACCGGTCTCAGCTAGCGGATGTCAACGAAATGGATCAGGCGATGACGGACCTTCTTCCGCAGTACGCCCAGCGATGGCCCGGCTTTCAGCATATTCCGTGGTTCCCTGCGCTGGGCGATGGCGCCTGCAACAACATCGGGAGCGGCTGCATCACGCCGAAGCGTTTCTCGTTGATGGTTGGTACGAGCGGTGCGATGCGCGCGGTCGCCGAGCAGGCGCAAATTGAGATCCCGAAAGGCCTATGGTGCTATCGGGTCGACCGGAGACGGTTTGTGCTGGGCGGAGCGCTTTCAAACGGCGGAGAGGTGTTTGCCTGGATGAAGCGGACGCTGGCTCTGCCCGCAGAAGATCAGTTGGAGGAGCAGCTCGCAGCAATGCGGCCGGGTGAGCACGGCCTAACCGTTCTTCCCCTTTTCGCCGGGGAACGGTCGACAGGGTGGCGCTCCGAAGCCCGCGCCGCCATCACCGGAATGGGCCTTCACACCGGCCCTGTCCATATCGTTCGCGCTGCTCTTGAATCCGTCGCGCTGCGGTTCCGCCAGCTCTATCTGGCGCTCAAGGAGGGGATGGGAGAACCCGAGGACGTGGTTGCCAGCGGAGGAGCGCTTCTGCGCTCGCGGGTCTGGACCCAAATGATGGCCGATGCGCTGGGCCGTCCAGTCCTGGTCTGCTGCGAGCCGGAAGCAACCAGCCGCGGCGCGGCTCTGCTTGCTCTGGAACGCATCGGTGCAATCGCCAATATTCGCGACCTGCCTGCAAAAACCGGCGAAGTTTTTCAGTGCAATCCGGAACATCGCTCGGTATACGATGGTCTTCTTGCCAATCAGCAGCGCTTATACCGCAAGCTTTTTGAGGAGAATTGATACCGCTTGTCTGAACAACAACAGGACGTGATCTTCCGCAAGGCATCTCTGATCCGGCTGATTCTGATGGACGTCGACGGCGTGCTGACGGATGGCAAGGTGTACTTTGTGCCCGATGGCCACGGAGGTCTGTTTGAGACGAAGTGTTTTGACACGCAGGACGGGCTGGCGTTTCATTGGCTCCACGCGGCCGGGATTGGCACCGGAGTCATCAGCGGACGCAAATCGCCGGTTGTAGAAGAACGAGCGAGGCAAGGGCACTTTACCTACGTCTATCAGGGCTACCTGGAAAAGATCCCGATTGTCGAGGAAATCCTGAAGCTTTCCGGACTCAGGCCGGAGGAAGTAGCCTACATCGGCGACGACCTGACGGACATTGTCGTGATGCGGCGGGTGGGATTAGCGGTCGCGCCTGCGAATGCTCGCCCCGAGGTAAAGCTGGTTGCCGACGCTGTGACGGAAGCCGTCGGCGGACATGGCGCTGTTCGTGAGCTTGCGGAATGGGTGCTTAAAGCTCAAGGATTTTGGGACGATATTCTGCGGAAGTATGAAGTAACGACGGAGGATCCGAGCGCGAAATATGCCCGATGATCGAACGGGGATTGTAGTGCAAGTCGTAGAAGGTCCGGGGGTGCTTCACCAGCTAACCGGTGTGATCGCCCGGCACAACGGAAATATTTCATCCGTGGCGATCCTGGAGAATCAGGGGCCAAGTGCGCGCGTGTACTTTGAGATTGAGAAGCTCGCGCACATGGCTGCGCTGGTCGCCGATCTGGAGCAACTGCCGATTGTCCGGAACGTCGAGGTGGTGAAGAGCCTTTCACAGATCTACGGCAAGCGCATCATTATCATGGGCGGAGGCGCTCAGGTCGGCCAGGTTGCCATTGGAGCGATTTCGGAGGCGGACCGGCACAACATCCGGGGCGAACACATCTCCGTGGATACGATTCCCCTCGTCGGCGAGCAGCCGCTGGCGGATGCTGTGCGGGCGGTCGCACGCCTCCCACGCGCCCGGGCGCTCGTCCTCGCCGGGCTGCGCCATCTGCGCGACCGCGGCCTCGCCCAGGTGATGCTGTACGTGGACGAGGCCAACACCCCGGCGATCCGGCTGTACGAGTCGCTCGGCTTCACCCGCTGGGACACCGACGTGATGTACCGGCGGTGACCGCTACTCCAGCAGCCAGTGGAAGAGGAGATAGGTGACCGACGCCACCGCGGCCGCGGCGGGGATGGTGAGCACCCAGGCGGTGACGATGTTGCCGGCCACGCCCCAGCGCACCGCCGACAGC
>CALGAR010000108.1 GCA_937959285.1 uncultured Bryobacterales bacterium
CTCCGTTGAGATCGCGCGCAATCTTCGGTGCTGCGGCGCCGATCAGGAGGACGGCCCGCGCCTTGGCTTGCAGCTCGTCGCGAAGCACTGTGTAGGGCGCTCCCTTATCCTCTCCGCCTAAGATCACCCATAAGCCGCCCTGAAAGACGCTCAGAGCTTTCCTAGTTGCGTCCACGCTTGTGGCTTTGGAATCGTTGTAGAAATCGACGCCACGGACCTTCGCAACAAACTCGAGCCTGTGCTCGACCCCCTGGAACGTTCTCGCCGCGTCGGCGATTCCCTCCAGGGAAGCTCCGGCGAGACGGGTAGCCGCAATCGCAGCCAGCGTGTTCTCCACGTTATGAAGACCGCGAATCGACAGGTCCCGGGCAGCGAGCACCTTCGTTCCGTCCGCAACCAGACACTCGCCGTCAAACCACGCGCCCTCGCTCTGCGGGCGCAGGCCAAACCAGACAGGACGTCCCCGCCCGGTCCTGGAATAGCCGCGGCAGACATCGTCGCAGGCGTTGAGGACCGCGAAATCCTCCTCTGTCTGATTCAAGAACAACCGCGACTTTGCCGCGGCATAGTTTTCAAAGGTGTGGTGACGGTTCAAGTGGTTCGGCGTCACATTCAGAGCGACACCGATGCGTGCGCGAAACCGGAAGACCGTCTCCAACTGGAAGCTGGAGAGCTCGAGAACGTTCCACCGGTCATCGCGGGAGGCATCGACAAGAGCGGCCGGAGGAGTCCCGATGTTTCCGCCCACCTGGCAGGGAATTCCACAACTTTTCAGGATGTGCCCGATCAAGGCAGTCGTTGTCGTCTTTCCATTCGAGCCCGTCACGCCGAGGATTGGACCGCGCAGGAAGAAGCTCGCCAGCTCGACTTCACCAATCACCGGAACTCCCCGAGCTCTCGCCGCCTCGAGCTCAGGAAGGTCGGCAGGGACACCGGGCGACACGACGATCAGGTCGACCCCCTGAAAGGCCTCAGGCGTTTGCGGAAGAAAAGGCACGTTGAGGGAGGCGAGCTTCGCTTCCAGCCCATCGATCGCGGATAACGGCCTGGCATCCGCGACACGCACATTGGCCTTCTGGTGCAGAAGAAGCTCCATCGCGGCAACGCCGCTGCGGGCCATTCCAACAACCAGTGCCTTTGCCCCGTTGATACGCACGTACTACCTCAACTTGAGCGTTGTCAGCGCAAACAGCGCCATGACGAGCCCGGCGATCCAGAAGCGGGTAATGATTTTGGCTTCCTGCCAGCCCAGTGCCTCAAAGTGATGGTGCAGCGGAGCCATCTTGAAAATTCGCTTGCCGCGCAGCTTGTAGCTCCCGACCTGAAGGATGACGGAAACTGCCTCCAGCACGAACACGCCGCCGATGAAGGGCAGCAGCAATTCCTGCTTGATCAGAATCGCTACGGTCGCGAGCCCTCCCCCCAGCGACAGCGATCCTACATCGCCCATGAAAATCTCCGCGGGGTGCGCGTTGTACCACAGAAACCCGATAGAGGCGCCGGTCATTGCCGCGCAGAAAATGGTCAGTTCAGAGGCGCCCGGCAGTCGCGCCAGGTCCAGATACTCGGCGAATTCCCGGTGCCCGCTCGTGTATGCGAGAACAGTCATCGCTCCCGCTGCAATGATCGTAAGACCGATCGCAAGACCATCCAGGCCGTCGGTGAGATTCACCGCGTTCGCTGAACCAACCAGCACAAAGGCCGTAAACAAATAGAAGAAGAAAAAGGCGAGAGGATAGGTCCAGGGATTCGCCAGCATCGGCTGAAGCAGCAGGTCCGGCTTGAACTGCTTGAAGAACGGGACGTTGATGTTCGTGGAGTAAGCTCCGGCAGAATGGAGTCCAAGCAGAATGCCTGCGATCATCATCGCAGCCAGGATCTGCAGAGCCAGTTTATGCCGCCCTTTCAGGCCGAGATTCCGCATCCTGCGGATCTTACAGTAGTCGTCGTAGAAGCCGATCGCACCGTAGCTCACGAGCCCGAACATCGCAACCCACACGTACGGATTTGTAAGATTCGCCCAGAGCAGGGTTGGGACGATGATCGAGATCACAATCAGGACGCCGCCCATGGTCGGCGTGCCGGCCTTTTTCTGATGTGATTTCGGTCCCTCCTCGCGGATGTACTGCCCGATCTGGAACTGGTGCAGCTTCTCGATCAGCCACGGCCCAAGCGCGATACAGAGAAACAGCGCCGTCAGGCTGGCAAACGCAGTCCGGAACGTGACGTAGCTGAACACACGCAGCGGACTGAAGTAGGGATAAAGGACTTCGTAGAGCAGCCAGTACAGCATGGTGCTAGCTCAAGAACCTTTCCAGAGCCCGCTCCACATGCGTACCGCGCGAGCCCTTAAACAGAACCGCATCGCCCTCCCTGGCGATGGTCTTCAAAAATCGCCCGGCCTCCTCCGGCTCATCAAAAAAGTACGCGGCGCCGCTGCCAAGCCCTGCTTCAATGGCCGCGTCGACCATATGCTTGGCCGCGCCGCGTATCCCAACGAGCACGGACACATCTGCTTTCGCGACGTAACTCCCTACTTCGCGATGCAGGGTCTCGGCCAGGCGGCCGAGTTCGAGCATTTCGCCCAGCACGGCGATACGGCGCCGCGCAGGCGTCGAACGGAGCAGGTCCACCATCACACGGACCGCTTCCGGATTCGAGTTATAGCAATCGTTCCAAATCGTAATGCCATCCCGCACAATACGCTCCCCGCGCATCTGGCCGGGCTGGAGCTCTTTCACTGCTTCCGTCAAACGGCCCAGCGGGACATCCAATGCACGCGCGACAGCGAGGCCAGCCAGGATGTTCGATACTCCATGCCGCCCGGCAAGTCGCGTTTCAAAGACAACCCCGTCCACCTCGAAACGGGCTCCCGTATCCGTCTCAACTACATTTCTGGCGCGGACCTCGGCCGGTTCGGAGAGCCCAAAGGTGATCGTACGGCCGGCATGAATGCTCTGAAACTCAGCGACACGCGGATCGTCAGCGTTCAGGATGGCGATTCCGTCCTTGGGCAAGGATTCAACGAGCTCCCGCTTCGCCAGCGTGACGCCCTCAATCGAACCGAAGTTCTCCACATGAGCATAGCCAACGTTTGTCACAACGCCGACCTGCGGCTGTGCGATTTTACTCAATTCCCGAATCTCGCCAGCATGATTCATGCCAATTTCGAGGACAGCCGCTTGCGCATCATCGGGGATATGCAGGACGGAAAGCGGAACGCCAATGTGATTGTTGTAATTCCCCGCCGTCTTGCCGACCCGCATCTGTGATCCGAGGATCGCCGCGATTACATCCTTTGTTGTGGTCTTTCCGGCGCTGCCCGTAACGCCGATCACGGTACCGCCCCATCGCTCCCGCGCCCACGCCGCCAGCTTCTGCATCGCAGCCAGCGAATCTTCGACGCGTAAGACAGGCCCATCCGCCTCGACAGGACGGTCGGCGACAGCGATGCTTGCGCCCTTCGCGAATGCTGCCTGGACGTAGGCGTTGCCGTCATGGTTGGGCCCTCGCAGCGCAACAAAAGCCTCTCCGGGCTTGATCGTCCGAGTGTCGGTGCTCCAGCGGCTGACTTCGAGATCGCCTGCCGGATTTACCGTACCCAGAACCTTGGCTGCGTCCGAAACCTTTATCTTCAAGAGCTCACTCCATAACCCATGGAGCGCAGAACGAGCCTCGCCTTCTCCCGGTCATCAAATGGATGCCTGACGCCCGCGATTTCCTGGTACGGTTCATGTCCCTTGCCAGCCAGGATCACAATGTCTCCAGGGCGTGCCTCGTGAAGCGCCAGCCGGATCGCCTTCTCCCGATCGGGCTCCACTGCATGCTTCGTGTCAAACTTTCGTATTCCCACCAGCGCATCGTTCATGATGGCTAGCGGATCTTCCGAACGGGGGTTGTCGGACGTTAGTACAACAAAGTCGCTCGCCTCGGCCGCAGCCTGGCCCATCAGCGGACGTTTCGATCTGTCGCGATCGCCGCCGCATCCAAACAGCGTGATCACGCGTTTCGGGTTGAGTCCCCGCGCGACCGAGATCGTATTCCGCAGCGCGTCATCGGTATGCGCGTAATCGACGACTACCAGGAACGGCTGTCCCGCCTCGATGCGTTCAAAGCGTCCCGGCACCGCGCGAAGCTCACCGATGCCTCGACAGATTGCTTCCTCCGGAATACCGAGACTGAGTCCGGCTCCAACGGCCGCCAGGATGTTGTACACGTTGATCCGCCCGATTAGCGCCGATCGGATGGGGATACTCCGAGCCTGGTAGCCGACCTGGAAGCGCAAGCCGTCAAAGCCCGAGTGGATGTCGCGAGCGCGGACGGCTCCATGGTTGATACCGTAACTCAGCACACTGGTTCCCTGCCCCACCTGCAGCCGCCGCCCGTACTCGTCGTCGTGATTGACAACCGCCCAGGCAGGCGGAGGGCCGCCTGCTCCGGAAAACAGCAGTTGCTTGGCGTCCAGATACGCCTCCATCGTCCCGTGAAAATCCAGATGGTCTCTCGTCAGGTTCGTGAATACCGCAGTATGGAAGCGAAGCCCGAAGACACGACGGAGAGCAAGAGCGTGCGACGAAACCTCCATTGTGACATGAGATCCACCCCTCTGTTCCACTTGCTGAAAGAGGCGTAGCAGGTCCAGACTCTCCGGCGTCGTATTGACCGCGTCGCGGCGCTCTCCAGCCACGTGATACTCGATCGTGCCCACCAACCCCGTCGCGTGCCCTGCCGCGCGCAGAATCGAGTCGATCAGATAGGAGGTTGTTGTCTTTCCGTTCGTCCCCGTGATCCCTACCACTTTCAGGCGCTCGTCCGGCGCGGCATAGAAGCGCCGCGCAGCAAGAGCCAGAGCCTCGCGGCCATGAGTAACCATAATCCACGGCCCGTCGAAGCCGTCCGGAGGTGGCAGTTCGCTGACTATCGCAATCGCTCCGCGGTCCAGGGCCTGCCGGGCGAAACTCCGCCCATCCACCTTGGCCCCGGGAAAGGCGAAGAAGAGGGACCCCGGCGAGACTCGCCTCGAGTCGTATTCAAGACTGGCGACAGATGTTTGCCGGATGGCCGCGGGAAGGGTGTCCGGGAGGGGGAAGCCGGAGAAAATTTCTTCTACCGTCATCGAGTGTCAACGCGCAAACTGGATGCGAACGCGTTCCCCTGGCATCAGCACACTCCCCGCCGGAGGATCTTGTGCACGAGCGATGCCATACCCGGTCCACTCCACCTGGATGCCGCTGGCCGTGGACTCCTCCAAGACTTTGCGGAGGGTCTTACCCGTAAAATCGGGGACGCGGAGCGTTGAGGCGTATTGAACAGGGGGAGGGGTCGCTTCTCCGTCATTGCGCACTGTTTTCAAAGACGCGCCGGCGATGCGTGGGGCTTCATCTGTTACTTCTCCCGGATCGTCGAATGCGGGCGGGAGATCGTTTGTCGCAAGTTTCCGGTCCCCGGTTTCGTCCGGAAGCGTCTCAGGCAGATCCTTCCGTACGTCCAAAATTCGAAGCGCTTCAGCCGCAACTTCCCTGAACACCGGAGCAGCGACGGTTCCGCCATACTTCGTCGCGCCGTTCAGGGTCACGACAATCACGACCCTCGGGTTGTTGAGCGGGGCAAACCCCATGAACGAGGCATTGTACTGACTGGTGTACCGCCGCAACTGCGGGTTCCAGATCTGCGCCGAACCGGTCTTGCCGGCAGCGCTGTAGCCTGCAGGCTGCGCCTTCTTTCCGGTTCCGGCCCGCACGACCCCTTCCATCATGCTGGCCATCTTCGCCGCCGTTTCCGGCCGCAGCGCCCGAACCGGCTCCTTAACGGGTTCGGGCACTTCGGGGCCATCCGGAGCTCTCCGTGACAGGATCAGCCTCGGCTGCACCAGGTAGCCGCCATTTGCGATCACGGCAGCAGCCCGCGCGAGCTGAAGGTTCGTAGCCATCACCTCATGCCCCATCGCCACGGACCCGATCGAGGTGGCCTGCCACATCTTCAGCGGCCATACTCGCCCGGCGGACTCCGATGGCAGAGGGATTCCAGTCAACTGTCCAAACCCAAACCGGCGTACGTACTCATACAGCTTCTCCTCGCCGACAGCCAGGCCGGCCTTGATCGCCCCGACATTGCTTGACTTCGCCAGAACCTCCGCGAGCGTGAGAGTTCCGTACGGATCGTGGTCGTGAATTACACGTGTAAAGAGCTTGATGCGGCCGTGGCCGCAGTCGATCAGACTATCCGGCCGCAGCCTGGTCGTCTCTAAAGCCGCGGCGAGTGTAATCACTTTGAAGACGGATCCCGGCTCATACGGGGCGGAGATAGAAAGATTCTGCCGTGCTTTCAGCTCACTCTCGGAAGTCGGATTGGTGTTCGGATCGAACGTCGGGTAGTTGGCCATCGCCAGAACTTCGCCGGTCTTCGGATCCATGACAACCAGGCTCCCCGTCCAGGCCCGGTTCTCCTTCACTGCGCGGGACAGCGACTGTTCAGCCGCGAACTGAATTCGCGTATCGATCGTAAGCCGCAGGTTCGTGCCGGCTCTCGGGCGCTCGATAATTTCGGAATCATAGCCGCGGCGGCGGGAGTCGGTTAGCATCCGCTGCAAGCCGGGCTTACCCCGCAGCACACTGTCCATGCTCTGCTCGATACCGGCGTTGCCCCGCTCCTCGTGATCGACGCTCCCCAGAACATGCGCTGCCGTTGTGCCGTTGGGATAGCGCCTGCTTGTCTCTTTCCGAAACTCGATCCAGTCGAAAGGTAGGCTCTTCAGACTGCGGGCCTGCTCGTCGGTGATCCGGCGCTTGATCCACAGGAAGCCCCTCCGCTGATCCATCGCCTTCTTGAGGTCCTGATACAGCTTGGCTCGATCCAGGTCGAGAATCCGCGCAAAGACCTCGGCCGCGGTCTGGGGATCGGGCAGGCGCATCGGGTTGACGCAAACAGATTCCACGGGCAAGGTCATCGCGAGGGTATTGCCGTGGCGGTCAACGATCGTGCCACGGGGAGCCGGAATCTCCTCGACCTTCATCTGCTGCTGACGCGCCATCTTTTGGTATTCGTCGTGGCAAATCGTCTGCAGGTAGAGCAGGCGGGCGATCAGGACAATGGCCCAGCAGAGGCCAATGACGCCGAGGAAAAGAATTCTCTTCTGTTGCGGCTGGCTCTCGTGATGCATCCCGGTCCCCAAAACTAAGAAAAGGCAGGCATCCTCGAGGGGAAATGCCTGCCATAAGAGAGGAATGGACTACGAAAAACTTCGCTTGCCCCTCCGCACTACTTCTTCGGCAAATTCATCGCGACGGCGTCTTTCGTGCTGCCCTCGAGATAGACAACCTTGTCGGGTGCAGGATCGACCAGCCTTTGAATCCTGGCGAGCTCCTCAAGCCTTTGCGGCGTCACCAGCTCCGCTTCCCGAATTTCCAGGCTCCTCGCCATTGCCTGCAGCTCCTCGTTTTCCTTCTTCAGCCGTTCGATTTGGTATCCAGCCAGCAATCCATAGGCGCCGGGCAACAGCATCGCAATCACGAGCACCGCAACAATGCAGGCGACGGCGATCGAATGCACGCAAGCAGTGCGCGCCTGCGGGTCGGCCTCCCGCACGACGAGCGAGTTGTCAATCTTCTTGATGAAAAAGTGCACGTCCTCGTTAGGCAGCGGGCGCAAGACGCAAGAATCCACGCTGCGACGAACCTCGTCGGATTCGCCCTCCCACCACCGGCTGGCTGACGTCAGCCGCCCATAGAAAGTTGCCAGACTCGCCATTTTTATAACCTCTCCGAAATTCGTTCCTGTCCCCATCCGCCCGCGCCGGCGTCCGGCACGGCATGAAATCCTGCAAATATCGTTAGCCCTCGGAAGTTCCCGCGGATTCCCTCATCTCGAGCACGCGCAGTTTTGCGCTTCGAGACGCCGGATTCGAACGTACCTCTTCCTCGGAGGGCGTAACGACATGCTTCGTGAGAATCTTCGCCCGTCCTTGCCTGGCCAGCTCCTGAAATGCACGCTTGACCTTCCGGTCCTCCAGCGACATGAAGGAGATGATGACCGCTCTTCCACCCGGCTTCACCAGTTGCGGCAGCGCCTGCAGCAAGGCGTCCAACTCCTCCGGCTCCTCGTTGACTACCTGCCGCAAGGCCATAAATGTTTGGGTCGCGGGATGCAATCGGCCCGTCCGAGGCACGGCCTGTTCCACAACTTGCGCCAAATGCTGCGTGCTGCGAATGGGCCGCGCCCGAACGATTGCTCTGGCTATTCTCCGCGCCCTCCTTTCTTCGCCGAACTGAAAGATCAGGTCGGCAAGCGCCTTTTCGGCCGTAAAGTTCACGATGTCGGCCGCTGTCTCGCCCTTCGTACGGTCCATCCGCATATCGAGCGGACCTTCGGCCATCAAGGAGAAACCGCGCCCCGGGTCCGTTAACTGGTACCGGCTCACGCCCAAATCGGCTAACAATCCGTCCGCCGGCATGAGCCCTAACTCGCCCAGCCGGGCCGGCAATTCCGAAAATCTCGCCTGCACGTACCGGATGCGATCCGCCCACTCGGCCGTGTTCGCCTTTGCCAGCTCGAGCGATTCCGCATCCCGGTCGCATGCAACCACCAAACCCGTTAAAAGTCGCCGGGCGATGAGACTTGTATGCCCACCAAGCCCGGCGGTCGCGTCCACGTAAAGTCCGTCCGGCCGGACCGCGAGACCCTCCAAGGCCTCCGACGGCAGCACCGGTATATGGCCCATACATCGCTAAATGAGCCCGCTCTTTTCGAGCGCCTGCAGGTCTTCGGCCTGCGTCGCTTCGACCATCGCCATCTGCTGATCGAACAGCGTCTGGCTGTAAACGTCGATACGGCCTCGGTAGCAAAGTAACTGGACAGGCTGGTTCTCCAGCCCCAACTTACGGCGAAGCTCAGGCGAAAGTAACACTCTCCCCTGCGAATCCATCTCGGTGTCCGACCCCAACGCGTTCGCAAGAAATGCAATCCGCTGCGCCGCCCGAGGGTTTTCAGTGTAGGTCTCAAAGAACTTTTCGTTTTGCTTCCACACCGAGTTAGGGTAGATTCGAGCTATGCCATCACCGAGGCTTGTCACAAAAAGCCTTTTGTCTGAAAAGCTTCCGAGATACTCCTGGAAGCGCGCCGGAAGTTTCAGGCGGCCCTTCTCGTCAACCCTGCCGGGGTAGAACCCACGGGGAGGATCGATCGGCTCAACCTGATTGGGCTTCTCGGCGTCCACTTTCTGTCCACTTAGTGACCACTTTTGGCCACCCAGAGGCGATTGTAAACCGCTGCTCAGGTCGAAAGCAAATCTTTTTTCCTAACTTTGAACGTGTAAGTGGGTTAAATCTCGAATACTTCCGAGGAATCCCGCGTAATATCCCAGGAGAGCAGTAGAAGAAAAAGCGAAACACGAATCAGGGTAATTAAGATTTGTAACTTACGCTGGGGCGCACCTCTCCAGCCGGATCCCGGAACGGCTACAAGAGTCGTCGTACACCTCCTGGTATGAGAAGCAAATGGTCCGGCAGAGCGGGCGCGACGTGCGTTACGTCGCGCTGGACGCGGTGACGGCACTCTCTTCCCCTTCCGCTTCGACACTGCGCTCCCGGCCTTCGAAGAAGCGGTAGAGCGTGGGTACGACAACAAGGGTCAGCAACGTCGAAGTAAACAGGCCGCCGATGACAACGATGGCCAGCGGCCGCTGCACCTCGGACCCAGGACCGGTCGCGAACAGGAACGGCACCAGGCCAAGCGCGGCAACGGTAGCCGTCATCATGACCGGACGGAAGCGGAGCTTGGCTCCTTCAGCCACCGCCTCCCGCTGCCTTAGACCCGATTCACGCAGCTTGCGGATGTAGGAGACTAAGACGACTCCGTTCAGTACGGCGATGCCCCACAGGGCGATGAAGCCGACCGAGGCAGGCACCGACAGGTATTCGCCGGTGATATAGAGACCGACGACGCCGCCGATCGAGGCGAACGGCAGCACCGTGATGATGAGCGTCGCAAAGCGCAGCGAGTTAAACAACAGGAACAGGAGGAAGAAGATCGCGCCGATCGTGATCGGGACAATGATCTTCAAATGGCGCAGGGCGCGCTCCATATTCTGGAACTGGCCACCCCACTCGATGTAGTATCCCGGCGGCAGCGGAACCTGCTCGGCGACCTTCTGCTGGAGTTCAGCGACGAATCCGCCAAGGTCGCGGTTCTGGACGTTGACGCCGACGACGATACGCCTCTTGGCCCAATCGCGGTTGATCTGTGCCGGGCCCTCCACAACTTCGATGCGCGCCAAGTTCTCCAGCAGCACCTTGCCGTCGCGAGGCGTGTTAACGACCGTTCTCCGAATCTCGCGGACACTGTTTCGCAGATGTTCGGGGAAGCGGACAATCGCTTGGAATCGCCGCTCGCCTTCGTAGATCTCTGTGGCCGCCTTGCCTCCGATCGCCGTTTCGATGATGTCGTGCACGTCGGAGGCGTTCAGTCCGTAGCGTGCGATCGCCTGCCGGTCGATCGTAATGTTCAAGTACTGCTGGCCTCCGACACGGTCAACCCTCGTGTCGCGCATTCCCCGGATCGTGCCAGCGACGGCAGCAACCTGGTTTGCCTTTTCGATGAGAACATTGAGATCGTCGCCGAAGATCTTCACAGCGACGTCGGCTCGAACACCCGTCACCATCTCGTCAACGCGATCGGAGATCGGCTGGGCCATGACAAGGTTCACGCCGGGTATCACCGAAAGGCGTTTTCGAATCTCGTCCGCAATATCATCCTGGGTCAAACCCTTGCGCTCGCTCAGAGGCGCTAAGGTGGCGATCACGTCCGCCTCGTTCGGCCCGGCAGGATCTGCCGGGGATTCGCCGCGCCCAAGGCGCGAGACTACCTTCGTCACGCCCGGGACCTGGCTGACGATCCGCAGCACTTCCATTTCCATGTTGATGGACTCTTCCAGCGAGATATTGGGCGCCCGGTCGATGTTCGGCGATATGGATCCCTCTTTCATCTCAGGAATGAACGAGGTACCGAGATATGGCACCAGGCACAGGGAGCCGATGAACATCGCCAAGGTCGTCAGGACCGTGATCTTCGAATGATTGAGCGCGAAGTGCAGGATCTTGAGATACGGACGTTTCAGCAGCCGTACCAGAAGCGTGTCGTGCTCCGAGCCTCCCTTGAGCATGTAGAACGAAAGCACGGGAGAGAGAGTCAGCGAGAGCACCAAGGAAATGCCGAGGGCGATGGCGATGGTGTAGGCCAGGGGCGAGAACATCTTGCCCTCCATTCCCTCGAGCGTCATGAGCGGAAGGAAAACCAGGATGATGACGCTGATGCCGAAAATGACCGGCGTTCCGACTTCGAGGACCGCGTCAATCACTACCTTCATGCGGTTTTGCCCCCGCTTGTGACTCAGCTTGGCAAAGACGTTCTCCACTACAACGACCGATCCGTCGATCATCAACCCGATCGCGATGGCCAGACCGCCCAGGGACATCAGGTTTGCCGACAGCTTGTAGTGGTTCATCACCATGAAGGTCAGCAGAGGCGTAAGAATCAGCGTGGCAATGACAATGAGGCTGGAGCGTATGTCGCCGAGGAACAGGAAGAGGATCACTACAACCAGAACGATGCCTTCCATCAACACCCGGCTGACGGTATTGAGGGCCGCATCCACGAGCTCCGAGCGATCATAGAATGGGACAATCTTCAGCCCGTTCGGCAGCAGTCCTTTTTCGTTGATCTCGTCGACTCTTTGCTTGATCCTTGTGACAATCTCCTTGGCGTTCCCGCCGGCGATCATCATGACGATGCCGCCCACCGCCTCGGTATAGCCGCCCTTCAGCATGGCGCCGTAGCGCACAGCCTCTCCGATGCGTACATCAGCGACATGGCCAATGTAGACCGGAGTTCCGCCCACTTCCTTGAGAATGATGGAGCGGATGTCATCGAGGCTCTGGATGAGGCCTACCCCGCGGATCAGGTACTGCTCAGCATGCTGCGGGAGAATACCGCCGCCGGAATTCGCATTGTTGCGCGCCAGCGCCTGATAGACGTCCTGCAGCGTGACACCGTAGGAGCGCAGCCGGTGCGGATCGACAAGAACTTGATACTGCCGCACAAGCCCGCCGGTTGAGTTGATTTCAGCCACACCCGGAATCGAGCGAAGAAGCGGGCGTACAACCCAGTCCTGAATCGTCCGGCGCTCCATCAGTTCCTCTTTCGTCAGCGGCCGCTCCCCGTCGTCAGGCCGCTCCAGGGTGTACTGATACACCTCGCCCAAAGCGGAGGAAACAGGACCAAGGACAGGGACGATACCTTCCGGGAACTTATCGCGGGCCTCGATGAGGCGCTCCATCACGAGCTGCCGCGCAAAGTAAACGTCCGTGTCATCGGTGAAAACAAGCGTCACCAGGGAGAGGCCGGGCTTGTTCAAGGAACGCATTTCCGTCATGCCCGGAAGGCCGGTCATTGCGATCTCAACCGGAACGGTGACGAAGCGCTCGACCTCCTCGGGAGACCGCCCCGGGGCCTCAGTTGCAACCTGCACCTGGACCGTTGTGACATCCGGAAAAGCGTCTACTGACAGCTTTTGGGTGGCGTTAATGCCGAAGGCGAGCAGGATGCACGCGGTGACGACGACGACCAGCCGCTGCTTGAGGGCGGTTTCGAGAATGCTTTTCAACATTCGTCACTTCCCCCGCAACGCCATCTGCTTACGCTCATTGTTCAGGTGGAAGGCGCCGTCAAGCACGATTTTTTCACCCGGGCGAACTCCGTCCTCGAGACGGCGCATGCCATCGATTTCGTCTCCCAAGCGCACCTTTCGCATCGCGAAATGAAGCGGTCCGGTCTGGACAAAGAGGTAGTCCTCGTTGTTTTCGCGGACAACCGCAGTGGAAGGGATGAGTCTCTGCCTCTCCGCATTCTCCTGGAGTGTCATCGTGGCAAGCATCGCCGGCTTATACTTCCGGTCCGGGTTTGGCAGGTTCATACGGGCACGAACCGTCCGGGTCTCCGGATTGACAATGGCGCTGACGAAGGAGAGTGTGCCTGAAATTTCATGACCCGGGAGGGCGGCGATTTCGGCCTTGACCTCCTTGCCGACTGCCAGGCTGCCCGCCGTCTGCTCCGGAACATCGGCGACAAGCCACACGTGAGAGAGGTCGGCCAGCACGGCTACAATCTCGGCGGCCTGAACGACCTGGCCAATGGTCACCCTGCGCTCGAGGACGGTCCCGGTGATGGTGGCGTAGACAGGTACAACCGAATTAACTGTCTTCTTTTCCTTGAGCGCGGCAATCCCCTCGTCGGTCATGCCCAGCACCTTCAACTGCTCGCTGGCTGACGCAAGGTCCGCCGTCGCCTGTTCCAGTTCCGCCTGCCGCCGCTGCAGTTCCGCCGATCCAATTACGTCGGCGTCGAGCAGTTGCTTAGCCCTGGTGACGGCTCTGGCGGCCAGCTGCTGCTGAGATAAGGCCCGAAGAAAACTGGACTGGGCATTCGACAGTTCCACGCTGCGAATGACAGCGATCAAATCACCGCGTTTCACCGTCTGCCCCTCGATCACTTCGAGTTCTGTGATACGGCCCGAGACTGGCGCGCTGATTCTCGCGATGCGTGTTTCATCCGCTTCCACGCGTCCCGTCACTCGCATGCTGTCGGCCACCTGGGCCCACTGAAACTGTCCGATCTTCAGTTTCTTGTACAGCTCGGGCGAAATCTGCACCTCGCCCAAATCAGAACGCTGAGCTGCTACTTCCTCTGTTTCTTCCGCTTGCGGCTCATTTCCGCAGCTCCCCAGGAAGATGATCGGGAGCGCCGCAAGAGCGATGCGCAGCGGGAGTGAGATCTTGATCGTCATGGTCTTGTCCTGGAATCGATAGCCCGCAGTTGCTCCAGTTCAATCAGCGCTACCTGGCGGTCAAATCGCGCATTGAGATAATCGGAACGGACGCTTCGCAGAACGCGCTGCGCGTCCAAGACTTCAATGATTCCGCGCTCTCCGAATCGGAAGGCCGCTTCCGCCGCCCGAAGGGCGGCAGCAGCCTCCTCCAGAACGCCATCCTCGTAGGCCGCCACCTGCTGATTCGCCACTTCATACTGACGGTAAGCCCGCTCCAGTTCGGCACTGATTTGCAACCGTCGGTGCTCGGCGATTGCCTCCGCCCGCCGGAGGTTTGCAACCGCCTCGTTGATGGGGCCCTCGCGGCGGTTCCAAACCGGCAGTGGAACGGAAACGCCCAGTCGAAAGAAGCCCAGGTCCGGCTGCTGTTCAAACTCGCCGCGCACGACGGGTTGAGGAATCCGGAGCGCCTTCTCGTGCTCCAGAAGAGCGTTTGCCCGCTGGATCTCCGTCTTGGCCTGCGCGACAGCCGGATGTCTGGACAGCACTTCCTGACGAAGCTCGTCTAACGGAGGGAGAATCTGAGGAGGATCCAAATCCCCTTGCGGATCAAGATTGTCCTGGAAGGGGGCATTCATGGCAGCACGCAGCGCAGCGATGGCTGTCACGAGCCGAAGCTCCGCGCTCCTTGCGGCAGTTCGAGCGGTCGCCAGTTCGGCATCCGCGCGGATCAGCTCCAACTTGGCCGCTTCGCCCACATTCACCTGGAGCTGAATCCGCCGCCGCAGATCCTCGATCAACCGGAGGTTCTCCACCGCAAGCTGGACCTCCCCCTTCCGCCGCAGCGCTTCATAGAAGGCTTGCTTGACGGCTCCCCGTACGGCCAGACGCGCCTCGTCCATCGCGTATTCGCTGCTAGTCCGGCCCAATTGAGCCGCCTCAATCCGAGGCCGCCGTACCCGGGGCAGATCGATTGGCTGCGAAAAGCTGTAGTGCTGCAGCACACCTGGCACGGCAGTATTCATGCGCAGGTGCTGGTTTCCGCTGAGCAGATTGAATTCCGGATTTGGATATGCAGACGCAGTGGTGATGCCGGCCTGCGCACCCTCAATCTGAGCAGAGGCCGCTCGCAGTTGCGGATGGTGCTCTTCCGCGACCGCCAGCGCTTCGTCTAATGTAATCTGCCTTACAGAAGTTTCCGCGGTCAAGTGCGGGAGTGCACATGCCAGCACAAAGACAGAAACCGTGGAAAGCTTTAGAGGCCCTGTCATCGCGGAAAACCATCCGAAGCCGAGTTCGGATCAGGAAACAAGGCACTGGGTCGAATCTCCATGTGTTCTTTCCGAAGCGTTCAGGAAGGAGCACGACGCCTGCCAAACTCGCCCGGCGACCTAACCCTAAGCCAATCCGAAGTACTGCCCCTCTAAGGGAATTCACATATATTGACAAGTGTCCGAACTATCCGACACATGAATGTCCGTTAAGCGGACAGATTGGGGACACGTTAGTCTAGAGATAGCGAGCAATGAAGTCGATTACCCGGCCTCTGGCGGCCCTTGCCTCCCCTATCGTGGCAATCAACCGGTATGTATCCTCGCATCAGCTACTAGTCTTTCTTTTTCTGCTGCTTGCAACGGCAGTGGCGATAGCGGCGCTGAGCTTTGTGCTGGTGACGGAAGCCATCGCAAGCGCGGAATCGATCGTCGTCCGCGAGACATCGCACGATTTGGCAAACGCGCTGCAGGAGATGGTGGCGGCGGCTAATCGAGGGCTAAAGCAAGGACCCTTGAGCGAAGAGGATTACCGCAGGATCAGTTTCAAGGTCCTCGACGCCCGGTCGGACCTACAGGGTGGTTTCTTTGTGGAAGGGAAGATTGTAGGATACAGTTCCCCGACCCATGCTGCCCTTGAAAGCAACCTGCGGTTACCGGAGTTTGAGCGGCTCGCTGTCCGCACGGCGTTGAATCGCCATCGCGCGGGCGGGCCTAGGGAGATGGTCGTTCGAGAGGGAGAGGATCTGATCGTGGTCCTGGTCTCTACCTCCGGTGACATTGACGCATGGGCGATGAAGCGCCTGGATGAGTTCGCGGACCCCGGAGAGAGCCGGCGCCGTCATCTGCTGATCCTCCTGGCCACCATTTCCCTGTTCTTCGTATTGATCATTACCTACGTAGCCCTCAGATTTCGTAAAAGCGTCGAGGAGATCCGTTCCGGCCTCGAGCAGATGGCTACGCTGCCCGATTATCGCTTGTCAGTGACAGGAGGCGAACTCGCTGCCGTCGCCGTTGCCATTAACCAGATGGCGGATAGCCGGCAGCGCCTCGAGCAGGAGCTTCGCCGCGAGGACCGCCTGCGCGCGATGGGCCGGGTTGTGGCCGGCATCGCTCATGAAATCAAGAACCCGCTAAACTGCATCCGTCTAAGCCTCCAGATGATCGCCCGGACTCACAAGCCGGGAGAGGGCCAGGAAGAGGTGCAGATCGCCCTTGCCGAAGTGGACCGCATGACCCGCCTCCTCGACTCCCTCCTGCTGTTTCGGGCCCAAAAGCCCGCGAACCTCGTGTCGTGTCCTATTCAGCCGGTCCTGGACCGGGTGCTCTCCCTGGTGCAGCAGCCTGCCACGGAGAAGGAGGTGACAATTCAGCAGGAGATCCAGGATTCTTCCCTCGCCGCTCTCATTGACCCCGATTGTCTGCAGCAAAGTTTGATGAATCTTCTTCTAAACGCCATCGAGGCCACGCCTCGCGGCGGCTCAGTCCGTGTGAATGCTTATTCCACCGGCGGCTCGACAATCATCAGCGTCGCCGATACAGGTCCCGGGCTAACCGAGGAGCAGCAGGAACACTTGTTCGAAGCCTTTTACACGACCAAGCAGAGAGGAACCGGGTTGGGGCTCGCGGTCACACGCGAGCTGGTGCAAAAGCTCGGAGGCACGATTACCTACCGCAACACTAGGGATGGGGCCCAGTTTGATTTAAAGTTGCGAACGGCATGAACGCACGATGTCACGCATTCTGATCGCAGAGGACGAGAAACCCGCCCTTCTGTTTCTCTCCCGGTTACTGACAAAGGAGGGCTACGAAGTAATTGAGGCCGAGAGCGGGGACGAGGCATGGCGAATTTGCCAGGAGTCGGAGCCCGATCTCGTGCTGCTTGACATCCGGCTTCCCGGACTCAACGGTCTCGAGATTCTGAACGGCTTGAAGCGTGACCACCGGGACACGGCGGTCATCGTGATGACGGCTGACAGCAACTACGCGACCGCAGTCGAAGCAATGCGGCTCGGCGCTTTCGAGTTCGTGTCGAAGCCGTTGGACTTCGACCACCTTCTGATTCTGGTGCAGAGGGCGCTGGAATATCGCGCGATGGAACGAGAGGTCCGGGCGTTTCGCGCTGCCGCGCAGCAATCGGAGGCTCCCCCCGGACGGCTCATCGGCCACACACAGGCGATGCGCGAGGTGTACAAGCGCATCGGGAGGGCGGCGGCTTCTGACACGACCGTGCTGGTGCGCGGTGAGTCCGGAACCGGCAAAGAGCTCGTCGTCGACGCGCTTCATGCTCACAGCCTCCGCGCCAATGGGCCGCTCGTCAAAGTCAACTGCGCTTCGATCCCGGAAGCGCTCCTCGAGTCCGAACTCTTCGGGCATGAAAAGGGCTCCTTCACCAGCGCCTCCTACCAAAGGATCGGGCGGTTCGAGGAGGCAAACGGCGGAACCCTGTTCCTGGACGAGGTAGCGGAACTGCCGCTCGTTCTACAGGCGAAGCTGCTGCGGGCGGTCCAGGAGCGGGTGATTTACCGGCTAGGCAGTAACCGGCCGATTCCCGTGGATTTGCGCCTCGTGGCGGCCACGGCTCAGGATCTGGAAGCCATGGTCCAAAGCGGGCAGTTCCGCGAGGATCTCTATTACAGGCTCAATGTCTTCCGCATCGACGTCCCGCCGCTGCGGGAGAGGCTTGACGACCTTCCGCTGCTGGTCCAGCACTTCATTTCGCGCTCCCAGCGTCCGGTCACGCTCAACTCCGCAGCTCTCGCCAAACTGTGCTCCTATCCCTGGCCAGGCAATGTGCGAGAACTCGAAAACGTCATCTCCCGCGCCCTTGCGCTGACACCCGGAGAAGTCATCACGCCGGAGGCGATCGAGCTCTCTCCCCTGCCCTCACAAAGCAGCGTCACAATCCTCGGGGTGCCTCTTGAGCGAGGTCTGCGGGAGATCGTCGGCCAAGCGGAGAAACAGGCATTGCAGGCGGCGCTGGCCCACGTCCGAGGCAATAAGCGGAAAGCAGCCGAATTGCTCCGAATTCACCGGAGCCTGCTCTACGAAAAGCTGAAGGAGCACAACGTCGCCTGAGGCTTCAGCCACGGCCGATGAACGGCATCTTAGTTGCCATCACGGTCATAAACTGAACGTTGGCATCCAGCGGAAGGTTCGCCATGTAGAGAACCGCGTCGGCGACGTGCCGGACGTCGATGCGCGGCTCTACCATGATCGTGCCGTTCGCCTGTGGTACGCCGGCGGTCATGCGCTGCGTCATTTCCGTTGCCGCGTTGCCGATGTCGATTTGCCCGCACGCGATGTCGTAATCACGGCAGTCCAGCGAAATGCTCTTTGTCAGCCCGGTGATAGCGTGCTTGGTCGCAGTGTAGGGAGCGGAATTCGGGCGCGGAGCCGTGGCTGAAATCGATCCGTTGTTGATAATCCGCCCGCCCCGCGGACTTTGCGTCTTCATTAGCCGGATCGCTTCCTGGGCGCAAAGGAATGCCCCGGTCAGATTGACGCTTACGACCCGATTCCACTGCTCGTAGGTAAGATCCTCGATCGGAGTCGGGGGCACATTCATCCCGGCATTGTTGAAGAGAAGGTCGAGACGCCCGAATTCCTGCCGTATGCGGTCAAAGAGTGAGCGGACGGATTCCGGGTCGCTAACATCGGCAGGTACAACGAGAATCGGCTTTCCCGACGGGCTGGCTGCTCCGGCAGTCCGCCGCAGTTCCGCTTCGCGTCTGCCGCAGATCACTACCGAGTAGCCGTTGCACTGGAGCGTCAAACTAACCGCCCTGCCGATCCCACTGCCCCCGCCGGTAACCAGCGCTACTTTCTGATGCTCAGTTGTTTTCATCCGCTCGTTCGATCATGCCAGAATCGCCTTGACCACGTGCGCCGGTTCGACGCCGGTCAGCTTCTGGTCCAACCCCTGATACTTGTACGTAAACCGGTTATGATCGATGCCGAACAGATGGAGGATGGTCGCCTGTAAATCTCGCACGTGGACCGGATCCTTGGTGATGTTGTAGGAGAAGTCGTCGGTCTCGCCGTGTACCACTCCGCCTTTGACGCCGCCTCCCGCAAGCCATAACGAGAAACAACGAGGGTGATGATCCCGGCCATAGTCGCTAGCGGTCAGCTTCCCCTGGGAATAGATGGTCCGGCCGAACTCCCCTCCCCAGATCACCAGCGTGTCATTCAGCAAGCCGCGCTGTTTCAAGTCCTGTATTAAGGCCCAGCAGGCGCGGTCCACATCCTTACACTGGCTCGGAAGAACTTCGGGGAGATTCGAGTGGACGTCCCATCCCCGGTGATAGATCTGGATAAAGCGGACGCCGCGCTCAGCCAGGCGCCGGGCCATCAGGCAGGAGTTGGCGAAGGTGCCGCCGATTTTCGCCTCGTCGCCATAGAGCTTGTACGTGCTCTCCGGCTCCTTCGACAGATCGGTCAGCTCAGGAACCGACGCCTGCATCCGGAACGCCATCTCAAACTGCGCGATGCGTGTCCGCGTTTCCGGATCTCCCAGCTTGGCATACTGAATCTCGTTCATCTCCGCGAGCGCGTCCAACATCCGGCGGCGCACTTTCGTCGGCACGCCGTCAGGGTTGTTGATAAACAGAACGGGATCTCCGCTCGAACGCAGCGCAACGCCGGCATGCTCTCCCGAAAGGAATCCGGCACTCCAGAGCCGCGCTGAGATCGCCTGCACATTGGCTTTCGGATGCGAGTGGCTGGCATTGAGCACGACGAACGTCGGGAGATCCTGATTCATGCTGCCCAATCCGTAGGAGATCCACGAGCCGATGCAAGGTTTCCCCGCGATCTGGTTACCCGTTTGAATGAAGGTAATCGCCGGCTCGTGGTTAATCGCCTCTGTGTACATCGACCTGATGATCGTGATATCGTCTACGAGCTTGGCCGTGTAAGGAAGCAGTTCCGAAACCCAGGCTCCGCTTTCGCCGCAGCGCTCGAATTTGAAGACGGACGGTGCGATGGGGAAGCGGCTCTGCTCCGAGGTCATGGTGGTCAGCCGCTGGCCCTGGCGGACCGAATCGGGGAGATCCTTATCGAACCAGTCCTTCATCTTCGGCTTGTAATCAAACAGCTCGATCTGAGGGGGCGCGCCGACCATATGGAGGTAAATGGCGCGCTTTACCTTCGGCGGGAAATGAGGCAACCCGGGCAAGCCGCCGGCGGCCGGTTTCTCTGTTGCCGCTTCGCTCATCATCGTAGCGAGCGCCACCACGCCGAGACCTCTCGCGCCGCGCGCAAAGAACTGCCGCCGCGTTTCCTGCAAGACCGCTTCCTGTTCTTCTCGGTACGTCATTTATTTAGAGCCTCGTCCAGGTTCAGAATCCCATTGGCCACGATCGTGAGGGCTGCGAGTTCCGCGGGATTCGCGCTTTCCATTGCCTCTGATTCGCCAACCGAAAGAAGCTTTTTCGCATCAGCCGGATGGGAATCGTAGTAATTCAGATAGTCCGCATGGGCCTTTTTCAAAATTTCGCGTTCCTTCAGGCTCAGCGTCCGGCTCAGAACGCGTAATGTCATAAAATCCAGGCGCCGGTTCCAGTCTGGCCCGCCCTTCTGCAGCGCCAGCTCTGCAAGGTTTCGGGCTGCTTCCACAAACTGCGTGTCGTTCATCGTCACCAGCGCCTGAAGTGGCGTATTCGTTCGCTCCCGCCGGACCGTGCAATTCTCGCGGGAAGGAGCGTTGAAGATGTCCATCGACGCTGGAGGAGCGCTCCGTTTCCAGAACGTGTACATGCTGCGCCGGTACAGATTGGGGCCCGTATCACGCTTGTAGAAACGGGTATCGGACTCGAGCATCGCCACCGCCTCCCACACACCCTCCGGCTGGTAGGGCTTGACGCTCGGCCCGCCAATCCGCCTGTTCAGCAGCCCGCTTGCCGCGAGCGCCAGATCGCGTATCATTTCCGCATCCATCCGGAAGCGCGGTCCTCGGGAAAGGAAACGGTTATCCGGGTCCTTCTGAAGTTTTTCCGGCGTTGCGACGGCCGCCTGGCGGTAGGTGGAGGACATCACCATCAGCTTGAACAGCTTCTTCACATCCCAGCCCGACTCACGGAACTCCACAGCCAGCCAGTCGAGCAACTCCGGGTGAGACGGCAGCTCACCTTGCGACCCGAAGTCCTCCGCCGTCTTTACCAGACCAACGCCGAACACCTCCTGCCAGAAACGGTTGACGGTCACACGCGCAGTGAGGGGATTGTTCTCATCCACCAGCCACTTCGCCAGCCCAAGCCGGTTCTTTGGATAGGACTCCGGCATCGGCGGCAGCGCCGATGGCACCGCGGGTTCCACCTTCTCCCTGGGCTGATCGTACATGCCACGGTACAGAATGTGAGCGAACGGCTTTTGGTCACGCCGCTCCATTTGAATATGGGTGACCGCCCCGCGCCGAGCGAGTTGCTTCCGCTCTTCTCGAAGCGTCCGCAGTTCGTCGGCAACGTTCACATAATCCCGGTACTCGCGCGTCAGGTAGTAGTCGTGCAGGGCCTCCCGCTCCGCCGCCGAAAGATCCTCCGTTTTCTTCCCGCGCGCTTGCCGCAAGACGGGCCAGGAGGCAACGACGGCGGCCTCCTCTTCCGTAATGGCCCTGGTAAAGATACGCAGATCGGCGATGGCTCCGCCCGGATTGAAGCGTTTTCCATCGGAACCGACTCGGAGGGGTGCGTATGTCCGGAAGTCGCCCGGCATCGGGACGCGATTGCCGCGCCCTTCCGCCCACACATTCTTTCCATCCAGGTACAGCTCGACGCCCGATAACAGCCGGCTTCCATCGTAGGAGAATGCGACGTGATGCCATGTCTCGGCCTTGAGCCGGTCAATAGCCATCGCACGAATGGTGTAGCTCCTGTTGGATTGCGTGGTCAGCCTCAGCGATGGGATGCCCCTGCTCAGCTCCAATGCCCAGCCCCTGCCCTTGCTGTCCGGGTCGCTCTGGCTGACGAGTACGCGGGTCTCCGGTCCCTTTGGCACGTAGATCCAGGCGCTGACAGCAAAGGGGCGGTCCGCTTCAAAGTACGCCTGGTTGGGAAAGGTAAGAGACCCCTTATCCTCGAAGTAAAGAGCCTTCCAGCCGGGAATGTGGCCTTCCCCGATTGTGAGTCCGTCCGCCCGGTCAAACGGTACGCTCTGATTGTGAAGCCTGATTTCGGGTTCTTCCCCTGGTACGGAGAGAGAGAAGACCTCGTCGGCGGGGTCCAGCGGGCCGTGAATCTTTCCGCGCCCCTCCGTCCCGAGCCACGCCTCAAACTCGACCTTCGATGCCTTTCGGATCTCCGACTGCCGGGCTTCCGCCTTTTTCTCCTCCTCGTCGAGCTGGCGCCAGCGCGCCCGGTCTTCCTCGCGCGGCACCACGATGACCGGCGGCGTGTCCGAGATGTTTCCATCCAGCGGATTCTGCAAAGTGTTCCGGAAGAAGGCGGTCAGCGAGTAGAAATCGCGGGTCGAGATGGGGTCGTACTTGTGATCGTGGCAAGTGGCGCAGCCAACCGTGAGGCCAAGAAAGACAGCCCCGGTCGTGTCGACGCGGTCCTTGGCGTACATGGCCGCGACCTCCTCGGGAATCACCCCGCCTTCGTTCGTCGTCACATTGCAGCGGTGAAACCCGGTGGCCATCAACTGATCCATGGACGGGTTGGGCAGCAGGTCGCCCGCGATCTGCTCGATGGTGAACTGATCGAAGGGCATATTCGCGTTGAAAGCTTTGATGACCCAGTCGCGATACGGCCACATCTCGCGGTAGTTATCAATGTGCAGCCCATGCGTATCGCCGTACCGGGCGGCGTCGAGCCAGTAGCGGGCGCGATGCTCTCCCCAGTGCGGTGATGCAAGCAGCCGGTCGACCAGAGTCTCGTACGCCTTCGGGCTCGTGTCCTTTACGAAGGCTTCGACATCGGCGGGATCCGGCGGCAGCCCCGTGAGATCGAGAGCAACGCGGCGGGCGAGTGTCCGGCGATCCGCAGGCGGAGCCGGTGTGAGACCTTTCGCCTCGAGAGCGGCAAGGATGAAGCGGTCGATCGGATTTGTAACCCACGCCGTGTTGGTGACAGCCGGAGGTCTTGGACGAACCGGTCGTCTGAAAGCCCAGTGCTCTTTCCACTCCGCGCCGGAATCGATCCACTTCTGAATCGTCGCAATCTGCTCCGGCTTCAGCTCCTTGTGTGCCTGCGGAGGAGGCATGCGCAGCGCGGGCTTTGGATGAGTGATGCGCTGAAAAATCAGGCTTTTCCTGGAATCCCCCGGAACAATCGGAGCGCCGTTCTTGCGGGGAGCGAAGGCGGCTTCGCGAATATCGAGGCGCAGATCCGCCATGCGGGTGCTCTTGTCGGGGCCATGACATTGGAAGCAGGCATCTGAGAGGATCGGTCGTACATCGCGGGCGAAGTCAACACCTGCAGGCTTTTTCTGTGCGTATGCAGCCTGCGTCGCCAAAATGCCTAAGGCAACTGGTGCGCACCACACCAAAGAGCGAAGTCTCGAGCTTACGTAGCTTCTCACGAACCAACTCCTGCGAGGGCTGTGGAGCACCCCCAAATAGAGTAACGCCGATCACACTTGAGTGCCAGCCCTTTTCTATAGGCTGCACTTACAAAAACAAAGGCCGAAGCTCAGCAGGAGACGCCTCCGAATTTCGAGCCAATCCGTCGGGATCTATCTCGACTCCGAGACCCGGCTTACTCGGAATTTCAAGCATCCCGTCCTCGTCCAGGCGCCAGCAGCCAGCGACGATTTCATCGATGAACGGGGAGCCGGTCAGATATTCCACAAGATCGGTGCCAGGTAGCGCCGATGCGATCTGGAGGTCGGAGGCCAGGCCGACCGCCGTATTCCACCCATGAGGTATAAACCGGACGCCGTTGTCGGCAGCCATCCAGGCAATCCGCCGCTGCTCACTTAGTCCGCCGCACTTAGTCACATCCGGCTGCACGATATCAAATGCTCGCGATGCAAGCCACGGCTGGAAGGACTGGCGACGCGTCAGGACCTCTCCGCCGGCGATCGGAACCTTGGAAGCATTGCGAAGCGCCAGATAGTCATCCAGAGCGTCCGGCGGAAGCGGCTCTTCGAACCATGCGACATCGTAAGCCGCAAGCATCTCTGCCGTCCGCACGGCCCACTTATAGTTCTGCGGCCAGAAAGCGTCGCTCGCTCCGGCATCCACCATGAGGAGCGAATTCGGCCCTACGGCTTCCCGCGCCGCCCGTACGATCGCTTCGTCGACTGCATGGCCCCTCTTTCCAAACGGTCCCCATCCGATCTTAAAGGCGCGAAACCCGCGCTCCTTCACCGGCAGAAGTTCGTCAGCCATTCGTTCCGG
>CALGAR010000109.1 GCA_937959285.1 uncultured Bryobacterales bacterium
CGCCCGCCTCCGCGCCCTGCCCGGTGTCCGGCGAGTTCAGCCCGACCGCCGGGTGAAGGCCTATCTCGACTATGCCGAGCCGCTCATCGCAGCTGCGGAGTTCTGGCAGCTCACGGGCGGCGAGGATCGCGCGGGAGCCGGCGTCAAGATTGCAATTCTCGACACCGGGATCGATGTGAGACATCCCGGATTTCAGAACTCCGGCCTCTCTCCCCCGGAAGGATTCCCCCGAGCGAATCGTGAATCCGACCTCCAGTACACCAATGGCAAAGTTATCGTCGCCCGTGCTTACGGTCCCAGCAATGTTTCGGCTCAGGATACCGAAGGACATGGAACGGCGGTCGCCATGGCAGCAGCGGGAAACCCTGTGAATGGCCCGGCAGGCAGAATTACGGGCGTCGCGCCGAAGGCCTGGCTCGGGTCGTATAAGGTGCTTCCCGAAGGACGGAACGGGTCGATTTCCCTCGTGCTCCAGGGATTGGACGACGCCGTGAACGATGGCATGGATGTGATCAATCTCAGTCTGGGAACTTCGTTGGCGAACCGCCTGGAAGAAGACGTCCTGGTCTCAGCGATCGAGCGTGCAGCTGCAGCTGGAGTGATTGTCGCCGTCGCTGCAGGGAATGACGGGCCGGATCCCAACACAATCAGTTCACCAGCCACAGCGCCCTCGGCGATCGCCGTCGGCAACATGAGAAACTCCCGGATCTTCTCCACCAGCGTTGTGATCGAGGGAGGACCTCGTTATATATCGCAGCCCGGTACGGGAAGCAGGACAAGTCTCAGCGCTCCGGTTCGTGATGCGGCCGAGCTTGATCCGACCGGGCTCGTCTGCTCCCCGTTGCCTGCCGGAAGCCTGAGTGGCAGAATCGCCCTGATTCTGCGCGGCAACTGCCTTTTCGAGCAGAAGTTGAATCTGGCTCAGGCTGCCGGCGCCGTCGGAGCCGTCATCTACTCGGACGCAACACGGCCGGATCCTGACCCGATGAGCGGGATCGATGCCGGATCGTCCACGCTTCCCGCTGCACTGATCAGCTACGCAGATGGACTCGATCTGAAAGCGCGCCTGAAACAGGCTCCGGTTGTCGCGTACCTCGATTTCTCGATTCAATCCCTTCCGGCAAACCCCAACCGCCTCACGTCGAGCTCCAGCCGCGGGCCGAGCATCGACTCTTCCATCAAGCCCGAAATTGTCGCCCCAGGCACCTCGATTTACACGGCCGTGCCGAACGGATTCACGGTCGCTTCCGGCACCAGCCTCTCCGCGCCCCTGGTGGCCGGCGCGGCGGCCCTTCTGAAAGCAGCGCGGCCAGGACTGAGCCAGGAGCAGTACCGGTCCCTGCTCATCAACAGCTCCCGTCTTCCCTTCTTTGGGGCTACGGCTCCGCCTTCGGTGATGCAGGCCGGTTCGGGCGCGGCTCACCTGCTGGCATCGCTACGAAGCGTCACAACGGTGTCCCCGGCGACTCTCAGCTTTGGCGTGGCTTCGGGGACGGCCAGCGTCTCGAAGGACTTCACAGTCACAAACATAGGACAAAGAACCGACTCGTTTCGGCTCTACGTCGTCCCGATCAGCGGAGCCTCGGGGCCTGTGCTGGCATCCAATGAAGTAGAGTTGCAACCGGGGGAATCGGCGCGTCTCTCGCTCCGTTGGGATGCAAATTCGCTAAGCCCTGGAGAGTATCAAGGGTACGTATTGATCCGGTCAAGGTATTCGCTGGTTGATACGCGGCTTCCCTATTGGCTGGGGGTTCCGTCCGAGGAGGTCCGCCACATCACGATCCTCTCGGCGCCAGACGAGGCAGTTCCGCCGTCCACCCTGCAATCCATCTGGTTTCGCCTCACGGATGCTTCGGGGATTCCGGTGACACGGCTGCAGCCGCTGGCGAGTTCGGTCGAAGGCGGAGGCTTGGTACTCGGAGTCGAAGCGTATCCGGGGGTTCCTGGAACCTATCGTCTTCAAATTCGAACCGGGACATTGAACGGAACGCAAACCTTTCAAATTTCAGCGGGCAGCATGTCCCGGACAGTCGACTTACTGGTACGTCCTTAGGTTCAGGAGGCCGAGAGAGCCTTAAGCCTGATTTATAATCGGAACGGAGTGTTCTTTTCCAGCAATGGAAGACCTTAAGAAGAAACTGCAAGACGAAATCGCAGCACTGGAGTACGAACTGCGCAACGAGCTGCCGAAGGAGATCCTGAAGGCACGGGCGCACGGAGATCTCCGCGAAAATGCCGAATTCCATGCGGCCAAGGAACGGCAGCGTTTCGTTGATGCTCGTCTCGCTCAGTTGAAGAAACGGCTGAGTGAACTGTCAATGGTTGACATTTCGAAGATCCCGCGGGACCGCGTTGGACTGGGATCTGAGGTTGTGGTCCTGGATCTCAAGAAGGACGAGGAGTTCACGTTCAAGCTGGTGACCAGCGATGAAGCGGACGCCTCCAAGGGATTGATTTCCACAAGCTCTCCGCTTGGCAAAGGACTGCTTGGCAAACAAGTAGGTGATGAGGTTAAAATCCAGATTCCAGGTGGAGTACGGGAGCTCGAAATCCTTCGCCTCACCACCATCCATGACGGAGCTTGACCTTCGAGCGAAGTTCGGGCATACAGTACGTCCATGACGATCACGCGAGCCATTGGCTGGGGCTGTAACAAGATCATTCAACTGATCGTTCGTGCGCTGGCCTTATCGCGCATCCACCCGAACTTCCTCACGTTCATTGGCCTGGTCATCAACGTCGGAGCAGCAGTGCTGCTGGGCGTCGGCCGCTTTTTCGAGGCTGGCCTTGTCATTACCGGCGCGGCCATCTTCGACATGATTGACGGCCGCGTCGCCAGAGAAACCAATCAGGTCACCCGCTTCGGAGGCTTCTTCGATTCCGTCCTCGACCGTTACTCTGACCTCGGCCTGCTGATGGGGCTGCTTGTCTACTACGCCTCCATCGGGCGCAATTTCTACGTGGTCCTGACTGCGGTGGTGATGACAGCTTCCGTCATGATCAGCTACACGCGGGCCAGGGCGGAGAATACGATCCCGAGCTGCAAAGTCGGCTTCATGGAGCGGCCGGAACGCGTGGTCCTGCTCATCATCGGGGCGCTCTTCAACCGCATGGCTCCGGTCCTTTGGGTGATTGCCGTACTCGGCAACCTGACGGTGGCTCACCGGATGATCTACACCTGGCAGGAAACGAAGCGGCTCGAAGAAGCGCAGCTCGGAGGCGTCCGTCGAAAGTCGGAAGTCACGCGGTAACTTGCGTGCAGCTAGATTCTGTGAAAGGCCCGGAGGATATCTCTTGTGCCGTAACGGAGTGCAATCGGGCGCCCGTGCGGACAGCTCATCGGGTTATCCGTCTTTGAAAGCGCATCGAGAAGGTATTGCATCTTGGCCGCGTCGAGCGGTGTGTTGATCTTGATCGCCGCGCGGCACGCGATGGTAGCAGCAAGTCCGCGGCGCAGATCATCGAGCGTGAGCTTGCGGAGCTCCCCCTCCCCGATCTCCAGGATCTCGTATATCAGCTTTTCCACGTCGCTCAAGGCAACTCCCGCAGGCGCCGCTTTTACGGCGATTGTCCGCGTGCCGAAGGGCTCAGACTCGAACCCGATCGCGTTCAGCTCCGTGGCGATACGGGCGTACTCAACCTGCTGGCCTGGAGTGAGTTCGACGAGGATGGGCATGAGCAGGCGTTGCGTCTCAGCTCTTCCGGCGGCCCTTTCCCGCAAGACCTTCTCAAACAGAATACGCTCATGGGCGACGTGCTGGTCGATGATCCAAAGTCCATCGCGGCCGGCGGCGACAATGAAGCTGTCATGAAGCTGCCCGAGAGGACGAAGGTCGGGCAGGGATGTGAGAGAGCCGGTGTCGGTGAACAAACCGGCCGGGAAGCTCCCGTGAGTATCCGGTACTCGCAGACGCAGGGGAGGAACGACAGGAGGCGGGGGTTCCGACCCGGGAAACGTGACAGGATCAGCGGTGAAATCCAATCGGGGCACGGGTCCCGGCTCCGCCCGTAGCGTGAACTCCGGCAACTGCTGCTCATCAGGAACAGCAGGAGTGGAAGCTCCTGGTTCACGAGCGGGCGGAACGGCTTCCAGGTCCGGCTCCAGCCGGACGTTTTCAATCTGCTGTGAAAACTCGGAGTAGGGGAGCCTCGCCCCGGGCTGGGGGGCGGGCTGCGGTGTGATATGGCCGACAGGGACGCTCGCCGCCGGCCGCGCCTCCATCAGCGTCTCCCGTATCGCATCCCTCACGAAATCGTGAACAACGGTGGCGTTTCGAAAACGGACCTCCGTTTTGGACGGATGAACGTTAACGTCGACTTCCGCTGCATCGCAATCGAGGAAGAGAAGCGCGAACGGATAGCAGGCAGGAGGAATCAGGTTGTGATAAGCCGAAGTGATCGCATGCAGCAGCAGCCTGTCTTTGATCAGACGCCTGTTGACAAAGAGGAAGATGGAGTTTCGATTTAGCTTCTGAACCTGGGGACGCGACACGAATCCCCGCAGAAGGAACACGGGTCCTGACTCGCCCGGTTCAGCACCGGGAGGAGCGGGCAGCTCGCGCTCCTGCGTGCCCAGATCGACAAGGTCTTCCAATATGCGGCTTCCGAAGACCTGGAAAACGCGCTCCCGGAGTTCCTCGACCGGCGTCACACGCAGAAGGTCATTGGCCCCGTTTCGCAAGTGGAAGCTCTTATCGGGATGAGCGAGGCTGTAATGGGTAACCAGAGAGGCGATATGGGCGAGTTCGGTTTGCTCGGTCCGAAGAAACTTCCTTCGCGCGGGGACGTTGAAGAAGAGATCCCGGACGGTGATCACGGTACCGGGTGCGAGCGCGGCTTCCTCGCAGCTCAGCAGCTTCCCTCCGGCTAGCTCGACGCGCGTGCCAGTCGCTTCTTCACACGTCCGCGTCTCGAGCACAAGCCGCGAGACCGCGGCGATCGATGGGAGAGCTTCCCCGCGAAAGCCAAGCGTCGCGATCGCCTCCAGGTCCTTAACATCGCTGAGCTTACTGGTCGCATGCCGCTCGAACGCAAGGAGCGCGTCGTCGCGCATCATTCCGCATCCGTTATCGGTCACTCTGAGGAGACGCCGGCCCCCGGATTCCACATCAATGCGCAAGTCCGTTGCGCCAGCGTCCAGGGAGTTTTCGAGCAACTCCTTGACTACCGACGCAGGACGCTCCACGACTTCGCCGGCCGCGATTTTATTGGCAACGTTGTCGGAGAGAATTCGAATCCGGCCCATGGATGTCGAAGCGGGCCGGCGCG
>CALGAR010000110.1 GCA_937959285.1 uncultured Bryobacterales bacterium
GGCAGGTTCGCCGTGACCATTACGGCCGCCGTATTCCGAACCAGGAGGGATTGGGGAGCAACCTGTACCCCCATGCGCTCGAGCGTGTTCGCCAGGCTCTGTGTTGAAAAAACCGTCTGCCGCTTGTCGCCGGTTCCCGCAAGTCCAACGACAAGGCCGTATCCGATCAGCTGGTTTTCGCGCACACCCTCGACAGAAGCGAGTTCTTTCACGCGCGTCACAGCCGCCCCTGTTCGCGGGAGCGTCATCGCCAGTAGCAGGAAAAGAATGCTGAGACGTGTCATGCGTCAAAAAGGAAGCAGTCCAAGGAGAAGGCGGTAGAGGAAGTTGGGCTGGCGGATTGCATCACCGACGACCCCTTTTCCGTTGATGCGTATCTCCAATTCAGCCAGACGGTCAGACCGAACCACGTTGGCAGGCGACAGATCGTTCCACCTCAGCACGCCTCGCACCTGAATCTGTTGCCGTTCGGAGTTGATCGCGATGTCCTTGTTTCCTTCGACCACCAGATATCCGTTTGGCAGTACATGCGTTACTCGCGCTGAAAGCGTCGTCGTGAGCACAGTCTCGCGGCTTGTCTCGCCCTGGCCCTGAAGCTGCGTCGCGGTCGAAGCGGAAGCAAGACCAGATAGGGCGGGACCTGTCGGGCCCGCCAAAGCACCGACGCTGCTGTTGACGCTCGATTGGCGATTGGTGCTCGTCTTACCTCGCGCAATTGCCGAAGCCCGATCTGAAACGAGTATGGTTACGATGTCTCCAACCCGGAAAGCGCGAACATCCCGCGTCAGGTCGCTCAGGATGCCGTTGCTCGAATACAGGGAGCCGGCAGAACTCGGCAGGGCAGCCTGCATCGCTTCCGCCTGCCGGATGTACTGCTCAATTGGCGAAGGTTCCGGCTCCTTCTTCTTTGCTGCATGTGCACACAACGCCGCTCCGAGCAGCAATCCAAATGCTTTGGCCGCGTGCTTCATGGCTGCCTCCTGACACCGGTCGCTTCCAATCCCGGACGGACAACGGCTCGCCCCTTGCCTTCCACCTGCGCGGAGAATGCCTTCCCCGAGGTTGGATTGCGGAGAAGGATCGTCTCACCCACTTCGCCAGCGGTCAGCGCTTTCGCACTGAGCCGTAACTGCGCGTTGCCGTGCCTAACGTCGACGTCCACGGCATCCCCGGCTTGAATCTCCGGGGCAGAGCGCAGCAACGCCGAATAGAGCGGCTGTCCTGCCTGAATCGTTTTCCTGGGAATGCGGCCAGCAGCTTCTT
Source organism: uncultured Bryobacterales bacterium (assembly GCA_937959285.1). Lineage (GTDB taxonomy): Bacteria > Acidobacteriota > Terriglobia > Bryobacterales > Bryobacteraceae > JADGHK01. Next base: position 1,264 of record CALGAR010000110.1, read on the forward strand.
CGATGGATGAGAGCGCCTTCCGGGCAAGCGGTATCCCCTCCCATTCCTCAATCCGCAACTGCTCTGCCGCGATTGCCTTTCCGGCCGGCAGATCGACCGCTGCCACCACGCCCCGGTATTTTGCGGAAAGCTTCACCTTGGCCCAGATGGGAAAACTCTTGTTTCCCGCATAGCGAATGCGCCCCCGCCAGAGGAAAGGCTCCTTCCCGGCTCTGGCGGGCAGCACAGGCCGCGGGAACGAGACAACGCCGTGCGGAACCGGTTGCCGGTAGTAGTCAAGAATTTCGATGCGGACCTCCGGCTCGCCCGCCTCCCGCAGCGCATCCTGCATCGCCTTCAACAGGGCCTCTCGCTCGAGCTTCTCGCCCGGCCGCTCGAAGCAAACGGCGCGAACCTCGCCTTCCAATTCCAATCCGTGCTTCTGCGCCAAACGGCGGAGCTCAGCGGGCTGATAGTAGCGGCGCACGCCGAATTGCGGGGCATAGCCGATCTTTACGTCCGGATCCAGCTTCCCGAACGCGGATCGGACGGGCGCCAAATCCGAAGCTTTGATAAAGCCGTCCTCAACAGGTAGACAGGCCAATGCCAGCACGAGCAGCATCATCGCGTCAGATTATTCACCTGCTGATACATCTCATCCGCCGCGCGGACCACCTTGCTGTTTGCCTCATAGGCGCGCTGGCTCACGATGAGATTGACAAACTCCTCCACGACGCTCACGTTGGATTGCTCGATGTAGCCCTGAAGGAGCGATCCCAGTCCTTCCTGCCCGCCCGGATTCCCGATGGTCGGCTCTCCGGATGCATCCGTGGGGCTGAAGAGGTTGTGGCCAAGGCTGTTCAGTCCCGCCGGGTTCACGAAGGTGGCCAGCTGGATTTGACCGGCTACCTGCGCGGCCGCCTGCCCCGGCAGGATGTACGTCACAGTGCCGTCGGGTGCGATCGTCACGGACTGGGCTTCCGGAGGCAGCGTAATCTGAGGCTCGAGCGCATCACCGTCCGCCGTTACGAGATTGCCGTCGCGATCCAGATGAAACTGCCCTGCGCGCGTGTAGGCGATCTCCCCATTCGGACGCCGGATCTGAAAGAACCCCTTGCCTTGGATCACCAGGTCCAGCGGATTCTCCGTTGGCATGAAGTTGCCCTGCGTCAATACGATCTCGTTCGAAACAGGCCGTGTCCCGAGGCCTAGCTGCAGGCCGCTTGGAACGATGGTTTGAGCGCCCGCTGCCGCACCTGGCTGGATCAGATTCTGGTAAAGCAGGTCCTGGAATTGGGTGCGCCGCATCTTGAAGCCGACCGTGTTGGCGTTCGCCAGGTTGTGGGCAATGTTATCGACGGCCATCTGCTGGGCGGTCATTCCGCTGCCCGCGCTGTATAAAGCTCGAATCATTTCGCTTTCCTCCTTCAGGGTTTTTGCTTAGACCCGTGCCACTTCTTCCACTGCCCGCCGGTTCATCTCACCTCCGAGCGTCAGCGCCTTCTGTAACATTTCGAACTGCCTCATCACATTCACGAGCCGGACGGCAACCTCGGCCCCGCCTGTGTTTGAGGCCTCCATATGCCCCTGCCGTACCTCCGCTTGCGACGCGAGCGGCTGAGGAGGCGTGGGCGTCAGCCACTGAAAGTACATTCCGTCCCGCTTGGAGAGTCCCTGCGGCTGATCGAAGCGCACAATCTGCAGCCGGTCCATCTCAACGCCGGCTTGCCTGACAATGCCTTCGGCCGATACCTCAGTAGGAGTTGCAGGATCGAGATTCCATGGGCGGCCGCTCGCTGTTGCCACCGGATAACCCTCGGCCGTCTCCAACCTGCCGGCTCTTGAAATTCGGAAGGCGCCGTTGCGGGTATAGAGAGGGCCGGAAGGCGACTGCACTACGAAAAAGCCTTCCCCGGAGAGGGCGAGGTCCAAGGGGTTGCCTGTCGGCTTGAGCACTCCTTGAGAAAAATCGGTCCATCGGCCCTCCACCACCGGCATTCTCGCCGGGTCACGGTCGATGCCGGCAGCCTCTTCAGAAAGAAAAAGCGAATAGAACTCGCGGTCGGATTTGTATCCGGCAGTCCCCGCGTTTGCAAGGTTATTCGCAAGCAGTTCGAGAACGTCGATGCGAGCCCTCATTCCGCTTGCAGCCGCTGCGGAGAGTACGTCCATGGCAGTGAACCTCGCCCGGGTCCTGTGCAAATGAATCGCCAAGCGAAAGAAAAACTCAAGAGCCAGAAAAGTCAGTCGAAAAGGCAATCAGGGATGGACTGGCTCGCGACAAGTTTTTGTCGCTCTGCGCCTCGTGACAAACTCTCGACACCCCCTTCTCCCGCTAACCCTATGACCACAAGGGATTCGGACTCTGGTTCGCTACCTGCTTGAGACCCAGCGTGATGACGCTCGGTCTCTCCAACGTAATCCCTGTGGCAGGCGCTCCCCTCGCCGAAGCCCAAGTGGCCGATGCGGTCGGGCCTGGCATTTTCCCGGAGCTGCTTGCGGCGCTTGTGGAAGGCGGGGCTCCGGCGCAGGATGCGGTCCTCCCTTACGCAGAGGCTCCCTCCGCGAAGGGCCACGAGCAAACGGGTGGCAGCGGCGAGGAGCCTGCCGAACAGGCGGATGTGGAGAAAGAAGAAGAGGAGTTTCTTGCGCTTGCTCCTGCTCCGCTTCCCCCTCACCCCGTACCGGCGAAGCCTTTTTCTTTCGCCTTCCCCGTTGCTGCTCCGCTTCTTCCTGAGCCGCCTGAGAACGACGCTCCCCTGTCCGGTGATACCGCAAATGGCACTCCCGGCAGCGCACAGGTGTCAGCGGAACCGGCCTCCGATACGGGCGCGTCCTTTGAGGCTCCCATCCGGCTGACGGCAATACCAACGCCGAAAGAGCTACCCGAGCGTGTCGCGACGCCCTCGGGGGTAAAGGCAAAGCCGGCGCCCGAGCAGCCGGCTGAAGCGATGGAGATTGCGTTCGCGGCCTATGTCGAACCTGCCGAAGGCAGCGAGGCTCAAAGGGCCCGACAGCAGGCGGCAATGAGACCGGATCTGGAGCAGGCTGAGGCGGCGCAGAGGGAGCCGGTGAAGGCCGAGCACGTAGCGGCGAGCCATCCAACTCTTCAAACCGATCGCGTCCAATCGGCGCAGGAGGCGCCAGAGGTAGCGGAGCCGCCGATGCGGCGAGCCGAACCGGCTCCCGCCAAAGCAAAGGAACATGCGGCCCCTAGCAGCCAGGCGCCTCTTCAAGAGCTCACGGCGCGGGAGCAGGTGAGGCCGGGTGAGGCGCAAGCGGGCCCTGAAAACGAGCGGGCGCCGAACCCGGCGCCCGCTCCTGGGCTGGCGACGGCTTCTGCTGAAAGCCGGCGAACGGGGGCGGACGGTCCGAAGCCAACCGATCACGCGCCGGTGCAGGAGATTCGGGAGGTCCCGGAGCCGAGAGAGGTTTACCGGCCGTCAGGCCCGCCTGAGATTGCATTGCGAATCGAGGGGGGCGGCGACGACCGCGTCGATGTACGGCTGAAGGTTCACCAAGGAGGAGTAGCGGTCGCTGTTCGCAGCTCGGATCCGGAGCTTGCTTCCACTCTCAGAGCAAACCTGGACGACCTTGTGAGCAGGTTGGAAAGCGACGGACAGAGGGCCGAGTCGTGGGTTCCGGCTGGAGAGGTCCCGGCGGCGCCCGAAGCTGCGGAGGCGCGGAGCGACCGTCAGAGCGATGCACAGACTCCGCGCGATTCGCAGAACCAGCAACAGGGGCAGCAGCAGAGGGGAGAGGATGGGCGGAACCGCCAGCGGGGCTCGAGACCTCAGTGGATGGAAGTGTTCGAGAACAGCCTGGAATCTTCCCGGCGGAGGCATTGATGGTCGAAGGGGTATCAAATTCTTACACAACGGATGCAAGCGCGGCGACGCAGTCGCCTGCGACGCCGCCTGACGAGTTGAGCAAAGACGCCTTCCTGCAGCTGCTGATCGCTCAGATCCGGCACCAGGACCCGCTGAATCCGGCGGACGGTGCAGAGTTTATGGCGCAGCTTGCCCAGTTCAGCACGCTTGAGCAGTTGATGAGCATTCGGGCGGGTGTGGAGACGCTCGTCGTTCAAATGGCGCTGCTAGAGGGGGGTAATGCGGGTGCTTGAGGCAAAGGGAGGAACTGCCGAGGATGAGGCGGGCTCTGCGACTCTGGAGCAGCTCGGCCATCTTGCGGACGTGCGGATTGACGTCGAGGTTGAGCTGGACCGCAAGAAGATGTCGATCCGTGAGCTGCTCGATCTGGAAACCGGAGCCGTGATCAAGATGACCCGATCCGCGGGCGAAAACATCGACATCATCATTGGCGGAACTTTGGTGGGATTCGGAGAAATCGTTGTGATTGAAGACACGATGGGAGTCCGCATCACGGACTTCAACGTCGAGGAGTGACTGCAATGGCAGCGCAGACGATTCCGATCGTTGTTGTCTTTCTGCTGCTCGGTGCAGCAATGTGGTGGCTGCGCCGGCGTCCAGATTGGCCGAAGGCCGCAGGCAGCCGGAATCTGGAGAGCCTCGACCGGGTCCGGTTGGGACCGAATCACACCGTTCATTTGATCCGCGCCGGTAATCGGCGCCTGATTGTCGCCACGCATCCCGGCGGTTGCACGTTCCTCGGCAGGTTGCGGCCTGAGGAGGCTTCCGGGCTGGAGCCTGTCCGGATCGAAAGGAGTCTCCGCTAATGCCGGTCGTTCTTGCCCTCGCCGCATCGCAGGACTCCTTCCTCGGGATCGGGCTTGGAGCAGGCAGGGGAGCGAACACACTTTCAGTGCCGCTGCAGATCGCAGTGATGCTGACGTTGCTGACACTGCTCCCCGCGGCGATCATGTCGATCACACCGTTCCTGCGGATTACGGTAGTGCTCCACTTTCTGCGTCAGGCTCTTGGGACGCAGACGACTCCTTCTAACCAGGTTCTCATCGGTCTCGCGCTCTTTCTGAGTTTGCTGATCATGCAGCCGATCGCTTCAGAGATGTACAAGCGAGGGTGGGAGCCGCTTCAAAAGGGAACGCTAACGCCCGGCCAGGCTTTTGAAGAAGCTTCAAAACCTCTGCGCGAATTCCTGCTGCGTTTCGCGCGTGAGAAGGACATCGCTCTGTTTCTCGAGATCTCTCATACGCCGGCGCCTGCCACGCCTGCTGATCTGAGCCTCAGGATACTGATACCGGCATACATTCTTTCGGAGCTGAAGGCTGCCTTTCAGATTGGCGCCGTGCTTTTTCTTCCTTTCCTCGTAATCGACCTCGTAGTGGCGAGCGTGACGTTATCCGTCGGAATGGTGCAACTGCCGCCGGTGATGCTGTCAGCGCCATTCAAGCTGCTGCTTTTCGTGTTGGTCGACGGCTGGAACCTTGTAATCGGCTCGCTCATGAAGAGTTTTTACTGAGGTCTCGGATGACGACGGGGACGGCGGTGGAATTGATCCGGCAGGCGCTCTGGACGGCTTTTTGGCTCTGCCTGCCGCTGCTGATTGTGGGCCTGGTTGCGGGCATTTTGGTGAGCCTTCTGCAGATTGTGACGTCGATGCAGGACACGGCTTTCGGTACCGTCCCGCGGCTTGCGGCCTTTCTGTTCGCACTGGTGCTGCTGCTGCCGTGGATGCTGATGCGTTTGATGTCCTATACGACTGCACTGCTAAGCGATCTGGTCAGATATGCGCGGTGAACTGCATTTTGATATTGCCGCACTTCACGGCTTCCTGCTCGTACTGGGACGAGTCGGCGGTATCTTCACGTTCGTACCTATTCCAGGGTTCAAGGCCGCGCCGTCGGCTCCGAAGATCCTTCTCTCGCTGGCGCTGGCGGTCGCGCTGCTGCCGTTTTGGCCCGTGGTCGAGCCGGCCACCACAATCGGCGAACTCGTGGTTTGGATCGCTTCGGAAGCGGCGCTGGGAATCCTGATCGGGGTGGTGGTGGCCTTCACAGCGGAGGCTGTCATGGTCGCGATGCAAGCAGCGGGACTGCAGGCTGGCTACTCGTATGCGTCCACGATTGATCCGTCGAGCGAAGCCGATACCGCGGTGCTGCAGACGATCGGGAGCCTGGCCGCAAATTTGCTGTTCTTTGCAGCTGGCCTCGATCGTGAAGTGGTCCGCACGATCGCCGCCAGCTTGGAGAGCTATCCTCCCGGGACGTATCTTCCGAAGCTCGCTACCGCACGAGCTGTGTTCAACCTTGGGGCTCATGTCTTCGTGATCGGGCTGCGGTTGGCGCTTCCCGTGGTCGCGCTGCTACTGCTGGTCGACGTCGCGCTTGCGCTGATGGGGCGCGTTCATGCCCAGCTCCAGCTGCTGTCGCTTGCCTTCCCTGCGAAGATGCTCGTCGCGCTGGCGTTATTAACCGTCATCTTCCCGGTCGTTCCGATCCTTTACCGCGAAATGGCCGCGCAGGCGTTTACCGTTCTTCATTCCGTGATGGGGCGCTAATGGCAGATAAGGACAACCGCACCGAACCAGCAACTCCGCAACGTATCCGCAAAGCGCGCCGGGAGGGCCGTTTTGCGGTGAGTGGCGAGTTTGTGGCCGCCCTCCAGTTCCTGGCGTTTGTCGCGCTGTTGAGTTGGCAGGGAGCGTCGTGGTTTCAAGGTCTGCTGAACCTGATGCGCCACTTCCTGAGAAACAGCGCCTCGATCACGATTGGCGCAGGAGACATTCACGTGTTCTTGCGGCAGCAGATTCTGCCGGTGCTTCTGCCGATGTTGTGTGCGGGTATGGGACTGCTCGTGATCTCCGTAGGATCGCAGCTCGGCACGACACAAATGGGATTCTCGCTCAACCGTCTGGCTCCGGATCTCAAACGGCTGAACCCGATCAATAACCTCCGGCAGATTCCCCGCCGCAACCTGCCGTCGCTGGTGCAGGCGCTCCTGCTGCTGCCGCTGTTCGGGGCCGCGCTGTACGCCGTTGTGACAACGAATCTTTCGACCTATCTCTCGCTGCCGCTGCGCGGGCTGGATGCGAGTGTGCGAGTCGTTTTTCAAACGATGCTCGACCTCCTCTGGCGGGCGGCATTCGCGTTTCTTCTGCTCGGCGCAATCGACCTGTTCCGCCAAAGGCGGCGCTACTACAAAGATCTGCGAATGAGTAAGCAGGAGATTCGCGATGAGCTGAAGGAGAGCGAGGGAAATCCTCAGGTAAAGATGCGGCTGCGCCGGATGCAGAGGGAGCTCCTGCGGCGCCAGATGATGAAGGAAGTGCCGACGGCAACGGCGGTGATCGTGAATCCGACCCATTTCGCCGTTGCGATTCGCTATCAGCCTGAGACAATGGCGGCGCCTAGGGTTGTAGCGAAGGGTAAGAATCTCATTGCTCTTCGGATCCGCCAGATTGCAACGGATCACCAGGTGCCGATTGTCGAGAATCCGCCGCTTGCGCAGGCTCTATACAAGTCGGTCCAGGTCGGAGAGGAGATTCCGGCGCATTTCTACCGCGCCGTCGCTGAAGTTCTCGCCTACATCTTCCGCCTCATGAATCAACGGCTACCCGGATAGGAGATATGGCTACGTCAACGACATCAGTTGCTCCGGTTGGTGCACAGACGGTTCCGAGCGGCGAACCTCGAAAAACGAAAGCGACGGGAGGGACCAAGCCGTCGTCTCAAGCGACCGTCCTCCCCGCGCGGCTTGCCGCTCTGCCATGGGGCGAGATGGGCGTTCCCATTGCCGTGCTCGGAATCGTCCTGGCGATGGTCACGCCGCTGCCGCCTTTTCTGCTCGATGTCCTGATCAGCGCCAACGTCACGATCTCGCTGATCGTGCTTCTGGTGGCGATGTATACGACCAAGCCGGCGGACTTCAACATATTTCCGACGACACTGCTTCTGCTGACGCTCTTCCGGCTGGCCCTGAACATCTCCTCATCGCGCCTGATCCTGCTCAATGGAAACGCGGGAACGTCGGCGGCTGGTGAAGTCATCGAGGCATTCGGCAATTTCGTCGTTGGGGGGAACTACATCATCGGCGCGGTCATCTTTCTGGTGCTGATCGCGATTCAGTATGTGGTCATCAACCACGGCGCGGTGCGCATCTCGGAGGTGACAGCGCGCTTTACGCTCGACGCGATGCCGGGAAAGCAAATGTCGATCGATTCGGACCTGAATGCCGGGTTGATCGACGAGGCAGAAGCGCGGCGCCGCCGGAAAGCGCTCGCAGCGGAAGCGGAATTCTATGGCGCAATGGATGGCGCTTCACGCTTCACCCAGCGCGACGCCGTGGCGAGCATCCTGATTACGGGTATCAACATCGTCGCCGGCTTCCTCATCGGTGTCCTGCAGCATGGCATGGATTTGCGGCGAGCCATCGAGACCTACACGGTTCTGACCATCGGAGACGGGCTCGTCACGGTGATTCCTGCGCTGATGGTATCCGTCTCCGGCGGTCTCATCGTCACGCGCGCAAGCTCTGACGAACGGCTCGGAATCGATTTCCGAAAACAGATTCTCAGTTCGTCGCAGCCTCTGCTGCTGGCTGGGGTCGTGCTCATCGCGATGGCAGCTTTCCCGGGACTTCCGAAGATCCCGTTTCTGCTTCTGGGAGCAGGCACCGGCTTCGCCGGATGGAGGCTGCGCCAAAAGGACGAACTCGCCGAGAAGGCCGCTCCGGCGCCTGCCTCGCCGGCAAAGAGCGAGAGCCTGGAGTCGTTGCTGAAGGTGGAGCCTTTGGCCGTTGAAGTCGGCTTGGGGCTGGTGAAGTTTGTCGAAGGAGGGCAAAACTCGCCGCTTCTGCGACGCATTGCAGGCATTCGGAGGCAGCTTGCGGCCGACTTTGGCTACCTGCTTCCGCCGGTTCGCGTGACGGATAACCTCGGCTTGAAAGCCCGGGAGTATGTGATCTCGCTCAAAGGCGTCGAGATTGCGCGTTTTGAAATCCCTCAAAACAGCCACCTTGCGATCGGTACAAGCAGGGCGCAGGCAAGGATCGAGGGAACGCCTACCAAGGATCCTGCGTTTGGCATTCCTGCCTTGTGGATTCCCACGGAGGCTGCGGATAGCGCCAGGGCAGCCGGCTATACCGTGGTCGACGGAGTGAGCGTCCTGGGCACGCACCTGGCGGAAGTGATCCGCAAGCATGCGCACGAGCTGTTCTCCCGGCAGGACGCCAAGCGGCTGTTGGATCGGGTATCCGAGGAGAATCCGCGAGTAGTTGAAGATCTGGTTCCGAAGCTGTTGCCGCTGGCGACAGTACAGAAGGTTCTGCAGAACCTCCTGCGGGAACGGGTTTCAATTCGCGACGCCGTCAGCATTTTGGAAGCCCTGGGAGAAGCGGCGGTGGTGACGCGGAACCCGGTGCTTTTGACAGAGTTTGTACGGCAATCGATCCGGCGGATGGTCGTGAAACCGTACCTCAACGGGGCGGGCGACCTTCCTGCGTGGTTTCTGGATCCCGCGCTCGAGCGGGAGATTGAGTCGGCTGTCGAGCACAGCGAGAGCACCAGCCACCTGAACCTGCCTCCACAGCGGATTCGGGACATCCTGGACCGGATTACCCGCGCTGTGGGCGCGCCGGAGACGCCGGTGGTGTTGCTGGCGAGTTCGGGAGCGCGTTTCTTTCTGCGGCAGATTGCCGAGTCTGCAGTTCCGAACCTGATGGTTCTTGCCCATAACGAAGTCCCGGCCGGAGTGAAGGTTCTGTCTCTGGGGGTCATTCGATGAAGGGCAGGCAAACTAGCACCTACAGAAGAGCAATGACGGAGTAGCAAGGATGAAGTTGAAGACGTATTACGCCGACACGGTTGAGTCTGCAGTGGAGCAGGCTCGCGAGGAACTGGGCCCGGAAACGATGATTGTCTACTCCAGAAAGGCTGACAAAGCAATGCGCCATCTGGGCCAGTACGAGGTTGTCTTTGCGACGGAGGAGGCGCCGGCGCGCGCGACCGCGCCTCAGGCTTCTCCGGTCGAAAGCGCTCCGCAGACTGCTCCTGCGGAAGCGCAAGTGCCCATCCCGTGGGGCAGCTTTTTGCAGGAGATTGCGGAGCTCCGCAGGCAGGTGGAGAGAATGGCTGGAGCGATTCACCGTCCGGCGCCAGTTACGCCCGCGTTGCAAAACCCCGAGATCCGCAGAATCAGCATGTTGTTGGCAGAAGAAGGCTTCCAGGGAGACGTCATCGACCAGCTCCTGCAGCGCGTTCAATCGAAGATGGGCGAGCGGACCTTTGAGCGGTACTCTCAGGCGGACGTTGCCCGGCTCCAGGAGCTGGTTACCGAAGAGATCGAGTCGTCGATCTCTGTGACCGATCCTCTCGACAGGAGTTCCGGCGAGGGGCGGCGGATCATAGCGCTGGTCGGCCCTCCGGGGGCGGGAAAGACGACGACACTCGCCAAGCTCGCGGCGACGTACGGCTTCCGCGCCAGGAGACCGACGCAGATCCTGTCGATTGACACGATGCGGATTGCCGCTGTCGAGCAGATGCGAACCTACGCGGCGATTCTGGGGTTTGGTTTCACTGCGGTTGAGACGCCGTGGGCACTGGGGCAAGCCATCCAGGAGCATGAGAACAAGAGTCTTATCCTCATTGATACGCCGGGATACTCCTCAAGGGATATGCAGGAAGCGGAGTTGCTGGCCGATTATCTCTGCAGCCGGGACGATATTGACGTGAACCTCGTCCTGCCCGCATCGATGAAGCCTGCTGACTTGCTTCGGGCAGTGGATCGATTTCGAATGTTCCGGCCGAACGGGCTCATATTCACTCAACTGGACGAGACGGATTCTCATGGTTCCATTCTGAACACCTGTATACGGAGCGGCCTGCCGGTTACGTACCTGAGCGACGGTCCGGCCGTTCCCGAGGATCTCGAGCCCGCAACGAAGCGGCGGCTTGTAGGACTGGTGTTGGATTTTGGAGCGAGCGCGGCCGTGGCTGCATAACGTTGCGCGGCCGGAAAGCGAAGGCATAGGAGCAATGCATCCTTACCAGGCAACGGAAATGGTGACTGCCGAGGAGCGCGAGAGGTTGATTCTCGAGCACCTGCCTCAGGTTCGCTTGATTGCGAAGAGGATCCACGAGCGGCTTCCGGAGAGCGTGAACCTGGAAGATCTCATTTCGACAGGAATCATCGGCCTCATTTCCGCGATTGACCGGTTCGATCCGGGCCACAACGTGAAGCTGAAGACGTATGCGGAATACAAGATCCGCGGGGCAATCCTCGACAGCCTCCGCGGGCTCGACTGGGCTCCGCGGCAGCAGCGCAAGCGTACAAAGCAGATTGAGTCGGCGATCAGCGCCGCTGAGCAGCGGCTGCATCGGATGCCGACCGAGGAAGAGATTGCTGCTGAGCTGAATTTGTCGGTCAGCGAGTATCACGAGTGGCTCGTAGAAGTACAGGGGATCAACCTGGGCAGCCTGGAGTCGGCGTGGCGCGAAGACGACGGGCGGGACTTGCTGCGATACGTTGCCGATTCGGAGGACCAATGGCCCTCGCGGCTTCTTGAGCGCTCCGAATTGGAGCGGCTGCTGGCTGAAGCCATCGAGAAGATGCCCCGCGTCGAGCGGCTCGTACTCAGCCTCTACTACAAGGAAGAGCTGACGCTGAGAGAGATTGCCAAGGTAATCAAAGTTCATGAGTCTCGCGTATCGCAGTTGAAGTCCCAGGCGATTATGCGGTTGCGAGCTTATCTGAAGAAGAGGTGGCCGTGCGATCGCGGGATCTAGAGGTTTGGCTCCTCTCGGAGTGGATTCGCAGTCTCAGTCAGTGCTTGCAATCCATGACGGGCGATCTGCCCAGGGTCGAGGAAGCGACGCGCGGGGAGACGCCGGGCGGCCAGTTATGGTGGCAGCAGAGCTTCTCGCTTCATCCTTCGGCAAATGTCTGGGTTGGCGCTCCAAACGAATCTTGGTCCCATATTGGAACCCGGGCGATGCACGCGGCGGGCGTCGAGGAGCCGGGCGAAGAGGACATCAAAGGTACTTATCAGGAGATCCTCTCGCAGGCGCTTTCCGGTCTTGCTCAGGCCATCGGCAAGCGGCTGAATCAGGAGGTCACCTGCAAAGACGGCGGATATGCCGAAAGCGTCCCTGAGATTCCTCTCGCAGTCGTGGAAGTGGTCTTCCCCGGCGCTCCGGAACTGCCGCTATGGGTTGGTTTCAGTGACGCTCTGCTTGACGCGCTGGCGAACGCAGAAGGTAATCGTCAAGCCGTTGACAAGCAGCAGCAGGAAGCATCGGGATCGGTGATTACCGAAAAATCGAAGACGCTCGACCTCTTGCTCGAAGTGGAGTTGCCGGTCAGCGTCTCGTTCGGCCGGACCCAGCTTCGGCTGAAGGATGTCATCAAGCTGACGACGGGCTCGATCGTGGAATTGAACCGAAGCGTCTCTGAGCCGGTAGAGGTGATTGTGAACAATTGCGTCATTGCGCGCGGCGAAGTCGTTGTGATCGAGGGCCACTACGGTGTCCGTATTCAGCGGATCATCAGCCGTCAGGAGAGGCTGCGTACGCTCAGCTAGGGATCAGGGGTAACGGATGGACTGGGTCATCTCACCGATCGGCCACTACGTCTTGCTGACGCTCGGCATCGCGGCATGCCTATACCAGTTTGTGACTCTCAAGCGAGAAGTGTATCGCGAACGCCAGAAAGGGGCAGAGGAGAGGAGGAAGCTGGAGGAGGCTCTGGCCCGGATGCGCAGCGAGCTTGACGCACTTCGCGAGAATCCGCCCGGGGCTGAGGAGCCGGTAATACCGTTCAGCCAGTCGATGAACCTGAGCAAGCGAAGTCGCGTGCTTCGGATGCATCGCAGGGGAAGCCGCCCGGATCAGATCGCGGCGGCGCTCAGCCTGCCCCGAAACGAAGTCGACCTGCTGCTCAAGGTTCATCAAAACGTTGCGAACGAAACGTAGGACCAGCTAAAGCTTCGTGCTGCGGGCTGTGGTCTTGCCAAACCGGCGGCTGCCGGAGGCATCCTCGTCCACAGTCACGGAAAGCGTCACTTCACGCTTTTCACGGACAACGACGATCGGAATTGTTTTCTTATCGGTGAGTCCTCGAAGGGATGCGGAGATGTCCCGCGGCGTCGCTACCTTTGTGTCATTCACCCGGACGATGACATCACCAGCGCGGATTCCGGCGCGATCGGCTGCCGAATCTTTTATCACCGAGCGTACGAGCACGCCTTCCTTTACGCCGAAGAATTCTGCGAGCTGGGAATCGATCGACTCCGCCTCAACACCAAGACGGCCGCTACGCCAAGCCATCAGAGCTTTGGGTACGTCGGGAATCACGATTTCGGGAAACTCGCCGCGCGGCATCACCCGTATCCAATCCCCCTCGCGGGGAATCATCATCGCCTGACGGGTTCCAATCTGGGCTGGGACCTTGGAGGTTGTCCCGTTTCGGCTAATTACCATTTGCACGTTTCGTCCGGGTGGAGTCTCTCGCACCAAGCGTACAAACTGTTCCGTGCCTTCGACCCGCTGCCCCTGGTACTCCAGGACGACATCGCCGACTTTCAATCCGGCTTTCTCGGCCGGGCTGCCGGGCTCCACCCGAGTGATCTCAACGCCACGCTCCTCCTTCAAGTTCAGCTGTTTGCTGCGTTCGGCATCGATCTCCGCGACCCCTACTCCAAGAAAACTGCCGCTTCCAGCGATTCGAATTTCCCACGGGTCTGGGAAGTGATGAGGGATCGGGCCAATCGTGATCTGCCCGTGGAGCGCGGCAGTTCCTGCAACCATCGCCAGTGCCGCCAGAGCGGAGGCCCTGCGGCAGGAACGAAGATACCCTGGTTTCATATCAAAGCCTTTCGAAAACTACTTCTGACGCCGCAGGTAAACCGAGCCGCCCGCCGCTGAAACCCGCAGCAGCGGACCGCCGCCGTTCAAGGCTCCTTCGGCGATGACGGGAGCGGAGCACGGCAGGGTTTCCTTTCGGACGCGAATTTCGGAGAAGTCGGAGACGACGCGTCCGCCGCTGCACGCCGGATCGGTCTGTGCCCAAACTCTCACTGCTAAGTTGGACGGGATGGTTACGATAATGTCACCGGCGCCCGTGTTCAACACGGAGTCTTCCAGCTTTCCGTCTGCGGTCAGGTTGGCAAGGATGGTGCCGAGCGAGGTTGAGGCTCGAAGGGCTCCGGTCACGTCACGAAGGCGGATTGGACCGGCCCCGGATTCGCAGCGGACGTTGCTCGTTGAGCCGATCTGGATCGAGCCCCCGCCAGTTTCAGCGATTACAGGACCGCCCGCCTGCCTTACTTCAATGAGCCCTCCCGCCGATTTCGCCACGACGGAATGGGTCGCTTTCTCCACCTGGATGTTCCCGGCTGTGGAAGCGCGCACGGGGGCGCGCGCCTCGCGGATGAAGATCTCACCGCCGGCGGATTCGAGCCACGCCTCGCCGTCAACCCGTTCGACGCGAATCGACCCTCCGCCTGAGAGGCAGCGAACCGACCCTCCGATCCATCCAAGCTGAATGTCGCCCCCGCCGGTGCGAGCCGAGGCATTTCCGCCGATCTTATCGAGCACAATCTGCCCGCCGCTCGTATCGGCGCCGACGGTCACGTCCAGATTGGAGCCCTCTACCGC
>CALGAR010000111.1 GCA_937959285.1 uncultured Bryobacterales bacterium
CGCTCTTCCGATCTGCGAGAGAACATGACGTTCTCCCGAATCGTGCCGTCGAACAGGAAGGATTCCTGAAGCACAACGCCGAGCAGCGTGCGATAGGAGGAGAGCTTTACCGTCGACAGGTCGTAGCCGTCGACAAAGACCGCACCGGAATCCGGAGTATAGAAGGCCGCGATGAGACCAATGATTGTGGACTTACCGGATCCAGAGGACCCGACAAGAGCGGTAACCGTTCCCGGACGAGCCTCAAACGAAATTCCGTGAAGGATCGGCTTTCCCTCTTCGTAGCTGAACGTAACGCTGTCAAACCTGACATATCCCCGGATCTCGCTCGCCGGCACGGCGACAGTACGCCTGGGATCGTTGTCTTCGGGCCGTTCGCGAAGCACTTCGCGCGTTCGTTCCAGACCCGCCACAGCTTCCGTTAGCTGCGTCCCGATCCCCACGATCTGGAACACCGGAGCCACCAAAAACCCGAGAAACAGAGTGAACGTGACAAATCCTCCGAGCGTCAGCTTGCCATCGAGAATCTGTTGCGCGCCGACAAACATCACTAGAGCGCCGACGCCTCCGGTGACAAGGGCCGCGGTGACATTGAGCAGCGAGACGCCTGTCAACGAGCGAATGACGTTGTCCAGCAGACGCTGTACGCCCGCTGCGAAGACTTCCTCCTCCCGCGCCTCGGCGTGATAGCCCTTCACCACGCGCACGCCTCCCAGCGATTCGGTCAGCCGCCCGGTAACCTCCGCGTTGATCTTTCCGCGCTCGCGAAATATCGGACGCAGACTGCGGAACGCGTACTGGAGCACGCAACCGAAGGCGGCAAGGACCACGACCGCAATTAAGGTCATGGTCAGACTAATTCGGAACAGCACGAATAGAGCGATGGCCGCAGTGACAAGACCGCCAAGGAACTCGACCAGACCTGTTCCGACTAAGTTGCGGACGCCTTCGACGTCGGTCATGATTCGCGAAACCAGCGATCCGGTCTTGTTCGTGTCGTAGTAGCTCACGGGCAGCCTGCCGACGTGAGCCTGAACCTTGCGCCTGAGCTCTGCGATCAGCCGTTGGGCGGATTTTGACAATAGCTGCGTGAGCGCGTAGGAAGATGCGGCCTGAACGGCAGCGGCGCCCAGCACAACACCCAAAAGCGGACCCAAAAGTTCTCTACGTCCCCGGCCTATGATGTCGTCGATCAAATACTTACTGGAGGCCGGCAGCACGAGTCCCGCGACGCGGCTGATAGCGATGAGCAGCAGCCCGATCGCCAGAGGCGCCCGCCTCGGCCGTACCAACTCCCAAATATCTGGAAGCAGCGCCCGAAGGCGTTCCGTAGCTCCCTCTTTCCTCATCTGCCGCCCGTCCTTCCCCAGCTTCCCTCCCGGCTTCCCGAATGGGGCTGGCGTTCTTCTTTCAGGATAGGTCAACAGACAGTTATGGACTGGTTAGGACCCGGCCCTTACGCACTCATGGCGCCGTCCACTAGTTAACAGTCGTAGGCACTCTTACAGTTACTAGGAAAATCAGGGTTGACGGAGTTAGAGACATCGGTTATTCAATAGCTATTACTGTTGTTGGGGGGAAAGCCGGGCATATGACATGGACAGCTTTTGTTGTCCAGTTCACGATTCACACCAAGATCATCCTCTGTTGTTCCGCTCAAGACAGTGCTGATTGTTCGCTCGGGCACGGCCGCCAGGCAAACCGGCGGATTGCTCGCACAAGAAGCCGAGGTTTAGTTCAAGGCTAAGAGAAGAATCTTCAAGCTATATGATCTCCAAGACTACGCTACATTGCACAGCCGTCCTGGTGCTCGCGCTTTTGTTGGCGGAACCGGCAAATGCCCAGGTACTTTACGGCTCAATCGCAGGTTTGGTCCAAGATCCGGCAGGCGCAGTAGTGCCCAATGCCACGGTAACAATTCTGAACAAAGTAACCGGAGCCAGCAGAGAGGTCACAGCAGACGAGAGCGGACGCTTCACCGTTCCGAATATGCTGCCCGGAGAGTACGAAATTCGGGTTTCCGCGAATGGATTTCGCACGCTTACTCTCTCGTCGGTACAGGTTACGATCAACAACGTCACCCGTGTCGACGCCAGACTGGAAGTAGGTCAGGTAACGGAACAAGTTACTATCAGCGCGACAGCGGCAACTCTGCAAACGGATAAGTCAGACGTTCGAACGGAAATTACTTCGAGCGTCGTCCAGAACATGCCGCTCTCCGCCTATCGCAACTATCAGACCCTGATCAATCTTGTCCCTGGAGCAACGCCCGCTGCCTTCCAGAATGCGGTCGTAGACACACCCGGGCGCGCGCTTACCACGAACGTCAACGGCACGAACAGGAACAACAACAACACGCGCGTTGACGGCGCGACGAACGTGTTTATCTGGTTGCCTCATCACACGGTCTACGTTCAGCCGGTTGAGTCGATCGAAAACGTCAACATCTCCACGTCCTCATTCGATGCCGAACAGGGAATGGCCGGTGGGGCTGCGATCACCGTCGTGACCAAATCGGGCACCAATGAGCTCCACGGCGTCCTGTTTGAGTATCACCAGAACCAGCGACTGAAAGCACGGCACTATTTCGACCGCATTGACCGCCTGCCGATGGCGAACATGAACATTTTCGGCGGTACGCTCGGCGGTCCGATTGTAAAGAACAAGCTGTTCTTCTTCGGAAGCTTTGAGCGGACAACCGAGCGTTCGGGCCAGGTTGGCGCCTACAGTGTGCCGACAGAAGCGATCCGCCGTGGCGACTTCAGCAACTTGACCGGGCTGTCGCTGATCTATGATCCTGCCACCGGGAGTCCGGACGGCACCGGCCGCGTTCCATTCCCGAACAACATCATTCCGGCGAATCGGATCAGCCCGATATTCAACGAGATTCAAAAGATGGCTCCGCTTCCGAATCGCCAGGCCACCGATGCATTCGGCCTTTCGCAGAACTACACGGCATCCGGCACCTTCAAGTTGGACCGGAACAACTACGACTACAAGTCCAACTGGAACGTTACCGAAAAGCTGATGATCTGGGGCAAGTATAGCCGCATGGATGCTCCGGTAACAGGTCTCGTTCCCTTTGGGGAACTGATTGGCGCGCCCATTGGCTCAGCGAGCCCCGGCGACGGTGACACGACCGTCCAGATACCCACCTTAGGATTCAACTACGTCATGTCGCCGACCATGTTTATCGATGGCGTCTTCGGCTACACGCGTTTCGATCAAACTGTGACGGGTCTCGACTTCGGGAAGAACTGGGGCTCGGATGTGTTCGGAATCCCGGGGACCAATGGCGGTCAGAAGTACGCCAACGACGACCGGTACTCCGGCATGCCGCAATTTAACCATGGCTTCTCTGCCTGGGGCCAGACAGCAACATGGATTCCCACGTTCCGGAATGATCGTAGCTACACGTTCAGCACCAACGTGTCGAAGCTGCACGGATCGCATGACCTGCGCTTCGGGTTCGATATGGTTCGGCACGCGCTGAATCACTGGCAGCCGGAAACGGCCAACCCGCGCGGGAATATCACGTTCGGCGGCAATGCGACGATGATCCAGGGCGGCGTCGCGCAATCCATCAACTCCTACGCCGCAGCACTGCTGGGCCAGGTTACCGGCTATTCGAAATCCATCCAGTTCTTCGACATGAAGACTCGCGAATGGCAGTATGGGTTGTATTTCCGTGACAGCTGGCAGGTGACGCGGCGCTTGAAATTGAATCTCGGATTGCGCTGGGAGTACTACCCGCTCATCAATCGCGACGATCGCGGCCTGGAGCGTTGGGACCCCGTCACAAACCTCGTCTACCTCGGCGGACTCGGCAATACGCCTCGGGATGCCGGCTACTCCGTATCCTGGAAGCTGTTCGCGCCTCGAATCGGCTTCGCTTACCGCGCTACGGATAGCACGGTAATCCGCGCGGGCTATGGCATCTCCCCCAACCCTCTGCCCTTCTCCCGGCCGCTGCGCGGACTCTACCCCGCCACCATCACGGCGAGCAACTCCGCAAGCACGCAGTACGGCATCCTCACGACGCTGGATCAGGGCATTCCGGAAGTGCCGACGCCCGACGTCAGCAGTGGTGTGATTCCCCTGCCACGCAACGTGGATATGGGCCCCCGGAGCCCTTGGGGCGGGCAACTGAATCGCGGCTACATCCAAAGCTGGAACTTCACGATTCAGCGGCGCATGCCGGGCAGCTTCCTTGGCAGCATCGCTTACGTTGGAACCCAAACCGTCCGCCAATTGGGCGACCGGGACATCAACGCAGCCGCCCCCGGCACGGGACCCAGCGGGCGCCCCTACTTCGAGCGGAATGGCAACATTACCCTCAACATGTGGGATGGCTTCGTCAACGGCAACTATCACGCCCTGCAGGTGACGATGGACCGTCAGGTCGCCGGCGGCTTCTTCATGAAGAACAGCTACACCTGGTCGAAGACAATCAATTACTTTGACGACGATGGCTGGGTGGGGCTTCCGCTGACGAACTGGGAGCCCGCCTTGAGGCGCAACCGGGCGCCTGCAGGCTACGATCGCACCCATATGTTCACTTCGGCCTACACCTACCAGCTTCCCGTCGGCAAAGGAAAGCGGTTTAGCATGGAAGGCCCGGCCAACCTCATTCTCGGCGGATGGGAAGTCAACGGCATGTTCAGCGCCTATTCCGGTACGCCGTTCACAGTGACCGCCAGCGGCGCCTCGCTGAACGCGCCAGGAAGCACACAAACGGCCGACTTCGTCGGCCCGCTGAAGAAAGTGGACCAGAAGGGGCCAGGTACTTTCTATTACGATCCGAGCGCTTTCCGCGACCCGAACTTCCAGCGTCCGGCAAACGTGTTCCGCTTCGGCGCCACCGGCAGGAACGCCTTCCGCGGCCCCGGTTTCTGGAAGCTGGATGCATCCATCTTCAAGAACTTCAACATCACGGAACGCTTCGTCCTCCAGTTCAAAGCGGAGGGCTACAACGTCACCAACACACCTCGGTTTAACAATCCTAGCGGTGCTACTGCTGACGTGTCATCGATGGTAGTGGATGCACAGGGCAACATTGTGAACGCCAACAACTTTATGGCGATCACTTCGGCTGACCGTAACCAGGACCGCCAGTTCCGGTTTGGCCTGCGACTGTCGTTCTAACGATCCGCATCCAGCAATCACGAGAGGGGCGGGCGCTAGCTCGCCCCTCTCTGCTTTCGGACGCCACGTCCGCTCTCTTCTAACTAGTGAGATTTTGGGCTCGGCTGGTCCTGGTAGAGGCCGTGTTCCAGAATGAACTCGTAGACCTTTGGCGGCAGCTCGGGGACCGGCTCCCTTGCCGCCAGCTTCCGCCGTATCCCGGAGGAAGAGACGGGAAACGCAACCGTGTCCAGGCGATGAACCCTGGCGCCGGGCGGAACCGAGTAGGTGTGGCCTGGACGGGCGGCAACGATAAACTCAACCGAGCGGATTACATCCTCCGCCCGGTACCAGCTTTGTATCTCGGCGAAGGCGTCGGCGCCGATGAGGAAAAACAGCTGGTCCTCCGGGCGCAGCCGCGCCTTCACCTTCTCGATCGTGTGGATAGAATAGCTCCGTCCGACCGCGTCAAGCCGGGAGGGCTCGAAACGAGGCTCACCTTCGCATGCAAGCTCAACCATGCGGTGACGCAGCTCATAAGGCGTTACAGGTTCCTCCTTATGAGGAGGACTCCCTGCAGTGACGAACAGGACTTTGTCGAGATGGAATTTCTCCGCGGCTTCCCGCGCCACTGTCAGATGGGCATTGTGAATGGGATCGAATGTACCCCCGAAGATCGCAATTCTCAAAACGTAATTCCCACCAGGAATTCAAACTGATTGCGATTAGATTCTAATAGGCCATTGTTAGAATCAAAAGCACGCGAGCCCCAACGCGTGTAACGCGCTTCCGGCGAAATCCTGAAAAACGGCACGCGGATTTCCAGGCCTCCCGCGAAGACCACCCCCCTGGTGCTGTTGTCCCGCAATTCGGGAGGATCGCCTCCGGGAAGGAGATCGGCGCCGAACTCCGCGAGCCCCTGAATTGTGCGGAAGGAGAAGCCTCCAGCCACGTAGGGCCGCGCAAGAGCGCCAGGAGCCCGAACCTTCAGCAGAAGGGGAAACTCCCAAAAGTTACCGCGAGCTCCGGAAGTTGTGCCGTCCTCCGTGTGCTCGTACTCAAAGCGCTTGTAGAGGGCGTCGACTTCAATCCCTAGCCCAAACGGAAGCCGGAGCTCTGCAGTGGGACCCACCGTGTAGCGGCGGGTTAAAGAAGAGTAGCTGATTTGTCCAGAAGTAGCAGTATCAAAAAAGTCCGTAACGGGAACCCCCGCTTTCACACCAAATTGAAAAGTTTGCGCAAAAAGAGGTGCGGCAGCAATTAACAGACAAATAACCTTCACCTCTGTGATTCTACATCGGACGGACCGTAGACATAAGTTTACCTTCAGTTAACCTCCGGTCCGCTTCCCGATGACTCTCTTGTCCCCGAGGAAGCGCTGAAGCCCAGGGGCATCCGCCGTGCCGCACCCCTATGCGATCCGTTCTCCTTTACAAGGGGAGCCCGCTTTTCCAGAATCCGATCATAAGCCGTAGGTCAGCACGTCTCCCTTGCCTGAGACGAGCAGAAGACGATCGCCGGAAACACCGATATGCGCCGGTGTAATCACTTCCTTCCCCGTGGGATCTTTCGGAAGCTGGCAACGAAGCGTCCTTACGGGCGTGCCGTCCTTGTCGAACTGAACGACTAATGGCCCTTCAAACCGGTTGAACGGGCTCAGAGCGGCATAAACCGTTCCGTCCCTGCTTAATGCCGCGGCATAAACGGAAATAGGGGACGAATTACTGTTTCCCGAAGGATTCGTAACAGGCAGCATCGCTGCTGCCTTGCGGTTTGCCTCAAGAGCCTCCTCGATTCCTTCTCCTCCTAGTTCTCTTGAGGCAGAACTAGAGGAGCGGGCCGGATCCAGAATCGTCAACTATCCGGACGCTCGGTCAAGATAGACGACCTCCCTTTGCGCGGGGGACGTAAGAAGAACAGGGATGCCAGGTGAGGGTTTAACCTCTGGTCGAAAAGCGATGGATCCGTCAATTGAGACGCTTCCGTCGTAGCCAAGCTCAACAACATGATCTCCGACACGCCGCACAAGCCACGTGTAGCTCTCCCTCCCTGCTAGCGGTTCGGTGCGGCACGCACCATCTTTAAAGCTGCAATGAACCAGCGAGATTCCGTCACGCGGGGACTTCATCCAGAGCACGTTTGCGCTACCTTGCGCGTCCACATGCAGGCTGCGAGCGTGTCCCTCGGGCAACTGAATTACTTGATGTGTATTTCCACTCAACCGGAGTATGTAACTGCGCCCATTGGATTGATTGCATCCAGAATCTAGCAGAAGATACGTACTGTCCCCAGCTACGGCGACGTCAGAAACCTGGATATCAGGGGTCGATAATCCGGAGAAAACAGGCTGAATACATTCGTCAGCGACAACAATGTAAGGGGATTTACGGACTCACTTCTTGCGTTGTTGACGAGGCTGAGGAGCAGGCAGAGCGAAGAAGCCAACCGCCATTGCGGATTCATCATTGACCTCCCTGATTACGCAGTATGGGAGAGGCCTTTCTTTCCGTCAATAAGAAACTGCAATGAATAAGTATCATCTGATGCGATTCGTAATTACCGTTACAATCCATCATTTCATCTCTGCAATTTATTCGACATATGCCGTCTGGAATAAAGATGGGATTTGACCTCCCCGTCAGCCGCAGGATTGCTGATATGATGCCTTCACGTTCAGTTCGTACTCTTTGAGAGCGGAGGGAACATGGATCGGCGAACGATGCTTCAGACTCTCGGATTCAGTGCTGTTTCCGGATTGGGCATGGAGGCCCAGGGTCGTCGAAAGCCAAACTTCATCGTCATCTTGCTCGATGATCTTGGATGCACCGATCTTGGGTGCTACGGTGCAAAGGATCTGAAGACTCCGAACATCGACTCGCTCGCCTCATCCGGTGTCCGCTTCACAAACTGGTACTCGAATGCACCGATGTGCGCTCCCGCCCGGGCTTCCCTGATGACTGGCCGCTATCCGATGCGGGCCGGCGTCCCAACGAATGGCGGGGCGCTCGGGCCCGAGCAGGAAACGATTGCTTCGCTGCTCAAGCGCGGCGGGTACTCGACCGGCCTAGTTGGAAAGTGGCACTTGGGCAGAGGCGATTCTGCTCCGAACAAGAAAGGCTTCGACGAATTCTACGGCTTCCATTCGGGCTGCGTCGATTTCTACTCCCACCGCTACTATTGGGGCGAGCCTCGCATTCCCAACTATCACGATCTTTGGCGAAATGAGACGGAGATTTTTGAGGACGGGCAGTATCTGACGGAGAGAATCGGCGATGAGGCGGTCCAGTTTATACGCCGTCATCGCAACGATCCGTTCTTTCTCTACCTCGCCTTCAACGCACCCCACTATCCGATGCATGCGCCCCAAAAGTACATTGCCCGCTTCCCGGACCTTCCGTTCGAGCGCCGCGTGTACGCCGCAATGATCGCGGCCGTCGACGATGCGATCGGGTGCGTGCTGGAAGAGCTCCGCAAAGCAGGCGTCAGCGACGATACGTGCATTTTCTTTCTCGGCGACAACGGCGCCACTACCGAGGCGCGCGCGGGTTTGAACTCGCAGCCCGCCACGGCCGGACGGAACAAGCCGTACCGGGGCTTCAAATTCAGCTTGTTTGACGGGGGCATGCACGTGCCGGGAATCCTGCGGTGGCCAGGGAGGGTCCCGGCAGGCAAGGTCGTGTCAGAGGTGGCCATGTCAATGGACGTACTGCCGACAATCTGCAAAGCTGCGGGTGTTTCCATCCCTGAAAACTACGTCATTGACGGAAAAGACATCCTCCCGCTGGCCGTATCGCAAAGCCCGTCGCCGCACAAAGCCATCTTCTGGTCATCTGGCAAGCAACTGGCTGTGCGGCGCGGGAAGTGGAAGCTGGTGATCAACGGCATCGTCTGGGATGGAGACCCGGAGAGCCGCAAACCGCTCGAGGGCGAGGACAGCGTCTTTCTGTCAGATCTGGAAGCGGACCCGGGAGAGTCGAAGAACCTGAGACGCGTACATCCCGAGGTTGTTGACGAGCTGTCGACCCTCGTTCACAAGTGGAATGAAGAGCAAATGGCGGCAGCCAAACGCTAACTCCCAGGTCAGACGAGTTTGGCCGTCACCATCCACTTCAGCACTCCGCGCGGCACGGCTCCAAACTCATCGACGTCAAGCCGTAGGAGTGCTCCCTTTTTGAAGTCCACGTTCAGATTTGGGGCGTTTAACAGGAAGCCGGTCAACCGGCTGGTCAGAGGCTCGTGGCTCACGAGCAGGACCTCGTTCTCGTCCTTGTGAATCCGTATCTCTTCCCACACGTCGCGTGGGTCTGCGGAGGGCTGAAGAGCGGCACTGTCGACGATCTCCGCTTTCCCATCCAGAACGGCACGCGCAATCTCCGCTGTTTCAACCGCTCTTCGGTAGGGGCTGGTCAGGATGAGCGAAGGCCTTACATTGGCTCCGCGCGCCAGCTTCAGGACTTCCCGTAGCTTCTTTCGGCCTTCGGGTGTGAGTGCACGGTCCGCGTCGGGACTACCTGGCTTTGCGTCCTCCGCAATTCCGTGCCTCAGAATATGGATCTGCATGACCGCTGGCGATCGAAAGACTCATTTTGGCATACTGATAACGCTCATGGACGATCAAGCACAGAGTCACAACGTGCTTGCCCTGCAGCATTCAGGTGCATCATGATATCCATGCCCCTGCTGCAGCGGGCAGCCTTTGTATTGGCGTTTGGCTCCGCTTTCTCCATCGTTTTCTCGATCGCAGTCTCCAACATCCTCCTGGCTCTTGCCGTGGCAGCCCTGCTCCTTTCCGGGGAGAAGCTGCGGTTTCCGCCCATTGGATTGCCGCTTGCCCTCTTCGCCGGCGGAACGCTGCTTTCCTTGCTCCTGTCAGCCGAACCGTCACTTGCGAATCCGCAGATCCGTAAGTTCTTCGTCTTTCTCACCCTGCTGGTGGTATCAAGTACGTTTCGCACGCTCGGCGACGTGCGCAAGCTGATGCTTGCGTGGGCAGGTATTGCAGCCGTAGCGGCTGTGCGCAGCTTTCTGCAGTTTGCGGATAAAATGGACGAGGCTCAACGGCTCGGCCGTCCTTTCTACGATTTCTACGTGCCAGAGCGCACCACGGGCTTCATGAGCCACTGGATGACATTTGGCGGCCAGCAGATGATCGTCCTGCTTCTGCTCGGAGCACTTCTGTTCTGGGCGCCTGCCAAAGGGTGGCTCCGAACTCTGCTTGCAGTCATAGGGATTGTAATTGGAGTGTCAATCCTTCTGAATCTTACGAGAGGCATTTGGCTTGGGACCGCCGCCGGAGGACTCTATCTAATGTGGTCTTGGCGGAGGTGGCTCGTCCTCGTGGCGCCGCTCGTACTGGTTCTGGGGATCTGGCTAGGGCCGGATCCGGTTCGCGAGCGCATCCTGTCCGCGGCGCGTCCTAAAGCGCAAATTGACTCCAATCAACATCGAATCGTCACGTGGCGGACGGGCTGGGAGATGATCAAGGCTCATCCGCTTTTCGGCCTCGGCCCCGAGCAGGTGAACAAGCAGTTCACGAAGTATATTCCGCCGGACGTGCCGATGCCGCTGCCCGAAGGCTGGTACGGCCACTTGCACAACATCTATCTGCATTACGCCGCCGAGCGAGGAATTCCTACGATGCTCGCCCTGATGTGGCTGATGGGGAGAATCGTGGCCGATTTCCGGCGCGCCCTGCGGAAGCTCCGAGACCACGAGGGCCTCGCCCGGGCGGTGTTGCACGGCGGCATCGCGGTGGTGATTTCCATTCTGGTTACCGGTATCTTCGAGTTGAATTTGGGCGACAGCGAAGTCCTGATCTTATTTTTGGCTACAGTCGGTTGTGGTTACCTTGCAGTTAAAAACGCGGGCACGGAACAGCCCGCAGAGGAGCAGGTCGTTGCGTGAGACATTAGCGCGTCAGACGATCATCCTCGCAGGAGGATCCGGAGGGCTGGGTTCCGCCTCCGCTCGATTGCTGGCGGAGGAAGACGCTCATCTGATCGTCAGCTACCACAGGAATCGAGACCGGGCGGAAGAGCTTTCAGAGATCGCGACTCTGGTGCAGGCCGATCTTACATCGGCGAGCGACCGCCAAAGGTTGTTGAACACCGCTGAGAGTCTGTACGGATTAGTGGTGTTCACGGGTGATCCCTGTAGAGTCAAGGACCCTCAGGAGCTGGAATCGAAGATGCACGAATCCTATGAGGTCAACTACCTCGGGCCTTTCCTGCTAGCCAAAGAAGCAGCAGAAAGGATGAAGGCAGAGGGTGTATCCGGCTCCATTGTGCTGTTCTCCACAATGCAGGCAAACGCCTTGTTTCCCGGTTCGGCGGCGTATGCAGGCGCGAAAGCTGCGTTGCAGCACGCAACCCGCATTTTGGCCAAGGAATACCGGGGTAAGCCGAACATCCGCATCAACGTGATCAGCCCCGGGGTTACGGCGGCCGGCATGGCCGAAGCGAGTATTGCCGCAGGTAAGTACGATCATTACCTGGAGGGCGGCATTATCCCTCGCTTCGGTCGGGCCTTAGATATTGCGCGTGCCGTCCGCTTTTTCCTGGAGCCCGACAACTACATTACAGGGCAGGTTCTCATGGTGGATGGCGGGCTTACGCTATAGTTTCACCCGCTCCCTGGTGATTTCAGCAGTCCCGTCCACCATCACCCAGACTCGATTGACAATCTGCTTCAGTGCGTTCGCCTGTGCGCTAAGTTCCTCGGCGGCGGAGGCGCTTTCTTCCGCCGTCGCTGCCACGCGCTGCGTCACCTGTTCCATTTGGACGATCGCCTTTGCCACCTGTTCAATCCCGCGTGACTGCTCCTGGCTGGCAAGGTTGACCTCGTCCACCAGCACTTTGGCCTTTGCGGCCTCCTCGGCTACCGTGTTGATGGCTTTCGCCACCTGCTCGACGCGCATCCGGCCTTCGTTCGATTTTGTGATCGATTCTTCGATCAGCGTGGCCGTATCTTTTGCGGCTTGAGCACACCGCTGCGCCAAATTTCTCACTTCGTCGGCCACCACGGCAAACCCCATGCCCGCGTCTCCTGCCCGCGCAGCCTCAACCGCGGCATTCAGGGCCAGAATGTTCGTCTGGAAGGCAATCTCGTCAATGACCTTGATGATTCTCGAGATCTTGTCGCTCGATGAGTTAATCTCCGCCATGGCCGTCACCATCTGGTCCAGGTAGTGTCTGGCCTGCGCGAACTGTTCGTTCGACTGGCTCATGAGATCGGCCGCTGCGCGTGAATGGTCTCCGTTCTTCCGCGCCATCGAGTTGATCTCCTCACCCGAAGCCGACGTCTCCTCCAAAGAGGCTGCCTGCTGGGAAGCGTCCTGCGCCAGCGACTGGCTCGAGGCGGAAACCTGGCTGGCGGCGGACGAAACCTCCTCCGCACCCTCAGTTAACTCCATCAAGGCAGCCCGCAGATCCTCCACGACTTGCCGGTGGAGCCAGGCGGAGCCGGCGGCGACCAGCAAGCTGAGCAGCACCGCGATGGCAAAGAGCCAGCGGGCCGTGCTCACTGTTGAATTCGCTGCCGCCAGCGCCCGGTCCATCACGTCCGTCTCCTGGTTCGCCAGGCTTTCAGCGGCGTCCAGGGCCTGCATGCCAAGGCGCAACCCGTTATTCTCCCAAATCTGTCTGGCCGCCTCCAGTTGATCCGTTGAGGCAAGGCGCCACAGCTCTGCGTGGCTCAGCGAAAACTCCCTGATGCGCCCTCGGAGATCTTCAAAGGCCCGGCGGCTCTGTCCCGCCTCGATGAGCCGTTCGAAAGCGCTCATCTGACGCTGCAGCTTCTGGCTGGCAGCCTGAAACTCGTCCTGCATCCGCTCCATCGAGGTGCGGTCCTTCAGTAAGCCGTAAGCCAGGACGCCTCTCGCTAAACCTATCTGCTCCTGTACCGATCCGGCCATCTGCGCCGCCAGAAACCGCCTCTTCCCGCTCCCTTCTACCACCCTGCTCATGTGGCCGCGCAGACTGCTGCTGCTGTAAATCGCGAAGACGCCCAAACCTACCAATAAAGCCAACACTACTCCGAAGCTCATCACGAGCCTTCGCCCAATCGTCATGCTGGACTTATCGTTAGGAACAGCCGGTTGCTTGAGGACTATGTGGCGCCGATTACTTGGACGGCCGGACGGAGGGAGTAAACCAGGGGGAGCAGTCGGGGGGGAACAGCCCCCCTCGACCTGAAACTAAATTACTTGGACCGGGCGTTGAGGCCTTGAAGACCCAACCCTAAACTTTGCGGAGCTTCGTCACGCGCCCGACTTCGACCCACTCCACGACAAAGATGTTGCCCTTGTGGTCGAAGCACGCCCCGTGCGGGCAAATGAACTTCCCGGGAATGAACTTGTCGCGCGGCTCCTTCCGAAGTTCCCGCCACGTGTTGCTCGGGTCCTCACCCAGATGGGTGATTACGGCGTCGTTGCGATCGAGCAGCGTGACCCGCGCCGCGAGATCGGGGATCACAGTTACGCCCTTGTACTGGTGGAAGTGGCAGGGCAGATTGACGCCGCCTTCGCTAAACTTCACGTGCTTGCCGTCCAGAGTGAAATACTGAAGGCGGTTGTTGCTCCGATCGGCCACCAGCAGCAAGGGCTCCTTGCCGCGCTTGTCGATCGTGATGCCGTGCGGGCAGGAAAGCTTTCCCGCCTCCTTGCCGGTGCCACCAAAGGTCCGGATATACTCGCCCTTCGAATTGTATTGGTTGATGTAGTTGGAGCCGTACCCGTCAGCGACGTAGATATCCCCGTTCGGAGCGATCGCGAGGTTCGTCGGACTGTACTTCTTCAACTTGCCGTCCGGCCCGGGCTTGTATTCCTCGGCTTCCTTCGGATAGCCGATGGTGAACACCTCTTCTCCCTCGAGCGTCGTCTTCACGACCAGCGCACGGCGCGTATCGCACAAGTAAAGGAACTCCTGTTTTCCCTCTTTGTGGATGTGGAGTCCGTGGGCGCCACCCTTGAACTCCTTGCCCCAGCTCCGGATGAACTTGCCCTTTTCATCGAAAACCACCATGGTGTCGTGGCTTTCGCTGACATTGTTGACCGTGTGATGCACATAGATACGGCCCTGCGAGTCCTCACAGACACCGTGCGTGTTGCCGTAAGCGATTGTCTTCGGCAACTCACCCCAGTCGTGAATCACCTCGTAGGTAAACTCACCTTTTCCCACGATAGGCCGCTTCGTGCCCGCCTTATCAGAAGCGCCGAGGATGGCCGGCGCAGCGACAGCGCCGATGCCCCGGAAGAAATCGCGACGGTTGGTCTTGAGGTTCATGGTAGTATCCCAGTCCGATGTTCCAAATAGTTATATCAGGAATAAGGCAGCGTCACCAGCGCTACCGCGATGCCGCAACGGAGGTGACGATCTCCCAATTAAAGACCACGAAGCGGTAGAGCTCGGACTCGAGCAGTCGCTCCTGGTCGCTATGCGCACCGAATCCTTTGGCCGCATCTTCCTCGTCCGTCAGCGCGCCGATGCCGTAGCATTGAACGCCGCGGGCCTGCAGGAATGATTTATCCGTGGCGCCGGTCGACATCGAGGGGAGCGTGACACCGCCTGGATACACGCGCCGCTGCGCCGCTTCGATCGCCTTGAAGAGCTCCGTGTCCAGGCGCGAGGGCGGCGCTGCGGGGCGCGACGACAGTCCAGTGGGCACAATCTCGACGGCAGGATCATTGATCACCTTTTTCAGCTCCTCGAGAAATTGCGGGATGTTCTCATCCGGCAGCGCCCGGATGTCGAGCGTCGCTTCCGCTTCCGAGGGGATGACATTGACGCGGAAACCGGCCTTGAGGATGGTCGGAGCGATTGATGTTCGAAGCATTGAGTAATGCATAGGCTCGTGGAGCCTGAGGTACTCCTGAATCGCAGCCGTCTTTTCCGGGTTGACGAGATTGTTATAGCGCGCGGCTGCTTCGGGTGAACTGATCGTCGCAAGGCGTTCAAAGTACGTGCGTGTGGTGTCATTGAGACGCATCGGCGTCTGCCACGCAGCGGCCTTCGAAACCGCGTTGGTCAAACGAACGACCGCGTTATCAGGCAGCGGGCGCGAGCCATGTCCAGCAGGACCTCTCGCAATCAGCCGGACCGAATTGGGGCGTTTCTCCGAGGTCCCGACGATGTTTCGAATGGACGTGCCGCCGCTGCGCACAAGGCCGCCTCCCTCGGCAATGCAATACTCGGCTTCAATCTCAGGCCAGTGATTCTCCACCATGTACTGAATGCCGAAGCGGACGTTACCTTCCTCGCCGGCTTCCGCAAGAAAGATCACATCGCGTTCGAGCGGTACGTTCAGCCGTTTCAACAACAGCATCGTCATGAGACCCGCCGTGAGGTTATCCTTGTCATCCACGGCGCCGCGTCCGTAAATGTATCCGCCGTCAAGCGTGGCAGAGAAGGGCGGATGGGTCCACTTCTCCGGCTGAACCCCGACCACATCGGTGTGCGCCATGATGAGGATCGGGCGCTTGGCGCCATTTCCTTTCAGGCGCGCGACGAGATTGGGGCGCTTCGGATCAAGGGCGAAGATTTTGACAGGGATTCCCTCCGCTTCGAGAACTTTCCGCAGGTACTCAACAGCCGGGGCTTCATTCCCGGGCGGGTCGCTCGTATCGATCTGGATCAACGCCCGGTAGTGCCGCAAAATCTCGGCTTTCAAAGATTCCCACGCCGGTACCGGCACTTGAGCGCACAGAGGAAGGTATAGCAGGCACAACGAAAGCGCAAGAATCGGGATACGCATGATGCAAAGATAGCAGGCGGCGCAAGCCAACGGCGCCTGCAGATTCTGCTATCCTCAGGGATAGGTGCTACGCTCGTTGCTCAGCACGACCTTCGCCGCCATGCTGATCATCGGCATGGTTTGGGGGCAATGCGCTAACTGCGCCTCGATCGATCCGGCCCCTGCCAGTCACAATTGCTGCCCCAAGCAAGAGCCGCAAACCGATCACTGCGGGAAACCGGTTCAGCCCCACGACTCGAAGTCCGATCCCTGCAAGGGTCATCTCCACGTCCGGAGCTACGACAAGCCTGAGTTCGATGGGTGGCGGTTCCAGTCGCTTTCCCCGGCGCCCTTGGCCACTGCCGAAAGCCTTTTGAGCCCGATCGGTGTCTCGGAGAATGCGTTTCCGAACCTGGATCCCCCCAAACAGTCCCCTCCCGGGCTTTTCGTCCTTCACGCATCCTTCCTGATCTAGATCTCACTCTCCCTACAGCTAGTCTTTCGTAACTTTCGTGTGTTGATGGGGAGGAAGTGTGCGTGTCCCGATCCTCATATCGATCCTGACTTTGACATTTGTTTTGAATGCCGAAGACCGGATGCGCCTTCAGCCTCTCATTGTTGAGGCGCTGGAGAACAATCCGGAGATTCTTGCAGCACAGAAGCGCTGTGAAGCAGCACGGCAGCGTCCGTCGCAGGCGGCCAGTTTGCCCGAGACAATGCTGGCGCTTGGATACGCCAGCACAGGCAGCCCTCGTCCGTTTGCCGGTCTCGGCGTCGATCCAGTGGCGAACGCCGGTCTGATGCTCTCCCAGACGTTTCCCTTCCCGGGCAAGCGCAAACTGCGGGGAGAAATCGCGCAGAGGGAGGCCGATTCGGAATTTTGGCAATACCAGGCGACACAGCTCTCTGTCATCGCAAGGGTAAAGTCTGCGTATCACCGCCTGAACCATACCTACAAGGCGATTGACCTGTTGGCGCAGAGCCGTGATTTGCTGCGGGAAATCCTCCGAGCAGTCGAGGCGCGGTATGCGCTTGGTGAAGCGGCACAGCAGGACCTGCTGCGCCTGCAGACACAGATCTCCGAAAAGACTCTCCGCATCGAGCGGATGCAGCAGGAGAAACGGTCGCAAGAAGCGGAACTGAACCAGCTCCTGGCCCGCCGCCCCGGCAGCCCACTGGGCAGGCCCGCGGACCCGGTCATGGAGCCGTTCGATGTGACGCTCGAAGATCTCGTCACGCGAGCCCGGCGCAACTCGCCGCTTATCCGAAGAGACCAGAAGATGATCGAGCGATCAGAGCTCGCAGTGAATCTGGCTCGAAAGGAGTTTTATCCCGACTACACACTCTCGGCAGGCTACTTCAATATGGGCCGCATGCCGGATATGTACATGTTCCGCGTCGAGTTTCAGTTACCCACCTCCTGGCGCAGCAAACAGCGGGCGGGGGTCGCCGAGCAAACGGCTACGCTGAGCGCTGCGCGCCGCGACTACGAGACGACCGATCAGGCGCTGCTGTTCCGCATGCAGGACGACTATCGAATCGCGGAAACATCGCGCCGTCTGCTGACCATGTATCAGGACACGCTGCTGCCGCAGGCCCGGCTGACACTGGAAAGCTCGATGCCCGCGTATCAAACGGGACAAACCGACCTCACAACACTGCTCAACAACGCGCTGGCAGTGCTCGAGTACGAAATTGGCTACAACGAGGAGCTGCTGCACTATCACCTTGCGTTGATCCGGCTGGAAGAGATGGCCGGTGTGGAGCTGCTCGAACGATGAAGCGTCTCCTTGTGGCTGTGCTCGTCATCGCCGGCTTTGCGGCCGGTTGGTACTTCCGCGGCCGATCCGCGCCGGCTCTTCCTCGCAAGAGCGAGCGGACGGTTCTCTATTGGGTTGACCCCATGCATCCGCAGTACAAGTCGGATAAGCCCGGCATCGCGCCGGATTGCGGCATGCGTCTGGAACCGGTGTATGCGGACGGCGGAGAAGGCGGGTCAAAACGCGATCGAAAGATTCTTTACTATTTCGACCCGAAGGATCCGAAGTACCATTCCGATCATCCAGGACTGAATCCGGAAACGGGCAATGATCTGGAGCCCTTCTACGCAGAAGATGTGCCGGGCAGCATTCACGTAAGCCCTGAGAAGCAGCAATTGATCGGCGTACGGACTGGCATGGTCGATCGCACCTCGGCCTCCGTCCCGCTTCGCACCGTCGGAAAGGTCGATATCGACGAGCGCCGCATCTCGCACGTGCATTCTCGCGTGGCAGGCTGGATCGAAAAGGTGAACGCCGATTACACCGGCCGTTATGTCCGGAAAGGCGAGCCGCTTTTCACGGTCTACAGTCCTGAGCTGATCGCTTCCCAGCAGGAGTATCTGCTCGCGCTGACCGCAAGAAAGATGATGGCGCGCAGTTCGGTGCAGGGCGCGGCCGACGACAGTGAACGCATGGTCGAGGCGGCCAGGCGGCGGCTGGAGCATTGGAACCTGAGCAAAGAACAAATCCAGGAGCTGGAGCACACACAGACCCCGATCCGGTCCGTCACAGTTGAGGCGCCAGCCTCCGGCTACATCACCGCGCGGAATGCATTTCCAAACCTGCGCATCGGTCCGGAAACGCAGATCTACACGCTGGTTGACTTGAGCCAGGTCTGGATTATCGCCGACGTCTACGAATCCGATGCCGCCCTCGTGCGCGTCGGTCAGGAGGCCACGATTTCGGCGTCATATTTGCCCGGCCGCAAGATCCGCGCTCGCGTCACTTACATCCTTCCTCAGGTTGATCCCGACACCCGCACGCTCAAGGTTCGATTGGAAGCGCCTAATCCGGGCCTGGTGCTGAAGCCAGAAATGTATGTCGACGTCGATTTCATTGTCCCTCAGGGCTCGCGTCTGGTCGTTCCCGCGGAAGCAGTGCTTGATGCGGGCGTCCGGAAGATTGTCTTCGTGGATCTCGGCGACGGCTACTTTGAGCCGCGCAACGTCGCAACGGGATTACGGCTAGGCGACCGGATTGAGATTCTCGAAGGGCTCAAGGAAGGCGAACGGATCGTGGTCTCCGGCAACTTCCTCCTCAATTCAGAAAGTCAGTTGAAGTGGCCCAACGCAGGCGCGGCCGCAGGACACGGAGTACGCAGAGATGATTGATCGGATCATCGAGTTTTGCGGACACAACCGGTTCCTGGTCCTTCTACTCGTCGCCTGCGCCGCTTTCGCCGGCTGGTGGTCGATGAAGAACATACCCCTCGACGCCATTCCGGATCTGAGCGACACCCAAGTCATCGTCTACTCCCGCTGGGATCGCAGCCCGGACATCATCGAGGATCAGGTCACCTATCCGATCGTCACCGCAATGCTGGCGGTCCCTGGAGTCAAGACCGTTCGCGGCCTCTCCGACTTCGGCTACTCCTACGTGTACATCCTCTTTGAGGAAGGCACGGACATCTACTGGGCCCGGTCCCGCACGCTCGAATATCTCTCCGGCGTGCTCCCAAGGCTTCCTCAAGGCGTGAAGACGGAGCTTGGCCCGGATGCCACTGGCATCGGCTGGGTCTTCCAATACGCTCTCGTCGATGAGAGCGGCAAGCACAGCCTCGCTGAGCTTCGCAGCTTGCAGGACTGGTACCTGCGCTATCACTTGCAGTCCGTGCCTGGCGTCGCAGAAGTCGCCCCGCTCGGCGGCTTCGTCCGGCAATACCAGGTGAACGTGGACCCGAATAAACTGAGAGCCTTCAACCTGCCAATCAGCCGCGTCGTGGAGGCCGTGCGCGAGGGTAACAGCGATGTCGGCGGGCGCCTGGTGGAGTTCAGCGGCGCGGAGTACATGATCCGCGGGCGCGGATATGCGAAGAGTCTGGCGGACATCGAGAATATTGCGGTTGCGGCGAGCGCAAATGGGGTGCCCGTTCGTGTCCGCGATATTGCCACCGTTACGATCGGACCGGATCTCCGCCGCGGAGTTTCTGATCTGAACGGCAAAGGCGAAGTGGTTAGCGGCATTGTCGTCATGCGGCAGGGCGAGAATGCGCTTCAGGTCATCGAGCGCGTCAAAGCGAAGCTCGATGAGATTGCTCCCGGCTTGCCGCCAGGAGTGAAAGTCGTTACGGCATACGACCGCAGCGACCTGATCCTGAAATCGATTGACACCGTACGAGAGACGCTCATTGAAGAGCTCGTGGTGATCTCGGCGATCATCCTGCTCTTTCTCTGGCATCTGCCAAGCGCCCTGATCCCTCTCATCACGCTTCCGGTCGCTTTCCTGATTTCTTTCATTCCGATGAAGGCGATGGGGCTCACATCGAACATCATGTCGCTCGGCGGCATTGCGATTGCGATGGGCGAGCTCGTTGACGCGGCCATCGTCGTGGTAGAGCAGACGCACAAGAAGCTGGAGGAATGGGAAAGAGCCGGACGGCCCGGGAAGGTGCAGGAGGTGGTGCTCGCCGCAGTGAAAGAGGTAGGGCGTCCCAGTTTCTACAGTCTCCTCGTGATCGCGGTCGCATTCTTGCCGGTGCTTACGCTGGAGGCTCAGGAAGGACGGCTATTCAAGCCGCTCGCCTATACCAAGAACCTGGCGATGATCGTAGCTGCCGTTCTCGTCATTACGCTGGACCCTGCTCTGCGGCTCACCTTCACGCACGCCGGCAACTTCCGCTTCCGTCCCCGCTGGCTGGCGCGCGCAGCAACTGCCCTGCTGATCGGGCAGATTCATTCGGAGGAGAGGCATCCGGTCAGCCGCCTGCTGGTACGCCTGTACGAACCCGTGTGCCGCTGGGCCCTCCAGTGGAAGTGGGTTGTCCTCGGCAGTGCCGCAGCCCTGGTCGCGGTGACAGTGCCCGTATTTCAGAAGCTGGGCTCGGAGTTCATGCCGCCGCTCGATGAAGGAACACTGCTTTACATGCCATCGACCCTGCCTGGCATCTCCATCACCGAGGCACAGCGGTTGCTGCAGGTTCAGGACCGCATCCTGATGCAGTTCCCGGAAGTCCAGCTTGTCCTTGGAAAAGCGGGACGTGCGGAAACGTCAACCGATCCCGCCCCGCTCTCGATGTTCGAGACCATTGTCCTGCTGAAGCCTGCGAGCGAATGGCGGAAGGTCGGTACGTGGTATTCGTCGTGGTCCCCTGAATGGGCGAAGAAGATTCTGCGCAAGATCACTCCGGACCACATCTCGACAGAGAAGTTGGTGGAAGAGATGAACGCCGCAATGCAGATCCCGGGAGTCAGCAACTCATGGACGATGCCGATCAAGGCTCGCATTGACATGCTGACGACGGGAATCAGGACGCCGGTCGGCCTCAAGATTTACGGAGCAGATATCGCCGAAATCGAGCGGATTGGGCGTGATCTCGAGCGCGTCCTCAAGACAGTGAGAGGGACACGCAGTGTCTTCGCAGAACGCACGGGAGGCGGCTACTTCCTCGACTTTGACTGGAAGCGGGAACAGCTCGCCCGCTACGGTCTGACGATCACTGACGCGCAGGTTGTCGTGATGAACGCGATCGGCGGTGATACTGTGACCACAACCGTCGAAGGGCGTGAACGGTATCCGGTCAGCGTTCGCTACGCGAGGGATTTCCGCAGCGATATCGCCAGTCTGAGTCGTGTTCTCGTTCCTGTCCTTGGCGGGAAGCTGCAAGTACCGATATCACAGCTTGCGGAGATACGGACTGTTTCAGGGCCGTCGATGTATCGCGACGAAGACGGGCTCCTGACCGGGTACGTCTACGTGGACGTGGCAGACCGGGATATCGGCAGTTACGTCGATGAGGCAAAGGCGCTCATACGCGAAAGTCTCACCCTGCCTCCCGGCTACTCAGTGCAATGGAGCGGCCAATACGAGGCGATGGAGCGCGTAAAGGAAAAGCTGAAAATCGTTCTGCCTGTCACGCTCGTACTCATCGTATTTCTGCTTTATTTGAATACCAGGTCGCTGGTAAAAACGTCCATCGTTTTACTGGCTGTTCCCTTCTCTGCGATAGGCGCAATCTGGCTCCTGTACATCCTCGACTACAACATGAGCGTCGGCGTCTGGGTAGGCTTGATTGCTCTGCTCGGCATCGACGCGGAGACGGGCGTCTTCATGCTGCTGTATCTCGATCTTGCCTATGAGCAGGCAAAGCGGGAAGGCCGGATGCGGAACCTGCAGGACCTTCAGACGGCCATATTGCATGGTGCCGTGAAACGCATCCGGCCGAAAGCGATGACCGTAGCAACAACGTTCATCGGTCTGGTTCCAATCATGTGGGCGACGGGAACGGGCTCGGACGTTATGAAGAGGATCGCCGCTCCGGTGATCGGGGGCGTCTTCACATCCTTCGTGCTGGAGCTTGTCGTTTACCCCGCGATCTACGAGGTGTGGAAATGGCATTCGGAAGTCAAAAAACAAGCTGTGGCCTGATTGCTCTCACGCTGATCGCTACCTGGCCGCTTCATGGAGTGGAGGGCAAAGATGTATGGCCCGAAGGTGAACTGCAATACCGGGTCCTGCACAAGCATTGGAGAGGTTCGTGTGAAGGAACCCTGGCTCTGAACGCCGGCGGGATCATCTATAGGGAAGCGTCAGAGAAGAAGCCGGCCAGCAAACTCCACACCTGGGCCTGGCAGTACCAGGATATCCAGCAGCTCGAGCTGAGCGAGAAGGCGATTCTTATCAAGACCTACAGGGACCGCGTCTGGCGGCTTGGAGCCGATGAAGAAATCACCTTTCT
The DNA here is from genome assembly GCA_937959285.1 of uncultured Bryobacterales bacterium. GTDB lineage: Bacteria > Acidobacteriota > Terriglobia > Bryobacterales > Bryobacteraceae > JADGHK01. Next base: position 22,567 of record CALGAR010000111.1, read on the forward strand.
TTTCCAGGCGGGGCAGGATCCGAAGCTCGCTTACGACCGGCTCAAGAATCGCCTGGATCAGCGTTTTGTCGCCGCGCTCGCCGCCGATGACGTAAAGGCGCTGTGGACTGTGCCCGTGAAATTACGAGGACTCGTGAACGGAAGCAATGGAGTCCTGGTCGTCGGCGAGGATCGTATCACATACAAGAGCGAGGACCCGGGAAAATCGCGCACCTGGCGTTATCGCGACATCGACAATCTCAGCACGTCCGGTCCGTTTCGCCTGACGATGGTTACCTTCGAACACGGAAGTCTTCATTACGGAGACCGGAAGGAATTTGATTTTCAGCTTAAGGAACCGCTGTCCGAGGATCGTTACAACGAGCTCTGGCAGCGGCTCAACAAAGAAAAGGGTCTAAGGATACTGGACCTTTACAAGGAGGACAAACAATGAAGAAAACAATACTTACCCTCATCATTTCGGCCGGTATGCTTGCTGCCTCTCAAGCGAGGACGTTTACCGGCGTCATCACGGATACGATGTGCGGCAAGGATCATGCGCATATGAACGTTCAACCGAACGAGAAGTGTGTGCGTGAGTGCGTCCGGTCGAGCAAAGAGCATAAATACGCCCTTCTGTCCGACGGCAAGATCTACCGGCTGAGCGACCAGAAAGCTCCTGAGAAATACGCTGCTAAGAAAGTGAAGGTCACGGGAACGTTGTATGAGAAGACCGGAATCATCAAGGTAGATAGCATTCAGCCAGCCGAGTAATCATCAGCGGGCGCCGGGCGGGCTGCGTCTCGCCCGGCCTCAATCCTCCAAGGAGGACTGCGGGGCTTGAGACCGTTTCCGTATACTGCGAATGTGATGCAGGCGAAAAGAGAACCGGTACGGCTCCTGGATCTGCGGTTGCAGCATGCGTCGATTCGCGACGAAGTAATGGCCGCGGTGACGCGAGTGATTGAATCGCAGATGTTCATCCTGGGAGAGGAAGTCGAACGTTTGGAAGAGGCGATCGCAGACTACTGCGGGACACGCTACGCCGTCGGCTGCGCATCCGGTTCAGACGCACTGCTCCTGGCCCTGGCAGCCGCTGGCGTCGGGCCGGGCGACGCTGTGCTCACGACTCCGTTTTCCTTCTTCGCAACTGCGGGTTCAATCGTTCACGCCGGAGCGACGCCCGTCTTCTGTGATATCGACGCCGCAACCTTCAACCTCGATGTGAACCAAATGGAAGACGCGGCCCGAAAGCATCCGAACATCAAGGCGGTGGTGCCGGTGCATCTGTTTGGGGGCTGCGCCGACATGGATCCGATCCTGGACATTGCGGGCAAGAACGGCTGGGCGGTGATCGAAGACGGCGCGCAATCGATCGGGGCCGAATATAAGGGACGGCGCGCCCAGGGATTGGGCACAATCGGCTGCATCAGCTTTTTCCCCAGCAAGAACCTGGGCGGTTACGGCGACGGCGGCATGATGACGACAAACGACGCCGGTCTGGCGGATCGCCTTCGAGCCCTTCGGGTGCACGGGAGCCGGAGGAAGTACTATCACGAGTGGGTCGGATGGAACTCCCGGCTCGACGCCCTTCAGGCGGCGGTGCTGCGCGTCAAGCTGAAATACCTCGACTCCTGGACGCAGGGCAGGCAGCGCAACGCGGCGCTGTATCAGCAGTTGCTCGCTGGTACCCCGGTCACCCTTCCGGCGGCAGCGCCCTATCAGACTCGCCATGTATGGAATCAGTTCGTCATTCGATGCCGGCGCCGGGACGAATTGCGGGCCCACCTGACCGCGGCTGGAATCGGGACGGAGATCTACTACCCCCTGCCGCTCCACCTTCAAGACTGCTTTCACGGGCTCGGCTACAAGGTCGGCGACTTTCCGGAGGCAGAGCGTGCAGCCCAGGAGGTCTTGGCTCTGCCTGTGCAGGCTGAACTCGGAGAGTCCGAGATCTCCTGGATCTCGGACACGATCCGTTCCTTCTACGCTTAGATCTACGGTTTGGCTGCGGTTTGCGCCAGCCTTCGGCGGGTCGTCACCGGCACGATTCCCTTGAGCCGAAGATACATGAAGAGCTGCGACCGGTGTGTCAGTTCGTGCTCCTTGATGAATTGAATCATTTCAAGGCGCGTCATCTGCTGCCCATCGAAGCGCGTAATCATCTCCGAGAAGAACTCGGGCGGCTGCGCTGCGAGCCGCGAGCAGCGCTCCTCGATCATACTACGCAGCTTTTCGATCAGCTCTGCCTTTCCCGACTTCTCCGAAAGATCGGGGGCATACTTGCCTCGGACCTGGGCAAACTTCCCGCCCGAGAGATCCGTCATTCCGTCAAGCAGAACTCCCGTCAGAGAATTGCCAGCCTCAATAATGTGCGTTGTAATCGCCCGGAAGGTCATGAGGCCTTCAGCAGGGCTAAAATCCAGCTCTTCTTCCGGAAAGTCTTCCACGGCCTGCGCCGTGTCCTGCCGTACGGTCTTCCAGGATTCAAGAACAGTCTCAGCTCGCACCATACAACCATTGTATGGCGCGGGAGCGAACATGCTGGATTTTTGGCGATCGCGTGGCCGCTGGCTTCAGGCTTCAGCGCTGGCCAGCTCTTCCGCCTGTTTTAGTTCGAGGTGGTGGCGCTTCAAATCCTCGTAGGAGGGCGTGACCAGGGTCTTCTCCATATCCTCCCAGGTGGTGACCATATGCGCCAGGTGAAGCGCTCCCAGTTTCAGACACCATGCGTCGCTCAACGGACGATCCATTTCCTTGCTGAGACGCAGGAGATCCTTATGCATCAGCGCAATCACGCGCTCCAGCTTCTCCTCGGCGTGGTGGAGCCAGAACTTGACGTCCACCGAGTCGCTGTGTCGGATCGAAATCGCGTTCTGCAGCCAGCGGAACTCGACATCCCATTGGCGATCAAAGGGATCGGTGACTTGGAAGCGGCGGAAATTCGAAAACATTCCTTCCTCATCGTAACACGCAGCCCGACCGCCCTCGGTCCTGCTGCGAAACGGTCTCAAAACTGCATCGTGTTGTGATTTACCAGCGAGAGGAACTCATCGCGGGTCTCTTTGCAGTCCCGCATTGCGCCGAGCATGGCGCTCGTGATCGCGCCCGAATGCTGCTTTTCGACCCCCCGCATCATCATGCAGAAGTGGCGGGCCTGGCAGACGACGCCGACGCCCTGGGGTTCGAGCACTTCCTGAATCGCGTTGGCCACCTGCTGCGTCAACTGCTCCTGAATCTGGAGGCGCCGCGCGTACATGTCCACGATCCGCGGAATCTTGCTGAGTCCGATGACCTTGTCCTTCGGCAGATAGGCGACGTGCATTTTCCCGTAGAAGGGCAGCAGGTGATGCTCGCACATGCTGAAGAACTCGATGTCCTTCACGATCACCATTTCGTCGTACTTGACGGTGAACAGCGCGCCGTTTACGATCTCGGCCAGATCCATGTGATATCCGCTGGTGAGAAAGCGCAATGCCTTCGCAGCCCGCGGAGGAGTGCGATTGAGTCCCTCCCGGGCTGGATCTTCTCCCAGCTCGGACAACATCTTTTCGATTAAGGTAGCAAGCGAATCCTCGCTCGACATCTGACTCGCCGTCACTACGGCCTTGCTGTTCTTCATGATTTCGATACAAACTCCCGGCCCGCTGTTTGGTCCTGGACGGTCCTGGACTCGACAGGCACGAACACTTCAAAGATATTCCTCGGCGTCTCCTGGATTCTAACTTTTTCGAGTACCGGCCATTCTCCCCGGAATTCCTGAGCCCAGGCTCGCTGCAGCCGTTCTTTCACAACAAGCGCCAGGTTCTCGGACGTCGGCACGAGTCCTTCGAACTCCGGTACGTCCCGGTTCATGTCGCGAAGGTGGAAGTGCGAAAGAATCTGCGTTTGCACCAGCCGGTCCAGGGCCGCAACATCCACTGCGAGGCCGCTGAAGGGGTCCACCGGCCCCCGAACGCTTACTTCAAGGACGTAGTTGTGACCGTGTCCGTGCGGGTTGTTGCACTTTCCGTATATCTCGCGGTTCTGGCGTTCGGTCAGCCTCGGCGAGTGGAGCCTGTGCGACGCAGAGAAATTGTATCTGCGCGTGACTCGGATCAAATCTTTTCTCCAAAGTAATCGACATAAAGGTCCTCGGTCTCATACAGGCGCACAGCGTGAAGGCGTGCCGCCCGGCTCTTAATCTTCGGTTCGAGCCGGCGGAATATTTCAATCGCCAGGTTCTCCGTCGTCGGGACCACACGATCGAAGGGAGGTACTTCAAGGTTGAGGAACCGGTGGTCCATCGGATCCACCACCTCGCGGTTGAGAATCTCCTTGAGTTCCTTTAAGTCCATCACCATGCCCGTCACCGGATCCGGCTCTCCTTCCAGTGTCACTTCCAGAACGTAGTTGTGGCCATGGCCATGCGGCCGGCTGGCATCTCCGTAGAGCGCCTGATTTTGCTCGGGAGTCAGATCCGGGCGTGCACAGACGTGGGAGGCGGAAAACTCAACTTTGCGGGTGATGAACATGGCGCGCCAAAGTTTTGATGCGAAAGTCCTTGCTGACGATACAATTATAGGGGAAAGCCCATGCCGAACAACAAAACGGAGCGCTTGCTTCTGGCTCTGATCGGAATCTGCTCCGCCGCACTCGTCTTCGTGATCTACGACGGAATCCGCGAAAGGAACGTCGTCGTCGGGGACACAGCCCCGAATTTCCGGATTACCACGGATAAAGGGAAGACGATTACCCGGTCGGATTTTGGGGGCAAGCTCCTTGTTCTGAACTTCTGGGCGACCTGGTGCCCACCCTGCATTGACGAAATCCCCTCGTTGAACGAGTTTCAGCGGCAGATGGCAGACTCCGGAGTTGTTGTACTTGGCATCAGCCAGGACAAAAACGAACAGGCGTACAAACGCTTCATGGAGCGGACCGGCATCGTATTTGAAACCGCGAGGGACCCGGAGGCGAACATCAGCGCCGAGTACGGTACCTTTAAGTACCCGGAAACGTACGTCATCGATTCCAGCGGCAAGGTGCGGCAAAAGTATATCGGTCCTGTTTACTGGCTGGATCCAAAGGTGATATCGAGCATCAAGGCGCTCCTATGATTCCAGAGGCCGCAAAGAGCAAGCTCATCGAGCTACTCGGCAACCGCGGGTACTTAGACCGCCCGGAAGACCTGGTTCTCTACGAATACGACGGCAGTGTGGACAAGCATCGCCCGGATATGGTGGTCTTCCCGAGGTCGACCGAGGACGTTGTGGCGATCGTCAAAATCGCCAACGAATACAACCTGCCCTTTGTTGGCCGGGGCGCGGGAACCGGCTTGAGCGGCGGAGCCATCCCGAGAGCGGGCGGGTTAATGATCAGCTTCTCGCGGATGAACCGGATTCTCGAAATCGACCTCGAAAACGAGCGCGCCGTGGTCGAGCCAGGAGTAGTGAATCTGGATATCTCACTCGCGGTCCAAGCCCAGAAGTATTTCTACGCGCCGGATCCGTCCAGCCAGCGTGCCTGCACGATCGGAGGCAATGTCGCTGAGAATGCCGGCGGGCCGCACACGCTCGCTTATGGCGTGACCACGAATCACGTGATGGGACTTGAAGCGGTGCTGCCTGATGGATCCGTGATCACAACCGGAGGCAAGGGACCCGACTGTCCCGGATATGATCTCACCGGGCTACTGACCGGATCCGAGGGCACGATGGCGCTGGTAACGAAGATCATTGTGCGGCTGATGCGCCAGCCAGAGGTCGTCAAGACGATTCTGGCAATCTACGACTCTGCGGAAGACGCCGGCGCAACGGTGGCCGAGATCACCGCCCAGGGCATCACGCCCGTCGCTGTCGAGATGCTCGATGGCGTCATGCTCGGGATGGTCGAAGAAGCAACACAGGCGGGCTACCCGATGGACGCCGCGGCCGTTCTGCTGATCGAGCTCGAAGGACTGCGCGAAGCGGTCGAAGAACAGGTGGAACAGATTCGCGCCGCCTGTACGGCATGCCGCGCGCGCGAATTTCGCGTGGCCAAATCTGCGGAGGAACGCGAGCTGCTGTGGAAGGGCCGTAAGAATGCCTTCGGAGCGGTAGGACGGGTAAGCCCCTTCTACTATGTGCAGGATGGCGTTGTACCGCGCACCCAGATCGCACCCACGCTCCGCTATATCCAGGAAGTCTCCGAGCGCTACGGACTGACGATCAGCAACATCTTCCATGCCGGAGACGGCAACATGCATCCGATTATCCTGTTCGACGCGCGAAAACCGGGGGACCTCGAGAAGGCGCAGCGCGCCGGGGAGGATATCCTCCGCTTCTGCGTCTCCGTTGGGGGCTCGATTACGGGCGAGCACGGCGTCGGCATGGAGAAGATGGAACTGATGTCGGATCTCTTCTCGGACGACTCGCTGGAAATGATCGCCCGCCTCAAACGCCTCTTCGATCCGGACTGCCGCCTGAACCCGGGCAAAATGCTGCCGACAGGACGCGGCTGCATGGAGATCCGCCAGAAGCCGCTTGTCCCCGGGAGCTTCGTCTACTAGAAGAAAAGCAGAACGGTCGACACGGCGGTCAGCAGTACCACGAGCGCCTCGAAGAGTTTCTGCGGGATGCGCTCGACTAACCACCGGCCGGCGACTGCACCAGCAAGCACCGCGGGAAGCATCACGAAATTAAATGTCAGCGACTTCGCCGTGATCAGCCCGTGCCAGACGTAAATCGGCACCTTTGTCAGATTGATTGTGAAAAAGAACCAGGCGCCGGTAGCGATGAATTCCTCCTTGGGCAGCCGCTTGCTTAGCAGGTAGAGATTCATCACGGGACCTGCCGCGTTGGCAACCGTTGTTGCAAATCCCGCAGTGATGCCGTACGGCGCCGACCGGGCCGGAGGCAATTGTTTCTCCGGGGCAAACCGCCGCTTCAGGTAGAGGGCGAGCATTACGAGTACAATCGCGCCGACAAGCCAACGCAAGTAGCGTTCGCTCAAAGAGAGGGCAGCAGCCCCGCAGGCCATTCCCGCAAGAACCCACGGCGCAAGCGAGAACAGGCGCCCTGACGCGGCGTGCCGGCGCCAGTAGACAACGGCAAAGACGTCCGCCACACATAGGAGTGGCAGCAGCCAGCCCGCCGATTGACGCGCATCCCCGACAGTGAGGACCATCAACGGAATCGCCAGAATTCCGAGGCCGGGAACTCCCGTCTTTGCGACGCCGACGAAAAACGTGCAGGCCGCTCCAAGCAGCCATTGCCAAGGGGCTAACTCAGGCATGCGTGATTTAGTCGAACTGCTTGCGGAAGTCGGCGAACTGCTGCTGGAGGCTCTCTACTGCCTGCCGCAACTGGGCAACCTCCGCTTCGAGCGCTCCGATCCGGTCCTGGCGGCTCACAACCGCGGTTTCCGACGGCGCTGCGGCAGCTTCTACCGGACCGGAGAGGAGGTGTGCGTATCGAGGTTCCTTGTATCCAGGCTGACGGGGCAGGAGCACCACAAGCTCGCGCTCGATGAGACGCCGCAACACAGATTCGACCTCTGCCAGGTCGCTGAAGGCATGCATCCGCCCGCTTCGCTCGCGCAGTTCGCCAGCCGTCTGAGACCCGCGGAGCATGAGGACACACAGCAAAGCTTCCTCCCGGCGCCCCAGATTCATCACCTCTGTAATGCGATGTCCGTACTTCGGCACGCGATTCCCTCCCCCGGTCAGTTCGAACGACAAACCCTTCTCCCGGAGGCGATCCAGCGCGCTCGCTACCGTCTCTTCGTCATACGACACAACCGGGTCGCGATTCGACTTCTGATTGCAGGCGTTCACAAGCGCGTTCAGCGTTAACGGATAATACTCCGGCGTCGTCACGGCCTTCTCAAGGAGCGAGCCAAGCACACGTACTTCGATCGGATCGAGTTGCAGGGGCACAAAATTCAGCCTAGCTCGAAATCGATCGTCCGGTCGAATGGAGTGAACCCGGTCAGGTAGACGGAGGGGCCGGGAAGCTTGGGCAGAGCTCCGCGAACCTGAGTGTAAGTGTGAGGAGCAGCGCCTGGGCCGAAACGGATCACGTCCGATCCGTACCGGTAGACAGCACTTCCTTCCGCGAGAATCCACGCGTCCGCTACGCCATCCACAGGACGGCATCCTTCCAGCTGTCCTCCCTCCCTCAGTCCGATTTCGACAGCGACGGGGACGCCATCGGTGCCCCTAGCGCGGATGCGAACCTGGAACCCCTTTTTCGTCTCCCTGACGGCCACGGATTGTGTAAGACGGCAAATCTCGGACTGGCGGCGCTGCGGGCGAGTCCGGGTCCACTCACCAGCGGCGATCTTGCGCGGAGGATCAAATGGCTGGAAATAGGGCCCTTCGAGCGATTGCGTCATCACGTACTGGTTGCCTTCTTTGCCTCCTTTCTCCGGCACAAATTGCCCCTTCCCAAAGAAGGCGGAGGCAAAGCGCACGCCTTCAATCACAGCTTGCCCGCGCCTCAGGGCCAGGAAACGGCTGTCGCCCTCCAGAATGACCGTAGCACTGACCGGACCGCGGCGGATCCGAGCAATCCCGAGGGTGGGAAAGACCTTCTCGTAATCCTCCGGAATTGGGGCCGCGGCAGGAGCAGGGCGGTTCAGCTCCGGATACTCCATAACTTCCGCGAGAGACGCAAACTCCGCCTCGAAGTGCCTGGCGAGCGTGGCATAGCGGCCGTTGCCGTCCTTGATCGCCATATATTGCAGCGGAAACCAGTAACGGCCCATCGTCCCACGCTGATAACGGTCCTGCCGGCGCGAGATCTCCGTCACGACCTCGTATCCCGGATGAAGCAGGTAAAGCATCGCATCCAGGTTGCGGCGAACTGGGTCGAGCAGCTCAGGGCGGTTGAGCTTGGCGGCGATGACAACAAGCGCGCGGTTCGTAACGGGATTGTAGACAGTCGTGCTGCGCTCATCGTACTGGCCGTCGGCGTCGATATCGATGCCTTCCGCAAGCCATTGGTCGATGCGCTTTATAAATGCCGGGTTAGGGAAGATTTCGTTAAGCTGGGCAAGCGCCTGGCAAACCACCCACCGGTGATTTGGCGTGTGAACGCCCCCTACAGTCAGAGCTCTGCCCGCCTTCCTGAGAAAGGGCTCGATGAGAGCCAGCACGTCGTTCTCGGCCCGACGCTTTGCCAGGCAGGCTGCCGCCGCTACTGGATGCGTCACGAAAGCCGTGTCAGGCGGCGAGTTGAAATTGGTGATCAGCAGGTCGATGTTGCCGTCGCGGTTCTGGCATTTGGTTAAAAAAGAGGAGGCGCGCTGAAGGCGTTCAAAGACTGCCCGATCCTTGTGGTACCGCGACTGCGGATGCAGCAAGGCAGCCGTAAATGCCCCGATCAGGCTTGCGGCGGTGCTCGCGTGGTAGAAGCCGTAGGCGTCGGGAAACGAGCCGTTCTCCTGTTGCCTCTTGATGAAGCCCGCAACCCGCTCGTCATGCCGTCTGATAATATCGGGAGCGATCTGGGCGGAGGTAGCGGGCGCGGCTGCCATTGCCGCAAGCACTTGTCTTCTAGTCATCAGCGATACAATATCGCACAACGCCTGCGCGTTCATCGGTTCTTCCGCTCGCCGCGGAATCGCGGAAGAAGGACAGGCGCTTCAACCCGAAAGGCCGCGGTGGATGGCGAGACCCGTCCGTGAAACATCAGGATCCCCTATAACGGATATCGGGAGTAGCTGTGAGCAAGATCCAGGCTGAGATTAAGCAGACAAAGCCGTTTGACCAGATCGAGCAGGAGGCCTTCGTCGCCCTCCAGCGTACGGCAGACCTGTTAATCCAGGAGGTGACAGTCGTATTAAAACCTTTCGCGATCTCACCTACTCAGTACAACGTGCTACGGATCTTGCGGGGCGCGGGCGAGGCGGGACTGCCCTGCGGAGAAATCGCGAACCGGATGGTGACTCGCGACCCGGACATCACCCGCCTGCTGGACAGGCTGGAAATCCGTTCGCTGGTGGTCCGGACAAGGGAGAAGAGGGATCGCCGTGTGATTACCGCGCGCATTACTCCGCAAGGGCTTGCGTTGCTCGCAGAACTCGAGCAGCCAGTCGCGGATCTGACTGTAAGACAGTTTGCAAACTTAAGCAAGAAGGAGGTGCAGGAGCTCATCGAAATTCTGGACCGCTTGCGCGACCGCAGCCGGACGTAACACGTCCCGGCGCAAAAGCGTCGCAACCAGGCAGCAGCACGAAAAGGAGAAGCAACATGACCTTGTTCGAGACTCCGAGAACCATCGGGTGGGGAATCGCATTGATCCGCATCATGGTAGGAATCGTCTTCGTGATGCACGGCGGACAGAAGCTTTTTATCTACGGTGTCTCCGGCGTGGCCTCGAGCATGGAACAGATGGGCATGCCTGTACCGATGGTTTCTGCGGTGCTGGCAAGCTTTGCCGAATTCTTCGGGGGGCTGTTCATGCTCTTGGGATTGTTTGCAAGAATCGCCGCCATTCCGCTCGCCTTCGTCATGTTTGTCGCAATCACGACGGTTCACATCTCGCAGGGATTCTTCCTGCCGGGCGGCTTTGAATACGCCCTCACGCTGCTGATTACAAACATTGGCCTGATACTGACGGGCGCGGGGGAGCTGTCACTGGATCACTACATCGCCCACCGGCGCGTACTGCGGCACGCCTAGGATTTACGGAAAGACCGGACGGACCTTCATGCCATGATGGAGCTCGCGGTCCTTGGGCAGCGCGACCGCGTCGCCCTCCGACAGGCCGCGCACCACCTGCGACCGCGTGATGCTCGACACGCCAAGCGCTACCGGGCGCCATTCGAGGGCATCTGCCTTAAGCATGTAGACGCCCACCTCGCCGTCACGCCTGCGAATCGCTTCCTTCGGAATGCTCAAGGCGTTGTCGACGACACGGCTTTGGATTTCGGCGTTGACGTTGGTGCCCGGAATCAGGGCTTTCTCCGAATTCGCGATAATCGCGATCACTTCTCCGACCTGCCGGGTACCCACGGCGACGACCTGCGTAGGAACGCGATCGATCCTCCCGGTCCACTTACGCCCTGGCAGCGCATCCCAGGTGATCGTCACAGGCATCCCCGGCTGGACCCGCCCCAGCTCAGGCTCATCCACCAGCACCGTGACTCGCAGTTCGTCAAGCCGCCCCACATTCGCAACCAGGTCACCCGGGCGCAAGTAGGCTCCCCGGCGGGCTTCCAGGTGATAGACGACGCCGTCCATGGGAGAGCGCACGATGCTCTGCTCGATTTGCCGCCGCGCCAGGCTGGCAGCGGCTTCCGCGTCCTTGATCGCGGCTTGTGCAGCGGCGCGGTCGGCGGGGTCGGTCAGGGCGGCTTTCTTCTGTTCGAGCCCTCGAATCTCCGCGCGGGTCTGCTCAAGTTTTTGGCGTGCAATCGTGACTTCGTAGGCGGTCACTGCCTGCTTTTGGAGGAGGCGCTCCAGCGATTCGAGTTCCTTTTGTTCCGCCGCCTCCTCGAGGCGTGCAGCATCGAGCGCTCGCAGAATCTCGGTCTGCTCGGCGGCCCTTCCGCCTCGCTCGATAACGGAAAGTTCTGCCTGCGCTTTCGCGATCCTCGATTGCGCCGAGGCGAGTTCAGCCCGCGCCGCCGAGGATTCGAGCGTGACGAGCGGATCGCCCTTGCGGACAAACTGGCCCTCCTGCACGTGCAGCGTTTCAATGGCGCCGGAGCCTTCGGCGCGGACGCCCGTCCACTCTACGGGCTCCACGCGGCCATTCGTAATCAGCGTGCTTTCAATTCTGCCGCGGGTCACCCGGGCGAACGAGACTTCGGGAGGGCCCGAGCGCCTGGCCGCCAGCCACACCAGGGCGAAGGCGAGCGCCAGCGCCGCCAGAACCACGAGCGGTCGTTTCAAAGGTAGTCTCTCCGTCCTTTCACATCAGCCGCCAGTGGGGGCAGGGGAAGCGCAGTAGTGAAACAAGAGCTGCCATTCTGCACGCTGGATTTCAAGAGCGAGTTTTTCGGCGTCCGATCCCGGCTTCCGGCGCGCCATTTCGCAAAAGTCAATGAATGCAAATGGATCCCAGTCAGAGCGCACACGGAAGCCGGCGCCCGGCACTGCCTCCGCCAGCATCGCGGCTGCGCGGGCCAGTTCGGGGAAGATCGGGTGCCGTCCCACACGGCGGAACCAGTACGCGGAGTTTCCGGGGTCCGGCTCCTGGCGGTGCATGATGCCATGCCAGAAGCTGCCGTTGGCGGAAGGGGTGTCTTGTGAAACCCGGTGGCTTTCTTCCAGACAGGAAAAGTAGAGCCAAAGTCCGCTGAAAGCAGCCTTTGCGTCCCGGGCTTTCGGGAAGAGGCGTTCGGGTGTCGTGCAGGACAACCGCTCCCAGGCTTCTCGGGACGAGCACTGCCCCCTGGCCAGAGGCATCAGGCGGGTCCCCCTGCCGTCGAGCGCAAGGATCTCTTCCACTTCTACCCCGTAATCGGCCGGATCAAATCGCATTCGAATCTATCATTGTGCCAGAACGGCAGCACGGCGATGAACTCTTGCGCCGCCCTTGATACCATAAAAAGAGAGGCCTTCAGTACGTTTATGAGTAGCGGAAGGAGGGCCCTTGTCCTGTCCGCCGGCGGAATGTTCGGGGCATATCAGGCTGGCGCCTGGAAAGCCCTGTCGGAGTTCTTCCAGCCCGACGTCGTAGCCGGCGCATCGATCGGTTCCCTCAATGCATGGGCGATTGCGGGCGGCTGTTGTCCCGACCGCTGGATCGACTTCTGGCTGAGCCTTGACAGAGGTTCGCAACACCGCTTTCGAATTCCGAAATCGCCGCTCGATGGCGTCATGGACCCGGGGCCCTTCCAGGAATGGGTACGTGAGATCCACAGCAGTTTCTCTCCCCGCATCCCCTGCGGAGTTGTCGTGACGGATCTCCTCCGGCTCGAACCGCGCCTCGTGCTGGCCCCCGAGGTGGAGTGGAGGCATCTTGCCGCTTCCTGCGCCGTCTTCGGACTACTCCCGCAGCCTCGAATCGACGGACGCGTGTTCACTGATGGCGGGCTGCTGGGCGCCCTTCCGCTGTGGGCCGGACCTCGACTGGGCGCCGATAAGATTATCGCCATCAACGTATTTCAGGCCGCCCCGATCGCCATGCGAACGTTCCTCGGAGGACTCCGCCGAATCTCCGGCAAGGTCCCTGCCGTTCCCACCGATGTACAGGTGGCGACGCTTGGCCCGAAGCAGCCCCTGGGCACCCTGAAAGACGCGATCTATTGGAACAAGGACAACATACGAAGGTGGATCGCCCAGGGGTACGAGGACGCCGTGCGCCAGAAACATTCATTGCTTAATATGTTTTGAGCGATACTATTGTGGAACGATGCCAAACTATCGAATCCATCGGATGAAAGAGACGCAGCGGCAGCAGTTCCGATGGGCGCCTCATACGAGCGGGGTCACGATGGTGAAACCCAAGGATTACGAGCAGGCTGGAACCGTCGAGGCACCCTCTCCTTACGCGGCCTGGATCGCCTTGCGGGAGACCGAGCATCCCCTGCAGGTGGGCGACGTGCTGGAGACGGAGGAAGGCAGCCTGTGCATCTACAAGTATGTGGGCTTTGAAGAGGCACGCTGGGTTCTGCCCGAGGTGAAGACGGGGCTTGAGACAGCTCCCGTCGCAGCCGGTCCCCCAGCCTCCCCCAGTTCTGGAATCTGTAGTACGATCGGATGAGTATCCAAACCGCCAAAAGCGATAAGATAAGCACCATGCATTGCAGTACGAATGGCGTGACTCCGGTCAACTCCTACGCCCTTGTAGCGTATACGCCAAATCCTCTCAAGCAATTCCTGGACGGGCTTCGTCGCGAGTTGGTGAGTACTTGCAGAATTCAGTCTCATCTGACCGTCCTCCCTCCCAGGCCGCTCGCTTCCGTGGAAGACGCCTGGAATCAGTTGCAGAGACAGCTTCAGGACGTCCCAGCGTTCGACGTCGAACTGGGCGAAATCGAAGTGTTCCCTGTAACGTCGGTCGTATACCTGTCAGTCTGCCGGGGCCGCCAGATGATTGAGCAGATCCACAACGAACTGAATGTGGATCACTTAGCCTACGAGGAGCCGTATCCTTACCATCCACATGTCACGCTGGCCCAGTCCCTGGAGCCGCACGAGGTAGACAGGGTCGTGGAACTGGCGAAGCGGCGGTGGGCGGAGTTTCGGAGTTCACACACCTTTTGCGTGGAAACTCTCACCTTTGTTCAGAACACCGTCCAGGACTGTTGGATGGATCTGGCAGAGTGTCACCTGACACCCGCCCCGATCCTGCGTTAAGAGCTTATTCGAAAAGGCCGATCTGCCGTTTCTGATCGGTTCGGTCCGCGCGCCGTGACGCACGAAGGGGGCTTCCGACCACTCCGAGCACCTGGATGCCCTCCAGCGCGGCTCGAGGCGCGAAGACCTTCTGGGCGTTGCCGCTAGCGTCGGGTGGCACCACCGTAAATCCGGTCGGTTCCACCAGCAGGAGATTGTTCGGCAGCAGGCCTTCCAACGTGTCTCCGTCCCGAAATTCCATTCGCACCCACAAGCCCGCAGCCTTGGGGCGGGTGTGAAACGCCTGCCGAATTACCAGCTTACCGGTCTGGAACTCCCGCACGAAGCAAAGATACTTGATCTCTTCGTACTGTATAGTCAGGATGCTGCCGGAAGGACTGAGCAGCTCTACGCCATCGGACCGGAGGAAGGTCTGCGGGTTGACGAAGCCGCACAAGGCTTCCCTGTCAAATCGCAGCACGATGACCTTCTTATTCGTCGAGGCGGCCAAGCGGAGCCCTTACAAAGAGTGAGTCTGTTCGACCCGAATTGTACCAAACTACCGCAAATTGTTAATTGTATTTGGGTTCCCACCCCTGCCAGCACAGCCGCTTCTTGATCTCAAAGAGCTAACCTACCTGTTTTCAATAGAACCCATGGTTTGCAATTTGGGCCTATTGTATGATTGGCTCAATGCAGACGGGCTCGCTTTCGGCTGGCGTCCAGTCCTTTCTCGATTTTTGCCGGATAGAAAAGGGCTTAGCGCCGAACACACTCGACTCATACGCGCGTGATCTGCAGAAGTACGTGTCCTTTTGCCGTCCGACCAGCGGAGACACGATCCCGGGGGATGAGGGCGTTCGAAGCTATCTCGAATTTCTTTACCGTTCCAGGCTGTCCGTTCGGACCATCGCCCGGCATCTGACGACGCTCCGGAATCTGTACCAGTTTCTGCTCCGGGAGGGGCGGATCAAGACCGATCCGACGGCCTTGCTGCCCCTCCCCAAGCAGTGGAAGAAACTTCCCAAGTACCTGAATTCCGAGGAGATCGAGAAGCTTCTGAGCGCGCCTGAAGCCTCAACTCCGCTGGGTCTGCGCGACCGCGCGATGCTTGAGATGCTCTATGCCACAGGTGTACGCGTCAGCGAACTCTGCAAGCTGCAACTGTCCGACCTGAATGTTGACTTGGGCGTCGTGCGTGTAACGGGGAAGGGACGCAAGCAGCGGCTGGTTCCGGTTGGAGCGGCAGCGCTTTCCGCTGTCGCGAGTTATCTTCAGTCCGGCCGGGACAAGCTGTTGAAAGGCAAGGCGAGTCCGTATTTGTTCGTGACCTCCCGGGGCGGCCCGCTCACCAGACAGGCGTTATGGAAACTGCTGGGGAGCCATGGCCGAAAGGTGGGCATCTTCCGGAAAATGGGTCCGCATGCGATCCGCCACAGTTTCGCGACCCATCTTCTCGAGGGGGGGGCGGACTTGAGGAGTGTACAGATGATGCTGGGGCACGCCGACATCAGCACGACCCAGGTATACACCCACGTCGTGCGGTCAAGGCTGCGTAAGACGCTGGACGAACATCATCCTCGTGCCTGAAGGGCTCGGGGGAGGGGTCGACTAACACATTTAAGGGGTGCGCGAGCAGACAGGGATATCAGACCTGCAGCCGGATGGGTGCGAAGGAGCAACCACGGGCAAACGGCTGCAGAGATTCTGGAGATTGAAGCAATGAGCGACTACATGTTTATGCTGGAGAGCCACTTGAGCGCGGAGCAGAGCCGCGTGGTGGCTGCGGTTCAGAAGGCAGCGGCAGAGGCGAATGTAAATTTGTTCCTCGCCGGCGGCGCCTTGCGCGACATGTTTGGTGGATTTCCCGTACGTGATCTCGACTTCGTCGTCGAGGGCAACGCGCTCAAGCTGGCGAAGCCCCTCGCGGAGCAAGGGGGGGCAACTCTTGTTCAGACAGACGAAGTTCGCAGCACGATGGAGCTCATCTTTCCAGGGGGCATTACCGCCGAGATCGGCGCAGCAAGAACGGAGCGGTATCCGAAAGCAGGGGGCAAGCCGGAGGTGACTCTAGCAACAATCCACGACGACCTCCGGCGCCGCGATTTTACGATTAATGCGATTGCCCTCTCGCTGAACCGCGCTTCGCGCGGGCTGCTGCTCGACCCCACCAACGGGCTATCCGACCTGGAACGGAAGGAGCTGCGAACCGTCTCCAATTACGCTCTCTACGACCGCCCGGTCCGGCTCTTGCGGCTGCTGCGCTTCCGCGTGCGCTTCGGCTTCACTCTCGAGCAGCGCACCCAACAGCAGTACGAAAATGCCCGTGCCGCCGAGCTCGAAAAGCAGATCCCGGCGTCAGAGCTCTTCGAGGAACTGAAGCGCGTTGCGGAAGATCAGAATCCGACGGAAGTTTTGCGCCTCTTCGATGAAGAGAAGGTTCTCAGCCTTTACTCTCCCGCGCTCACAGGCGCCAAGCTGAATATCCCAGCGCTCCAGAAACTGCAGAAAGTTCGGACGATCGTGCCCTTCGAGGTCGATTTTCCCGTTAACCACGCAGCTTTGTTGCTGGCGGTGCTCGCCGAAAAGCTTACGCCGAAGGAGAGACTGCAAATTGCACAGGCCCTGCAGATGTCAAAGGCGGATCAGGACCTCTGGCAGAAACTCGACGCCCGGGCCGCAAAATTGGGGAAAACGGTGGCTTCTCCCGCCCTGCACAAGCCCTCCCAGCTCTATAACGTGCTTTCAAAAGCGACCGGCGAGGAGATTCTTTATCTTTACATGCACTCCCCGGTCCGGCTGGTTCAGGATCGGATCCGAAACTACTTGCAGAAGTACCTCCCGACGGCTCAGGACATCATGAGGCGGGAACAGGCAGGTCAAGAAGCCCCCAATTCAGCGAGGGAGAGCGCAAAGTCAGAGAAGATGATCCGTGAGCTGATTATGGCGAAGCTGGATGGAAGACGGACGTCGGCTCCCCAGCCGAAACAGGCGGCCATGGCAGCGGCAGCGCGGCGGGGGAGCTGACTCCTACTCGTTGTTCTCAGCTTGTTCCGCTTCCACTTCTTCGTCGCCAGGGGAATCGTTCTTCTCGAATCGTCCCCCCTTCCATTGGAAGGTCAGAGCCGTTTTGTAGAAGTAGAGAACTCCCAGCGAATCGGCGTTGTAGCGGAACGGCTTCATGCGCTCGAAGTCAAAGTCTTTTTGGCCTTTGGGAAAGAGAATCAGGAACGTGAAGGGATCCGGCGGATCGTCTGTCAGCGCAAACACGGCGAAACCGTTCGGTTGGCCGATCAGGGAGACGACCCGCTGGCGCCCCTTATGGAGAATCTGGACAGCAAAATCGTCGCGGCCGTCGCTATTGAAGTCAGCCCGCGCCAGGTTGGGCGCGTACGACACGTGGTACTCGCGGAACCAGGAGACGATTTGCGGGGCGGCATCCGCAAGCCGCCATCCTGGATAGCGTTGGTCGAGCGCCTTGACGGCGCCGGCCGGGAGGTCAGCCGCCAGTAGCGTGGCAGCCGCGCCTACCGCCAGCGCCAGCAGCTTACTCGCCGCCCAGGCCAAACGCGTAGACATGGGAGTCGTGCGTAACGACGTACACACGGCCGGCGGCCACCGCCAGGCCGCTGAAATGAGTCCAGCCGGGGATCGTCTTGCCGCTGGAGAAGAGCGTCTGGCCCGTCTTTGCATCGAGGGCGTACAAGATGGCGTTCCCCGCCTTCTCGATCCGGGCTTTCGAGCTCAGGATCCTGCCGTCGTCGTCCACCTGCCGAACGTACTCGCCGTTGGCAAGCGCAAACACTACGCCGTTTGCGATCACCACAGGCTCAGGCACCATCATATCCGTCGAGTTCCAGACGGCTTCGGGATACGGCTTGCCGTCGCGATCCACGATCTTGAAGGCCATGATGCTGCCGTTGGGAGTCGGCCCGTAACTCAGCGGGAATTTGGGCGCGGTCGACGCGGGCGGTCCCCAGGCCGGGGCATACAGCCACCGTGTTCCTTCGGGGTCCTCCCAGGTTGAAAGGGCGCCCCAGAAGCCGCGGCCTGCGAAATCCACTTCCTCGTTGGTGATTAGCTGGCTACGGTAGAGTGGAGTCCGATGGTCGTCTCCCCCGAGCTTGTTCGCATCAAGCAGGTAGAGCACGCCCTCCTTGCCGCCGCCGGCCACAAGCTCCCAGTTTTTGTACTTGAAGACCACGGGACTGATGCAGCCCATGTCGAGGTCCTTGCGCGTAATCCAGGCCCGATTGGCGGGAGTATAGTAATCAGCCAGCGTCAGGTCCTTCGGGCTCAAGCCCAGGAATGTGTCGGACCACTTTCCGGCTGCCGTGTCGTAGGGCCCGTCGCCGGTCTCCGCAAAGATACGTCCATTGAATCCGATCGCGACTCCGGCGCGCCCCCAGATTCCGGCGCCACCTGTGGTTGTCGCGAAGAACGAACGCACGGTCTTGTTCGGGTCCTTGAGATCGATGGAATAGACAGCACTCTTGGCGCCGTTGCAACCCTGTGAGGTAGCTGTATAAATGACCCCATCGACGAGGTTCAGGCTCCAGTTCTTGGAGAATTCCGGAACAAATTGAACCGGGGCCATCCTGTCTTCGCCATTGATCACGCTGAGCCCGTGCAATTTTCCGTCGCTCGTAATGAGGTAGACAGTCCGGGTAGACCGATCAATGACAGGGGTTGCATTCAGCGAGTTCGGACACAGCCAGTGAGGCTGACGCTTCGGCGTTCCCTCGGTGTTAAAACGCCGCTCCCACATAATCGTCCCGCTATCGGCATCGATCGCCCATACGGCGTCCGAGCTTCCGGCGACAATGACAATCTCCTTGAAGCCCTTGGGAGTGATTGCCTTCTCAATAATGAGCGGGACGGTCAGCGAATTCATCTCTTTGGGCTGGTTGTCGAGCTTCAGCTTCCAGTTCAGCTTCAAGCCTTTCACGTTTTCACGAGTGAGCGTATCTTCGCTTTTCGCCCAGCCGCTGCGCTGCGGGTCTCCCCCAAACGTCAGCCAATCGCCATAACCGACAGCGGCGCACGACAGAATCGCGATCGAGGCGAATAATGTAGCGTTTTTCATGCTGCCCAAGTCCTTCGAATGGGTAATATATCAGCCGCACCCGGCTCTGTGTAGAATACCACCATGCAAGAGCTTCCTCGCCGGGCATTCGTAATCACTGCCGGAGCCGCGATATCGCGGACCGCATGGGGCGCTAACGACAGGATCAATGTGGCGGTCGTCGGAGTTCGGGGACGCGGCCGGGACCACATTGCCGAGTACATCCCGCAGGGCAACACGCGTGTCGCCGCCGTTTGCGATATCGACACCGCGCAAACCGAGCGAGCGGTTCAGCTTGTCAACAAGCTGGGAGGCGGGACTCCGAAGGTCTATCAGGACTACCGCAAGCTGCTTGAGGACAAGACGATTGATGTCGTCTCTCTCGCTACATGCAACCACTGGCACGCGCTCGGCACGATCTGGGCTTGCCAGGCGGGGAAAGACGTCTATGTGGAGAAGCCTGCGAGCCACAACATTTGGGAGGGCAGGAAGATGGTCGAGGCCGCGCGGAAGTATCGCCGCATCGTGCAAGTCGGGATGCAAAGCCGGTCTATCGATCACAAGATCCGGGCGATCCAACTGCTGCGCGAGGGTGTGATTGGCAGGATCTACATGGCTAAGGGTCTCTGCTTCAAGCGCCGTGTGTCGATCGGCAAGGGATCGGACGGCCCTGTTCCTCCAGGCATCGATTACGACCTGTGGCTCGGCCCGGCGCCGATGCGCCCGTTCAACGCCAACCGCTTCCACTACAACTGGCACTGGTACTGGGATACCGGCAACGGCGATATTGGCAATCAGGGCGTGCACGAGATGGACATCGCACGCTGGGGCCTCGGCAAGAGCACTTTGCCCCGGCATGTATTCTCCTCTGGCGGCAAGTTCGTCTACGACGACGACCAGGAGACCCCGAACACGCAATTAGCCACATTTGACTATGGCGACGCGCAACTGGTGTTCGAAGTCCGCGGGCTCATCACAGGCGGGGAGGACAGCCTTCGAACCGATGCCAATACGATCGGAAACCTCTTCTTCGGCAGCGACGGCTACATGGCCATCGACTCTCACAGCTTTCAGGTTTATCGAGGCGAGAAGCGCGAGAAGATTCTGGAGGGTCGGCCGACCGGCAAGATCTGGGATACAGGCCCGCACATCGCGAATTTTCTCCACGCCGTACGTTCCCGCCGGCACGAAGACCTGAATGCCGACATCCTCGAAGGGCATCTTTCGGCCGCGCTCTGTCATATGGCGAACATCAGCTACCGGCTGGGGCGCGCCTTAACGTTTGATCCCGATAAGGAGACGTTCGGCGAAGACCGGGAAGCAAACGCATTGCTGAGCCGCAACTACCGGAAGCCGTACGTAGTGCCGGACCAGGTATAGAATCAGCGGCATCAGCGGCTGCCGAGGCCAAGAAAGACGATCCCGAGCAGAATCATTCCAAGCCCCACGAACTTGGACTTCGTCAGGGGCTCCCCAAAGAAGATCCGCGACCATAGCAGCGTCCAGATGTAGCCGACCGACACCAGGGGATACAGAACGGTCAGCTCCCCCTTGCGGACGCCGAGCACGAAAAAGTAGGAGGACAGAAGAAACAGCCCTACCCCCAAGGCGAGCCGGTAGTTGAAGAACAGGCTGGTCCAGTTTCGATGAAGCTTCTCCGCTCCTGCCTTTAAAAAGACGGCGCCGAAAGACCCGACAAAGGATCCCAGCAGCACGTAAAGCATCGAGGAGATCGGTGTACCGGTAACAGCCGGGTTCACTTGCGCCCGTCCCTTCCAAGTACCGCGACGCCCAGCACGATGATGCCTACGCCCATAGCCTTCCAGGGATTCATTGTCTCCTTAAGCACCAACACGGAAAGAATCGTCACCCAGACATACGTGAGCGAGATCACGGGGTATAGGATCGAAAGCTGACCCTTGCGAAGCGCCAGAACCAGCAGCACGGTACTGATCCCATACATGCTGTAACCGGCAAGGAGGTACAAGTTCGTCAGCATCGCAAGCGGGTCTCCGTGGGAAAGAGAGCTTGCGCCAGTCTTGATCAGCATCTGGGCAGCCGCGCCGATAACAGTGCAGCAAAAGACGAGGGCAATGCCGCGACGTCGTGCAACCGCTTCCGGCTGCGCCACAGAAACTGTGACTGTGCTCAAACGCAATCCTCCTGATGATTTCCACCCCATGATAACCTACCCGGAGGCCACCTTTCTTTTGGCAGCCATGGTTCCGAGGTGGATTCTGTACTAGCTCTTTGGCACTAGGAACGTGTATCCCCCTCCAGAGTTTCTTCTGTGTCCCACACTTGCTCTCCCCTCTCTTACAATGACGTCCCCCCACGCCAGGTCTGGTCGAAAAGCCTCGGAAGCTTCCGCGTTTCGAAGAACCCGCAAATTTCTGCATTCCGTCCCGCATCTCCTGCAGCAAATCCCGTATATGGCACCAAATTCGTTCGGTCCCGTTCTGTCCGCCATATCGGTAACGGGAAGTACGCGCGGAGGGGTGAACAGGTAAACGGCCCTTAATCCGAGCACGTGGTTTCGAGCACTACGGCATCCGAAGCTGCTCGAGCCTTAGGCGGCTCTCCGTAACGCAATCCCCGGGACGGCCCATGCCCGATGCTGTGAAGGCGATAGCACAGGCGCCGGCAGTCGCTGCTTCCCGCCACAGCCTGAGGGAGCATGAATCGCGACGCCTTCAACTGGATCTCCAAAGGTTCCGTCACAAACGGAGCGGGCACGTCTACGACGTGGACAAACTCCCCTGGCGGAATCGGGAGGCGGGCAAGCGTTTTGCCATTCACGATTACCCGTATCTGCTGGCCGTCGAGCAGCCCTCCGGTATCCGGCAATTCCCCCGCGATGCGGATCGTTTCGTGACCGGAAGGAAGGAGATAATGCACGACAGTGCTGGCCCATCCATCGGAATACCAGCCCTGAGATCCCACCAGGACCTTCCCGATCCACATCCCGCACATCGTGCGTAAGAGCGCTCGCACGCGGTCGCGGGCAAATCCGGGCGCCCATTGAGCGATCTGCTCCGACCAGGGACCATGCAGGGCGTCAAGCCCGTAGACGATCGAACCAAGCGGCAAGAGCTTTCCTGTGTGGCGTCTTAGCATCCGGTGAATCTCTCGCACCCGGCGCAGACCGCCTGAAAAAGACTTTGCCTCGGCATACTCTCGAAGGCAGCCCATGAACTCCGGGATGTAAGCAATTTCAAATCGCTTGCCGATCCGGATCAGGATGTCCCAGTCCATCGTGTAGTGCAGGTCCTCATCGAGGTAGCCGACTTCCTCAAACACCCGCTTCCGGAAGAAGACCGTCTGCTGGAGGATGTAATCCGAAAGGTGCGCCAGCCTCCACAGATTCAGGGGCTGCGTGTGCGGGAAAACCTCCTTGATCGCCCCGTCGCGGTCAATCAGATAGCCCTCGCCGTAGACCGCGCCCGCCCGTGTATTCCGCTGGAGCTCCTCAACCGCCCGCCGTACTGCGCCGGGGAGGTAGATGTCGTCCGAATTCAGCCAGGAGACGATCTCGCCTTTGGCCATCCGGAAACCCTTGTTGATGGCATGGCTCTGGCCGTTGTCCGGCTCGGAGATCCACTTGAGGCGGCTGCTATACTCGGCGACGACGGACGCCGTCTCATCGGTCGATCCGCCGTCCATAATGATGTACTCCAGGTTCGGATAGTCCTGGCTTAAGACGCTCTCGATTGTGGCGCGGATGAAGCGCCCCTGATTGAAGGAGGGCGTAACTACAGTCACCAGCGGCTCTGTCACGATCTCATCCGCTCCCGTAAGGCTTCAAACTGGGCCAATCGCCCTTCGCGTTCCCTCACCGCCAAAGTGAGCTCTTCAATGAGCACGGCCCGGCGTTCGGCCTCGATTCGAAGTTCTTCAATCACAGCAGCCCGCTGCTCCAACTCAGAGGAAAGCCGGTCAATCAAAGCGGCCCGCTGTTCGAGCTCCGAGGAAAGCCGGTCAATTAAAGCACCCCGTTGTTCCAGCTCTTCCCGCAGAGCCTCCAGCGCGCGCTGGCGCTCCGATGCGAGGAGCTCAAAGGAACGCGCTGCCGAAGGTGTAGCCCTTCCGATGTCTCGTATCGCATCTGCCCGAATCCGCCGGAAGAGCTCCGGCTCCTCGTCGATCAACGGAAACGTGTCCGGATCCTGGTGCATTCTGCCAAGGAAACTCCTCAGCCACGGTCCGGACATCACGTAAGATTCCAGCGGGCAGTACCGCGTGAGATACCAGTGCAGGAGCGCGTCCTTCCAGGAAGGCCATCCCGCGTCGATAATCTGATGCAATTGCGCTGGGTCGCTCCCATCAGCGATCGCGCTCAAATGGGTTTCTCCAACCGCAACCAGCGGCAGGCGCCACCACAGACTCTGAAGCCCAACGCTCGAACTTCCGGTGACGATGGCGTCGACATCGGCGCAGAGAAACTGGGACGCGGTGTTGTAGTCGCTGAACACCGGATGATAGATGAGATTCGGATGCCGGCTCCTGAGAAAAGCAAATGCTTCGGGCTCCAGGGTCTCGAAATAGACGTGCTGGGTGACGACGACGCCGATGTCCGAGGGTGTGCGATCGAGAACCCAACGCAGGAACTCGAATTGCGACGCAAAGGGGCACTGCGAGTCGAAACCAAAGAACCGATTGAACTGGAGCGGCACGAGGACTTTGCGCCGGAAGCGCTTGCCCTCCTCATCCATGACCGGGCGAAAAGGAGACGATGGCCGCAGCAGCTCCTCGGTGAAAAAGGCCCGCAGCCCGTCGATTTCCTGCTGCTGTTCCCTTGTGAGACCGAGAACGCGAAGCGTTTCGACATGCTTCACCGGCCAGGAGTCTCGAAAGAAGCCGCAGGGATCGAAATAGAAGGACATTGGAAACGGAGGGAACTTCATCAGCCCGGCTTCGAAGTGCAACAGCACAGCTGATGGAAACAGCGTACGCAGGAAGGGGGCGGGAGTGTGAGTCAGTATGACGTCCGGAACAAAACTGCCTAGAGCGCGGCCAAGGAACGAAGCAGCACGGCGCAGACTGTCGTCCGAGTAGCGCCGTTCGTACCAGAACGAATTCCAATTACCCGTTCGCTGCTCCACGAATGCCCGGAAGCGGTCTTCCCGTACCGGGACCATCTCGTCCTCCGGCACCCCTGACTGCCTTGCGTGGTCGACAAGATGATCCGCCAGAAGGAAGCGGCACTGGACGCCGTCGAGGCCTGCCCGCATTTGTGACGTCCAGCGAACAAAGTACTTCCAGAAGAACGGCTGGCCGAGTTCGTACACCGGATCGTGGTAAAAGAGGACTCGCATCGCCGTTTAGAATGGGCCGGTTTGCTTCAGGATCTGTTCGGGCGGTAATCCAAGCGCGATCTGCATCTTGATGGTCCACTCCTGGCCAATGCGCTTCCACGCCTCGTCGATTACTTCCGGCCAGCGGGCCTCCGGGACCACAACAACCCCGTCGCTGTCGCCCAAGATGAAATCGTGATTGCGGATCTTGACGCCGCCGATATCGACCTCCCCGTTCATTGCCCGCACCGTGCCCTCCATCCGGACATCGGCGCAGTATGCGCCCCTTGCAAAGACCGGGAAGCGAAGCAGGCGGACTGCGTCCGTATCCCGCGTAAAGCCATCAATAACCGCGCCGACCGCCCCGGCACGGATGGCGAGATTCGCATTCAATTCGCCGAAATACGCATAATCGGGCAGCGACGTGCTGACGATGATGACGTCCCCCGGACGCACGAATTCATAAGAGTCTAAGGCACGGTAAATACCTCGCCAGCTCTCGCCCGGCTGGACCGGCCCCAGTTCGAGCGTCTTGGCGCGGCCGAAGATCTTATAAGGCCCCTGCGCCCGGATGTTCTGCGGCAAGGCCGCCCGGATCCCAAGGTCCTTGCAGACGTCGGCCAGCACCGAAGTGCTCAGATAAGGAAGCCGTTGGGCCAGCGCGAGATTTGACGCCGCGCGGTGTCCTGCACAGATCGCCTCCGCGAGCGCGAGATCTTGCGGCCAGTTCACGTCAATCAGCTCTTCCGGCTTCAGCTCAAACAAAACGGGGTTTCTTCCAAAGCGCTTCGTTGGCCGAGCCCCTCTGCAGCGAACGATATAGAGGCCCATCGCCTCAACCACCGTATCCGGAAGATCGACGCTGTTCGGGATGCGTTCCCAGCCGTAAGCCGGCGCGCCGTCCTCCCACCGGTACTGCTTCTGTCTGGAGACGGCGACCAGCGAATCTGCCTCGGGATGCTCCTCCAGCGTCCGGAGCGCGCGCTCGACGGTTTCCTCCGTGATAAAAGGGCTGGTGCAGAGAGCCTGGATGTAGATCTCAGCCTCAACCTGAGAACACTCGTAGGCAAACAGCTCATGCCCGTCGGTTGCATTGCTGGCCAGCTCCCGCGGGCGCTTCAGCCGCTTTACCGGCAGATCGGCTGCCAGCTGCGCCATCTCGTCAGAGTCTGTGTCGAGCCAGACCTCGTCAATCAGAGAGCACTTCAGCAACTGCCGGAGCTTCCGGTGAAAAAGGTACTCGCCATCGAGAATTCGCATGTTCTTGTTCTCGATGCGCGAGCTATGGCTCTTGGCTGGGACGAAAGCTACGGTGCGAGGCACAGACAGTATCTCAACTCGATGTCCCTAAACTCGATGTCTCTAGCGCTGCTGCATGCTCGCAGTACCAACGGATGGTTTTCCGCAGCCCTTCATCGAGGCTGGTTTGCGCCCGGAAGCCGAACCGTTCCCACGCCCGCGACACGTCGAGCCTGCGCCGCGGCTGGCCGTTCGGCTTCCCGGTATCCCAAACGATTTGTCCGGAAAAGCCTGTAAGATCGGCTATCTTCTGCACGAGGTCCCGAATCGAGATCTCCTCACCGCTTCCAATGTTAACCGGCTCCTCTCCATCATAGCGTTCCGCCGCAAGGACAAATGCTTCCGCTGCGTCCTCAACGTACAGAAACTCCCTCGTCGGTGATCCATCGCCCCAGCAGACTAGTTCCCGCAGCCCCTTCTGCCGGGCTTCGACACACTTGCGAATCAGCGCCGGGATGACATGCGAGGAATGGAGGTCGAAGTTATCGCGCGGCCCGTAAAGATTCACGGGCATCAGGAAAACCGCGTTCATCCCGTACTGGCGCCGGTAAGCCTGGCACTGCACAAGCAGCGCCTTTTTTGCGATTCCGTAAGGGGCGTTCGTCTCCTCCGGATAGCCGTCCCACAAGGTTTCCTCTCTGAAGGGAACGGGAGCGAACTTAGGATAAGAGCAGATCGTCCCCGCCACGATCGTCTTTTCGACGTTTGCAAGACGGGCAGCCTCAATCAACTGAATGCCCATGATCGCATTCTCGTAGAAGAACCTGCCCGGGTTTTCCCTGTTTGCGCCGATTCCCCCAACGACGGCCGCCAGGTGAAACAGCACTTCCGGCCTTGCGTCGCGGAACATGCGATCAATGCCGCTCGGCGTCGTGAGATCGTATTCGCGGCGCCGCGGCACGAATACTTCCGCTCCCCGCTGCCTCAACCTCTCAGCAACACAGCTACCAAGAAAACCCGCCCCCCCGGTCACGCATACTCGCTTGCCTGCTAACGTCATCTGTCTTAGCCAGCTCCGCCGGCCACCACCTGCCCGAGCACTCCGGAAGACCGCCGCTCGAGCTCAGCGACCTCGGCATCTACCATGATATGCACCAGTTCGCGGAAAGATGTCCGGTGCTCCCATCCCAGCCGCTGGCGGGCCTTTGTTGGATTCGCCTGGAGCGCTTCCACTTCCGCAGGACGGTAGTAGCGCGGGTCGATCTCGACATACTCTTTCCAGTCAAGCCCAACGCGCTCGAAGGCAATCTCGACAAACTCCCGCACCGTGTGCATCTCGCCGGTGCCCACCACGAAATCGTCCGGCTCGTCCTGCTGCAGCATCCGCCACATCGCCTCGACATACTCGGGCGCATAACCCCAGTCCCGCCGGGCGTCCAGATTTCCCAGGTACAGCTTCTCCTGAAGCCCGAACTTGATGTGCGCCGCCGCTCGGGCGATTTTCCGGGTCACAAACGTCTCGCCGCGCCTGGGGGATTCGTGATTGAAGAGGATGCCGCTGCAGGCAAACATTCCATAGCTCTCACGGTAGTTCACAGTACACGTGTGAGCAAAAAGCTTCGCGCAGGCATAGGGGCTCCGTGGATGAAAGCGGGTGAGTTCATCCTGGGGCGGCGGAGTGGAGCCGTACATCTCGCTCGACGAGGCCTGATAGTAACGGGCACGGACCCCGGTCCGGCGAATCGCTTCGAGGAATCTCAGGGCGCCCATCGCGGTGATGTCGCAGGTGTAGTCCGGCACATCAAAGCTGACTCGCACATGGCTCTGCGCCGCGAGATTATAAACTTCATCGGGCCGGATTTCGTACAGAAGATTCCAGAGACTGCTGGCGTCGCTCAAATCGCCATAGTGCAGATAGAAGCGGTTACCATGCTCATGAAAGTCCGCATATATGCCGTCAACGCGGGCCGTATTAAAAGTGCTCGAACGCCTTTTGATACCATGGACTTCATAGCCTTTCTGGAGCAGTAACTCAGCGAGGTACGAGCCGTCCTGGCCCGTAACCCCGGCGATCAGTGCCTTCTTCATATGAGTTTCAGAATATCATTTCACAGCTTTATTCCCATGACTTACTCACGAGTGAGCGCCCACGGATTCATCCGTAAATAATCGACAGTCCGTTCGATTCCCTCTCGAATGGACAGTTGGGGTTTCCAGCCCAGGGAGCGGATCCGGCTGCAATCGAGCAATATGAACGGACTATCGCCAACCCAGCCTCGTTCGCCGCCGGAATACTCAAGCCTAGGGGAGACACCTAAGTGCGAACAGATCCATTCCACCGATTGGTTTACTTCGCAGAAATCATCGGTCCCCAGATTAAAAATACTTGTCTTTTCCCGTACCTTCTCAACCGCTAGCAGGATTGCTGTGACACAGTCCTGCACGTACAGGTACGACTTGCGCTGCCGCCCATTTCCTAGAATGCGCAGCCAGTCCGGGTGCTCGCGCAACTGTTTGTAGAAATCGAAGACGTGGCCGTGCGTGTACCGCTCGCCGAGGATGGAGACGAAGCGAAAGATGATGGCTTCCATGCCGAAGCCTTCGCAGTATGCCGATATCAGCCCCTCGGCTGCGACCTTCGAAGCTCCGTATAAGGATGTCTGAACAGGAAAGGGTGCGTCCTCGGGTGTGGGAAAAATCTGCGGCTCGCCATAAACAGAGCCTGTGGAAGCAAACACAATGCGGCGGCCCCCGGTAGCCCGCATCGCTTCCAGCACATTCCAGGTTCCGCACGTGTTCTGCTCGAGGTCGCGGCCAGGATGCTTTGTGCCGAAGCGAACGTCGGCATTCGCCGCAAGGTGAAACACAATATCTGCGCCGGAGATGGCCGCCGTGAGTATGGGAAGATCCAAAAGATCGCCTTCGATCAGGCAGAAATTCGGATTGCGGAGAGCTTCGGCCAGGAACTCCAGGCGGCCGGTCGACAGGTTGTCAAAACCTGTCACACGGTGCCCCTCCGCCAGGAGCCTGTCGGTAAGGTGGCTGCCGATGAATCCGGCTGCGCCGGTAACGACGGCCCTCACGGCTCCCTCCGCGAGGCCGCGATGCGCGGTTCCGCGTGCAAGTTGAGCCTGGTCAGGGAGCGCCGGATTCGCAGCAGGTCCTTCGCGTTCTGCAGATTGCCGCGGACGAGTTCCAGGCGGCTGTCGCCGTCGTCGCGCCAGCGGACTGGGACCTGTACAATCCTATAGCCGAGAGCCTGGGCCAGCGCGAGGATTTCGACGTCGAACATGTAGCCATCGATCTGCTGCCGGCTGAACAGATCCCTTGCCACTTCTCTGCGAAAGAACTTGAATCCGCACTGGGAGTCGGTGATGCCGGGGAGCCCTACCAGACACTTGAGCGTCCAGTAGAAGCCCCATGAACCGAGGCGTCTGTAAAGGGGCTGCCGGCGCTCGATCCTGGAACCCGCTAGCGCCCTAGACCCAACGACGATATCACTGCCTTGCGCAAGCCACGGCTCTATCTTGCCGTATTCTTCGATTGGTACCTTGTTGTCCGCATCTGCATATCCGACGACCGAGCCATTCGCAAGAGCCACGGCGTCACGGATGCCCCGTCCTTTGCCCTTCCTCTCGCCGTAACCAATCACAGTGATCCGTGGATCGCCAGCATACGCCGTCCTGACCAGCTCCCGCGTTCCGTCTTCGCCGTCCGCTGCCACGATCACTTCACACGACTTCCCGGAGGACTCAAAGTAAGCCAGCGCCTCCGCCACTGTCCTGAGGATCGTGGACGCCTCGTTATACGCAGGCAGGATCAGCGTGATGTCGGGACGCGCCACTATGCGGGCCTCCGGCAGACGAGAAGACAGCGAATGCCGGTCGGGAGATATACCCGCTCACGCAACGACGCTTCCCAGCGCATCAGGCGGGCGAGGAACTGACTGCTGCTTCCCTGACGGATGTTCGCCGCGACGATCTGGCGCTGCCGCTCGACATCGGCCGCGAGATGACGCCGATTCCGCTTCTTGACCAGCCAAAAGCCGGGATAGAGCAGGAACCCAAGATGAGATTTTTCCAGAACTTCAAAGCCGGCCGCTTCAAACCGGGCAAGCAAATCCTTCATCCGGTAGCGCCGCCAGTGCAACAGCAGCTTGTCATAGACATCGTACAGATTTGGATTCGCGGGCACTTCAACCACGGCGATCCCCCCGGGCTTGAGTATGCGAAACACCTGGCGTACCGCCGCGAAGTCGTCCTCGATGTGCTCCAACACGTTCAGCAACACGGCCGCGTCTAAGACGGCATCAGGCAGCGGACAGCGAACCAAATCAAACCGCAACAGCGGCAGATCCGGCCACGCCGAAGCAAGCTTCACAAGCGGGCTACGAACGAAGTCCGAGCCAAGAAGCACAGCTTCGGGAAACCGCGACCTGAGCGTCTTCAGGAGGAAGCCCGAGGAACACCCGATATCCAGAATCACCGGAGAGCGGCCCCCCTTTGAAGAAAGCCATTTCTCCAACCGGCTTACCGCATGCTCTCGCGAGGCACGATCAATGTAGTGATTCTCCCCGGCAGTGTCTTCGTGAAACGCCGTCAGATCGTCACTCCAGCCCTCCGCCTCACCGTCGGCATACTCCAGGACAGAACAAAGCTTACCTCCTACACGGAAGCCCTTTCCTACCCAGACGGGTGGCTCATCTGTACCGGGCAGCGGCGGCAACTCGATCGGCAGCAGCTTCAGGACCACGAAATTCTCAATTCTACACTGCCTGATACAATGCCCCTTTGGCTCAGCAGAATCGATTGTTCCGAATCGCCATCATCGGTTGTGGCTTGGTTGGCAGAAAGCGTGCCGCTGCGCTCAGGGATGCCACCCTTGTCGCCTGCTGTGATTCTGTGGAGGAGCGGGCAGCCGCGCTGGCAAGGCCCTATGGCGCTCGCGTCTATACCGACCCGGCTCCGCTTCTCGAATGTTCCGACATTGACGTCGTCCTCATCGCAACACCGCACCACGTACTTGCTCCGCTCGCGTGCGAGGCGGCGAGCCGGGGCAAACACG
>CALGAR010000112.1 GCA_937959285.1 uncultured Bryobacterales bacterium
CCTTCCCGGTTGAAGATGACGGTAGTCGGAATAGAATTCACGCGAAGAAGATTCGCCAGCCCGTCGTCAAACCAAATCGCCTTGTTCCACTGCTGGTTCTTCACGAAGGGAGCGACTACGCTACGATCTTCGTCCGTGTTGACCGCCAGGAAAACGACGTCATCCCGGTCGCTGAATCGCTTCTTCACCTCTTCGTAGAGCGGGTACTGCGCCCGGCAGGGCCCGCACCACGTGGCCCAAAAGTCGAGCACGACCACTTTGCCCTTCAAAGAAGGCATCCGGAGCTTTTGCCCGTCCAGCCCCGTGAGTGTGAACTCCATAGGCTCCGTTACTTCGTAGTTCGGGAACAGGCGGCGGAGGGCTTCCTTCCGTTCCCCGGCGCGCCGCACATTGCGGTCGTACGCCTCCAGGATCAAGTCCCCGAGACCTTTTTCACTGCCATGATGCTGCGTGTAAAGAGCGCCCATCTGGGTCCTGATTTCGGACCTCACGGCTTCGCTTTCGCGAGCATTGGGCAGCGTGAAAGCGTCGGCGAGATAATGCAGCGCGTCCGCTTCCTTCTTCGCCGCGATCAGCCAGCGCGCAGCTTCCCGCGCTGACTCCACCGTCGGGAAGAAGTCAAAGCTTTTCTTCGCCAGATCTCCGGCCGCAGCGGCGTCGCCCAGGATTCCCGTGGCCCGCGCCTTATAGAAAAGCGCGCGGCCCAGGCTCCGGTCCATATCCCGGCGGAACATGGCGCGGTCGCGATCACTCTGAATCGCCTTCTTCTGAGCCTCTTCGTCCTTCTCGTTCGCCCGCAACCGCTCCTCCAGGCGGTTCGCATACTCCAGAGCCTTCCGCGCCCGGTCCTCTGTTTCCTTTGTCAAAAGGGATCGTGTGACACGGTCGAGCACTTCGAGGTCCGCCGATCCGCGGGCTATCAGTTTTTCCCCGTAGGTGACAATCCGGGAGTCGTCGTTTAGCTCGGTCGAGGCCTTAAAAATTGCCCGCTCGATCTCTTCCATCCGGCCAGATTTCGGGAAGCGCCGGATGTGCCGCTCCAGCGCCCGGACGAAATCGATCTTGCTCGTACCCGCTTCGTTAATCGCCTTCTCCAGCTCGTACTGCTCGGTGACCGGGTTGTCCTGCTGGGCGATCGCCGGAACCACAAGGCAAAGGCCCAATGCGAAAAAATATTTCATTCCTGCTGTCCCTGTCCCGGCGTGGATTGGGCTGTGGGAGCGGCCTTCCCACGAAAGGCATCGGCGAGGTAGGCAGCGCGTTCACGCGCCATGTTCAAGAACGATTCGTTCTTAATCACCCGCTCCAGCATCGGGAGAAATTGGTCGACGGCGACTAGCCGTCTCCGGTCCCATGAAGCCTCCATCAGCAACAGGGCCTTATTCACTCCAAGACGGTCAAACCGTACCGCGCGTTCCAGATTGATGAAGTGCTGCTCGGTTTCCGTGATTCTTTCGAACCAGTCAAGGAGTGCCTGCGCCTGCAAGTCGGTGGAATAGTTGAATTTCTGCTCGTTGCGGACAGCGCCCTCTTCCCACCGGAAGGTTTTGACGCCCGTCTTGGCGACCTTCAGGCCCGATTCCAGGGTTCGCCCGAAACGATCCAGCTTCTCTGCCAGGCCGAACACTTCAGCAGTATCGGCCTCGCTCAATCGGAACTTAATAGGCTGATCGTCGTCCGGAGATTCCCGATAGGTGACGTCGCCGCTCTTTTCGACGATGATTTCGACGTAGGCGGGTGTGCTTCCGGGAAAGCTTTTCGAATAGAAGATTCGGGGTTCCGCGGCGCGGGCAAGAGGAAGGGTGGCGCCGACGATCGCAAGCGCGGCAAGGAGAGGCTTTTTCATCGTGCCTTCTCCGCAATTCGTTGCGCTGTAAAAGCGCGTGTGGCATGGCAAATGGCTACGGCGAGAGCGTCCGAAGCATCTTCGGAGTCGATCACCGAATCAAGACGGAGGAGGTTCTTTACCATCACCTGCACCTGCTCCTTCCCGGCGCGGCCGTACCCGACCACGCTGGTCTTCACTTCCAGGGGCGAGTAGCTGCCCACTGGCAACTCAGATTCCGCCAGCAGCATCAGGGCTGCACCGCGAACATGAGCCAGCTTGAGTCCGCTTCTCACGTTCGCGGCTACGAAGACATCCTCGACAGCGGCAGCATCCGGCCGGAATTCGCGGATGACCTCACGAAGCCGCGAGCCGATGGCCAGCAAACGCCGTTCGAGCGGCGCCTTCGCGTCGGTTCGAATTACCCCGGCCGTGACGATGCGGTGAACACGGCCGTCGCTGTCAACAATCCCGTATCCCGTCCTCTCGGTGCCGCAGTCGATTCCTAGAATGCGCATTTCGCGCCATGCCGGTCCGGAGGATCAGGACGACATTGCCTCCATCTCGCTCTCGTCAATGTCGAAGTTCGAGTACACGTTCTGTACGTCGTCGTGCTCTTCCAGAGCCTCAACCAGACGGAGCATCCCCGCGGCGTTCTTGCCTTCCAGCTTCACGAGGTTCTTCGGCACCTGGGCGATCTCTGCAGAGACAGTCGGGATT
Source organism: uncultured Bryobacterales bacterium (assembly GCA_937959285.1). GTDB lineage: Bacteria > Acidobacteriota > Terriglobia > Bryobacterales > Bryobacteraceae > JADGHK01. The sequence continues at coordinate 2,546 of CALGAR010000112.1, forward strand.
CCAGCGTTTTGAATCGCGGCGACAACCGCCTCGTGATTCTCCGGGGCGGATATGATTTCCCAGTTTGTTCCGTCGCTGCGAAGGTCCTCGGCGCCCGCCTCGAGAACCAGATTCATGAGCGTTTCCTCCGATGCGTTTTCCTGCTCAATGAGAATCTGGCTCTTGCGGTCGAACATCCAGGCAACGCTGCCCTGCTCGCCGAGGTTGCCCCCATGCTTCGAAAAGAGGTGCCGCATTTCGCTGACTGTCCGGTTCCGGTTGTCAGTCGCCGCATTGACCATCACGGCAGCACCGCCAGGGCCGTACCCTTCAAACATCACTTCTTCGATCTGGCCGCCCTCGATCTCGCCGGTGCCGCGCTGGATCGCACGCTTGATGTTGTCGCCCGGCATCGACACAGCCTTCGCGGCAGCGATGGCCGTGCGGAGACGAGGATTCGCATCAGGATCGCCGCCCCCCTGCCGGGCAGCGATCATAATCTCTTTGATGATGCGCGTGAACACTTTACCGCGCTTTGCATCGAGGGCGGCCTTCTTGTGTTTGATGGTCGCCCACTTGGAATGACCTGACATCGTGAAAAACCTCGTGGGGTAGGCAGACTGATACTGTTGAAGCCTAATTTTTGAGGGTATCAGAATCAAGCACTTGCATCAAGTAAGCTGCATTACCGAATTTCCTCTCCAGGCACATGGTGACCCACCTCGGCTGCGGATTCTCACTTCCGGCCGGTGGAGAGAACTGAAACTGATCCTCCAGGAGGGGCGGGTTTCCGGGTTTCTGGAGCCGAGGCGTAGCCGAGGCGGAGGAAACCCGGAAACCGGGGCGCGCCGCCGCCCTTCCGCGCTCACCTGGGAGCTGGCCTGGCGGCGCCGTGACTAAAAACAGAAAGGCACAAGGTTGTTTCCGGCTAGAATGTTCGTGATCAAACTCCAGACTGCCGGAGGTTTCCCTTGTGCCCTCCCTATTATGAGATGATTCGTTCCCACAATCCAAGCTTCCATCTGCGCTATCGCCTGGTCCAGACGGCAACCGAGCAGGGCATCCGCGCCGCCGCGCGGCAGTTCGGCTGCTCTCGCAACACCGTGCGCAAGTGGCTGCGGCGCTACCAGCAAGAGGGCAAACCGGGCCTGAAGGAGCGCTCCCGCGCCCCGCACTCGATTCCGCAGAAAACGCCGCCGGAGATCGAGCGCAAGGTGCTGCAAGCCCGGGATGCGATCCCCTGCTTCGGCCCGCAGCGGCTGAAGCAGGAGTTCGACTTGCCCTGCTCGACCGGCGCCATCGGCCGCATCCTCCACCAGCATGGCCGCAGCCGCCGGCGCAAGAAACCCCGCCCGCCGGTGCGCAGCCTGGCCCGCCAGAAGCTCCAGTGGCCCCCCTTTGGCTTGTTACAAATCGACGTCAAGGACCTCCGCGATCTGCCCGGCTACCGGGAACTGATCCCCTTCGGCCTGCCCCGCTTCCAATTCACCGCCCGCATCGTGCCGGAAGGAACCCTCTGGCTGGCCTTCTCGGCCGTCAACGACTCCACCTATGCCTTGTGGTTTGCCGACCGTCTGCTGGCACATCTGGCCCGGTGCGGCGTCGATCTCAGCCGGCTGGTCGTGCAGACCGACAACGGCAGCGAGTTCGGCGGCAACTGGAACCGCCGTCACGGCCTGCCCCCCTTCACGAAGCTGGTCGAGCACAAGCACGGTTGCCTGCAGCACCGTTTCAATCCCCCCCACCGCTCCACCTACAACAGCGACGTGGAAGCCGTGCACGGCATTATGGAGCCCGAATTTTATGAGTTGGAGCGCTTCAGCGGCTCGCCGCGGGCCTTCCTCAACCAGGCCTACAGCTATCAGCTCTACTTCAACCTGTTGCGGCGCAACTCGGCCAAAGCAGGCCAGACGCCCGAGCAACTCCGACGAGCCCGCGCCCCCACCGTCAGCCCTCAAATCTACTGGTTGCCCCCGGTGATATTATCCTCGCTGAAAGCTCAAGACCTGCCGCTGCCGCGGCAGGTCTTGGAGGGTCACGATCTACCTGGATATGTCAGCTGCATTACCGAACCAGCGGAATCCAGGCCTTCGTCCGTGCCCGGTATTTGGCGTGCTCATCGCCGAATCGCGCCGCGAGCAACCGCTCCTCGGAGCGGATGCGAATCTCCGTGCCCAGGGCAAACACGCCGGCGGCAACCAGCGTCAGGACCAAACGGCCGATGACGAATCCCGTCGCCAGCAGCAAACAGAACAGCGCGGTGTAGATAGGGTGGCGAATCACCGCGTACGGACCGGAAGTGACCAGGCGATGATCGGTCGTCACAACCGCGTTGATCCGCCATTGGTCGCCGAGGTGTTTGAAGGCCAGCCAGGTCAGAAGGAGCGACAGTGGAGCAAGAACTGTGCCCGCCCATAAGAGGGGAACTGGTGGTTCGGACCCGGGCACGAACACAAGAAATATGGCTGCCTGCAGGTAGAGTCCCTTTCGCGAGGTCCGATCGGTTAACCGACCTTCCCAGGCCTCACCGTGCCGCCTCCTTGCAGCACGGACCCGGGTCCATTGGAGCACGGTTAGCGCCACGTACAAAACCCAGCAGCCTCCAATGACCCAGTTGGCAATCTGGGCGATACCTCCAGGCACCTCAGACATTGACCGCGCCACTCATTCGGGGATTGCGAAAGATCATTCGGACAAAATCTTAGCACCGCCTACCCGCCCGAATTGCTTCCTTGACGAGATTCTGAGACCCGGCTGGTTTCCGGCGATGCCTCGATTTCCGGGCAGCAGGCCTTACGCCGGGCTGCATCACAGCAGCCCCGCAGCCTCCCGAAGCGGACGCCTGGTAGTCCAGCTAGAGGAGGATATCCTTCGCCACGACGCCATGGACGTCTGTCAAGCGAAAATCGCGCCCGTTGTAGCGATAGGTTAATTTGGTGTGGTCAAGACCTAGCAGGTGCAGGATTGTGGCATGCAGATCGTGGATGTGCATGCGGTTCTCCACCGCGTGGTAACCGTAATCGTCGGTCGCGCCATAGGCCATCCCCCCTTTCACGCCCCCCCCGGCCATCCACATCGTGAAACCATAGGGATTGTGGTCGCGGCCGTCTCGCTCCATGAAGGGAGTCCGGCCAAATTCACCGCCCCAAATTACCAACGTCTCCTTTAGCAGCCCGCGCGATTTAAGGTCACGCAGCAGCCCGGCAATCGGCTTGTCAACACCTCTTGCATTCTTAGCGTGCAGGCGGGCCAGTTCCGTGTGCTGATCCCAATCGTCCGCAGTGCATTGCACGAACCGAACACCCCGCTCCACCAAACGCCGCGCAAGCAAACATTGCCACGCGAAATCGGCCGTCTGCGGGTCATCAAGCCCGTAGAGCTTTTTCGTCGCCTCCGACTCGCGCTCAACATCAAACGCTTCCGGCGCTTCGGCCTGCATGCGAAAGGCGAGTTCAAAAGTCTGAATCCGAGACTCGAGCCGGTCATCGTACTCCCGAAGCCGCGCATGCCGGCGATCCATCTTAGCCAGCATCTCCAGCTCGTAACGCTGCTCGTCCGTCGTGCGGTTCTTGTTCAGAAGGTTCTCGATCGCCTCTTTCCGAAGCTGCGAAACCGGAGTCCGCGAGGTGCCGAGAGGAGTTCCCTGATAGGCGCCGGGCAGAAACGCGGAGCTCCAGTTTCGCGCGCCGCTGTGAGCTGCGTGCGGACGGATCGTGATAAACCCTGGCAGATTCTGATTTTCCGTTCCCAAGCCATACAGCACCCACGAGCCCAGCGACGGACGCGTCAGGTTGACAGTTCCTGTGTGCATCTGCAGGAGAGCTCCGCCGTGGTCCAGACCGTCCCCAACCATCGAGCGGATGATGCAAAGATCATCCACACACTGGCCGATGTGCGGGAAGAGATCGCTCACAGGAAGGCCGCTTTGGCCATAGTTCCGAAACTGCCACGGCGACTTCATCAGGTTGCCGAAGTAGTCCAAGGTGGGCTGGAACTGCTGCTCCATCTTGAACGGAATAGGCTTCAGATGGTCCCGATCCAGTTTTGGTTTCGGGTCGAAGGAATCGACATGAGACGGACCTCCGCTCATGAAGAGAAAGATCACGCTTTTCGCGCGGGGCCTGAAGTGAGGTTGTTTCGGAGCGAGGGGATTTGCTGGCGCAGCCGTCAGGCGCTGCTCGCCGGCCAGCAACGCGGCCAGTGCGGCAGCTCCGAAGCCGCAGGCCGTATCGCGTAGGAGAGCCCTGCGTGAAAGAGGATGGCTGGCGTGTTCGGTCTTCATCATTGCAACTACTTTTTCTTTTCTTCAATCGACGTAAAAGAAGTTGTTGGATTCGAGGATCAGCCGGCACAGCCCGACCCATGCCCTCGGAACTCCCCCCTGGTCCGCTCGTTTGGGATACTCCGCGAGAAACTTCAGCATCAGATCCATCTCCTCCTCGCTCGCGGAGCGTCCCCAGGCATGAAGCACGCCCTGCTCGATCCGTTCCCGGTCCGTCAGGTCCCGCCGCTCAAGCAGCCGCTTCGCAAAGGCTACGGCCCGTTGCTCAAAGAACTCGTTGTTCATCAGATAGAGGGCCTGCGGAGCGATGTAGGTCTCACCGCGCTGTCCCGTGCTGGTCGTCGAATCCGCGAAGTCAAACAGGACCATCATCGTGGCCAGATTGTTCCGGTCCACGGGCAGGTACACCGTCCGCCGAAAGTGCTCATCCATCTTCGTGCGGCCTCCCCGCGCATCGGCTCGTGTACCGGGCACGGGATCGAGAAAGCTGCCCGTTCGAAGATCAAGCGATCCGTCAACTGCGAGCCAGGCATCTCGGATTTCTTCCGCCGACAGACGCCGCCTTTGAAACCTCGACCAGAGGCGATTCCCAGGATCCTTCTCCCATCGCTCGCTGTCCGTTTGAGAGGAGAACCGATACATCGACGACGTCATGAGCAGCCGGTGCATCGCTTTGATCGACCAGCCCTCCTCAATGAATCGCGCCGCGAGATAGTCGAGGAGTTCCGGATGCGTTGGCAGCTCTCCGCGCAGGCCAAAGTTGTCCGGCGTGCGAACCAGCCCTTCGCCAAAATGCCAGAGCCAGATCCGGTTCACGGCGACACGCGCGGTGAGAGGATTCGTAGGGGATGCGATCCAGCGCGCCAGCTCCAACCGCCCGCTGACCGTCTCGATCTGCGGCTGACTGTAGCCCGCGAGCACAACGGGAAACCGCTTCGGAACCGGCTTGCCAAGGTTTGCGTGATTCCCGCGAACGAAGACGCGCTGTTCGAACGGCTCTCCTTCGGCGACACCATGAGCAACCATCGGCCTTGAAGGAGCAGTCCGTTTCAGCTCAGCCAGCTCCTGCTCGAGCAGTTCCACCTTCTTTCGGGTTGCAGCGCTAAGGTACCGCTTCCTCTCTCCTTCCGGGATCGCAAAGGCTCCGTCTTCACGGTCCTTCTCGTTGAAGGTGCTCTTCAAGAAAGAGATGTCGCCGAAGAAGCGTTCCGACTCCTGGGTAAAGGCAAACCCTTCAAAGCGCACTTTTGGAGGCGGCTGTTTTCCGTTTGCAACGGCGACGTGAACGTCTTTTGCCCACTTTTCCAAGATGCCCCGCCAGCGCCGTGCGGGCTCTTGAATGACAGCGACATACTTCTCAGCTACGGCATTGACGTTCGCTTCCGTTGCTTCATGCCACTCAGTCAGGAAGGGGCGGAACGATCCGTCTGGCTTCAAATATCTCGCCAGCTTCTCGAGAATCCGGGCGTCGAGCCCTCGCTCCTGGGCGACCTCTTGCGGTGAACGACCCTTCCTCTCCACATGCCACGAGGCAACCATGTAATCCGCAAGCTTCGGATGGAGCTGGCGGTAGACATAATCGGTAACTTCCGGCTCGATCAGTGCCTCGATTTCCAGTTGCTTTGCCGCAATTTCCTCCTGCCGCTTCCTGTAGCGGTCATAGATTTCATCTGGAACCAGAGGCGTGAAAAACAACGTCGAGCTGCGGCCTTCGAGAATTTCATATAACCGGGTGCTGCGGAAGATGGATGCCAGAGCGTAGTAGTCTTCGGTCGAGATCGGATCGAACTTATGGTCGTGGCACCGGGCGCAGGAGATTGTAAGGCCGAGAAATGCCTTCGAAGCGGTGTCGATCTGCTCATCGATCACGTCGTAGAGCTGCTTGGTCTTGTCTTGTTCGACGATTGCCTTAGGTCCCAGCGCCAGGAAACCGGTTGCGATACGGCCCCGGATGTAGTCGCTTGTGCCCTTGTGTAGAACGTCGCCTGCCAGTTGCTCGACGATGAACTGATTGAAGGGAAGGTCACGATTGAAAGCATCGATGACGTATTCGCGATAACGCCATGCCTCGCGGTAGGCGACGTTCTCGTCGATTCCGCCTGTTTGAGCGTAGCGAGCCACGTCCAGCCAGTGGCGGCCCCATCGCTCGCCGTAGCGAGGCGATGCCAGGAGACGATCGATCAGGCGTTCATATGCGTCTGGAGCCGTGTCTGCGAGGAAGGCCCGGATTTCCTCAGGAGTCGGAGGAAGGCCATGCAGGTCGAAGGTCGCGCGCCGCAGCAAGGTCAGCTTGTCGGCTTCGGTGGGCGGCTTTAGCCCAGCCTCTTCCAGCTTCTGAAAGATAAAAAGGTCTACCTCGTTGCGTGCGCGATCCCGGTGCTGGACTTTCGGCAGTACCGGTTTCCGAACCGGCTGGAACGCCCAGTGGGATGCGCCCATACTCTTCTGCCCGCCGTTCTTCGCCGCCTGATTCGGCGATTCGCCCGGTAACGACGCACCTTTCTGAATCCATTGCTCGAGCAGACCCACTTCAGCCGGTGAAAGCTGCCCAGTCGGAGGCATCTTCACCTTCCCCTGCCATCGGACAACCTGCATCAGCCGGCTTGCGTTCGGATCAGGGGCCTGGAGGAGACCCGCCTCCTGGTCGGCATGTCGAAGCCCCTCCGGTGTCGTCAGGTCCAAGCCGCCAGTCTTCGCCTTCGGATTGTGGCAGCCGCCGCACTTCTCGATCAGTAGCGGACGGATGTTCTTTTCGTAAATTTCGTCCTCGGCCAGGGCCGGATTCGCGGCCAGCAATACGAGGACCAGAGGCAGAACGCGAACAGTCACCGTTCCCACCGCAATCGATGAAACAAGCTTCCTCCGCATCGAACGCAACAACGCCAGTGTAGGTTCGCCCGGCGGAGCGCGGAAGAAACAACGGGTAACAAGGAGGTTACATACGACCTAAAACCTATGATTTTGTGGCATATAATCTTGCTATGCCGAACGGCCTCCATGAAGATCTCGTGAGGCGGCAGGTCGATAAGGTCTTATCGAGCAACACGTTCCGAACGAGCGGATCATTGCGCCGGTTGCTGGAGTACCTGGTGGAATGTACGCTGGCAGGCGACGCGCACGGCCTCAAAGAGTACCGCATTGGTGTTGAGGGACTAGGCAAGGAAGAGTCTTACGACCCGCGAACCGATCCCTCGGTCAGAGTCCAGGTCGGCCGACTGCGATCGCGGTTGGCTGAGTATTATTTGGACGAGGGGCGGAATGATCCGGTCCTGATCACCGTGCCCAAAGGGGCATTCTCCGTTGTATTCGAAGACCGCGGGACAGGACCGCCTCCTCCGGTTCCAGAGCCCTGCCCGGCGCCGCCCGCTCCTTCCGGGCGCGCTCTCCGCTGGCCGGTGATCGTCCTTACCGGCGTCCTATGCCTGATCGCGCTTTGGGCATTCGCACCGAATTTTCCTACCCGGAATCCGGTACCAGAAGAGAATCCCGCATTTGAAGAGCTCTGGAAGCCCTACTTCTCCTCTCCCAAGCCAACGCTGATTGCCTTGGGCGTTCCACTCTCAGTGCGTGTTCAAACAACCACCCCGGAGGGCGTCGACCTCATTGCTCATGTTCGCGATAGCCAAATCAACCAGTGGCCGTCGAGTGCGGATTCCCAGGAGGCGAAGCGGCTCGAAGTCTGGAAGAAGCAACTGCGTACGGAGAATCTTTCGCCCAGCTACCACTACCTTGCGGTGGGCGAAGCGATCGGCACCATCCTGCTAGGCAACGCCCTGTCAAGGCATAGCAATTTGACGATCGTGCGCAGCCACATGCTTTCCTGGGACGCCGCGAATGGCGCGAATGTGATCTTCATTGGCGCACCCAAGTTCAACCCGCACCTCCGGAACGCGCTGGTGAGCTCGAACTTCCGGATCGGCGACTTCCACGTCCATAACCTGCGCCCGAAGCCTGGAGAGAAGAAGGCGTATCCGGATGTGGACCGGGTAACGGATTTAGTCGGAGCCGCCGTGATCGGCCGTTACCGCAGCCCCGGCGGCGGCTCGTGGTTCACTCTGGTGGGATCCGCAAACAGCATGTGCACATGGGCCGCGATCGAATATCTGACGCGCCCGGAGTACGTAACCCGGCTGGTAGCGGCGCTGAGACAGGCGTTCGGAAAGATTCCCGACTCCTTTGAAGCGGTCGTCGAGGCCCGCTTTGACCAGTCGAGCCCGGTGGAAGTCCGCCACGTCGCGCTGCGCGAACTGGACAATTAGGAGTTGCGCCGGCCGTATCCACTAAAGATGTAACCGCTTGTTAACCACTCGTTACTTGTGATGAGTTTCCTCCAAACAGATAATTGGGACCGCCCAGTGGCTAAGATCTGCAGCCGTCGGGCTAGGGGGAACTGCTGTTGCTGTACTAATAGCGGGGTGAGGAGCTTCTCCTCACCCCCGATCTGTTACTGCCTGTTCACCACTGGTATGTGCGGGGTCTAGCCTACAACATCGGATCTGAAGGGGATTTTCATGAAAACTAGAATGGGCACAGCGTTTGTGCCATTGGTCCTCCTCGTTGTTTTCCTACTGCCGAAGACGCCGGTTTATGCGCAGGCGCTGTCCGCCGCGCTCGTCGGCAACGTCACTGATGCGACCGGTGGAGCAATCCCGGGAGCGAGTATAACCATCACCAACACAGGCACGGGCCAGGAGTGGAAGATCGTGGCGAATGCGGAGGGGATGTATTCGCTTACCTCCATTCCTCCCGGCCAATACGACGTAGTGGTTTCGGCGAGCGGCTTTCAGACCATTCGTCTCCGCAATGTCGCGGCGACCGCAAATACGACGGTACGGGCAGACGCCAGGCTTCCGTTGGGCCAGGTGTCGGAGACGGTCGAAGTCAGCGCGCAGGCAGCCGCCTTACAGACTGATAGCGCCGTTGTTCGCAACGAGATCCGGTCCTCCGATCTGCAGAACGTCCCCGTCCCGGTCACGCGCAACTATCAAAATCTGCTGGTGACGGTTCCAGGAATCAGCCCGCCCCAGGACGCCCACTCCATCTCGGCAAACCCATCTCGAGCCTTGCAGCTCAACTCTAACGGCACCACCGCCCAATCGACGGCAGTGCGCGTTGACGGAGCGACCAGTTGGAACAGCTGGCTCCCGCACATCGCCGGATACGTACCTGCCCTCGAGGCGATTGAGGCAGTGACGGTTGAAACGGGAAGCTATGAACCGGATTTGGGCTTTGCGGGAGGAGCCGCAGTCAACGTCCAGATCAAGAGCGGCACGAATGATCTGCACGGATCGGCGTTCTGGTACCACAACAACCAGCATATGAAGGCTCGGCCTTACTTTCTCCCTAGCAATCAGGCCCAGGCCAAGCGAATTCTGAACCAGTACGGAGGCACCGTCGGAGGGCCGGTTGTTAAAAACAGGATTTTCTATTTCTTCTCCTATGAGGCGACGCCCGATCGTCAGTCCACGTTCCGGCTCGCCAATGTGCCGACCGACCTGATGCGAGCCGGGAACTTTTCGGAATCGCCCTACCCGATCTACGATCCACAGACCGGCAATGCGCAGGGACAATTCCGCATGCCCTTTGCCGGCAATGTCATTCCCGAGGCGCGCATCAGCCCTCCGGCAAAGAAGATCGCAGATCTGACGCCGTCTCCAAACGCCGGCCGGCCCGGAGTTCTGGGAGCGAACTACTTCGCCAACGGAGCCTTTGCGTTCGACCGCAAGACATTCGACAGCAAACTGACCGCGCAAGCCACATCGAAGCTAAACTTGAGCGCCCGCATCAGCTACCTCGACTGGAGCTTCATCAATCCGCCGCAGTTTGGCCAACTCGGCGGCCGCGGCATTGAGAATCGTGGCTCTTATGACGGAACGGGCTTCGGCGACACCTTATCGATGACCTACTCGGCCATCTACACGGTCAGTCCCAACTTTGTCATCGATGGCTACTATGGCAGCACTCTGATCAATAACAGGGTCGAGAATATCCGGCTCGATGAGAATTTGGGCCTCGACTTTTTAGGCATTCCGGGCACGAACGGCCCAAGAAGAGAGGACGGCGGATGGCCGGGGTTTGTCATATCCGGTTTTGATGCCTTCGGGCGCGCTCAAAACAACTCTCCTTGGTCTCTCAAGCTTCCGCAGTCGCAGTACGTCGCTAATGCTACCTGGGTCAAAGGCAAGCACGACTTCAAATTCGGATGGAATGGCTTGAAGGTCGAGATCGAGAGCATGGAGCCTTCGGGCAACCCTGGCTTCTTCAACTTCAACCGCGGCGTGACCGGCAGGGCTGCCGACGGAAACAACCCGGCTGCCACAACCAATGACTTCAACTCCTATGCAGCATTCCTCCTCGGCCTCCCCAATTCGATTGAGAAGCGTATTCGCACAGAGTCCGGAACCACACGAAACACTTCGAACAGCCTTTATATCGGAGACCGCTGGCGGGCCACTTCCAGACTCACCGTCTCAATGGGCCTCCGCTGGGAGTACTTCGGCGTGCCCGTCCGGTCCGGAAACAGAGGGCTCGAGATCTACAACTTTGAGAACAACGAGCTGACGCTCTGTGGATTCGGCAGCATTCCGCAAAACTGCGGATTCCGGATGAGCAAGAAGCTCTTTGCGCCACGGCTTGGCATCGCCTACCGGCTCGGGAGCACGTTCGTCATTCGCGCGGGGTATGGAATTACGTGGGACCCGGTCAACCTTGGGCGGAATCCGGCCCAGACGTATCCGGTGATCAGCACCGTGACGCTCCCGGCAGCAAACGAGTACTCGGCAGTAAGCACGCTCACCGACGGCATTCCTCCCGTGCCCCCGCTCGATTTGGGCAACGGCATCATCCAAATGCCTAAGAATGTGACGGTGGAACTGGCCGATCCCAACTTCCGGCGCAACTATATCCAGTCCTGGAATTTCATGATCCAAAAGGAATTCGCGTCGAACTGGATTGCAGAGGCCGGCTACGTCGGCAACCGCCAGGTGCGGATGCAGAACCGCTGGAATGCCAACTATGGCTATATCGGCGGCGGAACTGCCAGCATGGTTCTGAACCGGCGGTTTGGACGTAATGCCACGACCAACTTCCAATCCGACGTGGGCGGCTTCCGGGGCTACTACGACTCCTTGCAAACATCTCTGACGCGGCGCTTCAGTGGCGGATACATGGTGAAGGCGACCTACACATGGTCGAAGGCGCTGGGACCGAACGGCAACGCGACCGGCGTCGACGGCTACGCCAACAACACCCCCGAGTACTGGCCTTTGATCGCAAAGGTACCGCTTCCCTTCGATCGCACGCACAACGTGAATGTGTCGTTCTCCGCTGAACTTCCGTTCGGCTCAGGCAAGCGCTGGGCGACGGAAGGGATCGCGTCCGCGATTCTCGGCGGCTGGCAGCTCAACTCTCTGTTCACCGGCTATACCGGCGCGCCCTTCACTGTGAGCGCGGATGGAGCTTCTTTGAACGCCCCGGGCAACAGTCAGATCGCAGACCAGGTGAAGCCGAATGTCGCGATCATCGGCGACCGCACTCGATGGTTCGACACGTCAGCGTACGCTCCAGTCAATACGGTGCGATTCGGCAACTCCGGCTACAACCAGATTCGTGGACCGGGCATGATCAACGTGGACGTGAGCATCTACCGGGCGTTCCGCCTCACGGAGCGGATCGGCATGCAGTTCCGAGGCGAAGTTTTCAACGTCTCGAACACACCTCACTTTGCCAATCCGAGCGCCAATGTGAGCGGGTCGAACTTCGGCGTGATCACGAGTGTGGCGAACACGGGCCGCGAGGGGATCGACGAACGCCTCTTCCGGGTTGGATTGCGCTTCTCGTTCTGATAGAGGCTGATCTCCGGACGGCACGACTGATGTGAGACCTTCGGAGCCTCCTATTTATGGGGGCTCCGACCTCCACGTGTGTTGTCGTTCCAAGTTCGGTAGCGCTGTTCCCAACGCTTTCAGCGCTTCCCGGTGATTTACAGCTTTCTTTGCCCACTTGCTTATTCACTCACGCCGCACAAAAAACCCGTTGGACGATATTGGACAGAACTAGGGCCGCACAAGGGCTCAAAACAGCCAAAGGAATCTCTAGCAATTTGTAGGGATGTTGATTTTAATGGGGTTTGTGGTACGCCCGAGAGGATTCGAACCTCTGACCTCTTGCTCCGGAGGCAAGCGCTCTATCCAGCTGAGCTACGGGCGCTCGAAGCGAACACTGGCCATTGGGGCCGGTGGTCTTAGTGTATCAGACCTTAGTACCAATCCCCAAGCGCCCCTTTTGGCCGACGGGAGACATCCCTGCTATGATCGAATACGGAGCGTTTCTGCAAAGCAGGTGAATAGCCTCCAAATTTTGATCCTACAATCAAAATCATGGAGTCCGACTCGTTGAGTATGCGCCAGTGAGCAAGCTCCGGCGGGAACGCCACGGAGAAGCCTGAAGGCGCTCGGAGGATTCCCCCCTGGTAGTTCTGGGGTCAATGACGGAGGCTGGCACGGCCCCGTGGTACGCTCCGCTTCTCTTTCCAAGACAAAGCAGGCTAGCCTGGATGAATCTTTTGTTTATTGGCGATATTTTCGCCTCCTCCGGCCGGGGCATTGTCGCTGATAACCTGCAGCGAATTATTTCGACGGAGAAAATAGATCTCGCGATTGCCAACGCCGAGAACGCCGCCGGCGGATTTGGAATCACTCCGCTTGTCGCCGACGAGCTGTTCTCTTTCGGGCTCGACGTCCTCACGTCCGGAAATCATATATGGGATAAACGCGAGATATATGAATACCTTGACCGCCAGCCGAAGCTGCTACGGCCGGCCAATTACCCGCCCGAACTTCCCGGCAGCGGCGCCGTCCTCGTGAAAGCGCGCAACGGCGTTCTTTGCGCCATTCTGAACCTTCAGGGCCGTACTCATATGCCGCCAACGGATTGCCCATTCCGAAAAGCGGACCAGCTCCTGGCTGAACTTCCTCCGGAAGTGAAAGTACGATTCGTGGACTTTCACGCCGAGGTCACCAGCGAGAAGGTCGCCATGGGCTGGCACCTCGACGGCCGTGTTTCTGCGGTTGTAGGCACGCACACACACGTACCGACCGCCGACACTCGAATCCTTCCAGGAGGCACCGGCTATCAGACCGACGCCGGTATGACGGGACCCTACGACTCCGTGATCGGAGCACGCATAGACACGGCTATCAAACGCTTTACGACGGGAATGCCAATCCGGCTGGAAACGGCGAAGGATGCAGTCGAGCTGCACGCCGTCATCGTCACGGTGGATGTAGAAACGGGAAAGGCCCAGAACGTCCGCAGGTACTCGCTTCGACAGAACCCCTGATTTCGTCTTCGGCGCCCGCTGCGGAACCTGCAGAAACCGCCTCGCTGCTCGGATCGGGAAAAGATGATCGCCCTGCCGGCTTACCGGATAGAAACAGCCGCCGGACAGCGGGGCGAGGAGCGCTGCTTGCGCGACCCGTACCAGACCGCAAACTGGCGGCAGCCACCCCCACTGGCTGCCCGCCAACTCCCAATAAATTACAAAGCGAGATTACCCAGGCACTAAGGGTGCCTACTTAGTAAGTTAGCCAATAACTAACCTAGTGGCGCTCCAAAAGGTCAGTACTTGCGAAGTAATCCTCGACCAGCCTTTCAATGAATTCGTTCGCGGACATGCCCTGAATCTTCGCTTCGAGGCTAACCTTGTATAACAAATCGCTGCCAATGCTAATATAATCGTTAGCGAATTCTGTTTCCATAGAAGTAGGAAGACCTCCTGTCATTTATCAGTTACTTTGAACTGTATCTAACACTGTAATTGCTCCCGCCCGGTCGTGCAAGAGTTATTTTATTGGGCCGAGCACCAATCCTACCGAATGGCATTTTTGCGGGTCCGGTTGAAGCTGAAGCCGCGTCGCATCGAGCGGCAAAACAAGCCCCGCGCGCACATTACCGCTGCTTTTTCTCCACCGCGGTACTATGGAAATGATTGGTTGTCTAAATGTCGTTTGCCACAATCCCAGAGGCTATCGAGGAATTTCGCGCCGGCCGTATGCTCGTTGTCGTCGATGACGAAGATCGCGAAAACGAGGGCGATCTCACCGTTGCGGCCGAATTGATTACGCCGCAGATTATCAATTTCATGGCGACGTACGGGCGCGGGCTGATCTGCCTTGCACTTGGCCCGGAGGTCTGCGATGCCTTGCAGCTGCCTCTGATGTCGCCGTCAAACACCTCAAACTTCGGAACCGCTTTCTGTGAATCAATCGACGCCCGTGTAGGCGTCTCCACCGGGATTTCAGCCGCGGACCGCTCCCTGACGATTCGTGTCGCAATGGATCCAAAAACGAAACCCGAGGACCTAGCGCGGCCCGGGCATGTATTTCCGCTGCGGGCACGCGAAGGAGGCGTCCTGGTTCGCGCAGGTCAGACGGAAGCCGCCGTCGATCTTGCGAGAATGGCGGGACTCCGGCCGGGCGGCGTCATTTGCGAAATCATGAACGAGGACGGCACGATGGCCAGAGTGCCGGAACTGATCGAGTTCTGCAAGCGGCACAACCTGAAAATGATTTCGGTTGCGGATCTGATTCGCTACCGCCTCCGTCACGAACGTTTTGTCCAACGAATTGCTGAGGGATGCATACAAAATGAAATCGGCACCTTCCGCACCATCTCGTACGGGAGCACGATCGATCCCGAGACGCACCTCGTTCTGGTTCACGGGGATATCAGCCTTCACGATCCTGTCCTTGTCCGAATGCATTCCCATTGTGTATACGGCGACGTATTCGGCTCTACCGATTGCGAGTGCGGCAATCTGATCCGCGCGTCTTTGAAGCGGATCGTGGAGGCAGGAGCTGGCGTGCTGGTGTATCTGCACCAGACGGGCCCCGGTCTCCGCGTCCAGCGCGACTCCAGCGGCCACTCGCGGCTTGTGCCGCATGCCCGCGATTTCATGCACTACACCACGCCGGACGGCCAAAAGCTGCTTCAGCATGAAGTCGGCCTGGGAGCCCAAATTCTCCTTGACTTGGGCCTACACCGGATCCGGCTGCTTACCAACCACCCGAGAAAGCTCGTGGGCTTGGAGGGATTTGGAATCGAAGTGGTCGACCAGGTGCCGATCGGTCACTGAAATTTCCCCGAGTTTGCTCCGTCTAGAGAAGCAAGGAGGACAAGCGTGGCCCAAAGACCTTCGCTTACAAGGAACGCCCTGATCCTAAGCACATTCTTTTTCCTGACATCGAATTTTGCGTCTGCAGTCGATCCAGCTTTGCTCGAATTGGGATCACCGGAGGCGCAGTCCATACTTGGAATTAACATTGATGAGGTCAAAGCTTCTCCCCTCGGACATTACCTGCTCGGACGCATGCAGAACGAGGATCCGAAGCTCCAAAAGTTCATTGCCGCCACGGGGTTCGATCCACGGCGGGATGTCCGGGAAGTCGTCGTGATTTCAAATAGCGCCTCGTCACATACCTGGCTTGTCCTGGCTAGGGGCGTTTACGACGTTCAGAGGGTCTTGGAAGCGGCGCGCGCGCAGCGCTTGCAGGTTTCTTCGTACAAAGGGGTGGATGTTATTGAGCTCCCTGCCGGCGAGGCCTCAAAATCTGGCCACGCCTCGAACCGTGGCTGGGTAGCGTTTCTTGATGGCTCTCTCGTGGCCGTGGGCGACTCTGAGAGCGTAAAGCAAGCCATCGACCGGCGGGGCCGAGGCAACGGCGTCCAGGCTCCCATCGCAGCCAAAGCGCAGGAGCTGAGCGCGAGATACCATGCCTGGCTGGCCTCCTCTGTTCCCGCTGATCAGCTTAGTCAGCTCGCTTCCCAGGGAGGCAGCCCTGTCCGCGCGGATCTCTCCCAGACAATTGACCAGATCGCGGGCGGAGTCAGATTTGGACAAATGGTCGAGTTTGGAGGTGAAGCAGTCACGCGCTCGGACCAAGACGCGACCGCGCTCGCCGACGTACTGCGGTTTCTATCGAAGATGGTGCAGCCGCAGAAGGGCACTCCTCACGCTGCGCTCGTCACTACCCTGCTCCAGAACCTCCAACTCAGGACGGAGGGACCGGTAGTGCAAGTGTCGGGCAGTATTTCGAGCGAAGACTTGCAGAAGCTGATCGAGACAAACAGAAAACGCCCGAGGAAACAGGTCGGAGGCTAGCTCGCCTCACACTCCTCGTGCTGATCCCCCGAACGGGGCCAGCACGAGGGCGCAGCCGAGAGGAGCTACTTCGCGCCAGCCGGCTTCGGCTGGGCGCCAGCGGGCTTCGGCGGGGCAGCGGGAGCCGTTGAGGGAGTGGATGTCGAGGTGTTCGAGCTGGCCGGACCACTGGAGTTGGCGTCGTACAGCTTGATCACCTCCTGCGTCACATCGATCCCGTTGGCCGCAAACATTACCGGATTCGGCTGCTGGCTCACGTCCAGGATCAACGCGTAGGAATTGTCCTTGGCGTACTTATCGAGCACTGCGAGCATGCGCTGGCCAAGCTGATTGAAGATCTTCTGCTGCTCCTGTTCGAGCTCCGCCTGCGCATCCTCAGCGGCCCGATTAAACGCCTTGGTTTTCGAGTCGATCTCCCGAACGAGCTTCTGCTTGGCTTCCTCGCTCATCGTGTTCTGGCCCTTCTGGAGCTGGTCGCGCAAGCTGTTGATCTCAGCCTGCTTCGCCTCCATCTCCTTCCGCTTAGGGCCGAACTTCGCTTCCAGGTCTGCCGCGGCCTTCTGCCCATCCTTCGTGCTGATGATGGCAGCCTGGATGTTGATGATGCCCACCTTGCTGGCTGGCGCCTGCGCGTTCCCCGATACGGCTGTGCCCAGCGCAAGCACCATTACTGCGAATGCCTGAATCTTCACGAATAGCTCCTAAATTTCTCTCTATCGTAACATGGACCCTGAAGGTCCCCAGTTACCTGCCGTCCCCTAGAAAGTACGGCTAATGGTGAACCTGAACATTCGGCGGCGTTCCCGGAACGGGAGTGGTCGCCCGAACTGAAGAATCGAGTTGACGAACGTCGCCTGATTCGGAAACTGCGATCGATCCGCAACAATCGGCGGATTCAGAATCTGCTGCACGGTGGTCGGATTGTACGCCCAATACAACCGGAATGGCGCATTCACAACAGGCATCATGATTTGAAGCTCCAGACCAGTGGACGTCCGAATCTTCTGCGTGCCGGGAGCGATGAAGGCCTCCGGCGTGAAGCCTGCTTGAGGGAATGCGGTATTCAGTTCATCGACGCGGCTCTGATTCAGCCTCAACTGATTCTTCCAGGTAATCCGGCTGAGACCGGCGTCAAAGAAGTAAGCCAAGGTTACTGGACCGACAATCGGAATCCGGTATTCAAAGTTGGCAATCACCTGCGTGTCGCCGCCGGGGTAGATCAACTGGTAAACCGGAATTGTCTGCGTTACTCCCACCTCTGTCGGTACGCCATCGACAATGATGGTCTGCTTTCGCGCTGAGAAGTCGTCGTTCAGCACGTTCACGGTTGCGGCGCTCGGAATGTACGCGATGGGACTGATGCCCCAAATCTCGAAGCCGCGGACGTCCTGCTCACCGCCCATGAAGATGCGATTGAAGGGAGGAACGACGCGCCCGCCATACCCTGTAACGAACCGGAGCATTCCGCGCATACCGATGACGTGTCCTTTCCGGAACCCGCTTCGGAAATAAGTCGCGGAGATCGTCGGTTCGATCAGATTGACGTTTCCACCCAGAGGCCCGCCAGCATAGGCGACCGACAGATACAAGCTGCGGCCGCGGCTCGGCGTGATCGGGTGATCCACTGAGTTATAGCTATAAGACGGAATGATGCGGCTGGTTCGAATGCCGGATAGCTGATTGGCGCCGTCCAGCCCCTGGAAATTGGAGTATTGGAAGAAGGCCTTCGACGCCGTGGTAATCGCTTCTATGTTCTGCCGGTCGTATCCGTAAGTAAGGCCGACCCTGGCAAAGCTTCGTCGCAGCGGATAAGAAATGAACGTCGTGAAGCCGTAACCGTTCGAGATGTAGTTTAAAAGGTTGTCTCGTCCGATGCTTTCAAAGTACGGAATGTAGTTACGGCCCGTAAACAGCGACACTTCCCGTCCCATGTCATAGTTGAATCGCTGCGTGTAGACTGTAAAGCCCAGCTGAATGGGACGGTCCATAAAGTACGGTTCGGTGAAGCCAAACGTAGCGTTCCGGATGCGATCGCCGAGTTCGGCGCTCAGGCTCAGAGTCTCGCCAAGCCCGAGGAAGTTATTCGTGGAGTAACCGAAGCCGACAAAGCTGCCGGCAATGCCGGATACACCGCCGTTGAGGCTTACGGAGTTCTTACCCCGCTCCTTCACCTTCAAAGTAATATCGACGGTGTTTGTCTTCGTATCGCGGTTGATCTGCGCCGCCTCCTCCTGCTTTAGCGCTTCGAAGTACCCAAGCTGGTTGAGGCGCAGGATGCTGACCTCCCACAACCGCGTATTGAAGATATCGCCCTCGTCAATCAGCAGCTCGCGGCGAATCACTTTGTCTCGGGTTGTCGTGTTGCCCGAAAAATCGATCCGGCGCACGAAGAACTGATTGCCTTCGTCGACATTCAGGGTCAGGTCGATGCGGTCGGTGTTCGGAATGGGGTCGAAGCTGGGCTCCGGCACCATGTCGATGTAGCCGAAGTTCCCATAGAGCTTTCGCAGTTCGTCCAGTCCCTTCCGCAGCTTCGCGGTCGAAAAGACGTCTCCTTCTCCCATCTGGAAAAGCGGCCGCATGAGGCTTTCCGGAGTGCGGAACAGCTTGACGCCAACGAAATTGATCTTGCCAAGCTTGTACTGACGGCCTTCTTCGACCGGCACGACGATGTCCGCCCGCTTGCCGGGCTTGTTCGGATAGAAGAGCGGGATCTTGAATTTTCCCCCGCCCACATCCCTCGTCGTGACCTTATGGTCTCCTGGGCGCGCCATGAAGTAGCCCCGCTCCATATAGAACATCCGGATGCGCTCCTTATCCTCTTCGAGCTTTGAAGAGTCATAGGTTTTCGCAAACAGATTCTCGAGCAGGATCGAATGCGGGATGCCGACAGGCCGGAGGTTCTTCATTGCCCGCCGCACCACGCGGTCACTGAAAACCGAGTTGCCGACAATGTCGATATTGCCGACCTTCACCTTCGGACCCTCAACGACCTTGAACGTAATTTCGAGCGACGACGGAGGAATCTGTCGAATCTCGGGTGTTACCGTCGCATACTGGCGTCCGCGCTCTGCAAGGAATTCCTTCAGGACATTCGTCGCGCGCTGGACTTTGTTCTGATCAAATTGCGACTCGACCGACAGGCCTACGCGCCGCTCCTTGAACCGGTCAAGAATTTCCGAGATCGTAACGGACTTGTTACCCTCGTATTTAATCGATCGCACTACGCGCCGTTCCGTTACAAGGAAGCGAACGATCCAGCCAAATTTTCCAGGCTCGCGCTCGATCGTAATGTCGTCAAACCGGCCCGTATTCCAGAGGGCCATGAAATCCCGTTGCAACGCGGCCGGGTCGTAGCGATCCCCCTTCTTCGAGAAGATCATTGCGCGCAGGGTATCTTGAGGGACACGCCGCGCGCCCCGGAACTCGATCGCTTCAATGATGTCCTGCAGCCCTTCTGCCGGCTGCTCGGCTGCAGGCTTGGGCGTTTCAAGCGTCGGCGTGCCGGGTTTTGGCGCCTGGGGCGCTTGGGGCTTGGGCTGCTCAGGCGCCTGAGGCACCGACTCAAACGGATTTTGAGGTTT
The DNA here is from genome assembly GCA_937959285.1 of uncultured Bryobacterales bacterium. GTDB lineage: Bacteria > Acidobacteriota > Terriglobia > Bryobacterales > Bryobacteraceae > JADGHK01. The sequence continues at coordinate 22,551 of CALGAR010000112.1, forward strand.
CGCTTGAGCTGGCGTCTGCTGCTGCGCTGGCTTAGGCTCCTCGGCCTGAGCCGGTACCGCTTCGAAAGGACTCGGCTTAGGCTGTGCAGGAGGCTCCGCGGGCTGCGGATCTGAGGGCTTAGGAGTCTGTTCCTGCTGCGCACCGCTGGCGCCGCTGCTCGACGGAGATTGGGAGGCTTCCAGCTTCGTTTCAGGGGTGCTGACAGACAGGAAAAACAGACAGGCCGAGATGGCCCAAAGGCGTCCGGGCCTGCAAGACTTCATGAATTGCGGATTCCTTTCTACTCTGCGCCTAACACGAGACGTCGTTGGCAGACTCTTGGTTTCATCCACAGACTGCCAGAGCATTCTTTGAAACTCTCATTCTAGCCAAAAAAGAATCTGACAAGGCATACCCGCGAGTGCCCCTCGAGATCATTCACCGCCGGTGAAGGCGCGGTGCATCTGTTCGATACGCTTGGGGTAGCGCGAGAGACACAAGCCATATAAAAGGTGCCCTATCAGTATAGTGGACGGAGCGGTATATAAAGGAAGCAGCGGGCTGACGTGGCGCCATAACCCCGCCTGGAGGACTGAGTACCACCCAAACGCGGTCAGGATCGCCAGCACGGCCAGGCGCCTCCTGCCGGAGACCCAGGCCACCGCCACCCCAAACACCACTCCCAGTAGACCCGCCGTTACGAGATGAAGTGACATTCCGGCAAGCGCCGGCATGCCGAACCCAGGCCGCACTACCTGGTCTCCGTAAATTGCGAAGGCCAACAGCTTCGGAATTTTCCAAAAGTACTCCCTTCGAATATAGGAGTCCAGGCAGAACCAGATGAGCATGACCACTCCGCCAAGAACCCCGACCTCCAGACCGGCGAGAGCACGAAACCACACCGGGACCGGAGTACGAGCAAAAAGCTCATCCGGTTTATCCTCACCCATCAAAACAGCCTATACTAGCACAAGCGCTTAGGCGGATCCGCAGGACTCCCGACCGTCGGGGAGGGCGCCCTGGCCGGCCGCATGACACCGCAAGACCAAATCCGGCGTCGACAGTGGTGGCGGAGTCGGCTGAGCCCCAAAACAACAGTTCGAAAGGTTCACATGATGCGGAGAGCTGTGTTTACCGGTATCGGCGTCGTAAGCCCGAACGGCATTGGGCGGGAGAATTTTTGGAAGGCCACGCGCGAAGGAATCAGCGGCATCAGGCGCATCTCGCTGTTCGACGCCTCGGAGCTTGGCTCCCAGATCGCGGGGCAAGTCCCGGACTTTGACGAGTCGCGGTACGTCCGCCCCAAGGATCTGCCCCACGTGTCACGCGTCACTCCCCTCGCGATTGCTGCGGTCGAAGAAGCCCTGGGCGATGCCGGGATCGACCCTACCCTCATGACACGTGACGAGCTACGGCGGATCGCTGTGATCGTCGGATCGGGCGGTGGCAGCCAGGCCTTTACCGAGCACCAGTACCGGCTCTACTACGAGGGTTTGCAAAAACAATGCAGCGTCTATGTCGTTCCCACATCGACTATCGGCACGCTGGCTAGCGAAGTATCGATGCGGTTCGGCTTCCGCGGGTTCAGCCACGTCGTATCGACTGGCTGCACCTCTTCGAGCGACGCGATCGGATATGCCTGGAGGCAGATTCAGTGCGGCGCAGCGGATACGATCATCGCCGGAGGAGTCGATGCGCCCATCTCTGAACTGATCATGCGGGGGTTCCTCCTGATGCGGATCATGTCAACACGCTGGAACCAATGCCCGCAAAAAGCATCGCGCCCCTTTTCCCGCGACCGGGACGGTTTTGTCGTCGCCGAAGGCGCATGGTTCTTCGTGATCGAGGAACGGGAGCGCGCGATTGCGCGCGGAGCCCATATCTACGGAGAGATTACCGGCTACGGCTCCACCTGCGAAGCATACCACCGGGTCCGGCTGGAGGAATGCGGCGAAGAGCCGGCCAGAGCGATTACGCTCGCCCTCGACGAGGCGGGCCTGCCCCCCGAAGCCATTCAATACGTGAACTACCATGGCACGTCGACCGAACTGAATGACCGCATCGAGACCCGCGCGGTCAAGCTAGCCTTCGGCCGGCATGCGTACAAATTGGCGGGCTCCGCGCTGAAGAGCCTGATTGGCCACCCGCAAGGAGCCTGCGGCGCCGCCGGCGTTGCAGCGACGCTACTGGCCATGAGGGATGGCGTCGTACATCCCACGAAGAATCTCGACGTCCCTGATCCGGACTGTGACCTTGACTACGTCCCCGACATTGGCAGGCGGCTTGATATTGACGCAGCCGTCGTGAACTGCATCGCTTTTGGAAGCAAGAACAGCGCGATTGTGCTTCAGCGCCACGATTGAGGCGTCCGCTGGAAGCGCCAGAGCGTCAGACGTTCGTGTGCCTGGATGAGCTTGCGGCCTCGCAGCCGGCTTGCGGAACCTTAGTCTCGAGGCTCCGCCGCCGAGGCATAGTAATACGAATGGTAGTAGCTGTACTTGCTGTACAGCTCTCCGCGCCGCGCTCCGTTGACGATGATCCCCAGCATATTGTTCTGGCACAGCGATTGCATTGCACGGGTGACGGAATCGATCGTCGTCGAACCCAGACGCACCACCATGATCGTTCCGTCGCAGAGCGTGGAGAGAAGGTTGGCGTCAGCAGCGAACAGCAGCGGCGGAGTATCCAGCACAACCCAGTTGAAGATCCGCGGCAGGCCGTCCAATAGCGCCTTGACCTCCCGGAGATTCAGAAGCTCAAGCGGATTGATGACCGCCTCTCCCGCCGGCATGATGTAAAGATTCGTCCCGGCAATCCGCTTGATAATCTGGTGTAGCTCTGCCTTGCCCCGCAAGTAATCCGTAATCCCGGGACTTCGATCTGTCTGAAAAAGATTGTGGACAATCGGGCGGCGAAAATCGAAATCCGCGAGCAGCGTGAGATTGTCCGCCAGATGGGATTCCGCGAGCGCCAGATTCACCGCGGAAAATGACTTCCCTTCCGCCGGTGAAGGACTCGTGATCACGACGGTGTGAAGCGGCTGCAGACTCTGCAGGTGATTGAGCCTCGTCCGGAGCGTCCGAAACTCCTCCGTCGGGGCTTCATGGGGCTGGTTTGCGTCAATCAGGTGGGCATCGGGCGCTGGATCGAAGGGGATTTCCTGTACCTTTTCGAGAAGGCCCTCGAGGGCAGGCAGGCTTGCGGTTGACATCGCCTGCTGACCCGGAGCAGGAGCACCGAAAGAGAAGGTCCCCGCCTGCTGGGCCCGGCGTAGCGCATCGTGAACTCGACTCATAGATTCTCCTGTAGGCCAGCAGCGTTACGATCTGGTGGCGTAGTAGTAGTAGACGGAACCCGACATAACGAGCACCCCGATCAGGAATGCGGTTGACCAGGCAAGCCATGCCAGGCGGCGCCGCCTTCGAATGACAAGGTCGTTTTCGAGCAGTGGAATGCTGCCCAGCACCGTCAGTCTGGTATAAGCGCGGACGTCCTTCAGATTCTTGAGAGACGTATCCTTCATCTCGCGGGCCCCCGCCAGAAAGATGCCCATCACCAAACCAAGTCCTACTCCGCCCGCAACGATCACGTACCGGTTGGGTTCCGACGGGCTCGCCGGCAACGACGGTTCATCCAGAATCTCCAGCATCTCTCCCTGTTTCCGGTTTTCCAGGTCCGTGGCCAGGGCCGATTGGGTCTTCTTTATATTCAGTTCCTCGTAGGCCTGTTTGGCCAGGTTGCGGTCGCGCAGCAATTCGGCGTACTGCTGCTCTCCGATCGGACTCGTCTCCAGTTTCTGCTGGTAGACCCGCGCGACCTTTCGCAACTGCTCCAGTTCCCGGGTGTTCTCTTCAAGCTCGGCATCCTTGGCTCGCAGCATGGTCTCAACTCGCGCGACGGCCGCCTGTAGTTCGCGGAGTTCCCTGGCGGCGGGAGAGTTGGCGGCAGCCGTTGCCGCCTCCGCCGCTCGAGCCTTCTCCTCTTCCAACAGCCGGTCCCGGCTTCGCTTCAGAACCTCCAACTGCGATACCAGCCGCTGCACGTCGGGGTGAGCTTCCTTGTACCGTTCCCGAGCGGAGGCAAGCGCCACTTCCACCTGGCTGATTTCTCGTTCGGTTCGCAGCAGCGCCTCATTCGGCTTATCCGCGGGCGCCTGAGCCACCGCCTTCATTGCCGCGGATTCCTGATCCTTCAGGATCCGGAGCTGCCCTTCGAGCATCAGCTTCTCCTGATTGATCCGCGTCATCGCGGCATTAATCGATTCAATCCGCCGCTCCGCGGCGTTCAACTGCTGGAGATTCGCCTGAAATTGGTCGGGCAGCCGCCCGAAATTGTTCAGCCGAAACTCCGTCAGCTTCTTTTCGAGGGCATCCAGGTTACGTTTGGCCGTTTCCAACTGATCTTGCAGGAATTCCGTCGTCTGATAACTCGCATTGGAGCGCTGCCGGATATTCTCGTCAATAAAGCGAGTTACTAACTCCTGCGTGACGCGCTGAGCCAAAACCCGATTCTCGTAAGCGAACGAAATTCGAAAAGCCGAGACTCTGGAGTTCGGCGCCCGGCTTGTAGTCGTCGTGTAGACACCACTGATGCTGATGTCGTTCCGCATCTGCTCGACGATGTCGTCCATCGGCAAGCTGGCTTGTTTGCGGGGGTAGAGATTATAGGTCTGGATGATGTTGGTCAGCGCGGTACGGCTCAGAATAATCTGGGCCATGGAATCGATGCGCTGGGACAGCTCCTGGTTTATGTTCGTGGGAACGAACTTCTCCGGTACGGAGGGCGGGACAACGCGGATGAGGCTCGTGGACACATAGGTATCGGGCCACAAAAACGCCACCACGACGGCCCCGACGAGTCCCAGGAACACGGGGCCGAGAATCCACGCCTTGTGACGGCGAACAATGTCAATATAATCCTCGACGTCCAGCGGACGCCTCGAGACCGTCAACATGTCAGACGGTTGCATCCCTCATCCTCCGAAGCAAATCGCTCTACCTAACCAGCAATCGTGACCGCAAGAAGTCAAGGAACCACAATATGGTCGCCATTCTGTATCTGGATGTTCTGCTCCAGATTCTTCCCCGCAATGACTTCTTTGTAGTTGAATTTCAAGCGCTCATTGCCGCGAATAATGACGATTTTCTTCAGATTGGCAAACTCACGAAAGCCGCCGGCGTTACTCAACGCCTCGAGGACTGTAATCGGGGAGACAAGAGGGTAGGCTCCGGAGCGCATTACCTCCCCGGTAATGTAATATTTCTTACTCCGCACGGCCTGTACGGAAACCATAACTCGCGGTTCGTTGATTAGCGTTGAAAGCTTTTGCGTGAGAGCGTCCTTCAGTTCTTCCGGCGTCAGCCCGCCCGCCTGAACGTCGCCGATCAGCGGAAGCGTAATCAAACCGTCGGGCCGGACGGCAACGGGTCCGGAAAGCTCATTCTCCCGCCAGACCCGAATCATCAGAATATCTTCGGGGCCAATTTTGTAGCTCTTTGGATCTACCGGAGCGGCAGCCTGTTGCGCCAGTTCCTCGAAACTCTCTTTTTCGTCCGGCTCCTTCTGCGCAGGAGCGGGTTGCTGCTGCTGTGTCCAACCGACCGCCGCCCAGGCTGTCAAAGTCAGGACGGCCATCACAACATACCGCGCTTGCGGCGTCCTTCTCCGCTCCATCCTTTGCTCCATGGTCTGTCTTCTCGATTTACCGATAACGTATTGGATTAGTTAACGGTTCGACCTATTGATTGTACATCACATCTATCGGCAACGCCCCCACATCTCTAGCTTTTGTTACGATCGTCATGATCTGTTCTTACCGATAGAATAATGAACTACTTTCTAGCGAAAACGGACCCGGAGACCTATTCCATAGACCAATTTGAGCGGGAGAGAAGGACGGTCTGGGACGGCGTGCGCAATCCTCAGGCGGTTCGGGCGATTCAGCAGATGCAGCCAGGCGACACTGTCTTCATCTACCACAGCATGGGACAGTCGGCGGTTGTCGGTCTCGCGCGAGTCGTTTCCGCGCCTCGACCCGACCCGGGCAACCCGAAATCCTGGGTGGTGGACCTCGAGTTTCTCCAGCGCCTCGACCCGCCGACGACGCTCGCCGAAATACGCAAATCCAATTTATTCAACGATTGGTCGCTGATCCGGCAAAGCCGTCTGTCGACGATGAGCGCGCCGCCGGAATTCGTCAAGTGGATGAAGAAGCGGTATCCCGACTCGGCTCTCTGACCGGCCAGCCTTAGACACCGAATTCTGTCCGCAAATAACGATAAACGGTAGAAAGCGGCAGCCCGACGACGTTCCAGTAGCAGCCCTCAATCCGGTCGATAAACCGGCTGCCGAGCCCTTGAATTGCGTAAGCGCCCGCCTTGTCCATCGGCTCTCCGGTCGTGACGTACCAGTCAATTTCGTCGTCCGACATTGGCATGAATCGAACGGTGGTCTCCACACAGTCCACGATGGACCTTTCACTGTCGCGGAGACAGATGCCGGTCAGGACCCGGTGCTCCCGTCCGGAAAGCAGCCGCAACATCTCTTTCGCCTCGCTTTGGCTGCCTGGCTTCCCGAGAACTGTCGAATCCACCACAACGACCGTGTCCGCTGCAAGCACCACTTCTCCAGGCCCCGCCTGAACCGCCTCGGCCTTCTCCATAGCGAGCCTGCGGACATAGGCCGCCGGCGGCTCGCCGGGACGCTGCGATTCTTCGATGCCTGCTACACGTACCTCAAAATCAAGACCTGCGTTTTGAAGGATTTCCTTCCGGCGGGGCGACTGACTCGCGAGAATCAACTTTTTCATTCGGCGGGTTGTGTACTGGATGGCTTTCGCAAAACTCTCAGATAATCGCGAAATTTCGAACGAACGGCGATAAAGTCGCGGTGGTCGAGCAAAAGTTCGCTGGCAATTCGCCTCACTTCGTTGTCCTCTTGCATGGAAATCCCCTGCTCGGCAGCAGAGACGGCGAAAGCGCATTCGAGCAGAGCAAGTTTTTGCTCCCGAGTGGCAATGCGGCTGAACTCCCGGGTCACCAGGAAGTTCTCAGTCGCGCCGAAGAGCAGGTTCCGGGTTTTTGCGATTTGCACGACGATGATCGCCTGTTCTTCGGGCAACCCTCCGTGCTCCATGACGATCCGCTCCATCTGGCGTACTTCCTGCTCGGAAATGTCCATGTCCGCGTGAGCCGCCCGGCCAAGGATGTACGCGAACGCAGCGATATAGCGTGCGCGTTCGGGATCCATTCTGTCCAAAGCCTGTGTGATCTTTCGGACGGTTTCGGTCTCTCCCGTTGCGGGAGCCTTCTCCTCCGTACCGATTCCAAACAACTTCAAAATGGACATCTCTTTTCATCTTCCGCTTCGTATCAGCAGGGAATCAACCGCCCCTGGAAGAAGATGTTCCGGTAACAAGGGTTCCGCCTCCGGAGTATACGAAGTGAGGATGCCGTCATCCTTTCGGATAGAACACGACACGCTGGGAGAGGTGCGAGTCCCTCGAGATGCGCTTTACGGCGCCCAAACGCAGCGGGCCGTCGAAAACTTTCCAATCAGCGAGCTTCGCTTTCAACGGCCGTTCCTGAAAGCCTTGGGGATGATCAAGGCAGCGGCGGCTATCGTAAACGGCCAGCTCGGCGAGCTCCCTCAGCAAACGGCGGAGGCCATCGCGCGTGCTGCATTTCAAGTCGCCGACGGACTGCACGATGACCAGTTTGTAGTGGATGTCTTTCAAACCGGCAGCGGAACTTCGACAAATATGAATGCCAACGAGGTGATCGCGAGGCTCGCTGGCGAAGGCGTGCATCCCAACGACCACGTGAACCGTAGCCAGTCCAGCAATGATGTCATTCCGACCGCGATCCACATTTCGGCTGCCGTTGAACTGGCTGAAAACCTGCAGCCGGCGATCGCGGCGCTGCGGCAGGCGCTCGACGCAAAATCAGAAAGCTTTCACGACATCATCAAAATTGGCCGCACTCACCTGCAGGATGCCGTGCCAATGCGTCTTGGACAGGAGTTCAGCGGATACGCCCGCCAGGTGGAGCTGGCCGAAGAGAGGATCAACGCGGCATCCGAAGGCCTGCTCGAATTACCTCTCGGGGGCACGGCTGTCGGAACCGGCTTGAATGCTCACCCGCTCTTTGCAGTAGAGGTCATCGCTCTGCTGGCACAAAAGATCGGCCTGCCGTTCCGGAAGGCGGCTAACCATTTTGAGGCGCAAGGCGCGCGCGATGCGATTGTATTCCTGAGCGGGGCGCTGCGGACTTACGCCGTGAGCCTGACAAAGATCGCGAACGACATTCGATGGCTGGGAAGCGGACCGCGCTGCGGGCTCGGGGAACTCCGTCTTCCTGCCGTGCAACCAGGCTCGAGCATCATGCCCGGAAAGGTGAACCCGGTAATCGTGGAAAGCACGCTCATGGTTTGCGCCCAAGTGATCGGATATGATGCCGCAATTACATGGTGCTGCGCCGGCGGGAACTTTGAATTAAACGCGATGATGCCCGTCATGGCCTGGGATCTTCTGGAATCCATTCGCATCCTCGCCTCGGCGACCCGCAATTTTACGACTCGCTGCATTGCAGGGCTCCAGGCAGATCGGGATCGGGCGGCCAGCTCCGTCGAGCGTTCCCTCGCACTGGTAACCGCACTTGTGCCTGAGATCGGGTACGAGAAAGCGGCTGCCATCGCCAAGGAAGCGTGGGAGACGGGCCGGACAGTGCGGGAAGTGGCAAAGGAACATAGCGGACTTCCGGCCGAAAAGTTGAATCGCCTGCTTGATCCGCTCAGGCAGGTGTAGAAGATAAGGAAGATCAACAGCTCCCTCGCTACAATACCAACTATATGACTGTGGATATTGAGGGCGTCACGCTTCATCTGGCGCATCCGGATGAACTGCCTGTCCGCTGGGTCGGTCAGGAAGAAGTGATGCGGCAGCTCTTGGCTGCCTGGCTGGTGGTCGACGAGAAAGATCTGCCGATGAATCCGCGTCTGGTCGGCAAACCCGGCGTCGGTAAAACGACGCTGGCCTATGCCGCCGCAAAGCGGCTGCAGCAGGAGATCTACATTCTTCAGGCCACGGTAGATACCCGTCCCGAGGACTTGCTCATTACGCCCGTGATCGAGGGGGCAGGACGGCTGAGATACGTTGCCTCCCCGCTTGTGACCGCCATGATCCGGGGCGGAATCTGCATTCTGGATGAAGGCAATCGAATGAGCGAGAAGAGCTGGGCGAGCCTGGCGCCGCTGCTCGACAGCCGCCGCTATGTCGAGTCCATTGTGGCGGGTATCAAGATCAAAGCGCATCCGTCCTTCCGCATCGTTGCAACGATGAACGACGATGCTTCCACATTCGACCTGCCGGAGTATATTCAGTCCCGCCTTCAACCGCAGATCCTGATCGATTTCCCGGAACGGGAGGAGGAGTACGAAATCCTCCGCGAAAATCTGCCCTTTACCGACGAGCAGATTCTCGAATACGTGACCGATTTCCTCCAGCAGGCACATGCCGCCGACGAGCGCTATACGGTTCGCGACGGGATCAATATCGCGCGGTATGCCACCAAGCTTTACAAGCTAGAGGCGACGGGTTGGAGCTGCTCGAAGGCTCTCCAGGTAGCAGTCCTCGAAACACTGGGAGAAGAGGCGCTGCGCTATGTCCGACGAGTTTGATCTGAAACTGCCGGATTTCGGCAGCCTTCGCCGCGGCAACCTCACTTACTTTCCGGTAGTTCCGGGGCGCCTGGAGTTTGCGATCGAGGTCCGCCGCAAGATCCTCGAAGAGCGCCCTGCCGTAGTGGCCGTCGAGCTGCCCGGCTGGCTCCAGGACGTCTACCTGGAGGCGATTGCACGGCTGCCGCAGATCTCCGTGATCGTCTACCCGGATCCCTCCGATGAAGATCGCGGAATCTACGTGCCGGTGGAGCCGGCGGATCCATTTACGGAAGCCGTGCGGTCAGCCACTGAGATCGGCGCGCGTATCCTTTTCCTCGAGCCCTCCTCCGGGGAGCGGCCCCATCTGCCCGATCACTACCCGGACCCCTACGCCCTTAGAGCCACGGGGTATGACCGGTATGTCGAGGCCTACCGCGTCTACCCACAGCCTAGGAACGCCGAAATCACAGCCCACGCTTCCGCGATGGCGTGGAAGCTCCAGGGCGCTGATCCTCTGGCTCCAATCCTCGTTGTCGTCTCTCTGAATTTGCTCGACGCAGTGCTGGACGCGATGCAGGAGCCGCAGGCGCCCCCGAAGCAGATTCGACGCCAACAGCCCGAGCTCATCAATCCTGATCCCGATTGCCTGGCCGAAATCACGGTCGAGTACCCGTATCTGCAATACCGGTACGAGCAGTTCCGGACGCAGATGGCCGACGACAGTCTCGTGGACCGGAGAAAAGTTCAGCTTTCCCTGCTTCGCGAGGCTGAAGCAGCGTACCACCAAAACACGGGAGAGAAGGTTCAGCACTGGCAGCGGCGGTTGATCGCCCGCTACACCCGGAACCTCGCGCTCATTGGAAACGGATTGGTCGCGGGGCTCTTTGATCTCATTGTCGCTGCGAGATCCATCGTCGACGACAATTACGGCTGGGAAGTCTGGGACACCGCAAACCGGTATCCCCCGCAGCAAGCGGAAACAGATCTGCCCACAGTCAACCTCGAGGGAGAGGAGATCTTCCTGAACACGCGCTCGCTTCGCCTTCGCCGGCGTCTGCCTCGGCCCAAGCAGACCATGCGCCCCCGGGACCTGAAGAAGCGGAAAACGGAGAAGTATCCGGGGGAATGGGCACAGCAGCTCGACGGCACTTCCATCTGCTCCTACCCGCAGGAGGACCTGGTCATTGAAGAGTACGGCCGGTTCCTAAAACAAAAGGCAAAGAGCATGATCTCGGAGGAGCGCGCGCGGGTGGAGCCCTTTACGACTTCCACGCTCGACGGTATCGATATCCGTGAGACCATTCGCAACTGGCACGAAGGCAAGATTTATGTGCGCCACTTCCAGCGTGTCGCCGGGGAGGTAGGCGCAGTCGTCGTGATCTTCGACGAAGACCGGGAAAATCGATACAACTACCTGACGACCTGGCTGGGCGAAAACCAGAACGAGTCGGACATGTCCTTCTACTCCACGCACCCCTTCGAGCACCTGGTCGGTCCGGGGATCGGAAGGGCCGAGTACGGCGGATTTCTGATGACGCTGCCGCCTCGCCGCATGTTCGACGTATGGGGCGATCCCGACTATGACTTTGCTGAGACGAAGCCGGAGCGCCTGTTGCTCGCGGCGCTCGACTACTCGGTGCACCGGCACGTCGTCTATGTCGCCGCGAAACCGCCACGGAGCGTCTTTCGCTCCATCGCCGCGCAGCTCAACCGGTCCATCATCTACATCCCGATTGGCCAGCTTTCGTCAACCAAGCTAAAGCGAATCCGGGTGGTTCACGTCCTCGACGGCTACCACCGAAGGGCGGAAGCCAAGGATTACATCTGGTAACGCGGCCTTCAGTACAATCACTGAAGGCATGCAGATTTCATCCTTCGAGCTGCCGTCCCGTCTGCAGCAGCTTCTGACTGCCCCGACATCCGATCCCTGGATGCTCGCTGGAGCGCTCGGGCTTGCGTTTTTTCTCGGCGCGGCCCATGCCCTGACCCCTGGCCACGGCAAGACGATCGTAGCCGCGTACCTGGCAGGCAGCCGCGGCCGGGTGCTGGATGCGGTTTGGCTTGGCGGCATCGTCACCTTCACGCATACTGCTAGCGTATTCGTGCTCGGCCTGATCACGTTATACGCGTCGCAGCACGTCGCAGTCGATCGGATTTACCCGTGGCTGGCACTTCTCAGCGGAACCCTTGTCACCCTGATCGGCGGATCGCTGCTGTTGAAGCGCATCCGAGGCGAGGCAGACCATCACCACGGCCCGGGCGGTCATCATCATCATCATCATCACCATCACCACCACGATCACCATCACAGTCACGACCACGCCGACCACCATCACGACCATACGCACGGGCACCATCATTCGGGCGGCAGGGAAAGCCGGGCTGGGCTGTTGTCCCTTGGAATCTCAGGCGGGCTCGTTCCCTGCCCTGAAGCGCTCGTCGTTCTGATGCTTTCGCTGACACTGCGCCAGTTGGGTTTCGGCCTTGCTCTGCTGACTGCGTTCAGCCTCGGCTTGGCGGCAGTGCTGATTGCCATTGGTGTGCTGATGGTGCTTGCGGCCCCACTCTTAGGGCGGCTCTCCGAGGGGAACCGGTTCTCGCGACTGCTGCCGGTGGGGAGCGCCGCTGTGGTTACTGTGCTTGGGATCGGTCTTATGGCCGAGGCGTTGCGGCAGCTTTGAGTACAAGCATCAGGAGTAAATGGTTTGGCTCAACGGTATCAGGTAGTCATCATCGGAGGAGGCCATAACGGACTCGTTACCGCCGCCTATTTGGCAAAAGCCGGGCGGAAGGTCCTGGTTCTCGAGCGCCGGGAGATCGTGGGCGGATGCTCCGTCACGGAGGAGATCTGGCCCGGGTTCCGCGTCTCGACCGCGGCGTATCTCACGAGCCTTCTGCAAGAGCGCATCATTCGCGATCTGGATCTCCCGCGGCACGGCTACGTGGTCGACGCTAAGGATCCTGCGTTTTTCTCAGCCTTCCCCGATGGCAGATACCTGTTCATGTGGCAGGACCGGCGCGCGACGATCGAGGAGATCGCCAAATTCTCCCGCCGGGACGCCGAAGCGTATCCCGCGTACGAAGAGCACCTCGAACGACTCGCCAGAGTCGTGGAAGATCTTCTGCTCACCACTCCTCCGGGTTTCCCTCCGTCCGGGGCTCGGGATTTCATCGACTATCTGAAGATACTCGGGCGCTTCCGGGGACTGAGCCGCCAGGACATCGTCGGCCTTGTCAAGGTCTTCACGCAAAGCGCCGCAGACTTCCTGGACGACTGGTTCGAATCCGAAGAGGTGAAGGTGACGCTGGCTACGGACGGCGTCATCGGAGCGAACGGAGGCCCGCGATCACCCGGAACGGCGTATATCCTCCTGCATCACTGCATGGGCGGCGTCAGCGGGCATCGTGGCTTGTGGGGCTTCGTGCGCGGAGGCATGGGAGCCGTTTCCAACGCGATCGCCTCGGCGGCGCGGGAGCACGGGGCAACCATTCGGACCAACGCCAGAGTCGAACGGATACTAGTGCGCAACGGAAGGACAACCGGAGTCGTTCTCTCAACCGGCGAAGTGATCGAGGCCGACGTTGTCGCCAGCAATCTGGATCCGAAGGCAACGTTCCTGGGGTTGTGCGAGGAGAAGGATCTGCCCGCCGACTTCGTCTCCGCCATACGCAGGTACCGGTGCGAAGGAACGTCGCTAAAGATAAACCTCGCTTTGAGCGCGCTGCCGGAATTCTATGCTCTACCGGGAGCGCCCGGTCCTCATCACCGCGCGACCATGCACATTTGTCCGTCGATCGACTACGTGGAGAGGGCCTGGGACGACGCAAAGTACGGCTATCCTTCGCGGAGACCGCTGCTCGAACTCACGATACCCACGATGTATGATCCGTCGCTCGCGCCACCCGGAAAACACATCATGGGCATCTTTCTGCAGTACGCGCCGTACACGCTTACCGAGGGCAGTTGGGATGAATACCGCGATCAGTATGCAGATCACGTCATCGGGCTTCTCGAGGAATACATTCCCAACATCCGGTCGATCATCATTGACCGTCAGGTCCTGACGCCGCTCGATCTGGAACGCCGGTTCGGCCTCACTGGCGGCAACATCTTCCACGGCGAGATGAGCCTGGACCAGATGTTCGTGATGCGTCCGGTGGCGGGGTGGGCCAGCTACAGGACGCCCATCCGCGGCCTCTACCTCTGCGGATCCGGCGCTCATCCCGGAGGCGGCGTAATGGGCGCTCCGGGTTATAACGCGGCAAGAGAGATTCTGCGAGGTTGACCGCTCATCCGCCTACGATCCGGAAGATCTGCTGGCCGTACAGTTCCACGGTCTTCAGACTGATCCCCGGAACCTCGAGCAGCTCGCGCGCGCTCTGCGGCTGTTTCTCCGCGATCGCCTGTAAGACCCGGTCCGTCAGGATGCGAAAAGCAGGTACTCCTTTGCGCTTTGCCTCAGCCGAGCGCCACGCCTTCAGTGCGCTTTCGATCGAGGCTGACTTGCCATCCGGCTCGGCGGTAGCGGCCTGACGTCCGGAGCGGGCGGCGGCAGCAGCGGCAGCCGCCTCCTTCTTTGGTTTCTTCGTCGCTGCCTTGGCCCGTCTGACCGCTGTCTTTGCCTTCGCGGCCCGTTTTGCATCCTTCTTCGGCTTCGCGGGTGCTCGATCAATTTCAACCGGGATCTGAACCTGAGCCGGATTGATTTCAGAGGACGGCGTTTTCAGGCGTACCCGGCGATAGTCAATGCGCTCGCCGTCCTTTTCAAAGAACGTATCTTCCAGCTCGATCAATCCGGATCGCGCCATGGCGTTCAGCAACTCTTCGAAGCTCCGCCGGCTGAGTTGGGATTCATCCGCGAGAACTGCCGAGTACAGGCGTCCGGTGGAGACGCCGTTTATTTTCTTCACGGCATTCATGATCTTCGCGATCCGGGCTTGCTCCTCGGGGCCGGCAGGCCGGAAGCGCTGCAAAATCGTGGATTCGGGATTGCAAACGTCGCAGAAGCAGCAGGGACTGTCAGAGTCTGCCGTATCGCCAAAATACTTGACGAGCGTCAGCATGCGGCAGGCAGGCGTGTCGCAGTAGTTGAGCATTCGCTCGAATTGCGCCAGCTTATGATCGCGCTGGGCGATGTACGACTCGCGCCATTCTTCTGTCCCCCGACTCAGATTCTCCTCGAAGTCCATGACAACGCCGCCGTGAATCCACAGCTTTTCCATCGCTATGTCGAACCTCTCTCCGATCAGCCGGCTGCGCGCCTGCACTTCGTCCCTTGGCTGAGGTTCGGGAGTCAGCGCCTCAAAGATGCGATCGAGTACTTCAGGCTCGGGGTAGTCGCGCTCATAGAAGAAGTCGTGGGTGAAGCGGTCGGCGTAGGACTGCATCAGAATCGCTCGTGACGGCTTGCCGTCCCTCCCTGCACGGCCAATCTCTTGATAAAAACCTTCCAGACTGCCGGGCAGGGCCGTGTGGATCACCGTGCGCACGTCCGGCTTATCGATGCCCATTCCAAAGGCGATGGTGGCGACAATGACCTCGAAGCGGCCCTCCAGAAACCCTTCCTGAACCTCCTTCCTCCGCCTTGCGTCGAGCCCGGCATGATAGGCCGCAGCGGCATGTCCTTCCAGGCTCAATTGCTCCGCGAGATGATCTGCTGCACGGCGCGTGGGCGCATAGACGATCGCCGGACGCCTCCCGTCTGCGCTCAGGATCTGGCATGCCATATCCGGGCGGGCAGATGGAGGAACCTTCACGACTTCAATGGCAATGTTGTCCCGCCGAAAACCGTGAATAAAACATCGAGGCGTGTTCAGCCCGAGTTGTTGGGCAATGTCGCGCTGCACAAGCGGTGTCGCCGTCGCGGTGAGGGCGATGACGGGAGCCGGCCGCAGCGCAGGCAGATGCTGGCCGATCGCGCGATAATCCGGTCGAAAGTCGTGTCCCCACTGAGAAATGCAATGGGCTTCATCAATCGCGATGAGGCAGGGTTTGCGCCTGGCCAGCATCTCCGGAAAGTTCGGCACACGGAGCCTCTCCGGCGCGATGAACAGGAAATCAAGGCGTCCCTCCAGGTAGGCGCGGCAGACTTCGCGGGAAGACGCCCGATCCCTGCCCGAGTGAATTCGCTCCGCCGCGAAACCAAGCTCGGCGAGTTTCGCCACCTGATCTTCCATTAACGCAATCAGCGGGCTAATCACCAGCGTCGTCCCGCCTAGCGCAATTCCCGGAAGCTGGTAGCACAGCGACTTGCCCGAGCCTGTTGGCATGACCAGCAGCACATCACACCCTTCCGTCACCGAACGGCAGACCTCCTCCTGATTCGGCCGAAAGGATTCGAAGCCGAAGCATTCGTGAAGAATGGCCGGCAGGGCCTCAACGCCTCCGCCCGCTAACCGCCGCCAGTCGCCGCTTCCGGCTTTACTGCTCACTGGCGCCGCGGCAACCGCCCGACTCCCCGAGCAGACTTTTCCCACCACCTCCCGCACATAGTCCTCAATGCCTTTCAGGAAGGGGCCGAGCTCCGCCTGCCCTCGCTCAATCCGCTTGAGATAGGCCTCCCACTGCCCAGTCATCGCCGGGCTTTTTACCTCCGGGTGGACGATCTCGATCAGCCGGATGCCTTTATCGGTAGCTTCGAGGCTTTTCCCGCGGCGTGCAATGAAGCCGCGCCGCAGCAGGATCTCGATGATCTGAGCCCTCGTCGCCGGCGTACCGAGCCCGTTCTCCTTCATCGCCTCGGAGAGTTCCTTGTCGTTCAGCGTCTTGCCGGCCGTTTCCATCGCCGTGAGCAGCGTCGCTTCGGTAAACCGCTTGGGAGGCCGAGTCTTCTTCGACACCGCCTCGCTGTCCAGGACCTCTTGCCGTTGGCCCCGGTGAAGGTTCGGAGGGAGCGTCTGCCCCTCGTCATCGCTGGCTGGTTCCGCGTCAACCTCCTCTTCCCTCCTGCTGCGTTTGCGCTTCTCTCGCTTTCCGCCGTCGATGTCGAGCACTTTCCATCCTTTCTGCTGGACAGTAGAGCCAGTGGAATGAAACGCGTCCTCCGACTGCTCCGCCTGATTCCGCACGACGGTCACGACGGTCGTCACCGACCAGATGTAGTCGTCATGCCAGGCCGAAAGGAGCCGGCGGCAAATCAGGTCCAGAATTTTGGCCTCGTCGGGACTAAGAGAAACCCGCGAGCGTGGAACGCCGGTAGGAATGATCGCGTGGTGGTCGGACACCTTGGAGTCGTCGACGAATCTCCTGCCCAGCGGGCGCTCTCCCGTCCCAGGCGCCAGCAGACTTTCGTAGTCGCCGGCGATCGCACTTACGATCTTGGGAAGCGTCTTCGCAACGTCCTGAGAAAGGTACCGGCTATCGGTCCTCGGATAACTGATAACCTTGTGCCGCTCATAGAGAGACTGCGCCAGTTCGAGTGTGCGCTGCGCTGTGAATCCGTACAGCCTGTTGGCGTGCCGCTGCAGTTCTGTCAGGTCGTAGAGCAGCGGGGGCGGCATCCGCTTTGTCTGCGCCTCGATGCTTTCGATTCGTGCCTCACCCATCTTCACACGAGCGACAATTCCGTTTGCCTCGACGCCGTTGGCAGCAAGGCGCATTGCCGCGTCCATCGGTTCGACGCCGCGCCGGAACCAGGTGCCCTCGTAGGACTGACCCTCGCCGGGCGAGAATCTGGCCGTCACGTGAAAGTAATCTTCTGGAACGAAAGCGCGAATCGCCAGTTCGCGCTCCACGATCATGGCCAGCGTTGGGGTCTGCACCCGCCCGACAGAGAGTTCCTCTCCGCAGGAAAGCGTGTAGGCGCGGGAGAGGTTCATTCCGACCAGCCAGTCCGCACGGCTCCGGCCGCGCGCAGCATCGGCAAGCGGGTCGTACTCTGCGGCGTCCTTGAGCTGCTCGAACCCCGCCCGGATGGCCTCCGGAGTCAGCGAGGATATCCACAAGCGGCGGACCGGCTTCGTACATCCAGCCGCCTCGTAGATGTAGCGAAAGATCAGCTCGCCTTCCCGCCCGGCGTCCGTCGCGCACACAACTTCCCCGACTTTGGGAGAGTTCAGAATCTTTCGGACAACTTCGAACTGGTCCCGAGTCTCCTCAGCGACGACGAGAGGCCAGGATTCCGGCAGCATCGGAAGGAGGTCCCGGCGCCATGCCTTCCATTTCGGGTTAATTTCATGCGGCTGCGCGAGAGTCACCAGGTGCCCGATGGCCCAGGTGACGATGTAGCCGTTGCCGTGGAGATAGCCCTCTCCCTGATTCGTACACTTCAATACCCTTGCGATGTCGCGCGCCACCGATGGCTTCTCGGCGACCACGGCAACGCTTGTTTGTGACGCCATTACCGTTTTCGAGGATAGCAGGGCGGCCTGAGGCCTGACAGATGGCAATCTTACTGGAGCGGGAACTGAGGTCGTGTGAATAATGTCAAAAAAGTAGATTTTGATGAGTGCTTCTTTACGCGTTTCTCGCCTTATAGATTGGGGACAGGATGAAACGCGGAGTGACGAATCAGCAAGTGCCGCTCACGCGTAATGCCGACGCCCGTTCCTAGAGCCGGAATCGCGTACCGGCAGTCCGGCTTCCCCTCCGGCGCCTGACGCGAACATGCCTCTGGCTCTCTTGTAGATGAATTCGGCCGGCGGACTGGTCAACCGCCGGTTCCGGGGTCATCCCCGGTCGAGCACCAGCTTGATCGTTTACGGTCGCTGCTTCCTCGTATTGGGCCGGGGACTCGACGAGTTGAGGTAGCGGAAGGTGACGATCGGTGCTTCGAGGAGTGGACGGAAGGTGGATCCCCAGCGATCCGCGGAGGACCTTCCGTCCGCTCGACTTGACCCGATCCTTACCGCCGGTTGCGCATCTGGTCCCTAAACCGGCTCCTTGCCTCCTCCCGAATTTTCCGGTATTCCGCCATCTGTTCAGGTGTAAGGATCGGCTTCAATTTCTTTTCGGTATCGCTCTGGATATCCCGCAGCTCACGGGCCATCTGTCTCCGGTCCCGGCGACCTCCGCCGCCGGCCTTCTCGCGGAGCGCCCTAAGCCGTTCAAACTCCTCCATCAGGATAGGACGGATCTGCTCCTGCTGCTCCGGTGTCAGATTCAGCCGCTGCCGGATCTCTTCCATGCGCTGCTTCGCCTGCTCGATCCGTTCCTGACGGGCTTCCTCCGATTGCTGCTGAGCAAAAGCGCCGGGAAGGAGCAGGCTTCCCGCCGCAATCAAGGCGATAAATGTTCTCCTCAATTCTCCGATGTCCTTTCGAATCAACATTTGCAACTTCCGCTGGGACTTCTGTCCTCTCTATCAGAAGCACGAAACACAGGGAAAGGTTGCGCGACTAAGGTAAGAAAGGGGGGGTAAAACAGGGCCTGCCGGCGGCTTTTCTCCAGAAAGGACACGACTTCGGCATGCCCGTACTTTCTTGCAAGGCGCAGCGCCTCCGGAACCGGGCCGGCTCCGGCTTTCAGCAGGAGGCGAACAACCTCTGCATGCCCTTCCGAGGCCGCTGCCATCAGCGGTGTCCAGCCGGCTTTGCTTCGGACATTGACGTCCGCCTTCGCAGCAAGCAGTTCCCGTACGCAATCCGCGCGTCCCCGAAACGCCGCCATGCTCAAGGGTGTCTCGCCTCCAGAATCCCTGGCGTTCGCATCCGCGCCGAGTTCCAACAAGAGTTTCACCATCGCAGCGCTGCTCCTCGCGACGGCGAAGTGTAACGGTGTTTTGTTCTCGAGTGATGGACGCGGTGCATTCAGCCGGGCTCCGGAAGCGACAGCCGCACGGACACCCTCAAGGTCATTTCGCTGCACAAGCGAAACCAACTGTGAGTCAGGATTCGCCGACTGCATCGCGTTCAGGCCGTGCGGATGACAAATTGAAACTCAGCGCGCTTCCCGTTGCCGCCATTGTCCTGGAGGTCAAGCAACAGGGACGGCCGCACCGAGGGGTCATGGTAGTTATACGGATTCCCGCGAAAGTAGAGCTGTGTGGTCAGGACGGGTCCGTTCCCCTTTCGCACTTTCACATGCAAATGTGGAGGTCGTGGATATGAGCCCGCGCCGTAGTGCTTCGGGATGATCGTCTCGATCTGATACAGCCCGCTGTCATTCGTAAAGATTCGTCCCCTAAGGCGAAAGCCGACGTTATCGTATTGCCCGTTGGCGTCGGCTTGCCAGAGGTCGATCTCCGCGTTCGGCAGGGGTTTTCCGTTGAGCCCGAGTACCTTGCCGGTCAGCAGCAATCGGGTACCGGGCATGCCCTTCTCGACAAGGTTGGAACGGATGGGAGCTCCCGGCTTGTAATAAGGGCCTTCCTGGTTATCCTCGGTTTCCTGCACCTCCGGCGTCGCGTACAGGAGCGAACGGGACTCGGCGAGCGCGGCGAGCGTTAACGCGCCTCCGCGAAAGAATCGGCGGCGCGAGAAGGAGCCGCCTCTGGGATCGAAGACCATAACAATACCCCCCTGACTCAACTGAACAAGGCCGGAATGAGCTTTCCGCCTGTAAGCGTCGGGCGCTCTGCCCGACCGTTATGCTGAAACGTGACGCGCAGGTGATCCAGGCCGAGCAGGTGCAGGATATTGGCGTGAAGATCGTGAACATGCACTGGCTGGTCGACCGCGCGAAGGCCGAGTTCGTCCGTGGAGCCGATCGTCTGTCCTCCCCTGACACCTCCGCCGGCCATCCACATCGTAAAGCCCCATGGATTGTGATCCCGCCCGTCTCCCTTCTCGTTGAAGGGCGTCCGGCCAAACTCTCCGCCCCATACCACAAGGGTTTCCTTTAAGAGACCGCGCGATTTCAAATCCGTTAGCAGGCCGGCAATCGGCTTATCGGAGATGCGGCACCACTTTCCGTGATTGGCTTCGATGTTCGAATGCGCATCCCAGCCACTCCCGGATCCGCAGTACAGCTCGACAAACCGCACGCCGCGTTCGACCAGCCGGCGGGCAAGCAAGCAGTTCCGCCCAAAGACTGCGGTTACGGGATCATCCAGTCCGTACAGCCTCTTCGTGGCATCCGATTCTTTGCTAAGATCGACTGCCTCGGGAGCCGCCGACTGCATCTGATAGGCAAGCTCGTAGGACCGGATCCTCGCATCCAGCTCCGTGTCATCCGGGCGGGCATCAGCGTGGAGTCGATTCAGCTCCGTCAGAAAGTCAATCTTCGACCGCTGCTGTTCATCGGTGACACCTCCGCCCGGCTTCAGATGCAGAATCGGAGTGTCGCCCTGACGGAACAATGTGCCCTGATAAGCAGCCGGAAGAAAGCCGCTGCCCCAATTCTTCGCTCCCCCCACAGGCTGCCCTTGATCGAGGAGAATTACAAACGTCGGCAGATTGCGGTTGGCGCTGCCGAGCCCGTACGTGACCCATGCGCCGAGTGACGGGCGCCCAGCCAGAATGTCGCCTGTATTCATCTGGCAGACCGAGCCGACGTGGTTGAGACCGTCCGCCCAGCAGGACCGGATGACAGCGAGGTCATCGGCATGCTGCGCAATGTGCGGATACCAGTCCGACACCCACAGCCCGCTCTGGCCGTACTGCTTCCATTTTCTGGGCGAGCCGAGCAGCGAGTTGTTACCCGTGCCCATCGCCGTGATCACCTTGCCAAAGGACGGCGGCAAGGGCTGTCCGTGCAGTTCGTTCAGCTTGGGCTTGGGATCGAAGAGATCGATGTGGCTCGGACCACCCTCCATGAAAAGGAAGATGACGGACCTCGCCTTGGGCTCGTGATGCGGCGGCTTCGGCTCCATCGGATCACGAGGGGCGGTTGCGGCGCCGCCTTCACTGAGCAGCGACGCGAGCGCGATGCCAGCGAGGCCGCTCCCTGCTCGCGTGAAGAACTCGCGCCGTGTCCGAACGGCCCAATGATGGAATGGCTGATTCATATCAGTCCAGATAGAGGAACTCGTTCGAGTTCAACAGAACATGGCAAAGATCAACAAGTGCGGCAGCCCGGGCGCGATCGGCTCGCTCGGGGAGGTTTTTCGGCAAAAGCGGAGTCTCCCCGCTAGTAAACCGGGCAGAAAGCAGCGTCGCTTGCCTGTCCAAAAACTTCCGCGCGATCGACATCTCATTTGAACCCGGCGCGCGGCCGAAGGCCAGACGGAACGCCCGCTGAATCTGAGCGTCGGGCGACAGGCCGGCATCGTTGAGCAGGCGCCCCGCCATCGCCTGGGCCCACTCCAGCACCATCTCGTCATTGAGCAGGGCCAGCGACTGCGTGACCGACAAGGTTTGCTGGCGGCGAGAGCAGCTTTCGTGCGTGTCCGGCATGTCGAACGATTCAAAGAGCGGATAGCGCGCGTTCCGGCGAACGAAGACGTAGACACTGCGCCGATTCATCTCTTCGGGGTCTTCATCCGTCTTCCAAGCCCCCTTGTTCGCTGTGCCCTCAGGCCGCGGCGGAAACACACCCGGCCCGAACATCTTCAGGTTGAGAAGACCGGCCGTCGCAAGAGCAGCATCGCGAATGACCTCCCCTTCAAGGCGCCGCCGCTGAAACCGCCATAGCAGCTTGTTGTCCGGATCGGCCGCCGCTGCTTTTTCATTTGGCGCCGAGGATTGCATGTAAGCGCGTGAAAGGACGATGCGCCGGTGCAGCTTCTTCAGGCTCCATCCGTCCTCAACGAAGGTTGCCGCGAGGTAATCAAGCAGTTCGCGATGCGTGGGACGCTCGCCCATCAACCCGAAATCTCCGGGAGTTCCAACGATTCCCCTTCCGAAGTGATGGTGCCAGACACGGTTCACTGCCACCCGCGCCGTCAGCGGATTCTGAGGGCTGGCGATCCAATTCGCCAGCGCCGCCCGGCGCCCCGTGCTGTTCATTCCAGCCGGCTTTTGAATAGCGGCAGGTTTCGCATCCAGGATGGTGAAGAATCCCGGCTGCACTTCCTCCATGGGAGCGTCCCATGCCCCGCCCCTCAGCATAAACGTCTTTGGAGCCTCGGCGGAGGCGTCGATCATCACTTGTGCGAGAGATTTCTCCGGAGGCTTGAAGGAATCAAATGCCGCGAGCTGCTCCTTCAGCCGCCGGTAGCGCTCCTTCGCCTCCCCCTTCAACCGTGCAGCCAGCTGCTCTTCCGTGAACGTAACTTGTGGCTTGGCCTTGTAATACATCTGCCACTGGTAGGGGTTGCGTTCGGCAGCCGGCATCGAGAGAACAGCCTGGATCTCCTCCGGGAAGCGGGCAAGGCGTTCCTCGTAAAAGTCCTTTCTGACGGGCTCGAGAAGCGACGCAATCTCCTGTCTGAGGTCGCGGGTCTTCTCTTCCCAAATGCGATTCTGCCGCTCCCACCGGGCCTGCTCCTGCTCGGAATCGAGCACCATCTCATCTTCGATCCGCACATTCGCGAAGAAGGCCTGAAGCCGGTAGTAGTCCTTTTGGAGAATCGGATCAAACTTGTGATCGTGGCATCGGGCGCAGCCAACCGTGACGCCGAGGAAAGCAGAGGCGACGGTGTAGGTGATGTCGTTCAGCAGTTCCTGCCGACGGTTCATGATGTTGGCGGCATTGCTTTCATCCGGGAAGTGCCGGTTGAACCCGGTCGCGATGAGCGCGTCTCTGTCGCCGGGGTAAAGCTCATCCCCGGCGATCTGTTCCTTCACAAACCTGTCGTACGGCTTGTCGGCATTCAACGACCGGATGACGTAGTCGCGGTACCGCCAGATGTGAGGCCGCGTCTCGTCGCTTTTGAAACCTTCGCTATCGGCATAGCGGGCAACGTCGAGCCAGTGACGCGCCCACCGTTCCCCGTAGCGAGGCGAGGCCAGAAGACGGTCGACCACTTTTTTATAAGCCTCGGGAGAATCGTCGGCCAGGAACGCCTGAATCTCTTCCGGCGTCGGAGGCAACCCGGTCAAGTCGATCGTCACCCGGCGAAGCAGCGTCCGCTTGTCCGCGGGCGGGTTGTAGCTCAGTCCGGCCGCTTCCAGCTTGCTCAGCAGGAATGCGTCGATTTCGTTGTGAACCAGCCCGGTGTTGGCCACCTTTGGAACTGGCGGCTTCACGACTTTTTGGATTGCCCACCATCTCAAATGGTGAGGCTTGAAGGGGGACGTGCTGCTTTCGGCCAGCAGCAACGCCGGCGCGGCAGCAAGAAGAGCCAGAGGAATGCGTCGCATCCGGGGAACGCCTCCAAATGTTGCGGATTACTATATCACCGGACACACTGGAGCGCACCCGTGCAAATCCCTTGCGTCGCTGTGGTGCAGATGCACTACTTCGCCGTTAGAGCGCGGATGCGGTGGGATTCACTGTCCGCAATGTAAACCGTTCCATCGCGTGCGACGAAGACACCGTGCGGGCGGTTCATCAGACATTTGAGGGGGTCGCCGTCAGGACCGTCGCCCCGGTTCCCGTTGCCTGCCACAGTCCGAATGATTCCCGTCTTCAGATCGATCTTCCGGATTGCGTGATTCTCAGTGTCCGCAAGATAGAGACTGCCGTCCGGGGAAAGCGCCACTCCTTTCGGCCCGTTGAGAGTAGCGGAAACAGCCGGACCGCCATCACCGGACATCCCTTTCTGGCCCGTACCGCCGATGTGAAATACTCGCTTCGCCTTAGGATCAATCCGGTAAACAGCATTGCCCTCCCTCAAGACGAGGTACAGGTTTCCGTCCCGGTCGACATCAATCGCGCGCGGCCCGTTAAACGGCGTCCCCTCGATCGGCGCACCATCTGGCGTGGGCTTACGCTCGCCCGTTCCAAGATACGTCTCAATGATGCCGGTCTTGAGGTCTACCCTGCGGACGCGGTGATTGAGGATGTCGCAGATCAGCAGACGTCCTTCCCGGTCGAAGGCGATCGAGTGCGGCTGGCGGAGCTGAGCTTTCACCGCAGGCCCTCCGTCACCGGAAAAGCCTGGTTCGCCAGTCCCGGCGACAGTCGTGATGATCCCGGTCTTCTTATCCACTCGTCGAACGACATGGTTGGGCATATCCACAAAATAGAGATTGCCCTGGCGGTCAAAGCGCACTTCGTACGGCTGGCCTAGCGCCGCTTTCGTCGCAAGCCCTCCGTCGCCCGAATTTCCCTTCTCGCCGCTGCCGGCCACAGTCGTCAGACGTTTCGTTTTCAAATCCAGCCGCCGCACGACGTGATTGTCGATGTCACAGAAGTAGAGGGCAGCGTCGGGACCGATGACTAATCCATAAGGGTTGTTGATCTGCGTGTCGCTGAATCCCGGCACGCCGGTACCAACGACAGTGGATATCTTTTGTCCGGAGAGTGTAGCGGCGACGGCCGCGAGAAGCACGAGGCGTTTCATAGGCGGAGCATAGAGAGTCTATCGCATGGCAGAGGCGAGCAGGATTGTCTCGATCCAGTTCGATTCAGATAATATGTGCCAATGATCCTTCGCTGTCTTCTCCTGGCCGTTGCCCTGCTTACCTTTGCGAACGCCCAAAAACCGGAGGAAGGCCCATACCGGTTGAGCGAATCAGAACGCCGGGAGCTCCGTACAGGCTATGAGCAGTTAGGCGCGTGGATCGCCAAGCTGCGAGGCCGCTACGACGAGGCTCTGCTCGCCGAAGTCGAGATCTACCACAAGGCCCTCGACTGGCTCCTCCGCTATGAAGAAGAGCTCTACAACAAGAACTACCTGGCGCACGCGCGCCGGGTAATCGAGGATGGAACCTCCCGCGCGGCGGAGCTCGAAGCAGGACGGCATTCCTGGACAACCCGAACCGGGCGTGTCATACGAGCCTACCGGTCTCGTATCGACGGCAGTATTCAGCCTTTCGGCATGGTGATTCCTGCCGGCTACGACCGCCGCCGCCCCATGCGACTCGACGTCATCCTGCATGGCCGCAACGCCACTTTGAGTGAAGTCAGCTTTCTTGCTACGCACGGCAGTTCCAAGACGCCAGATCCACAAGGCCGGCTGGAGCTGCACGTCTTCGGGCGAACGAACAACGCCTACCGTTGGGGTGGTGAGGCCGATGTCTTCGAGGCGCTCGCATCTGCCCGGAGCCGCTACGCCGTCGACCCGGACCGCATTGTGCTCCGAGGCTTTTCGATGGGAGGCGCCGGCGCCTGGCATCTTGGGCTGCATTACCCAGGACGCTGGGCTGCTGTGGAGGCAGGCGCCGGATTCACCGAGACGAAGCGGTATGCTCGGTTGACAAGCCTGACTCCGGATCAGGAGAAGCTGCTGCACATCTATGACGCCGTCGATTACTCGTTGAATGCATGGAATCTTCCGATCGTCGGTTATGGCGGTGAGCTCGACAGGCAGTTGCAGGCTTCCGTCAACATCAAAGAGCAGCTTGCAGCAGAGGGGATTTCCCTGGATCTGATCAAAGCCCTTTTTCTTGTCGGGCCTAAGACCGAGCATAAGTGGCACCCCGAAAGCAAGGAGCAGTCCGAACGCTTCATCAAGGCGGTTCTTGAGAATCCACGGGGGATTCCTGAACGAGTGCGGTTCGTCACCTACACGACCAAGTACAACCGCTCCCACTGGGTAACGATCGAAGGTCTCGAACGCCACTACGAGCGGGCGGAAGTGGATGCCCGGCTCACTGCGTCCGGTGTATCCGTAAGGACTCGCAATGTCTCGCGGCTGCGCCTGCCCTCCCAAGGCGACATCGAAATCGACGGACAGGTGGTCACAAGCAACACCGGCGTGTTGGAGAAGCGCGACGGCCGATGGCAACCGGCGTCCAACCGTCCGGCTCTCCGGAAGCGGCACGGACTCCAGGGTCCGATTGATGACGCATTTATGGGACCGTTTCTTTGCGTCGCGCCCACAGGCGGTTCCCCCGCCCTCGATCGATTCCGCCGAGAGTACGCCAAATGGATGCGAGCAGACGTCCCGGTTAAGGACGCTTCCGCTGTAACCGAAGACGATCTACGGACGCGCAACTTGATCCTGTTCGGCACTCCCGAGACCAATCCTTGGATTGCCAAGGTCATGCCGCGGCTTCCGCTGTCCTGGCCCAAGGAGAAAGATCAGCTCCTTGCGCTGATCTATCCCAACCCGCTCAATCCGAATCGTTATGTCGTCCTCAACAGCGGCCACACGTTCGGCGAGAGCGACTTCAAGGGGACGAACGCTCTCCTCTATCCTCGCTTGGGAGATTGGGCGATCCTGGACGCCGAAGGGAAGCCCATCCGGTCCGGTTTCTTTGACGAAGCCTGGAAGCCGTTTTAACCGCTTCCACGACTTCACTCAAACGGTCATTCGCACTGTTTCAGCGTCGCGGAACACCCAATTTACAGAGCATGCAGCAAACTTCGCGTTAGCATAGACTGAATAACTCGCTGTACAGCAGAAAGTGAGGGTAGCCTTGCGCTTGAGACTTATACTTGCCCTTATATCGGCTTCGGTGGCATGTGCCCAAACGACGCTGTCCACTATCACCGGCATTGTCAGCGACCCCACAGGCTCTCCCGTCGCAACGGCCAGCGTTCGCGCTGTAGCGGAAGACACCGGGCGCAGCCGGTCGGCGGTGTCTGACGAACGAGGCAGTTACGTGTTGCCTCTGCTTGAGCCCGGCGCGTATCGAATTGAAATTCAGAAAGCAGGCTACCAGCCTCACGAGCAGCGGGTGGTTCTACAGATGAACCAGGAAGTCCGGCTGGACGTGAGCTTGAGCACAGTCAGCCGCGAATCGGTCGAAGTGACGGCTACACGGTCCTTGCTGCGGCCCGAATCTGCAGCGCTCGGCACGGTGATCGAAAATCGGCTCGTCGTAGGCTTGCCGCTTGACGGCCGCAACTTTCTCGAACTCACTCTCCTGAACCCCGGGGCGGTCCCGGCCGCGCAGGGTTCATCGTCCTCCGTCCGCGGCGATTTCGCCTTTCACGTCAACGGCGCCCGGGAGGACGCGAATAACTTCCTGCTCGACGGCGTGTACAACGGAGATCCCAAGCTCAACACCTTCGGCGTTAACGCCGCCGTCGATGCGATTCGCGAATTCGAGGTGGCCGCATCCACCTACGACGCCTCTTTTGGCCGCAATGGCGGCGGTCAAATTAACGTAGTGCTGAAGAGCGGCAGCAATTCGCTCCATGGCACCGCCTACGAATTCTTCCGCAACGGAGCGCTGGATGCGCGGAACTACTTCGTCCCCGCCGACCAGCCCGACCCACGTTACCAGCGGAATCAGTTCGGCTTCTCTCTCGGTGGTCCGCTCAAGCGCAACCGCACCTTCCTGTTTGGTGACTACGAAGGACGCCGGGCAAACGAGGGCATCACGCGTGTGACGAACGTTCCCACAGAACGGGAGCGCCGCGGGGACTTTTCGCAATCACTCGTACCTTATATCATCGACCCATTTACGCAGATGCCATTCCCCGGCAACATCATCCCTACCGAGAGGATTCATCCCATCGGTGCAGCGATTGCAGCGCTCTATCCTCTGCCCAACCGGAACGTCCCCGGGCAGAATTATGTGTCCTCCCCGGTTCAGCGGGATCGCAACGATCAGTTCGACGCACGGCTGGACCACGCGCTCACATCCGGCTCTGATCTAACGGTCCGCTACAGCTTCGGGGACCGCGATCTGTACGATCCCTTCAGCGGACCGTCGTTTGCCGCGGTGCCCGGTTTCGGTGTGGACGTACCGCGCCGCGGGCAGAATTTAATGGCTGCACACACGTCCGCGATCCGGCCCACACTCCTCAACGAGTTCCGCGCGGCTTTCACGCGAATCGCAGCAGGCGTGAATCAGGAAGGGCGCAACGGCGTCACCAACGCGCAGGTCGGCTTGCCCGTGATTTCTTCGAATCCGCGCGACGCGGGGCTCACCTTTATCACGCTGCCTGGCTACTCGCCGCTTGGCGACGAGTACAACAACCCGCAGAAGAGCGTCACGAATACATTTCAGGTGCTGGATACGGCAACGTGGGTGCGAGGTCGCTCCATGTTCAAGTTCGGCTTTGACTTCCGCCGCCTCCAGCAGAATGCGTTTCGTGATGTCCAGTCCCGCGGACTGATTAATTTCTACGGCTTCACCGGAGACGCGGTGGCGGATCTGCTTCAGGGGCTGCCGGTAGCGACAGGAGTCGCGCGCCTCGACAATCCGCAATACCTGCGCGCTTCCTCTATCAACTTCTTCATCAACGATACGTGGCGTGCGACGTCCAAGCTGACCCTCACTCTCGGTTTGCGATACGAATTCAACACGCCGCCCACGGACCGGTTCAATCGTGCTAGCGTCTATGACGCCGCCTCGGGCACGGTGGTCCCCGTCGGAACCAACGGCGTGCCGAAAGCCGGCTACGGTTCGGACCGCAACAACTTCGCGCCGCGTTTCGGACTGGCATATAGAGCCCGGGAGGGAACAATCCTGCGGGGAGGTTACGGCATCTACTATGACCAGTCTGCACTTGCCCCGGGCGAGGGCCTTTACTTCAATCCGCCCTACTTCGACTTCCGTCTCTTTGTCGCCCTGCCCCAGTTCCCGCTCCTGCTCCACGATCCTTTTCCCGCCAACTATCCGTTTCCAAGTCCGCCGTCGGCCACGGCGTTCCAGCGCGACCTTCGGACTCCATACTTGCAGCACTGGAACTTCAATGTTCAGCAGCAGCTCGGCCCGAGCCGGATCGTGGAAATCGGCTACGCAGGCTCGAAAGGAACAAATCTGATCTCCGCTCGCGACATCAACCAGCCCGCTCCAAGCCCGTCGCCGATCGTTCTGCGTCCTAATCCAATGTTCGAAGACATCAACATCATCGAATCGCGTGCGAGCTCGAACTACCACTCGCTGCAAGCGCGCTTCCAGCAGCGCTTCGCGCGCGGGCTATCGGCCCTTGTCTCCTACACGTACGGCAAGTCGATCGATGACGCTTCGGGATTCTTCTCGAGCGCTGGCGACGCCAACTTCCCTCAGGATTCGATGGATGTGCGGGCGGAACGCGCACGGTCGGCCTTCGATGTCCGCCAGCGGCTCTCGATTGCCTATGCCTATGATCTACCCTTCGGCGGCCGTTCTGGCATCCGCCGCCTGCTGCTCGGCGGCTGGCAGACCAACGGAATCTGGAGCTTCCAGACCGGAAGACCCTTCACGGTCGCTCTGCTGCCGACAGTCGATAACAGCGGCACGGGCCGTTCGTCGCTCGGCTTTGGCGCCAATGACCGGCCGCACTACCTGTACGATGCGCGGTTGGACAACCCCGGGCCGGATCAATGGTTCGACACCGCGGCGTTCATCACCCCACCGCAAGGTTCGTTTGGCAATGCGGGCCGCAATATCCTCGATGGCCCGGGCTTGCAAACCGTCAACGCTTCGCTCCTGAAGAACTTCGCGGTCACAGAGAGCACCGCATTGCAGTTCCGCGCAGAAGTGTTCAATCTGCTGAATCACACCAACTTCGATCTGCCGGACAATTTTCTGGGCTCGCCGACCTTCGGGCGCATCGCGAGTGCGCAAGCGCCCCGGCATATTCAGTTCGGGCTCAAGCTGATCTTCTAGGCCATGGCCGAAGTTGTGTTTCGAGGGATACAATGAGAAGCGCCATTTTGCAAGCCACGTCCGCTTGCGCGGCCCGCTTGACCGGCCGCATGGCAGAATCAAATAGAGGGTGAGAGAACATGCTCATCGTTACATCTCCTCGCATCCGCTCGTCCGAGATTACTCCCAAGAGCGTATACCTGAACCGCCGGCGCTTCCTGGCCGGGGCTGCCGGGTTGCTGGCCGCGCACCCAGCGGCGGCGGGAGCCAAGCTCAGCGCTGCGAAGAGCCCTCTCAGTACCGACGAAGAGCTGACCGATTACAGAGCTGTTACCGGCTACAACAACTTCTACGAGTTCGGCACTGGTAAGACGGACCCTGCTCGCAATGCCGGCAGTTTTCAGACAAGTCCATGGACACTGAGCATCGAGGGGCTCTGCCACAAGCCGAAGACCTACGACACGGACCAGCTTCTTAAGCTTGCGCCGCTGGAAGAGCGCATCTATCGCCTGCGGTGCGTGGAAGCGTGGTCCATGGTCATCCCGTGGATCGGATATTCCCTTTCAGCGCTGCTCAAAGCCGCCGAGCCGGATAGCAAAGCGAAGTACGTGGCGTTTGAAAGCTACTACAACATGCGTCAGATGCCGCTCGCTCGGTATGCAGGGATCCAGCTTCCGTACGTCGAAGGCTTGCGCCTCGATGAAGCGATGCACCCTCTCACCCTGCTGGCCTTCGGACTGTACGGCGAGACGCTGCCCAACCAGAACGGGGCCCCTGTGCGTCTGGTGGTGCCGTGGAAGTACGGCTTCAAGAGCATCAAGTCCATTGTGAAGATCCGGTTCACCGACAAGCAGCCGCCGACAACCTGGAGTCTTCAGAACCCTCGGGAGTACGGTTTCTATTCGAACGTGAATCCTGAAGTCGACCATCCTCGCTGGAGTCAGCGGACCGAGCGTCGCATTGGCGAGTTCACAAAGCGGAAGACCCTGATGTTCAACGGATACGCGGAACAGGTTGCCTCCCTTTACGCCGGAATGGATCTGAGGGCAAACTACTGAACCGCATGCGCCAGGTGTTCCGCAGCCCCTGGAGCAAAGCGTTCGTCTTCCTGCTGTGCCTCCTCCCGCTCGTTCGTCTCGCGGTCGGCTTCTACCGCGACGACCTTGGCGCCAACCCGATTGAAGCCATCACACACGGCACAGGCGACTGGACGATGCGGTTCCTGCTCCTGACACTCGCCATTACGCCCTTGCGCCGCCTCACCGGCCAGCCGGATTTGATCACGTTCCGGCGGATGCTCGGACTGTTCGCCTTTTTCTACGGCTTTTTGCACCTCATTACCTGGGCGTGGCTGGATAAGTTCTTTGATCCTCAGGAGATGTGGGACGACGTCGTCAGGCGCCGCTTCATCACCGCGGGCATGCTTGGATTCGTGCTGATGGTGCCGTTGGCGATCACCTCCACGAAGGGATGGATCCGGCGCCTTGGAGGACGCCGGTGGCAGAGGCTGCACC
>CALGAR010000113.1 GCA_937959285.1 uncultured Bryobacterales bacterium
GCCGCTCGAAAGCGAGCGGTGGGGAGGCGCCATAGATACCGTGGGCGGCAAGACTCTCGCCGGACTTCTCCGCAGCATGGCGTACAACACGTCAGTTGCGGCATGCGGACTCGCCGGCGGAGCTGAATTCTCGACGACAGTTTTCCCCTTCATCCTCCGCCGCGTGAATTTGCTCGGCATAGAATCGGTAATGTGCCCGCAGCAGCGGCGGCAGGCAGCCTGGAACGAGCTCAAGCAGATTCCTTCCTCTCTAGTCGAGATGATGACGACCGTTGTACCGCTGTCGGAGATCCAGCCCTGGTGTGAGCGCATTCTTGCAGGCCAGGTCCGCGGCCGTGTCGTGGTCGACGTGTGGGCTTAGATAGACGCCACCTATCGTGGCCGCTTCAGCAGCTCCCAAGCATGCAGTGCGGCCCTTCGTTCCTGGCTTCTTCCTAAAACAACGACCATGGCCGAAAATGGCCAGTCTGACCGCCTCGCTTGATTCATACTGAAACCATGAAGCTGGAGGCGGAGATCTGCTATCGCGCAGTGGAAGCTCGCGATGCACGTTTTGATGGACGCTTCTTTACGGCTGTTAAGACCACTGGCATCTTCTGCCGCCCTATCTGTCCGGCCCCAACACCGAGGCGCAGGAACGTCGAGTTCTTTCCAAGCGCCGCTGCGGCCGCTGCTGCAGGTTATCGTCCGTGCCTCCGCTGCCGGCCCGAGGTCGCTCCCTTCAGTGCTGCCTGGAACGGTACCGCTTCTGTTGTCAAAAGGGCGCTGCGTCTGATCGAAGCGGGCAAGGCGCACCGCCTCCCCGATCAGTTGGGCATCAGCGAACGCCATCTTCGCCGCCTGTTTCAGCAGCACCTGGGCGCGTCGCCAAAGGAAGTGGAGCTGATGCATCGAGTCCTGCTTGCCAAGCACCTGATTTCTTCCACCACTCTTCCTCTTACGGAGATCGCCTTCGCCTCGGGTTTCACGAGCGTGCGCCGCTTCAATGAGGCAGTTCGCAAGGTCTACCGATGCAATCCCACGGAAATCCGCCGCAGTACGATGGCTCCGCCGTCTTCCGGCATCCGGCTCAAGCTCAGCTACGTTCCCCCGTACGACTGGAATCGCTTCGCAGCTTTCGTTGCACCGCGTATCATCCCCGGCCTCGAGTCGATCGAGGGGAGAATTTATTGCCGGACACTGCGGCTGCCCGAAGGGCCTGCGCGGATTAACGTCGAGTTCTTGCCGGACGAGCATGCGTTCGGACTGTCGCTCGAACTTCCGAAGCTCTCTTCAGTGCGGGATGTGGTGGAGCGCGCCCGGTGCTTCTTTGACCTTCGCTGTGATCCCAATGCGGTATACAGGCACTTGAGAAGGTTTCTCCGTGTCTCTCCCGGACTTCGCGTTCCGGGTGCTTGGGATGTCTTTGAGATTGCCGTGCGGGCAGTCCTCGGCCAGCAGGTTTCAGTGAAGGCTGCAACGACATATGCGCGACGCCTGGTTGACCGGTTCAACGGCTTCCCCACCCCGGAAGAACTTGCTGCAGCGGATTTATCCGGGCTCGGACTGATGCCGCGACGGTGCGAGACGCTAAAGCGACTGGCGGATGTAGCAGCGGCTGCCGAGAATCTGCCGCCGGAGGATTTCATCGCGAGGCTGTCCGGGATTCCCGGCATCGGACCGTGGACCCTCCAGTACATCACGCTTCGAACGGGGAATCCGGACGCCTTCCCGTCCGGCGACCTGCTATTGAAGGCGTACGGCTCAGCGGAGGAATGGCGGCCCTGGCGGGCTTATGCGGCGATGGCCATCTGGACAGGAGGAGTAGCAAGGTGAATCGATTCTGGTATCAGGAGCGGAAGTCGCCAATTGGTACGATTCTGCTTGCCGGGGACGAGGATACGCTCGTTGCGCTTGACTACATCGGTTACCGCAGCCGGATGGAGCGCCTGCTTGCAGCGCGGTTCGGAGATTACCATCTTTCGCCTGGACGAGCCCCTGCAGCAGTCGAAAACTGGCTCGATGCCTATTTTGCAAGCCGGTGGTGGGAGCTTAATGACATTCCTGTCCGTCTCGGCGGTACGGCGTTTCAAGAACGGGTCTGGACCGCGCTCCGGCAGATTCCTGCCGGCGAAACACGCACCTACGGGCAATTGGCGGAGGCAATCGGCAATCCGAAGGCAGCCCGGGCAGTCGGACATGCGAATTCGTTGAATCCGGTCGCCATTGTCGTCCCGTGCCATCGCGTCATTGGGGCGGGCTTACGGCTGACAGGATATGCGGGAGGATTGGAGCGGAAACAGTGGCTCCTTGAGCACGAAAAGGGTGCGATTGGCGGGAAACCTCGATAAGGTACGGGCCCGCGGAGAGGCAGCATCTGATGTTACTCTCGCAATCGAAGCGTGCCAACCAGATCCCGCACGTGTCCGATGCCCTCCTCTACTAAGAAATTGTCGAGCTCTCTGGCGATCCGGAGAGGGGAGGCTGGATCCCAAAAATTGGCCGTTCCGACCTCGACGGCGCTCGCTCCCGCCACCAGAAATTCGGCTGCGTCTTCGCCTGTACGAATTCCGCCGAGGCCAATGACGGGGATTCGGACGGCCTGCGCGGCTTCGTAGACGAGCCGCAGAGCGATGGGCTTGATTGCAGGTCCGGAAAGTCCTCCGAATCCAGCGCCGATCCTGGGGCGGCGCTTCCTGGCGTCGATTGCAAGGGAAACAAAGGTATTGACCAGCGAAATCGCATCGGCGCCAGCCTCTTCCGCTGCCCGTGCGAGGGGCTCAATCCGAGACACGTTCGGGGAGAGCTTGGCGATCAAGGGCCGCCGGGCGACTTTTCGAACGCTTTCTATGAGCTGGGCGAGAAGCGCCGGATCGCTGGAGAAAAAAATTCCGCCGTGCTTTGTATTCGGGCAGGAGACGTTCATCTCATAGCCTGCCAGGCCGTCTGCATCCTCGAGAACGCGGACAACCTCCACATAATCCTCGGGAGCATAGCCGAACACATTGGCAAACACAGCGGTCTTCAATGTGCGGAGCGTGGGAAGCTTCGTAGCGACAAATTCGCGAACGCCGATATTCTGCAGGCCGATCGAGTTGATCATGCCCCCCTCAGCTTCCCAAATCCTCGGCGGCGAGTTCCCTGCCATCGGCTCCCGGGAGAGTCCTTTTACGATGATCCCGCCCAGCGAATTCAGGTCGACCAGATGAGCGAATTCGACGCCGTATGCATAGGTTCCCGAGGCTGCCAGGACGGGATTCTGAAGGGGAATGCCGCACAGATTTACGGCCAAACGGCTAGACATTCGCGCCTTTAGTTTACCATTTAGTACAGAGTTCCCTTCAGTGACTCGATAAGAATAATGCTGGTATCGTTTGGCGAAATGCGGGGTAAACTGCTTCTTGTGGCTTCGGCTGAGGTCTTTGACCGATAGGTATTTACGGCATTCCGGGTAACCATAGGATGAGGGTCTGACGGGGAATATGCGACAGGACGACCGCCCCCGGCCAGCGCGCTCGCTGGCGACGAAGTTCTCTGTCTTCACGGTCATGCTCGTCCTGTGGGTCGCGGTGACAATCATCGCGTACGATCTTCGTCAAAACGCCTTCGACCCGACCAAGGGCATCATTCTTTGTCTTGGCATCCTGCTGGTAGCCGCGGTGATTGCCCGTTTCACCATCCGCCTCCTGGTTCGCCCGCTCACGCTGTTGAGGGAAGGCATCATTTCGGTCCGTGAAGGGCGCCTGGAACCGATCCAGTTCAGCCGGACGGGAGATGAAATTGAGTTCCTTGGCGAGAGCTTCAACCAGATGATTGCCGATCTGGCAGCGTCGCAGCGCGAAATTCGCCTGCACCAGGAGTCGCTGGAAAAGCGGATTCAAGATCGGACAGAAGCCCTCGAAGAGGCAGTGCAGCGAGCTCAGGCCGCCAGCCAGGCCAAGAGCGAATTCCTGGCCAACATGTCGCACGAGCTCCGGACGCCGATGAGCGGAATCCTCGGCATGATCGACATCGTGCTCGATAGCGACTTGACGCCGGAACAGCGTGACCAGCTTGAGACGGCGCAGCGATGCGCGAACTCCTTGCTCGCGCTGCTCAATGATATCCTCGATCACTCGAAGATTGAGGCCGGCAAGATGATCCTCGAGCGCGTCCCGTTCGAGCTCGACCGGCTGATTGATGATTGCATCAAGTCACACCAGCCTCAGGCGCGCCAGAAAGGCATCGTGCTGAATTGCAGGATATCGCCAAAGCTCCCGGCGGAGGCCGTTGGCGATCCGCTCCGCCTGCGCCAGATCATTGCCAATCTGTTAAGCAATGCAGTGAAGTTCACTGAAAGCGGATCCGTGACGCTCGATGTGGATGCCGCTGAGCACCCAGCGCCCGGCCGGTTCGATCTGATTGTCGAAGTGCGGGATACGGGCGTCGGAATCACTCCCGAAAACCTCCCCAAAATTTTCGAAAAGTTTACGCAGGCCGATGGCAGCATCAGCCGCCGCTATGGCGGAACGGGCCTTGGACTGGCAATTGCCCGCCGGCTGGTCGAGATGCAAGGTGGCGACATCAGCGTGGAGAGCAAGGTGGGGGTAGGAAGCACATTCCGCGTTGTCCTGCCTTTGGGGATCGTCGCCAGTCACTCGGGGAAAACTCTGGAACCGGCTCCGAGCGAGCTTGCCGCGGTTGTCGAACCGGACGGCCAGCAGCGGCAGCGCCAGATTCTCGTAGTGGAAGACAATCTCGTTAATCAGAAGGTCATTACGGCCATCCTGAAGAAGCGCGGCTATGAATCGGTGATCGCTCCCAACGGGAGTGAAGCAATCGAGCTCCTGCGCCAAAGGGATTTTGACGTCGTCCTGATGGATGTTCAGATGCCGGTGCTAGACGGCCTGGAAGCGACGCGGCTGATCCGTCAGAATCCGCGATGGCGTCACCTTCCGATTATTGCCATGACCGCGCATGCGATGACCGGGGATCGGGAGCGGTGCCTGGCGGCGGGCATGAACGGCTATATCGCAAAGCCGGTAAATCCAAGCCACCTGATCTCGACCGTCGAGAGCTACCTGAACAAGGTGGATGTCGAGCTTCCAGCGAGCGTGGAGGATACAACTCCGCCGATTGACGAGGAGCGTGCCGCCGAGCTAGGCGATAACCGTCCGAGGCTTATGACGGGCATGCTGCAGCTATTCCTGCAGATCGCGCCGGAGCGGGTGCATAAACTGAAGTCTGCCGCCAACCGTAGGGATCATCGCACACTGTTGTCGGAGGCTCAGAATCTGCGCAACGCAGCCACTCGAATTGCCGCGAGCCACGTGGCGGACTGCGCCAGCGGACTCGAGGAAGCGGCCTCGCGCGGCGACGTTGAAAACGCCAAATTCTGGATCACGCGGCTGGAAACGGAACTCGAGCGTCTACTCCGTCACGTAGAGCTGCAGAAAGCCGGGTGATAGAAGAAGCGGCCTTGATTGCCTACTGATGCGCGGAGTAAGGAGCTTGCGGCGGATTTAGCCTGATTACCACAGTCTTTTCTTCCTCATTGATGTCAAAGGTCTCGCCAAAGGTCTGATAGTTCTTTGCGATTACCTGGATGAGGACTTTGCCCTGCGGAATCGGCGGTATTTTCGCGACCCCGTCCTGGTTGGTTTTCAGTTCCCAGTTCGTTCGAATCTTCTTGCCCAACTTCGCGGCAGAACGCCCTTCGACAAACCGGACGATGACGCTTGCTTGTTCAATCGGCTTGTCCTTGAGGGTCTTCACCTCAATGCGGAGCCGGGTCATTGGAGGATCTGCCCAAGCCGGGAGCGCCCAGGCGGCGATGGCTAGTACGACGAGAGCCAGTCTTGCCTGCATACGTTCAATTATGGCAAACGGGATGGGAACGGGGGAGGCCGAACTGTCAGGCGATGTCGGGGAGGAGAAAGCGCTGCGCATCTCCGGCTGCCGCCGTTACAGCCTCGGCGGCCAGATACCCACTCCGGACAGCGCCTTCCATCGTCGCCGGCCACCCGGTCTTCGTCCAATCCCCGGCGAGATAGAGATTCTGGATCGGAGTGCGAGACGGCGGCCGGGACTGCTCCAGTCCGGGCTTAGCTGAAAATGTAGCCCGCACTTCCTTGACGACGTGTGCCTTCTCCAGGCGTGCCTCCTTCACCGTGGGAAGAAATTCGGCAAGCTCCGCCAGGGCGAGATCGATAATTCCCTGACGCTGCATTTGCAGCAGAGAGCGCGAAGCGCTTACCACAAGCTGAAGGTAGCGTCCCTGGCCCTTATTGAAGAACCATTGCAGCGTTCGATCGAGCAGCGTGCCGTGCGGCAGAGATGTCACCCGTCGGTCAAACCAGAGGTGGATCCCTGTAATTGGCGAATGCTCAAATCCATCCAAGTTCAATTCGAGCGAGGGCAGCAGCGCGGAGACCTTCTCGAACGGTAGCGCACAGACGTAATAGTCCGCTGTGAGCGTTTCCCCATTCACAACGACTCCGCACACGCGCGAGCCCTGAACATTCACCTGCTCGACCGCTGAGCGCATACGCAGCGAGACGGTCTTCATTCGACCCCATGCTTCCGATGCGTAAAGCTCGCCAAGCGGAACCGAGGGGATACCCATCTCGTAGCCGCTCCGGCTTGCGAGAAATCCAAGCCAAAAGACCTGAAAGCCGTGCAGCGCAGACATGCGGTCCAAATCTTCATTAATCGCGCTTACCAGGACTTGCCGCCAGAAGCGGTCAATCGCCCTCTGAGACTGCTTCTTTTCGCGAAGCCAGTCGAGCATGGTAATGCTGTCCAGGTCTTTGCGGGTGTTTCGCTCTTTCCGGATAGCGAGCAGAGCGCGGGCAAGGGACAGCTTGTCGGAGAGTGTCAGGAAGCTGGCCTTCAGGAACGATTCGGTGAAATGCAGCGGCGCCGGAAAGCGCCCGGCGCGCAGTGTCGAGATCCGGCCGCCGGGTTCGATGAAATGGAATTCGCGGTGGAAATTGATGCGGTCGGCGACTTCCAGGCGCGAATAGAAATCGATCAGATTGACGCAGCAGCGCAAGAGGACGTGCTGGCAGTTATCGATCGTTTCCGGCTCGCTGGAATCGGAACGTGGCAGCGCGTACGAGGTGGCGCGGCCGCCGAGGAAAGGCCGAGATTCCAGTAGCGTCACCCGGTAGCGCGCGAAGCCCAGGGCGGCTGCTGTCGCCAGTCCGGCAAGCCCGCCCCCCATCACCAGCACTGAGGGCTTCATGCCGCCTCCTGCCGTTCGTATCGCGGTGTCAGCAGATTCCGGCACATGTCAATCGCATCAGTTCCAGTAGCCAAGGGCCAGTCCGGTGATCGAACCCGCAATCAGAGCGCCTGCGGGAAACGCCAGCATCCCTAACCCAAGCCGCACGGGCCAGGCCCGCCCGCGCGAAACGAAAAGCACCAATCCCTGAAAAGCGACGATCGCTCCAAAGATCCCTGCCTGCATCACTGCGGGGACGGAGCACCAGGGACAGTGGGGGCCATCCGGGTGATGAATATTGCAATGCTCGGCTGCGCCGGCCCAAAGGGACTTGCACCCGCAGGCGAAGAACCATCCGCAGAAATTGATAAAGAAGACTGCGGTTACTACAGCACAGGCGGTCAACATCAGTCCGTTACCGCTTCGCCGCTGTTGCATGCGTCACGCTTCGAATGACGTTCTCGATCAACCGCAACCCGCAATCGCCTTCGAGGCTGAGAAGCGACTCGGGATGAAACTGTACGGCCTCGATCGGCAGTTCCCGATGCCGGATTCCCATGATGACGCCGTCCTCCGACTCCGCCGTAATTTCCAGGCACTCCGGCAACGTCTCACGCCTGGCAAACAGAGAGTGGTAGCGGCCCACCTGAAACTGCGGCGGCAAGCCTTCGAAGATCCCCACATTCCGATGAGTGACAGTCGATGGCTTTCCATGCATCGGGTAATCAAGTACGCCCAGCTCTCCTCCGAATGCCTCCACAATGCCCTGCAGCCCAAGGCACACCCCGAACAGGGGGAAGCCGCGCTGCGCCGCGAATCGGACGAGTTCGGGCACACCGAAGTCACTCGGCCGGCCGGGTCCCGGCGACACGAGAATCAGATGAGGGTTGATCTGCTCGATCAGCTCATGCGGAAAGCCGGCGCGATAAGTAATGACCTCCGCTCCGGTCTGACGGGCATAGTTGGCAAGCGTGTGTATGAAGCAGTCGTCGTTGTCGACGAGCAGCAGGCGGAGTCCCGCGCCGATGGGAGGGAGGCTTTTCTGCTGGTCTTCCGCGGAAGAAGGTCCTTGAAGAGCCTGGAAGAAGCCAGTTGCCTTCAGGCGGGTCTCCTTCTCCTCGTTCTCCGGGATCGAGTCGTACAACAGTGTGGCGCCGGCGGGGTAGGACGCCATTCCGTCGCGCAGATGGACGGTACGGATCAGGATGCCCGTGTTCATGTCCCCGTTCAGGCCGAGAATTCCGACAGCGCCGCCATACCAGCCGCGAGCTGATTTCTCGAGATCTTCAATCGCCTGGGCAGCGGCTTTCTTGGGAGCGCCGATCACCGTGACCGCCCACATGTGGGTGAGAAACGCGTCCAGCGAATCAAAGCCCGGCTGCAGGATGCCTTCAACGTGGTCGACCGTATGAAACAATCCTGCATACGATTCGATGAGCCGCCGCCCAATGACGCGCACGGAGCCCGGGACGCAGACGCGCGATTTATCGTTGCGGTCGACGTCCGTGCACATCGTCAGCTCGGATTCTTCTTTGGTCGAATTCAGGAGCTCTCGGATGCTGTTGGCGTCGCGAATGGGATCTCCGGTGCGGCGCGCCGTTCCCGAGATCGGACACGTCTCGACCCGCCTGCCCTCGACGCGGACGAACATCTCCGGTGAAGCGCCGATCAGCTGTTCGTCGCCGAATTGCAGGAAGAATTCATAGGGGCTCGGACTGGCGTGCTGGACCCGTTCGAACAAATCCGAGGGCTTGCCGGAATAGGGCACCTGGAACGTCTGACGCAGGACCACTTCGTAATAATCGCCGCGGCGCATCCCCTCGCGAACCTTCTCGACCTTTTCCATGTATTCGGCGGGAGTGTGATCCGACGTCACCTCGGCGGGCGGGAGGACTGGCGCGGGGGGAACGGGGGCGGCGTCGCGCGCGAGGCCCAGCGTCGAAAGCCCTTCGTAGTCGAAGTCGTATTGGTAGCGCTCGATCTGCTCCTTCTTCCGGTCCATCAGGTAGATCTCGTCGCAGAAGAACAGGTGCAGATCCTTTTGCCGGCCGCGAGGCAGGCGAAGACGGATGGGGTCGAACTGAAATAGCAGGTCGTAGCCGAAGGCGCCTATGAGCGCAAGACGGTTGTCCTGCTCGTTGCGAAACTCCTCAATGAGCGCGCGCAGGATCGAGAACACCGAGGGCTGCTTGCTTCGCTCCTCTTCGGAAAACAGCTTTGGAAGCGGCTTGAGGCGGCCCTGCAGAGCAGAGCCGGCGAGGCCGCAGGTTTCCCAATGGGGGTGGTCCTTCAGCACCGCGTAAAGCATGCGGCAGAGCATCTCGCCTCTCAGGTTGAGAGGGCGGAACTCGACGTCGCGGCCGCAGGCGACGATCTCCAGCGGCGGGCGGGTGGAGGCGACATCCCAGCGTGAATAACGCTCCGGGTATTCATAACCGGAAGACAAATAAATTCCGCGGTGCTCGTCCAAGTCCCGGAGCAGGTGTCGGAGACCCTTTCGGAAGGGTACTTTCGAAACACTGCGCGTGACGGCAATTCCGCGGGGTGTCACATACCTCAACTGGCGCATCGGGAGACCCTCGGAGAGTTCAGGATATCATGAGCATTCCCCACCTCATAGAGGTGGGGGATTGCGAATCAGCGAACGACAACGGTCGCAACTGCCTGGTTGTCGAAGCGGTCTGTCACTCGGACTGAAATTGTAACTTCTCCGCTTCCCTTGTTCTCTAAGGCGAGAGCGAAGTCGTGCGTCTGGGAATCGGTGATGCCCGTCCTGGGATCGACTCTCGTCCATTCCCCGCCGTTGACTGAGTACTCTGCGCGATCCAGCGCGCTTGTGGCGTCAGCCGCCTTCCACTGCACGTTGATGAGATTGCCTTGCCGGACGGCGGTGAGGCCCGTGATCTGCGGAGCGGTATTGTCGATGAGGAACGGCTCGCTCTCCAGGGCTGCTTCAGCCGCGCGGTCCGGCGGGTTGTCCCTGGCGTCGGACGCAGTTACTCGCAACACGTACTCGCCGTCGGCAAACGCGCGGGAGTCGAAAGTGTAGCCGCTTTGCTCCAGCTTGTCCTTAAGAAGCTTCCAATCGCGCTCGCCGATTCCACGGATTTCCACTTTATAAACGAGGTCGTCGTCATTGCTATCCTCGGCCCGCCAGCGAGCGCCCACGTGGCCTTTCGCATACTGCATAGTGTCTGACGACGAGCTCGTGGAACTTTTGGATCTGGTTTGGCGGCGGCTGCCCAGAGCAGGCAGTGTAATGCTGGTTGCCGGCGTGATCGAGAGCGCCTGCTGCGAGAAAGCGTAATTCGGCGGCGTCAGCTCAATCAGCGAGACGACAGGCGGAACATTTCGCATCAGGTAGGCGACTTCCACCATGCTCAAGGACGGAGAAGAATCCTTCGGACCTGCCGTTATGGTGACCCGCCACTGAAGGAAGCGGGCCGGCGGAGAAGAGATCCGCCCTCCGCTCTGACCGGAAGCGGGCGCCCAGGGACTCCAGCTCTTTTGCGGGCGATCCAGGTTCCCGCTTCGGGTTTCGAATGCGATCTTGCCGCCCGCCGTTTCGCCCTTCCACGAGAGGCGTCCCCAGTTGGAGAAGTGACCGGCATCGAAGACGTCGCTCTCGAAGGTTCCTTGGGGCTCGATGCCCGGGCCGATCCGGTAGAGCATGCCGACATTCCCCGTGACGGCCAGGATGCCCCCTGTACGGCTGGCCGCAAAACCTGTGATTTGTGTTGGGGAAGCGCTGAACAGGAGCGTTGACAGGATGTCCGAATCGAGGCGGTACACGCTTCCGTTATTGCCTGTGCCTAGCAGTGCCCTGCCCTCGTGGTCGAACTCCAGGGCGTAGACAATCTCCTGGTCGTCCTTCCAGACTCGGTGAGGAAGCCCATCCGCCTCGATGCGGTACACTTCGGAGCCTCCACTGACGGCTCCGATCGCGGCCGGCGATAGCGCGGGAGGCTGCGGTGCGGATCGCGAAGGTTGGGCGCCGGTGGTGCTTGCCGTGGTTACAGTGGCGGTTGCCGCGGGTTTGGCAGGCGCGGCCGCAGGAGGTCTTACCGGTGCAGGCTGTGTCCCTACCGCTGCCGCGTAGATGACGCCATCCGGCCTGACAGCGACCGCTGTCACTTCACGCTTCGCCGCCTGATACAGGACGAACCCTTCTCCGGCGGGGGAGATTCGCAGCACCAGCCCTCCCGGCTCAGTGCCCACGATGATGTTGTCCTTGGAATCAATGGCCATGGATCGGGCGTGGGTCTCGTCCGTTCGATAGAACACGGAACCTTTGCCGTCCGGCGTCACCCGGTGAATCTCGCCCTCATCGCCGGTTGCGACGAACAGGTCGCCCCGGCTGTTGAAAGCCATGCTCCAGATGTACTTGGCCTTTGGGTCGTAGAACAGATCTGCGCTGCCCTTGGCTCCGATCCGGTAAATCTTGCCGTCAGGGGAAGTAGCGGCATAGACGCGATCCTGGCGGTCAATGGCTATGGCGTGGATCTCAAGCCCAGGCAGTTCGGCGAGCACCTTCCCTTTCCCGTCGGGACTCACTTCGAAGAGCCGGGCGCTTGCAGTGCCAGGACCGCCACCGCCAATGTAGATCGTGCCCTTGGAGTTTTCGGCGATGGCCCACAGATACGCTGCGGAAGGATCGAATAGCTCTTTGACGGTGGGTGCAAGGGACAAGCGCCCGTCGCTGCGAAGAGAGATTTTCTTCAGGCTTCCTTTGTTGAAGTCATCCCGCTGGTTTTGGACCCAATGCTGGGTATGAACGGCGGGCAGGAGGAGAGGAAATGCGCCAGCTGCGACGCAGAGGGAAAGAATCGTTCGCATGGATTCGCGTTTCTTTCGATGATTACCGTACGGTGATATTCAGCGAAAAGCTTCCGCTGATGATCTGATCAAACGGGATTTCCAGCTGCTCGTGTGCCGTCTCCGCGGAAGCGGTAAAGCCCCGGCTCGCTGTTCGTCCTGTTTGAAGCACATTGAGCACGGAAGCCGGCAGACTGGGAAGCGTCTTATCGTCGTAATAGACGGTTGGCCGGGATTGCAAAATCGAGACGTAGAGCTTGTTGTTGCTGCGCTCCTGATTAATAAGCGATACCGTTTGCTGAAGATCCATGTAGCGATTGGATGCGCCACGAGCCTGCATCCTGTTCAGCGTGTCCGCGTCGCTTAGCAGAATTCGATGAGTGCCTTTCGGCAGACCCGTCGGAATCTTCACTTTAAACTCACGCTCGATACGCTCGCCACGGAACGGGCGAAGGAAAACCTTCACCGGGATCTCGCTGCCGGCATCCACCTCGCTCTCTGCCACCCACGCATTTTCAATGCTGGCGACGCGTCGCTCTGGCAGGAGATCGATCGTGGCGTTGACGCTTTTGAACTTCGGGAACTTGGCGGCGTTCAGGAACAGCCGGTTGAACTTGTCACCCCACCAG
Source organism: uncultured Bryobacterales bacterium (assembly GCA_937959285.1). GTDB lineage: Bacteria > Acidobacteriota > Terriglobia > Bryobacterales > Bryobacteraceae > JADGHK01. Next base: position 12,628 of record CALGAR010000113.1, read on the forward strand.
CCGGCAAGCTGCATTGGAGCGGGAATCGGGAGGTCGCTGGGCGCTTGCATCGTGCTGAGCGAGAGGGGTTCCTCGCCATCCAGCTCCACCTGCCCCATCAGGCGGTAGGTGGCTTCCTCGGCGAAGTCGTTCAGGCCGGAGATGCAGTTGAAGAGGGTCACCATCATCAGATAGGGCGTCCACTTCTGCTGCACAAAGACGTTGAAGGAGAGCTTTTTTTCCTTTCGAACCGCGCCCGCATCGTTAAAGGAGCGGACCCTTACTTCGACCGGAATCATCTCGGACGTCGCGCCGAGTTCTCCCAGGATCGCGCTGTGCCGGTCCTGGCGAAGCGCGCCGACGATCTCCGTTGCATTGCCGAATTTGTTCGGTGAGAAAGAGGAAGCGAAGACCATGAGGACTTCGGCTTTCGCAATCGGCATGTTGACGGGTCCGATGTTGAACAGCGGATGACCGAATGCCAGGACTTTCTTGCCGTCATTGTAGGTGACCGTGCCCAGGGCGCTGATACTCATATCACCCGAAACAAGCACGGCGGAGATCGCATCGCCGGGCCTCAGCGATTTCTCCCAACCCGGGGCAGGCTTCGGCGACCGCAGCGTGGAGCTTGCTCCGCCCTGCACCGCCTTGATGCCTAACTGCTGGAAAAACGGCCCGAACTCGCGGAGCACGCTTTCGTGAAAGCCTGAAAACGCGAGCGGCGTCTCGATGGGGGTCAGGTACGGAGACTCCAGGATCTTGGGAGAGGCGCCGGCTGCAACCGCCTGGTTGAGGAGGTCCCCGGGGATGCGGTACGGACTGCGCGCCTGGACACGATCCGGTACGATGGCGTCCGCCGGTTGCGATGTGTCAAAGTCCTGCACCTCAAGCATCAATTCAACCGGGGTGATTCCGCAGATCGCATCGGGCGAGAATGCGCCAATGCGGGTTGAAACGGCTCCGATCAGCTTGCCGTCGATGTAAACCGGGCTGCCGCTCATGCCTCCAGCGACGTTCGTTCGCTGTACCTTCCCCCCCATCTTCCCCAGGATGATGTCCTGTCCCGGGCCCCACATGTTTTTCCAGACGCCGATGATCTCGACAGGAACAGGCTCGGGCTCGAAACCTTGAAATACCGTCCAGGCAACGCCCTTCATGCCGGGCTTGATCTCGGACGTTTTCATGATGGGTGGCTTACCTGCCTCAGGGCGTGTCATTTCCGACGCGGAGGCAAACAAAGGGAGAGTGGCGGCGGCGACGAACAGCGCAGCGCTCGGGATTTTCATGAACCTGCTTTCCTTCGTGAAGGACGTCCGGCGCACCGAAACCGGCACACCTGGCTAGATTTATTATCCTTCAGATCCAAATTAGGTAGGGGAAGAATCGGGCAGGGGGTTGAGGGTCGGGATTTGTCACATTTCGATCATAATATCTCTTGACATACATACACTCAGATTTTATACTTGAGGTGTAGTTAGGTTACAGACCTAACAACATAGCGAGGACAAGAGCCATGACGTTACTCAAATACAACCCGTTTGATTTGCAGGACTTCCCAGCCGGGATCCGGCTGCTTCAGGACACCGTCAATCGCATGCTTAGCGAAACGGCTTCGCGTCCTTGGGTTCCCGCGGTGGATATCCTCGAGACCGAAGACGAACTGGTGCTCAAGGCCGATGTCCCGGAAGTGGAACTTGATGACATTGACATCCGTCTGGAGAACGGAACGCTGACGCTCAAAGGTGAGCGCAAATTCGAAAAGAATGAGCAGCACAAGGGCTACCACCGTATCGAGCGCAGTTACGGCTCGTTTGTGAGATATTTCACACTGCCCGAGTCGATTGACCCGGAGCGGGTCCGGGCTGACTACAAGAACGGAGTGTTGACGGTGACACTGCCCAAGAAAGAGGTTGCGAAACCGAGAACCATCAAAGTGCAGGTGAACAATAGCTAACTGGCTGGTTTTGGGTCGCGGGAGCGGAGAGACCTCCGCTCCCGCGAGTTGCATCTGCAAATTGCCATCAGCCGGCGATCGGTTGCAATTCATTTGTTAAGATGAAGTTAAGAGGGGTGTAATGAACGGACTCAAGACTGCGATTCTCCTGGGTGCGCTAAGCGGTCTCCTGCTGCTTGGCGGAGAATACCTTGCTGGCCGTCAAGGTCTGTACATGGGTCTGATCCTGGCTGTCGGGATGAACTTCTTCAGTTACTACTTCTCCGACAAGATCGCGCTGTCCATGTATTCAGCGCAGCCTGTCACTGAGTCCGAAAACCGTGAGATTTACTCGCGTGTGGCGCCCATGGTCCGCAATCTCTGCCAGCGGATGAACATCCCCATGCCCAAGCTGTGGGTGATTCCGGATCAGTCCCCGAATGCGTTCGCCACCGGACGGAATCCAAAAAACGCCTCGGTTGCATTTACCGCCGGCCTGCTCCAACTGATGCGCGACAATGAAGTCGAAGGTGTCATTGCGCACGAGCTGGCCCATATCAGGCATCGGGACATCCTGATCAGTTCGATTGCGGCCACCATCGCCGCGGCCATCATGATGCTGGCCCGCATGGCTTTCTTCTTCGGAGGGCGGCGCGATGAAGAGGATGAGGGCGGCGCCGGAATGGTCGGGTCCTTGCTGATGCTGCTTCTGGCGCCCGTAGCGGCCATGATGATTCAGATGGCGATCTCGCGGACGCGCGAGTTTGCCGCCGACGCCGCGGCTGCCAAGTATTGCGGCACTCCTTACGGCCTGATTTCGGCGCTTCAAAAGCTCGAAGGATTCTCCAAGCGGATCCCGATGGATGCGAACCCGTCGACGGCCCACATGTTTATCATCAAGCCGTTCACCGGTTCGGCGCTGATGAAGTTGTTTTCGACGCACCCGCCGACGGAAGATCGCATCGCCCGCCTGCAGGCCATCCGTTGAACGAGTTCGATTGCACGTTGAAGACGGTCCGCGTCTCGCGCCGGGGCGCGGACCGTTTTTTATCGGGCCACCCGTGGATCTATTCCAGCGACGTAACCGATCGCGGTTCGGCGGAGGCCGGCGATACGGTGAAGGTCATCGACCACCGGGGCCGGGTGCTCGGAACCGCCCACTATAGCTCAACCTCGCAGATTGCGCTGCGTATGCTGAGCTGCAAGGTCGAGCCTGCGGATCGCAGCTTCTATTTGCAACGCTTCCGCTCTGCGATCGCCTTCCGTCAGGACCGTGTCTCCAACTCCAATGCGTACCGCTTGGTCCACGCCGAAGGGGATCAGCTCCCGGGGCTCATCGTGGATCGCTATGGTGACTACCTCGTCGTTCAGACGCTCGATCAGGGCATGGATCGGGCAAAGGATCTGATTTATGACACTCTCGTCGAGCTTCTGTCACCGCGCGGAATCGTGGCTCGAAATGATGTGCCGGTGCGCAGCCTGGAGTCGCTTCCGCTCGAGGCCGGAGTGGTTCGGGGAGAGGTCCCCGAGATTGTGCCAATCCAAATGAACGGCCTGGAGCTGGAAGCCAATCTGCTGCGCGGACAGAAGACGGGAGTTTTCCTTGACCAGCGCGAGAATTACGTGGCTGCGGCCCGCTATGCGCGGGGCCGCGCTCTCGACTGCTTCACCTCGACAGGCGGATTTGCACTGCACATGGCGGCATACTGCGAGAGCGTGGAGGCGGTCGATAGCAGCGCGGAAGCGCTGAAGACTGCCGAGGCTAACAGGAACCGCAACGGGATTCGAAATATCGAATTCCGGGAAGCGAACGTCTTCGACCTTCTCTCCGCTTACGACGCTGCATCGCGGCGGTTCTCAACAATCGTCCTTGACCCGCCCGCGTTCGCAAAGTCGAAATCCAATCTGGAAGCTGCTGCGCGGGGCTACAAGGAGATCAACCTGCGGGCATTGCGCTTGCTGGAGCCAGGAGGCGTCCTGGTAACGTGCTCCTGTTCGTATCACTTCAGCGAGGCAATGCTGCTGGAAACCGTGGCGTCAGCCGCGCTCGATACCCACAAGACGCTTCGCGTACTCGAGCGCCGCACGCAGTCGTCCGACCACCCGATTCTACTGACCGTTCCGGAGACACACTATCTCAAGTGCCTCATCCTCCAGGTGGTCGCTTAGGAGCAGGCTACATGGCCCCCTGGGAGCCGTCGATGCGCTGACCAGACAGGATGGACATGAACACATGGAAGCGGTAGCCGACATCGCGAGCGCGCAACAAGGACTTCATCCACGAACCGAGAGAGGCCAAAACCGTCCGAATCCGGAACCGCAGTCCGGCGGTGAAACCGAAGTACTTGGAGACGTAAGCAGCGGCGCCTAGCGCCAAATCCGCGCTTAGGAGCGCCCGCGCATCCGGATTCAGTTCGTACGGTTCCTGCTCGCACTTGATTGCGCGCAGGCGGGGGATCAACAGCAGCTTCTTCCCCGAGCGTGCGATGTTGCGGCACAAGTCCAGGTCCGACCAGTGCTGGGCATAGCGTTCGTCGAGATAGTTCATCCCGCGGATAAAAGAAGCGCGAATGAGCATTGCGTCGGCGGGTGTCCAGTGAAGCTGTGTCGGTTCCTCAGTCGAAATGGGTAGCGGCGTTGGCCACTGACCGGACTGCCAGATTCGGTAGAGATCTTCCGGGGATGGCAGCCGATAATGGCGGGTCAATACCTGGCCGGCAGTGTCCGAAATGAGGGGAACGGCGGCCACGACGTCGCTATCCGCGTCGAGAATGCGCGCCAGCTCGGAGAGGGTATCGGGCAGGACCTCCACGGCTGGATCCAGGAAGAAGAGGAATGGCGCCCGCGCCGTGCGGATGGCGATATTGCGAGCACGTGTTAAGCCGAAGTTGCGAGGGAGGCGCAGCATCGTAATATTCGGAAACTCGTCTTCGATCTGGGCGCTCCCGTCGGTCGACGCATTGTCAACAACGATGATCTCGATGGCATCCCGGCCCTCGGAGCGCTCGATCGCCGCGATGCTTCGCCGCAAAACGTCGGAGCAGTTATAGCAAACAAGGATGACAGAGATTCCAGGGTGATCTGAATGAAGATCTGTCGTTTCCGAACTTGCCACCAGTGGCAATGATAGCGCGTTGGACGGCGGTCGCTCTAATCGCAGCCTAATCCAGCCTCAGCGTGCTGTTCTTCCGCGGACTCGTTCGAGGGTAATTTGCCTTACGAACCCCGATGATTTTCTCAAAAGAAAAGCTGGCCAGATGATAAGTTTGCCGGGATTCTGCGCGTCATATAGAGATAGAGAAACGGCGTTTGCCCTTCGACCGTAGCGGGATCAACCTGCCGAACGAAGCCATTAGGAAAGAGGCAGACCGATCATCACAGGTTTCCTCGGAGGCAGGAATCGTCGATTTTGGAAGATCTTTGGTAACCGCAGGCGCCGCCGGGCGTAATAGTGATCGTAGATGACGGCACGGAAGGAGATTCTGGGTGAAACTCTTCGACAAGAACGATTTGTGGCTGGCTGTGGCGGTGCTCGCCTGCCTTATCGGATCGTCGCGGCGAGCTACCCTTCATGAGCGAATCTCGGCCGGACTTACTGCCCCGTCCGTTGTCGAGTTGCGGGAGGACGAGGGATGCCCATTGGGCAAGCGGCTATCAGGCTGGTACGGTAAATTTTCAACCACTCTTCTCATCGACCGGGGCACGCGCCACTGGTAGCCGCGCCTCTCACGTTCACTTCCTCGATCAGCATCCGGACGTAAGGAGCTGAAATCAGGCGCTATCCTGAAATAGGTGCTCCTTCTCCGCTTTGACGGTGTTTCCAAAGATTACCTCAGCAACGGAACTCGGGTACGTGCGCTCGAATCCATAACGCTGGATGTCGCCCCGAAGGAGTTTGTTGCGCTTGTCGGCCGCAGCGGGTGCGGCAAGTCTACTCTTCTCAATCTGGCAGGCGCGATGGATTTTCCCACGTCGGGGGAGGTCTGGCTTGACGGCCAGCCCACGACGAAGTTGAGTGACGATGGGCTCACGAAGCTGCGCCGGGAAAAAGTCGGATTCATCTTCCAGTCCTTCCAGCTTCTTCCTACGCTTACGGTCATCGAAAATGTAGAGCTCCCTTTGCTGCTCGCCGGCCGTCTGGATGCCCGCGAACCGGCCAGAGACTGCCTGCGCTGGGTCGATCTTGAAGGACTCGAAAACCGGTTTCCGCACCAGCTTTCCGGAGGACAGCAGCAAAGGGTCGCAATCGCGCGAGCGCTCATTCATTCTCCGCGCCTGCTGCTGGCCGACGAACCGATCGGCAATCTGGACACCGCTACGGGAAACCTGATCCTGGAGCTTTTAAGGAGGATTGTGACAGAACGCGGCACGACAATCCTCATGGCGACACACAGCGTAGAATCTACCGCTTTCGCCGATACGGTCATCCACTTGCGAGACGGCCGCATCACAGAGGTTTGCCGCCGGTAAATGTCCTGGTTTCCCCTGTTCGTTCGGTTCTTTCTCCGCCCTCTCCGGCAGGAGCCTGTCAGGACGGCCCTCACGGCATTTGCCATCGCCCTGGGCGTTGGCGTCGTCCTTGCAATCGATCTCGCCGGAACTTCGGCAGCGGGGAGCTTCCGGGCCTCGCTGGAAGCCCTAGCAGGAAGCGCCGATTTTGAAGTCACCGGCATTGGCGGTGTCCCGCCTGAGGTTCTGGCTCGGCTAGCGACGGTGCCCCTCCCCATCAAAGTCACACCCCGCATCGAGGACTACGCCCGCGTTGAAAGCACGGGGGAAACCGTACCGCTGATCGGTGTGGATTGGGTGGCCTCAGCTCCAGCTGGCGGAGGCGAGGGAACGTCGTTCGCGGGAAAAGGTGTCTGGGTGGGGCCGCGCCTTGCAAGCAAGAAGGGCGCGAGGTTGCGCCTGCTGGTGAATGACCTCTCCGTGGAGTACGTCGTGCGCGGCATCTTGAGTGAGACCCCGGGCGCGGGCGAGGCCGGGAACGTAATCGTGATGGACCTTGCCGAAGCGGACCAGGCGCTGGGCCGCCAAGGACGCCTCGACCGGATCCTGATCGACGTTCCGGAGTCTGGCGAGCTGGAGCATTGGGAATCGCAACTCCGCAGCGAGCTGCCCGAGGGGCTGTCCCTGGAGCGATTTGGGGCAAGGACGGAGGAGAACCGCCGGATGCTAGCGGCGTTCCGCTGGAATTTGCGCATCCTCAGCTACATCGCCCTGGTGGTCGGGGCCTTTCTGATCTACAACACGATCTCTGTTTCCGTCGTGCGGCGCCGCGCGGAGATCGGAATCGTACGAGCCCTGGGCGCGACGCGGCGCGGCATTCTCGTGGCGTTCCTTGGCGAGGCCGCCCTGCTCGGCGCGATCGGCGCTGTTCCGGGACTTGTGCTCGGCCGTCTGATGGCGGAAGGGGCCGTGCAGCTTGTTGCGGGCACGGTGGGGTCCCTGTATGTCAGCAGCACTCCGGCGCCGATCGAACTCACGCCAGCGTCCGCGTTGCTTTCACTGTGCGCCGGAATTGGAGTCGCTCTCGCTTCCTCCCTTGGTCCTGCCCGCGAAGCCTCCGCGGTGCCGCCGGTGGAGGCGATGGCGCGCGGACGGGTCGACTACCACTCCCGGATCAACGCAAGGCGCAACTTGACACTCGCTGTACTGCTGGCGCTCGCGGGTACGCTGGCTGCATGGCTGCCACCGGTGGCAGGAAAGCCTCTGTTCGGCTACCTTGCCGCGCTGGTCCTGATCGCCTCGGCATCCCTGGCGATTCCAGCGCTCGTCTCGGCCGTTTCCCGCGGAGCCTCCGCCCTTGCGCGCCGTCTGCTGGGCGTGGAAGCATTCATGGCCTCGCGCGGCCTGGCTGCTTCGCTTCACCGGACTTCCGTCCTTGTTGGCGCACTGGCTACCGCAATCGCCATGGTGGTGAGCGTTGGAGTCATGGTGGGAAGCTTCCGGGAGACGGTGCTGCTCTGGATGGACGATCAGCTTCGCGCGGATCTCTACGTGCGGCCGGCGGGGGCCGGCTCCGCCGACCGCCACCCGGTCATGTCGCCGGAAGTGCCTGATCTGATTGAAAAGGTCCCGGGCGTAGCCGCCGTCGATCGCTTTCGTGCTCTTCGTATCAGCTACCACGGCCTGCCCGCCACCCTCGGCGCAGGTGAAACGCAAGTGGCGCTCCGCTTCGGAAGGACTCGCTTCCTTTCCGGCACTCGCGAGGAAGCGCTCAGCCGGCTGCCCGGAGGCGATTCCGTCATTGTGAGCGAGCCGTTCGCCAACAAGCACAAAGTTGGCAAGGGGGACTTCGTGGAGCTGGCGCTGGGCGGGACCACTCGCAGGTTTGAGATCCTGGGCGTCTACTACGACTATGCCAACGAACGCGGGACCATCATGATGGACCGTTCCACGCTGCTCAAATACCTGCCCGATCCATCTCCGTCGAGCGTTGCCGTCTACCTGGAGCCGGAACGCGACATTGAAACCGTGCGGGCCGAGCTCGAGCGGGCTGTGGCCGGCCGCCGCGTTTTGATCACCTCCAACCGGGCGCTTCGACGGGAAGCCATCCGTATCTTCGATCGCACCTTCGCCATCACCTATGCCCTGGAGGCTGTCGCCGTGGCTGTGGCGGTGATGGGCATCGGCGGCGCATTGCTGGCGCTCGTGGTTGACCGGCGGCGCGAGTTTGGTCTGCTGCGATTTCTGGGGGCGTCCGCCGGACAGGTTCGACAGCTCATCCTGTTTGAGGCCGGACTGCTCGGGCTGCTCGCGAACCTTGCCGGATTTGTCCTCGGCGCAGCGCTTTCGCTGGTCTTGATCTATGTCATCAACAAACAATCGTTCGGCTGGACAATCCAGTTTCACTGGCCGGTTGCCGTTCTCCTCGCCGCGTTGAGCCTGATCGATGCCGCAACTATCGCGGCCGGGCTCTACCCGGCTCGCGTCGCCGCCCGGCTGCGGCCGGTTGAGGTGATCCACGAAGAATGAAGCTCCTCGCGTTATTGCCGGTCCTCGCTGTTGCCGCGTTAGCGGCCGAGTATAAGGTCGCGCTTCCGGGCTATCGCTTCGAGTTTCCACGAGACCACTTCGATCATCCGGACTTTAAGACCGAGTGGTGGTACTACACCGGGAACCTGGCGACGAAGGAAGGCCGCCGCTTCGGCTTCGAGCTGACCTTTTTCCGTCAGGCCGTCGACCGCCCTGAGAAGCGGACGTCAATCTGGCAGGTGGACGATCTGTTTCTAGCCCACTTTGCCGTCAGCGATATCCAGGAACGGCGCTTCTTTTATTGGGAACGGCTGAACCGGAGAGGACCCGGAATTGCCGGCGCGGACGAGGCTGAGAAACGGATCTGGAACGGCAACTGGGAAGTGCGCTGGCGCGGCGACATTCAGCAGCTTCAGGCGATCGTGGAGGATTTTTCGGTCCGTCTGTCGATGACGCCGCGAAAACCCCCGGTGATCCATGGAATTAACGGCGTCAGCCAGAAGGCGGCTGGACCCGGACGGGCGTCGCATTACGTGAGCTTTTCGAGACTGGAAGCGACCGGTGTGATTTTGGTCTCGGGCCGTGAATACCGGGTGGAAGGATCGGCGTGGATGGATCACGAGTTTTTCACGAACCAGCTTGGGGAGGATCAGAGCGGGTGGGACTGGTTCAGCCTGCAACTGGAGGACAATACGGAGTTGATGCTCTTCCGATTGCGGCGAAAAGACGGAACCGTAGATCCATATTCTGCCGGAACTTATATCGATTCGGCGGGAAGTGCCCGGTATCTCCGTCGAAGCGATTTACGGCTGACGCCGCTTGAGACGTGGGAGAGTGCGAAAACCGGAGCGAAATATCCAATCCGCTGGCAGATCGAAGTCGCGCCATTGCAATTGAGGCTTCTGGTGTCTACGCCGCTTCGTTCTCAGGAGGTCGTGAACAGGAATTCCTGGACCCCCAGCTACTGGGAGGGGGCAATCGATGCCGAGGGTCGCATGGGCGAGCGCCCGGTTCGGGGGCGGGGATACCTCGAAATGGCAGGCTATGACCGGCCCGTTCAGTTTGGCGGGAAGTAATTTCAGGGTTTCCTTCGGAAAGGCGTTACATTTCTGCAAATTTCGGTTATCATAGACAACTGGCCCTCTGGGCCAGGACGTAGTAGCTGTGGTCGCCACGGTTGACAGAGTATCGGTTCTCAGATATTCTGAATAAGTTTGGCGAGCATACTTCTGCTCCTGTACTACCCCCGTCCTGTTGGGCGGGCCGGTCAGGGGCCGGCCCCGCTGTCCTGACGGATTCTCGCCGTTGTGGGCATGGGCTAGTCCGAAGCAATCACCCTCGCGAGTAGAAAGCGGTCCAGCGATCCGTCTTTCAGCAACTCCGAATTGGCTTGGTGAGCAGGTTTTTGCCTGCCTGATATTCGGTTTCAACACGTAACTCAACGGTTTATTGGGAGAAAGATAAGTTCGTGCCGACGTTTAATCAACTTGTGCGGAAGGGTCGGAAGCCGACCAAGTGGAAGACCGCCAGTCCCGCCCTGCAGTCGTGCCCGCAGAAGCGTGGCGTCTGCACGCGTGTCTACACGACAACGCCGAAGAAGCCGAACTCGGCTTTGCGGAAGGTGGCTCGCGTCCGACTGACAAACGGCATTGAAGTAACCACCTATATTCCCGGCGTTGGACACAATCTCCAAGAGCACTCGATCGTGCTCATCCGCGGCGGTCGCGTCAAGGATCTCCCGGGTGTCCGGTATCACGTCGTGCGGGGAACGCTCGACACTGCCGGTGTCGCCAACCGCAAGCAGGGGCGCTCCAAGTACGGCGCAAAGCGGCCCAAGGCCGGTAAGTAAAAGTTTGAGGATCTAGAGGAACATGCCACGCAGAAGGCGAGCCGAGATCAGAGAGATCCAGCCAGATCCTGTGTATAACTCCACTCTGGCGGAGAAATTCATCAACTCGATGATGTGGGATGGCAAGAAAACCGTTTCGCAGGCCATCTTCTATGCCGCCATGGACCGGGTACGGGAGCGGAGCGGCGACGACCCGCTGAAGATTTTCAAGAAGGCAATCGAGAACTGCAAGCCGCTGCTCGAGGTCAAGACGCGCCGTGTCGGCGGCGCCAACTATCAGGTGCCAATCGAGGTGCCTCAGAACCGACGTACAAGCCTCGCAATCCGCTGGATTTTGGCGAACGCGCGGTCGCGTCCTGAAAAGGGAATGGCCGAGAAGCTCGCAGGTGAGCTGACCGACGCGGCGAACATGCGCGGCGGGGCGATCAAGAAGAAGGATGAAGTCCACCGTATGGCGGAGGCGAACAAGGCCTTTGCGCATTATCGGTGGTAACTAAAGGCAACGCTTCACTTTATGCCACGCACGGTACCGTTAGAAAAAATGAGGAACATCGGCATCATGGCCCACATCGATGCCGGTAAGACGACCACGACGGAACGCATTCTGTACTACACCGGTCGGACGTATAAGATCGGCGAGGTTCATGAAGGCACTGCCGTCATGGACTGGATGGCTCAGGAGCAGGAACGCGGGATCACCATCACTTCAGCCGCCACCACGTGCGAATGGCGCGATTACCACATCAACATCATCGATACGCCTGGCCACGTCGACTTTACTGCTGAGGTGGAACGCAGCCTGCGCGTCCTGGACGGAGCTGTCGCAGTATTCGACGCGGTTGCCGGCGTTCAGCCTCAATCCGAGACGGTCTGGCGTCAGGCGGACAAGTATCGCGTTCCGCGCATCTGCTTCATCAATAAGATGGACCGTGTTGGCGCGGACTTCTACCACGCGGTGTCCACCATTGTGGACCGCTTGAAGGCCCGGCCGGTTCCGATCCAGCTCCCGGTTGGAGCGGAAGATCAGTTCAAGGGCGTTATCGACCTGATCAGGATGAAGGCACGCATCTGGCGCGATGAGACGCTGGGTGCGAAGTATGACGATGTCGACATTCCGGCAGACCTCCTTGAAAAGGCGCAGGAATACCGGAACCAGATGATTGAGGCGATCTCGGAAAGCGACGACACGCTCTTCGAGAAATTCATCGAGGGCCAGGCGCTTACCGAGCAGGAGATTCTGCAGGGGATTCGCAAGGCAACCATCGAGCAAAAGATCTTCCCGGTCATCTGCGGCTCCTCCTTTAAGAACAAAGGCGTTCAGAATCTTCTCGACGCCGTTGTCGACTTCCTGCCCTCCCCGGTCGACATTCCTCCCGTTCAAGGTACCGCCGTTGACAATCCGGAAGAGCTGATGGAGCGCAAGGCTTCGGATGACGAGCCCTTCTCCGCTCTGGTCTTCAAGATCATGACGGACCCCTTCGTCGGCCAGCTCGCATTCCTTCGCGTTTACTCCGGCAAGCTCAGCAACGGCGACTCGGTGCTGAATGTCGGCAAGAACCGCAAGGAGCGCATCGGCCGCCTCGTGAAGATGCACGCCAACAAGCGCGAGGAAATTCAGGAAGTGCTTGCTGGAGACATCTGCGCCGCCGTCGGGTTGAAGACGGTCAGCACCGGCGACACGATCTGCGACGAGCAGGCTCCCATTATTCTCGAGTCCATCGACTTCCCCGCCCCGGTCATCCAGCTTGCGATTGAGCCGAAGACGAAGGCCGATCAGGAGAAACTTGGCATGGCGATCGCCAAGCTGGTTCAGGAGGACCCGACGCTGAAGGTTTCGACAGATACCGACACAGGGCAGACGATTCTCGCCGGCATGGGCGAGCTGCACCTCGAAATTATCGTCGACCGCCTGCAGCGCGAGTTCAACGTGGGCGCCAACGTCGGCAAGCCGCAGGTTGCATATCGCGAGACGGTTCGCCGTCCGGCCGAGGGCGAAGGCCGGTTTGTCCGCCAGACCGGCGGTAAAGGCCAGTACGGTCACGTTAAGATCCGGATCGAGCCTCTCGAAGAGGGCAAGGGTTTCGAGTTTGTGAACGCCATTGTTGGCGGCGTCGTTCCTAAGGAATACGTTCCGGCTGTGGAGAAGGGCATCGTGGAAGCGCTCGAGGGCGGTATTCTCGCCGGGTATCCGATGTCGGACCTGCGAGTGACCCTCTACGACGGCAGCTACCACGAGGTCGACTCTTCGGAAATGGCCTTCAAGATTGCCGGCTCCATGGCGATTAAGGATGCGGCGCAGAAGGCGAAACCGGTGCTCCTTGAGCCGATCATGGCCGTGGAGGTCGTGGTGCCCGATGAATACATGGGCGCCGTAAACGGTGACTTGATCTCCCGCCGCGGACGGCTGGAGGGCATGGAGTTGCGCGGCACAACTCAGATCATCAAAGCCATGGTGCCGCTGTCTGAGATGTTTGGCTACGCGACCGAGCTGCGCTCGCGCACGCAAGGCCGCGGCAGCTTCACAATGCACTTTGGGCGCTACGAAGAAGTGCCCGCGTCGCTGGCAGAGGAAATCATCAGCAAGGTGCAAGGCAAGGTTACTGGTTAACAGCTACCAACAAGATCAGTTCCACTAGGAGAACGAACAACTATGGCGAAGGAAAAATTTGATCGCAGTAAGCCGCACGTGAATATCGGAACGATTGGTCACATTGACCACGGGAAGACGACGTTGACGGCGGCGATCACGAAGGTGCTGGCGAAGCACAATCCGAAGGTGGCTTTCCGGAGCTTCGATTCGATCGACAACGCGCCGGAGGAGAAGGCACGCGGTATCACGATTGCGGTTTCGCACGTGGAGTACGAGACGCAGAACCGGCACTATGCGCACGTGGACTGCCCCGGGCACGCTGACTACATCAAGAACATGATCACGGGCGCGGCGCAGATGGACGGGGCGATCCTGGTGGTGGCGGCGACGGACGGGCCGATGCCGCAGACGCGGGAGCACATTCTGCTGGCGAGGCAGGTGGGAGTTCCGTACATCGTGGTTGCCTTGAACAAGGTGGACATGGTGGAGGACGCGGAGCTGCTGGAGCTGGTGGAGCTGGAAGTCCGTGAGCTGTTGAAGAGCTATGGATTCCCAGGGGACGACCTGCCGGTGGTGCGGGTGAGCGCGCTGGGTGCGTTGAACGGTGAGCCGCAGTGGGAGAAGACAATCGACGACCTGATGGCGGCGGTGGACAACTACGTGCCGCTGCCGGAGCGAGCGGTAGATAAGCCGTTCCTGATGCCGATCGAGGACATTTTCTCGATTCAGGGGCGCGGCACGGTGGTGACGGGCCGAGTGGAGCGCGGAGTAGTGAAGGTCGGCGACGAGATGGAGATCGTCGGGTTCCGCGAGACGCGCAAGACGGTCGTGACGGGCGTGGAGATGTTCAAGAAGCTCCTGGACGAGGGGCGGGCTGGAGACAACGTGGGCCTGCTGCTGCGCGGAGTGGAGAAGGACGAAGTGGAGCGCGGGCAGGTGATTGCGAAGCCGGGGTCGATCACGCCGCACAAGAGGTTCAAGGGAGAGGTGTACGTGCTGTCGAAGGAAGAAGGCGGACGGCACACACCGTTCTTCAAGGGGTACCGGCCGCAGTTTTACTTCCGGACGACGGACGTGACGGGAGTGGCGACGTTGCCGGAAGGGACGGAGATGGTGATGCCCGGCGACAACGTGTCGCTGGAGGTGGAACTGATCACCCCGGTGGCGATGGACAAGGGCTTGCGCTTTGCGATTCGCGAAGGCGGCCGTACCGTCGGCGCCGGCACCGTTACCGAAATCTTGGAGTAGTTCCGCACTACGGGCGGGGCCTCGGTCCCGCCCGGCTGGCGAGTGCAACTGGCGCGACGAAAGACTGAGAGCAAGATGCTGAGAGAACGGATTCGAATTCGATTGAAGGCTTACGATCACCGGGTCTTAGACCAGTCGACAACCGAGATTGTCGAAACGGCTAGAAAGACTGGGGCCCAGGTGGCGGGTCCCATCCCGTTGCCGACGGTCAAAAACCGGTACACGGTTCTGCGCTCGCCTCACGTCGACAAGAAGTCGCGCGAGCAGTTTGAGATCCGTACGCACAAGCGCCTGCTGGATATTCTCGAGCCGACGCAGGACACTGTGGACGCGCTGATGAAGCTGGATCTTCCGGCAGGTGTGGACGTCGAGATCAAGGCGTTTGGGAAAGACAGGAAATAGACCGGGTTGCCGAGCCGGATTCTTGGTCCGGCAGGATGAAACTCGGGGGAACCAGGAACGTTTATGAGCCCAGGAATTCTTGGCAAGAAGATCGGTATGACGCAGGTGTTCCGCCCTGACGGCCAGGTGGTCCCGGTGACCGTGCTGAAGGCAGGACCATGTGTGGTCGTGCAGCGGAAGACGCCGGTCACGGATGGCTATGATGCCGTACAGCTTGGACTTGTGGAGTTCGGGAAGAAACCGAACAAGCCGATGGCGGGTCATCTGAAAAAGGCAAATGTGGAGGGCACCAAGTTCCTGCGAGAACTGCGTCTGCGACCGGGCGATGACGATTTGAAAGCCGGCGACCGCATCCTGGTAGACCAGTTCAAGCCCAAGGACATTGTGGATGTGATTGGCGTGAGCAAGGGGCGTGGCTTTGCGGGTTTTGTGAAGCGCCACCATTTTCGTGGCGGTGAGAAGACGCATGGTTCGATGTTCCATCGGGCTCCTGGCTCGATTGGCGCATCCAGCTTCCCCTCCCGGGTTTTTCCAGGTATGCGCGCCGCCGGGCATATGGGCCACCAGCGGGTGACGGTGCGAAATCTGGAGGTCGTGCAGGTAGATACCGAAGATAACCTTCTCGTAGTGAAGGGTGCCGTTCCCGGACCGAATGGCGGGTACGTGATCGTGCGGCGGGCAAAGAGGTAACGGTCATGCCGAAGGTAGATGTCATTGATCTGAATAACCAGAAGGTCGGCGAGATCGAGCTGGCAGACAGCGTATTCGGCGCCGAGGTCAACGAGAATCTGCTCTGGGAGGCGGTGCGTCATCATCTGGCGTGCGCTCGCGCCGGCACGGCCAAAACCAAGACGCGGCATGAAGTGTCCGGCTCCGGCAAGAAGCTGTGGCGCCAGAAGGGTACGGGCCGCGCCCGTATGGGCTCCATCCGGTCGCCGCTTTGGCGGCATGGCGGCACCGTGCACGGACCGCAGCCGCGGGATTACAGCTACCGGCTCCCAAGGAAGATGATCCTTGGGGCCCTGCGCAGCGCTCTGAGCGCGAAGCTCCGGGATGGCGAGTTGAAGGTGGTGCAGGGGTTCACACTGAACGACCACAAGACGAAGACAATGCGCGCGGCGCTCGATAAACTGCAGGCCGGAAAGACGGTTCTGCTGGTGGAGAACGAGGACAACCGGAACTTGCGGCTTGGATCGCGCAATCTTCCCGGCGTGAAGATGGTCGCGAGCCGTGAGGTGACCACCTACGATCTGCTCAGACACGCCAATGTGTTCCTGAGCCAGTCCGCGGCGTTGAAGCTTTCGGAGGCGTTGGCGCGATGACAGAGTTTGAAGTAATTAAGCGCCCGATCGTTACCGAGAAGGGTGTGACGAAGAAAGATGACGAGCGGACCCTCTGCTTCGAGGTCCATCCGGACGCCAACAAGACGCAGATCAAGCATGCTGTCGAGCGTCTCTTCAAGGTGAAGGTGGAGGATGTCCGCACGGCGGTGTTTGAGGGAAAACTGCGGCGTCGGGGCCGCTTCAGCGGTTACGCATCGGACTGGAAGAAAGCGTACGTGCGCCTGAAGGCCGGCGAAAAGATGCCGGAGTACGCCGAGATTTAGCAGGGAGCAGCGGAGACCGAAGATGCCGATTAAGACATACAGGCCGACAACGGCGACACGGCGGTTCCAGTCCGTGGTATCCCGCGAGGACATCACGAAGGACAGGCCGGAGAAGTCGCTGGTCAGGGGTAAGACCCGTTCCGGCGGCCGCAACAACGTTGGCAGGATTTCTGTCCGATTTCGAGGAGGCGGGGCGAAGAGAGCCTACCGGCTGATCGATTTCAAGCGCGATAAGTTCGGTGTTCCTGCGCGAGTTGCAGCGATTGAATACGATCCCAATCGGACGGCGAGAATTGCTCTGCTGCACTACGCAGACGGCGAGAAGCGCTACATTCTGGCGCCGGTCGGCCTGGAAGTCGGCCGGACCGTGATGTCGGGGCCGGACGCTGACATTCTTGTGGGCAACGCGTTGCCGCTCAAGAACATTCCTCCCGGCACCACGATCCACAACATTGAGCTGAGGCCCGGCAAGGGCGGCCAGATGGTCCGTTCGGCGGGGGCTGCGGCCCAACTGGTTTCGCGGGAGGAAGACTACGCGCTGCTGAAGCTGCCTTCGGGCGAAACGCGGCGCGTCCGTGTGGAATGCATGGCGACCGTGGGCCAGGTAGGTAACCTCGACCACGAGAACGTCTCACTCGGCAAGGCCGGGCGCAAGCGGTGGCTTGGGCGGCGCCCGCACAATCGCGGCGTCTCCATGAACCCGGTGGATCACCCGCACGGCGGCGGCGAGGGTAAAACCTCCGGAGGCCGTCATCCGGTGACGCCGTGGGGCCAGCCGACACGCGGCTTCAAGACGCGCAACAACAAGCGCACCGAGAAGCTGATCGTGAGCCGGAAGGCGAAGAAGCGCTAGCAATGGCAAGAGCTGAGAAGGGGTAGGAAACGATGAGTCGCTCGCTCAAGAAGGGTCCGTTCACGGATGAGCATCTCCTGAAAAAGGTGCTGGCCATGAACGAGAAAAACGAGAAGAAAGTTATCCGCACCTGGTCGCGGCGCTCCACTATTCTGCCGGAATTCGTTGGGCACACGCTCGCGGTGCACAACGGCAAGAAGTTCATCCCGGTCTACGTGACCGAGAATATGGTGGGCCACAAGCTCGGAGAGTTCTCGCCGACACGGACCTTTAAGGGACACGTAGGGAAATCGGAGAAGTCAGGCAAGTCCTAATGCGGGCTGGGCCGTTCTAGCGAGGGAAAGATGCAAGCAAGAGCGGAAGCGAGATACGTTCGGGTTTCGGCGCAGAAGGCGCGCCTCGTCGTGGATCTGATCCGCGGCCGGAAGGCGGGCGATGCGATCAACATTCTTCGCTCGACCAACAAGCGCATCGCGCCGACTGTGGAGAAGGTGTTGCGGTCGGCGATTGCGAACGCCGAGAACCAGAACACGGACGTAGATGTCGACACGCTGTACGTGTCAGAAGCGTACGTAAATGAAGGGCCGCGGATGAAGCGGGTTCGTCCTGCTCCGATGGGCCGGGCTTACAGATATCAGCGGCGGTTGTCCCACATCGTGGTGAAGGTCGCCGACGGAAAGGGCGAGGACGAGTAGTACATGGGTCAGAAAGTTCATCCGTACGGCTTCCGGTTGGGTGTCACCAAGACGTGGCGCTCCCGCTGGTTCGCCAAACAGGACTATGCCAAGCTTCTGCTCGAGGATCTGGAGCTGAAGGAGTCCTTGCAGGAGCGGCTGAAGTCAGCCGGCGTCAGCTCGATCGAGGTCGACCGCCCGGGCAACAAGCTGAGAATCACGATCCGCACCTCACGGCCTGGAATCATTATCGGGCGTAAGGGCGCCGAGATTGAGAAGCTGAAGCAGGATCTGGCGCGGAAGACGAAGCGCGAAGTCTTCATTGACATTCAGGAAGTGCACAAGCCCGAGCTGGATGCGCAGCTCGTCTCGGAGTCGATCGCGCTTCAGCTGGAGAAGCGCGTTGCGTTCCGCCGGGCAATGCGCAAGGCGGTGGACTCGGCGCTGCGTTTCGGCTGCAAGGGAATCAAGGTCCGGGTATCGGGCCGTCTGAACGGCGCCGAGATTGCGCGCAGCGAGTGGTATCTGCAGGGACAGTTGCCGCTCCACACGCTTCGCGCGGACATCGAGTACGGGTTCAGCCAGGCCTACACGACCTACGGCGTCATTGGCATCAAGGTTTGGATTTACAAGGGCGAGATCCTCGACGGCCGCCGTGGCCTGCAGCGTGAGCCGGAGCCTCGGCGCCAGCAGCGGGACCGCCGCGAGCGCGGCGAACGGCGAGGCGGAGCAGCACCTGCTCCTGCGCCGGTTCCGGCGGCAAGCGCTCCGCCCGTTCCGGCTGCAGAGGGAGTGCAGACACGCGCTCCGATTCTGCCGCCAATGGCTACGCCGCAGCCGCCAGCTTGGAAGCAGGAATTGAAGCAGGAGGCTTCGCAGGAGAGTTCGCAGGAAACAGCCGCACCCGAGGCAACGCCCGGCACGGAGAGCCAGGAGCAGGCGCCTTCGGCGGAGTGAACGGAGATAGCAAGCCATGTTGATGCCTAAGAAGGTCAAGTACAGGAAGCAGCAAAGAGGCCGCATGACCGGGAAAGCTTGGCGCGGCGCGACGCTGGCCTTCGGAGACTACGGGCTGAAGGCGTTGGCCTGTGGCTGGGTTACAGATCGCCAGATTGAAGCGGCCCGCATCGCGATGACGCGGTTTATCAAGCGCGGCGGCAAAGTCTGGATTCGGATGTTCCCGGACAAGCCGATCACCAAGAAGCCCGCGGAAACCCGTATGGGTAAAGGCAAGGGCGCGCCCGAGCAATGGGTGTGCGTGGTCAAGCCGGGAAAGATCATGTTTGAGATGGAGGGAGTCGCACCGGACATCGCTACGGAAGCGATGCGGCTTGCGGCGCAGAAGCTGCCCATCCCCACTAAGGTGGTGATTCGCCAGCCTGGCGAGTAGGCTTCAGGAGTGAAGAGATGAAGGCGCAGAAGCTACGGGAGCTGGACGACAAAGAATTGAAGGCACGGGCCGTGGAGATGCAGGAACAGATGTTCCGGCTCCGATTCCAGATGTCGATGGGACAGATGGACGGCCTGAAGAAGCTGCGGGAGCTCAAGAAGGACCGTGCGCGGGTATTAGGGATTCTGCGTGAGCGCGAACTGGCTGCAGCATCCAAGGGGAGTGAGTAGACGATGGCGGATCAGACGAAAATCACTCACAAGAACGAGAAGGTCGGCGAAGTTGTGTCGACCAAGATGAACAAGACGATCGTCGTCGAGGTGACCCGCCGTGTCCCGCACCCGCTGTACAAGCGAATCGTGACACGCCGTAAGAAGTTCTACGCGCACGACGAGGAGAATTCGGCCCGGGTCGGCGATATGGTGCGAATCATCGAGTGCCGCCCGATGAGCCGGCTGAAGCGTTGGCGTCTTGGCGAGATTATCCGCCGCAGTGCGTTGGCTGCGGTGGAGGCTGAGGCCATCGCGGAAGAGAAGTAAACGCGGCGACCAGGATTTAAGGAGAAACGTCAATGATCGGGATGAGAACGATCCTCGAGGTGGCCGACAACAGCGGCGCGCGCCGGCTGCAGTGCATCTTGCCGCGTGGCGGCGACCTCGGTCTGCGGGCCGGCCTTGGCGACGTCGTTACAGCGAGCGTGAAAGAGGCTGCCCCGGACTCCAATATCAAGAAGGGTAAAGTAGTGCGGTGCGTGATTGTGCGGATGCGCAAGGAGACCCGCCGCAAGGACGGCACCTACATTCGATTCGATTCGAATGCGGCAGTGCTGATCAACGAGCTTGGGGAGCCCATCGGCACACGCGTATTCGGACCGGTGGCGCGCGAGCTGCGTGACAAGCGGTTCATGAAGATTGTGTCGCTGGCTCCGGAGGTTATTTAGGATGGCCAAGGCACCTACGCGCCGGACGGCGGAACAGCCGAAGCAGCGGCTTCGGATCCGCATCAAGAAGAACGACATGGTGAAGGTCATCGCGGGCCGCGACAAAGGAAAGGTCGGCCGGGTCCTCGATGTGAACCGGGAGACGGGTCGCATCCTGGTCGAAGGCGTCATGATGACCAAGAAGCACACGCGCCCGAATCCTGCGAAGCAGATCAAAGGCGGGATTGCGGAGCGCGAGAGTCCCATCCACGTCTCCAATGTCATGATTCTGACCTCCGGAGGCGTCCCCACGCGGATCGGCACGCGCGTGGAGACCGTGGGGGGCAAGACTCGCCGTGTCCGGATCGCCAGGAAGACCGGCGAGGTGCTGGATAAGAAGGGCTAGTGAGCGATGAAGGCAAGGCTGAGAGAGCACTATCACAAGAACGTCATTCCGGCGCTTATCAAGGAGTTCGGCTACAAGAACATCATGGCCGTTCCGAAGATCGAGAAGATCTCGATCAACATTGGCCTTGGCGAAGCGACCCAGAACGCCAAGCTGATGGACGGCGCAGTGAATGAGCTTGCGGCCATCAGCGGCCAGAAGCCGGTGGTCACGAGAGCTAAGAAGTCGATTGCCGCCTTCAAGCTTCGCGAGGGTATGCCGATCGGGTGCATGGTCACTCTTCGCGGCGACCGGATGTACGAGTTCCTGGACAGGTTGATGAACGTTGCCCTGCCTCGAGTCCGCGACTTCCGCGGGGTCTCCACGAAGTCCTTCGATGGCCGGGGCAACTATACGCTTGGCATTAAGGATCAGTTGCTGTTTCCGGAAATTGACTACAACAAGGTCGAGAAGGTGAAGGGCATGAACATCTCCATCACCACCACGGCCAAGACCGATGCAGAGGGGCTGGCGCTGCTCAAGCAAATGGGCATGCCGTTCCGGCAGCAATAGCGAGGGGAGAAAGAGAAATGGCAACGACCGCAAAGATTGCGAAAGATTTGAAAATGGCCGAGCGGATCCGGGCCGCCCGTGCGGCGGGCAGGAAGCCGAAGTTTGCCGTCAGGCTCCGCAACCGCTGCAAGCGGTGCGGCCGTCCCCGGGGGTACCTGCGGAAATTCAACTTGTGCCGGATCTGCTTCCGCCAGCTGGCTCTGGCTGGGGAGGTTCCGGGCGTGATCAAGGCGAGCTGGTAGGACGCCGAATCGAAGTATCAGGTGGAAGGATAAGGAATGAGCACATCGGATCCCATCGCCGACATGCTGACTCGAATCCGCAATGCGATCAAGGCTCGGCACCCGAAGGTGGACGTGCCGGCCTCGAAGCTGAAGATGGACATTGCGAGGATTCTCAAGGACGAGGGCTACATCACGAACTACAAGCTGGTGGAAGAAGGTCCTCGCAAGGCGATCCGCGTGTACTTGAAGTACACGCCGGGCAACGTAAGCGTGATCTCCGAGATCCAGCGCGTCTCTCGTCCCGGTTGCCGCGTCTACGTCGGCGCACGGGAGATTCCGCGAGTGCTGGGCGGTCTCGGTATCAACATTCTGACCACGCCCCGGGGTGTCATGACCGGCGCCATGGCCCGGAAAGAGGGCATCGGAGGCGAGGTCCTGTGTCAGATCTGGTAGGCGGAGTGTATTAGCCATGTCGAGAGTTGGAAAGAAGCCGATCCCGTTGCCGCAAGGCGTAAAGGTGCAGATCGGCCAGGAACTCCAGGTCGAAGGGCCCAAGGGCAAGCAGACGGTTCCGATCCCGAACGGTATTCGTATTCATCAGGTGGACGGACACCTCGAGGTAGTGCGGGACAACGACAAGTACGTGGCTCTGCACGGGCTCACGCGGGCTCTCGCGGCCAATGCCGTTCAGGGGGTATCCAGCGGATTCACGCGCGAGCTGGACATTGTCGGAATCGGATATCGCGCCGAGCTGAAAGGGCGGGTTGTGCAGTTCGTGCTCGGCTACTCCCATCCCATCGAATTCCTCCTGCCCAATGGGGTGGATTGCAAGATCGATAAGAACACG
This sequence comes from uncultured Bryobacterales bacterium, assembly GCA_937959285.1. GTDB lineage: Bacteria > Acidobacteriota > Terriglobia > Bryobacterales > Bryobacteraceae > JADGHK01. The sequence continues at coordinate 35,078 of CALGAR010000113.1, forward strand.
CACATCGTTCTGACGGGTTCTGACAAGCAGGTTTTGGGGCAGGTGGCGGCCAACATGCGCGCGCTGCGGCCACCGGACCCTTACAAGAACAAGGGTATCCGCTACACGGGCGAAGTTCTGCGCAAGAAAGTCGGCAAGAGCGGTTCGGGCGGAAAGGGTAAGTAGGCGCGCGAGGTAAGGCAGACACATGATCCGCAAGACGGCAAAGAATGAAATTCGGATCCGGATTCACCGTCGGATCCGGCAGAAGGTCAAGGGGACGGCGGAGCGGCCAAGACTGGCGGTATTCCGCAGCCTCAAGCACATCTACGCACAGGTCATCGACGATCGCCAGGGCCGGACGCTTGTGGCAGCCTCCTCGAACGAAAAGAGCTTCGGCGCGGGAAGCGGCGGAAATATCGAAGGCGCCAGGCAGGTTGGCAAGCTGGTCGCCGAGCGCGCCCAGCAGAAAGGCATCAAGAAAGTTGTATTCGATCGCGGCGGCTATCTCTATCACGGGCGCGTGAAGGCCCTTGCTGACGCTGCTCGCGAGGCGGGATTGGAGTTCTAGAGGCATGGCAACGACACCGGTCAGACGGATCGACGCGACCAACCTGAACCTGAAAGAGCAGGTGGTTTCCATCAACCGCGTCACGAAAGTTGTCAAGGGTGGTAAGAACCTGAGCTTCTCTGCGCTGGTTGTGGTCGGCGACCCTTCAGCGAAGGTTGTCGGCTACGGTACGGGCAAAGCCAAGGAAGTGCCCTCTGCAATCAAGAAGGGCATCGAGGCGGCCAAGAAGAATCTGAGGAAGATCAACGTTCTCGAAACCACGATCCCGCATCCTGTGATTGGCCGCTTCGGAACGGGCGAAGTCTTGTTGAAGCCGGCGCCTGCCGGTACCGGCGTGATCGCCGGAGGACCTGTCCGTGCAGTCATCCAGGCAGTCGGAATCCCGAACGTGCTGACGAAGTCGCTCGGCTCGCATAATCCGCACAATGTTGTGAAGGCGACGATCGACGCCCTGACTCAGTTGCGGGACGCCGTGGAGATTGCGGATATGCGCGGGGTACCGCTCGAGAAGGTGGCGCCTGAACGGCAGCCGGTGCAGGCTTGAGGAACGGCGTATGAGCGAAGGGAAGATCAAGATCCAGCTATACCGCAGCCCTATCGGCACACCTGAAAAGCATAAGAAGATTGTGAAGGCGTTGGGCTTGCGCAAGTTGAATTCGGTTGTGGAAAAGCCGGATACGCCGGCGTTCCGCGGCATGGTCGCGAAGGTGCCGCATCTGCTGAAGGTGGTGGAGTAGATATGAATCTCAGCAATCTCAGACCTCCTAAGGGGCAGGTCAAGAAGAAGCGCCGCGTCGGCCAGGGCATGGGCTCGGGCCGCTCGAAGTATGCTGGCCGGGGCGCCAAGGGCCAGAAGTCGATCAGTGGCTACAGCTTGATGCGGGGCTTCGAAGGCGGTCAGATGCCGCTGCATCGCCGGCTTCCCAAGCGCGGGTTCAGCAACGCCATGTTCCGCAAGGAGTATGCGATCGTCAACGTGGGAGTCCTTGAGAAGCTGGAAGGAGACACCTTCGATCCGGGGCGCCTGCTTGAACTGGGCGTCATCAAGAAGCTCCAGGATGGGCTCAAGATTCTGGGCTCCGGCGATCTCAGCCGCAAGATCACTGTGAAAGCGCACCTCTTCTCAAAGTCGGCGATGGAGAAGATTCAGAAGGCCGGCGGAACTGCTGAGGTGATTGGCGGGGCGGCCGCCTGACGTTTTTGGCGGGCGGGAGCGGCCCGAGAAAGCAAAGAACAAGCCATGTCGAAGTTTTTTGAAGCCTTTGCGAACGTGTTCCGAGTTCCGGACCTGCGCAATCGCGTCCTGTTTACTCTGGCCCTTCTCGCTGTCTACCGGTTAGGGAACTTCATCCCTACACCGGGTATCAATTTTGGCCGCCTGGAAGAGTTTTTCCGCCAGAATCAAGGGACGTTTTTCGGCTTCCTTGACCTGTTTACGGGAGGCGGCTTCCGCCGCTTGACGATCTTCGCCCTCGGGATCATGCCGTACATCACGGCATCGATCGTGCTCCAGTTGCTGACCGTCGTTATTCCCACTCTGGAGAAGCTGCAGAAAGAGGGGGAACTGGGCCGTCGCAAGATTACTCAGTGGACGCGCTATCTGACTGTCGGCCTGGCGATGATGCAGAGCTTCTTTATCGCCATCGCGCTCCAGTCTAGTGAAGGCGGCTTCGTTCCAAATCCCGGCGTCGGCTTTGTCCTGATGACGATGCTGAGCCTCACCACGGGCACGGCATTCATCATGTGGCTCGGTGAGCAGATCACCGAACGAGGCATTGGCAACGGCATGTCGCTGATCATTTTTGCCGGAATCGTTGTCGGTCTGCCTGGAGCCATTGAATCGATCTACAACAACGTGTTCGTCACGCGTCAGTGGGATGCGCTCTATCTGCTGGTGATCCTGACGCTGATGGTCGCGGTCGTCGCGTTCATTGTTCTGGTTGAACGTGGGGAGAGGCGGATTCCTGTGCAGTACGCCAAACGCGTCGTAGGGCGGCGGATGATGGGCGGCCAGCAGACGCACCTTCCGTTGAAGGTCAATGCGGGCGGCGTGATTCCGGTGATTTTCGCCCAGTCGCTTTTGACCTTCCCGCAGACGTTCATGCAGGTGCCGTGGATTCGCGACAATCCGTTCTTCAGCGGAACCCTAGCGGCGATCCGGCACGGCGAACCGCTGTATGTCCTGCTGTATGTTGCGGGCATCGTCTTCTTCTGCTTCTTCTACGTGTCGATCATCTTCAACCCGAACGAGGCAGCGGATAACATGCGCAAGTACGGCGGCTTCATTCCTGGGATCCGTCCCGGGAAGAACACCGCAGAGTACTTGAACCGGATCCTTACGAAGATTACTGTTGTCGGCGGCCTGTACCTTGCTGTTCTCAGTCTCCTGCCGGAGATCATGATTTCCGGCATCAAGCTGCAGCACTTGCCCCCGGCGGCGCTCGGGAACTGGATCGACGCTCACTTCCCGCGGTGGCTGCTGGAAGGTTTGAATGTCAACTTTTATTTCGGCGGTACTTCGCTCCTAATCGTCGTGGGAGTGGCGATGGATACCGTCAATCAGATCGAAGCGCAGCTTATCATGCGCCATTATGAAGGGTTTACCCCGAGGGCGGGTCGTATTCGCGGCCGCCGGAATATGTAACGTGGGTAGGAAAGAATTCGGTTGCCGATGATGCCTTTGGGCAGTGCCCCGGCCGCGCTGATCCTGTTCGGTCCGCCGGGTTCAGGGAAGGGCACCCAGGCGAAGCTGTTACGGGAATGCTTAAGCGTGGCTCACATTTCGACCGGTGACATGCTCCGGGAACACATTCATGCCGGGGATGCTCTGGGAAAGGAAGTTCAGGGCCTGATGCAGGCGGGGCAGCTGGTGCCCGACGATTTGGTAAACCGCCTGGTGGCCGAGCGCATCGACCGTCCGGACTGTGCGAGAGGGTTTATCCTGGACGGCTATCCCAGGACGTTGCAGCAGGCGAGCGTGCTGGAGAAGATGCTCCAGGAGCGGAAGCTGGACCAGGTAGTAGTACACCTGGAAGTGGATTACAATGTAATCATTGCACGTCTGACGGGTCGCCGCCAGTGCCCTGTTTGTGGAACGTTGTACAGCCTCACGTCGCGACCGCCAAAGGCCCCGGGTGTGTGTGACCTCGACGGCGCGAAGCTGGTGATCCGGGACGACGACAGGGAATCGGTAATCCGGCAGCGGCTTGAGGCGTATGAGCGGCAGACTCGTCCCCTACTCGACCACTTTGCAGCTTCGGGCCATCGTTTCTACCAGGTGGACGCGAGTCACGATTCGCCGCAACAAATTCTGCACAAGATTTGCAGATTTTTGAAAAACGGAGCATGATCATTCGGAAGACTGCAGCCGAGCTCGAAAAGATGCGGCGCAGTGGATTGCTGGTCTACGAGATCCTGCAGAAACTTGCAGCCATGGTCGAGGAGGGTATTACGACTCATGACCTGGAAGTGGCGGCGGAGAAGATGATCCGGGATGCAGGGGCCCGGCCGGCTTTTAAGGGATATTATGTGCCGGCTGCCGGCGGGAAGTATCCGTTTGTGCTGTGCACATCGGTGAACGAGGAGATCGTTCATGGGATGCCTTCCCCGAAGCGGGTTTTAAAGAAGGGCGATATTGTCTCGATCGACACCGGTGTCGAGCTGGACGGTTACTACGGAGATTCGGCGATCACGGTGCCGGTCGGGGAAGTTCCCGAGCAGGTGCAGAAGCTGCTCCGGGTGACGGAGGAATCCCTTGAGCTCGCGATCGATAAGGTGCGGGCGGGCAATCGCCTGTTCGATATTTGCGGCACGGTGGAACGGCATGTGAAGGCGAACGGCTTTTCAGTCGTACGCGAATTCGTCGGGCACGGGATTGGAACGAAGCTGCACGAAGAACCGCAGGTGCCCAATTACATCGATCGCCGGAACGAGAATCCGCGGCTGAAGGAAGGCATGGTGCTGGCAATCGAACCGATGGTCAACGCCGGGAAGCCTGATTCGAAGGTGCTGCCGGACCGGTGGACGGCCGTCTCCACCGACGGATCGTACTCGGCCCATTTTGAGCATTGTGTTGCTGTAACGGCCGATGGGCCGTGGGTGTTGACGAGACCGTAGCTTTGGGCTGCTGATGGAAGACCGGCGGGACACGGCGGTTGAAGCGACTGTGCTCGAGTTGCTGCCGAACGCAGCCTACCGGCTGGAGATCGAGGGCCGGGAGCAGGTAGTGGCGCACGCGCCGTCTGCGACGGTGGCTAACTTCGTCCGGTTAAGGCCGAAGGATAAGGTGTTGGTGGAGCTTTCCCCGCACGATCGGACGCGGGGACGCATTATTCGATTGCTGAAGAAGCCCTGACGCTGAGGTGGGGGCGTGGAGTTAAGACAATGAGAGTACGAGCTTCCGTAAAGAAGATTTGCGACAAATGCAAGATCATTCATCGCCATGGCGTGGTTCGGGTGATCTGCGTGAATCCGAAACATAAGCAGCGGCAGGGATAGCAGGAGATTTCTTATGGCACGTATCGCGGGCGTTGATCTTCCGGCCAAGAAGAGGGCCGAGATTGGCCTGACTTACATTTACGGTATCGGTCGAACCCGGGCGAGATCGATCCTGTACCGCGCCGGTATCGACTTTGACAAGAAGATTGGGGATCTGTCGGAAGAGGAAGTGAATCGGGTCCGTCAGATTCTGGAAACCGAGGGCGCCGTCGAAGGCGATCTTCGCAAGGAAATCTCGATGAACATCAAGCGGCTCATCGAGATGGGATCCTATCGGGGATTGCGGCACCGTCGCAGTCTGCCCGTGCGCGGCCAGCGGACGCACACCAACGCCCGCACCCGGAAAGGACCGCGCCGCGGCACCATTGCGAACAAGAAGAAGGCGACGGCGAAGACGTAAGGACTGTTGATCATCCATGGCGAAAGCACCGGCAAAGACAGCGTCGAAGAAGAAGACGTTCAAGAAGAAAGAAAAGCGAAATGTCCCCAGCGGGCTCGTGCACATCCAGGCGACCTTCAACAACACGATCGTCACCTTCACTGATCCGATGGGCAACGTCGTGGCTTGGTCGAGCTCGGGTTCGCTTGGCTTCCGGGGGTCGCGGAAGGGAACTCCCTTCGCTGCCCAGCAGGCGTCGCTAACAGCCGCCAATAAGGCGAAGGAAGCGGGCATGCGCACCGTGGAAGTCCTGGTCAGCGGACCGGGCGCGGGGCGCGAATCGGCGATCCGTGCACTCGCTACGGCTGGACTGGAAGTTCGAGCGATCAAGGATCGTACGCCGATTCCCCACAACGGATGCCGTCCGCCGAAGAAGCGGCGCGTCTGACGATCGTTCTTGGGATTCAGATTTGGCCGGCGCCGGATCGTCGTCCAATCCGGATCGCCGTTGTCGTGAGGCAGTACCGCCGTTTCGGCGGAAAACAAGCAGGACGAAGGCTCTTGCCGTAAACTGCACCAGTCCGGAAGAACCGGACATAGGTTAGGGAGGTTTTACTTGGCTCGTTATCTTGGTCCCGTATGCCGGCTGTGCCGGCGAGAGGGGATGAAGCTGTACCTGAAGGGTGAGCGCTGCCACTCGGAGAAGTGCGCCATCGAGCGCCGCAATTTTCCTCCGGGGCAGCATGGAAAGGACCGCAAGCCCAAAGTTGTCGGCTACGGTCTGCAGTTGCGCGAAAAGCAGAAGACCCGCCGCTACTATCAGCTCCTCGAAACGCAGTTCCGCAATCTGTTTGAAAAGGCCAGCCGGATGAAGGGCATCACCGGCGAAAACATGCTGGCAATGCTGGAGCGCCGGCTCGACAACACAATCTATCGCATGGGTTTCGGCACCAGTCGAGCGCAAGCCCGGCAGCTTGTCCGCCACGGCCATATTGCTGTCAACGGACGCAAGGTCAACATTCCGTCGTACATGGTAAAGCCGGGCGACGTCGTGGAAGTGCGGGAAAAGAGCAAGAACAACCCGACCATTCTCTCGGCGCGTGACGCTACTGCGCACGCTCCGACGCCGAACTGGCTGGAAGTGGATCGCGAGGGCTTGAAGGCTCGCGTTCTGGCTCAGCCGAAGCGTGAGGATTTGGTTCAGATTCAGCTCAATGAGCAGCTCATCGTCGAGCTGTATTCGAAGTAAGAGCTTGCAGGCAAAGAGGAGAAAGCGATGTTTAAGGGCTTTCAAAAACCAAAGCGGCTGGTAGCCAACACCGAGACGCTCAATGACCGCTATGGCATGTTTACCGCGCAGCCGTTCGAGCGCGGGTTCGGTACCACCATCGGAACCGGCCTTCGGCGCGTGCTGTTGAGCTCCATCGAAGGCGCTGCCATTACCGCAGTCCGAATCGAGGGCGTCGCCCACGAGTTCAGCTCCATTCCGGGCGTCGTGGAGGATGCCACGGATATCATCCTCAACCTCAAGCAGGTACCTTTCAAGATGACGGGCGATGGTATACGTACCGCCCGGCTGCGCGTGGAACAACCTGGTGAAGTACTGAGCGGACAAATCGAGACGGACCACGATGTCGAAGTGCTCGACCGCAATCTGCATATTGCGACCGTCAGCGAAGGCGGCAAGTTGAATGTGGAGATGCGGCTGAAGGTCGGCCGGGGCTACGTCGGCGCTGACCGGAACTTTGATGAAGACCTGCCGCTCGGCTACATTCCGATTGACTCGGTTCACTCTCCGGTTCGCAAGGTCAACTTCACCGTCGAGGCGGCGCGTCTTGGCCAGATGACGGACTACGACAAACTAACGTTGGAAGTCTGGACAAATGGCGCCATTTCTCCGCAGGATGCGATTGGGCAGGCCGCGAAGCTGCTGAAGGATCACATGACGATCTTCATCAACTTCGAGGAGCTGCCGGAGGCTCCGGAGGAGCCGATGGAGCGCGGTGTCAGCCAGATGAACGAAGTGCTGAACCGGTCCGTCGAAGAGCTCGAACTCAGCGTTCGCTCCTACAATTGTCTGAAGAACGCCAACATTCAGACCATCGGCGACCTCGTGCAGAAGACGGAAGCCGAGATGCTCCGTACCAAGAACTTCGGCCGCAAGTCGCTGAACGAGATCAAAGAGATTCTGGCCGGGCTCGGTCTTCAGTTCGGTATGAAGCTGGATGCGCAGGGGCGGCTGATTACGCCTCCTGGCAGCGTTCCGGTTCCACCTCCTGCTGCCCATGAACCTGCCGGCGACGAGCTAGGCGAGATCGAATAAGAGGAAATGCGATGAGGCACAGATACGCCGGATATAAACTCAAACGGGATACAGCCGCGCGCAGGGCGCTGCTTCGCAACCTGGTCACCAGCGTCATCGAGCATGAACGGGTCATTACGACCGTGCCGAAGGCCAAGGCAGCGAAGCCGCTTGTCGACCGCATGATTACCCTTGCGAAGAAGGACACGCTGCATACTCGCCGTCAGGCGGCTGCCTTTCTCGAATCGCCCCAAGCGGTGAAGAAGCTCTTCGACAAGCTGGGTGCGAGATTCGGTCAGCGGAATGGCGGTTACACTCGTGTCGTAAAGCTCGGCAAGCACCGGAAAGGCGATGGCGCCGAACAGGCCATGATCGAACTCGTCGGCTCCCAGTTGGTGAAGCGTGCCGCGGAGCGCGCAAAACGCCGCGAAGAGCGTCTCAAGGCCATGCAACAGGGCCAGGAAGAAGAAGGCGGAGAGTCTTAGGCCTCCTCTTACAGAGGCACCAATGAAAAAGGCGCGGGTTGCACCACCCGCGCCTTTTCTGTTTCTGGCTCCGCGCGGTGCCTCACTTTTTGGGGAATTTGGGGTTTGCCTTCACTTCCTTGATCTGGTTCGTGTGGCGTTCCGTGTGCGCTGATAGCAGAAGGAACCACTGATAGGCGTCAAGAGTACCGAGCGCGGGGTGATCCGCAAACCGTGTACGCAATTCGTCCTGCGTCTTGTCTATAAAGGCAATCGATTGATCGCGCCTCGTCTTGAAATGCCGGATCATTTCCTCGGGCGTTTTCCATCGGTTCGAAGGCTTCAAGAACTCCGGCGCCTGGAATTTCTGCTGACGGGATACCACAGCCTGAATCACTTTCTCATCCTTCCCTGCAACTTCGGCCTTTTTCTCAGGCGCCGCAGGTCCCGCTAATATCTGCTTGGTGATCCTGTCGAAGATTGCTTCTTCGCTGACGGTGATATGCTCCGCTACCTCCGCAATGGACCAAACATCCGGCGCCGGCTTGAATCGCCATTGTGCTTCGGACAGCCCTGCAATCGAATCGAGGAAAAGCTTCCTCGTTGCGTGCAGATGACTCATGGCGAAGTCTCGCTCATGCTTGGTGAGCGGCTGCGCCTGGAGCCCGGCCAGACTGAGAAGAAAAAGTAGCGCGGTTTTTCGCATCTCAAAAAGCCTCCCTCAAACCTCTTCTCGAAAAAGATGTGTTATCACGAATAGCCCCATGGGAAAGATTCCTGGAGAAATTTCAGTAACAATACTTTGAATAACTGCTCTCCCAGCCTAACACCAATGGCTGATTCCGCCGATAGAACGGAAAGTTAGCGATTTTACGTAGCACCAGTTCAATGGCGGTTCAGAATCCTCTAACAGCGGTTCCAATTCTCCACCCAACAGGATTGGAGTACTGGGATGACGGCTTTTTCCTGCTTGACCATCCTCCGACGGTGCTTTTGGTAGACGAGATTGAGGCGAACCGCCAGCGGATCCGATCGATTCTCAAGACGTCACCTTACAGAATACTGGAAGTCTCCCGGCCCTCCGAGGCATTCGCCGTCCTCCTCAGCGAGAAAGTCGATCTTTTGATCGTCGACATGACGTTCCCGGAGAGTGGGAGAGTTGAGTTCTTCCGCCGCCTTAGAACCGACCGCCGGACGTGTCTGGTTCCTATCCTGATGATCACGGGCGTGCAGGGCCTCGCCAGGGATCTGGCAAGCATCGCCTCCGACGCGGATGAGTTCCTCACGAAACCCCTCGATCCCGCCGTTGTGTGCATTCGCGTTCGTGCGATGCTGCGGAACAAACTCGCAATTGATTCCCTCGACGAAGCGGAAGCAATCCTATTCGCACTGGCCCGCGCCGTTGAGCTCCGTGACAAGGAGACCGGAGATCATTGCGAGCGTCTGGCGAGGTACTCTGTCGCGTTGGGAGTGCGTCTGGGCTTGTCGCGGTTTCAATTGGTAGCCCTTTACCGAGGCGGATATTTGCACGACATCGGAAAGATCTCCGTCCCCGATTCAATCCTCTTTAAGCGCAGCCGGCTCACGCCCGAAGAATGGAGGATTATGCGCAATCATACGATCCGGGGCGAAGAGATCTGCCGTCCGATGAAAAGTCTTGCGCCGATCCTGCCCATCATCCGAAACCATCACGAACGGTGGGACGGCAGCGGGTACCCGGACGGCTTGCGCGGTGAGGACATCCCCCTGCTGGCCCGCATCCTTCAGGTGGCAGACATCTATGATGCGCTGACAACGGCCAGGCCCTACAAACCAGCGTACTCGCACGACCGGGCGCTGAAAATTATGCGCGAGGAAGCGAAGCGCGGCTGGCGGGATCCGGAGCTGGTTGCGCTCTTTCGGGAAATGTTTCCCTGCCCACCTCCGCCTGCAACCGAGCCAGTTGCTGAACTGGTCGGAGTGACACCCATAAGAAAATCGCTCGACGCGATGAACCGCGAACTGCTAAAGTAGCATTCCCTTCCTATTCGGCTTCGTGGCCAGGTGCGAGCCCGCCCCTGAATTTCCGCGAACGATGGCAGTTCAACCTTCGTATAGTTCAGGAGACGGAAAGGTAGGCTTTGGAATGCGGGGAACGCGGAAGCGAGGGCTGATGGCGATGGCGCTAGTCGCCGTCATGACAGGTTGCATTCCCACGGCACGCGTCGGCGAGATGCAGACTGAATCTCGAAGCATTGACCTTGACGACGCGGAGCTCGTGCGAGCGGAAATCAGGATGACTGCGGGGCAACTGGACCTCCGCGGCGGCGCGTTGAAGCTCCTCGAGGCCGAGTTCCACTACAACGTTCCCAGCTGGAGGCCGGAGATTCGATACGAGAGAACGGGCTTTCGGGGGCAGCTTTCCGTGACGCAGCCTTCCTCGGCCCCTGTAGCGGGGTCCGCGGAAAACCGCTGGGTTCTCCTTCTCAATCCTGAGGTGCCGCTCGACCTGACCGTCGTCCTCGGTGCCGGGGAAGCGGAGCTGGACCTGGGCCGGCTGTCTCTCCGAAGCGCCAACGTGAAGGTTGGCGCGGGAAAGGTGAAGGTGGAGTTTAGCGAAACACCGAAGAAGAGCTTCGACCTCAACATCAAAGGGGGAGTCGGCGAGGCAATCGTCTATTTGCCGAGCGAAATCGGTGTCATCGCGCGCGCAAGCGGCGGCATCGGCGGGATTGAAGTGTCCAATCTGCGCAAGGAGGGCGGTGCCTGGGTAAACGAGGCCTATGGCAAGTCGAAAGTGACGCTGCGGCTGAATGTGACGGGCGGAGTGGGCTCTATCACTCTCGTTGGATGATGGCTACACTGGAATTTGGTTCAGATTCACCCCCTCGAAACACTGGCAGCGGAGATCGTGGCATGCCGCCGCTGCCCGCGTCTGATCGAACATTGCCAGAGGATTGCGAGAACGAAGCGGCGTGCGTATCGGGAATGGGAATACTGGGGGAAGCCTGTTCCGTCCTTTGGGGATCCGAACGCACGTCTGTTCATCCTGGGTCTTGCCCCCGCGGCCCATGGAGCCAATCGAACCGGCCGCGTTTTCACGGGGGACCGCTCGGGCGATTATTTGTACAAGGTTTTGTATCAGACGGGGTTCGCTTCGCAACCGGGGAGTTGGTCCGCGGAGGACGGTCTGGTCCTTACGGATGCCTATATTGCAGCAAGCGTTCGCTGTGCTCCGCCTGACAACAAACCAACGCCGGAGGAGTTCCGTAACTGCCGTTCCTTCGTTGAAAGGGAGCTGGAACTTTTGCCTCGATTGCAAGTCGTCGTGGCCCTGGGAAAGCTCGCCTTTGACGTTTACCTTGGAATTCTTCGCGACCGCGGCATCATTGCCAGCCGTTCAGCGTTCACCTTCGCGCACGACAGAGAACACTATATTGCTTCGGGACAGCCCCTGCTCATCTCCTCCTACCACCCAAGCCAGCAAAATACGTCTACGGGAAGGCTGACGGAACAGATGCTGCGCGACGTTTTTATTCGAGCCCGAGAGCACCTGCGGTGACCCGTCTCGGCGCTGCTATCCGCGCCCGAGATAGATAAAGCGAATGAGGAACACGGCCGCCAGGACGTAGGTCAGCCAGTGCACGTTGCGAAACTCGCCCCGCAGGATTCGGAGCAGGGCATAGGCTGTAAAGCCAAACGCGAGCCCATTGGCGATGCTGAACGTCAGCGGGATGGTCGTGATCGTCAGAAATGCTGGAATGGCGATGACCGGATCCGACCAGGCGATCTCGCTTGTGTGAGAAATCATGAGAGCGCCCACGAGGATAAGAGCGGGCGCCGTGGCTGACGGTGGAATCGCGCCAAACAGCGGCGCGACGAAAAGGGCAACAAGGAAGAGCAGACCGGCAACGATGGCCGTAACTCCGGATCTTCCTCCTGCGACCACGCCCGCAGCGCTTTCTATATAGCTCACTACCGTGGAGGTTCCGGCCAGTGAACCGAACAGCGTTGCACTCGCATCCGACAGCAGGATCTGATTGAGCCTGGGAATGCGATTCGCCTGGTCAAACAGCTTTGCCTTCTTCCCTACCCCGATGAGCGTACCAATGTTATCGAAGAGGTCGACGAACAGGAACACGAAGACAATCTCGAGCAGGCCCAGTTGAAGCGCGTCCTTCACATTGAGCTGCAACATCGTGCCGCCGAGCTCGGAGAGGCTGAAGTACCGAGGCGACCATTTCACGAGCCCGAAGGAGATCCCCACGCAGGCGGTGGCAAGGACCCCGATCAGCATAGCCGCCCGCACTCGCCAGGAAAGCAGCACTGCCGTGAGCAGCAGGCCAAAGAGGGCCAGCAGGGTGTGCGGGTTGGAAAGATCTCCCAAAGTAACCGTCGTCGAAGGGCTGGCAACGATCAATCCGGAATTGCGAAATCCGATGAGGGCAATGAAGATGCCGATTCCGACGGCGACGGCTGCGTATAGCTGAGGCGGGATGGCGGAAAGGATCAGCTGGCGAACGCCAACGACGGTAAGGAGTAGAAAGGCTACGCCGGACAGGAATACAGCCCCGAGCGCCACTTCCCATGAGAGACCCATTCCGCCGACAACCGTGTACGTGAAGTAAGCGTTGAGGCCCATTCCCGGCGCGAGCGCGATTGGATACCTCGCCAGTACTCCCATCAGGATGCTTCCGAATGCGGCGGACAAGCACGTCGCCGCCATGACGGCCGGATAAGGCATGCCGGTCTCAGAGAGCATCGAAGGATTTACAAAGACGATGTAAGCCATCGTGACGAACGTGGTAAAACCCGCCAAAATCTCCGTTCGCCAGTCCGTTTTGAGCTTGTCGAACTCGAAATACCGTTCCAGCTGTGCGCGCACCCCGCCAGTATACCGGGAACTTTCCTGGACACGGCATCGTTTCCACGAGTGCGGTTAATATTGGACTCCGAGGGCCGTCTGTATGAGTGATGATGCATCGGCAGGGCAAAAAGCCGATTCAGTCCGCACCCGAGACGCGTCGGGCGGGCAGGATGGGAGGGAAGGCTTGATCATAGCGGCCCACGCTTCTGAGGCGCCAGCTGCGCCGGGCGTCCGCGAGGTTGCGGATCTGGACATCGAGGCCCTCTTCCGCGACTATCATGCGATGGTTTTCCGGGCAGCTTATCGGGTGACCGGCAGTGCGGCGGACGCCGAGGACGTCCTCCAGACCGTGTTCCTTCGACTGGTGCGCCGTGCCTCCGATGCTGAACCAACGGTCAACGTCGAAAGCTACCTTCGGCGGGCGGCTGTGAATGCCGCCGTCGACCTCCTTCGTTCCCGCCAGGTGGCTCGCAGCGTTTCACTGGATGACGTGGAGCCACGGGAACTGAAGCAGGACGATGTCGCATCGCCGGAACGGGCTCACAGTTCGGCGGAATTACGAGACTGGCTCCGCCGGACGATTGCCATGCTAAGCCCGCGTGCTGCCGAAATCTTCACGCTACGTTTTTTCGAGGGTAAGGAAAACCCGGAAATTGCAGAGATGCTGGGCACGACAACGTCGACTGTTGCAGTCACTTTGCACAGGACCAAAGAGCGGATCCAGAACGAGTATCGAGCATTGATGGGAGAAGGCAAATGAAACCCGAGCACGAGCCCTTCGACCCGGCCCTGGAACGGGCTATTCAGCAAATCCATGACGAGCCGGTCGATCACACCGTCATTGAAGCTGCCGCCAAGCGAGTGTGGGGCCGGATTTCGGCGGAACTTAAGCCTTCAGGCGGCGTGATCCGCGGCTGCTCCGACTTTCAAGCACTGATCCCGGACTACGTATCTGGACGTCTACCCGAATCCTCGGCATTGCTGCTCAAAGATCATACGCAAGAGTGTGTCTCGTGCCGCAAGCTGCTGCACGCTGCATCGGGCCGCGTCGTGGAGATGAAGACGGCGCCGGCGCAAAGCGTAAAACGACCGGCGACACGCCACCTGGTGCGATGGACGATCGCAGCGGCGCTCACTCTTGGCGTGGGATTCACATCGTGGAATGTGGTTAATACGCTGCCCGCACCGAACCGGGCGCAAGCGACCGTTGAATGGGTGGGCGGCGCCGCCTACCAGGTATCGAGCGAACGTTCCGTACCGCTCCAACCCGGGCAGGTTCTGCGGGCAGGCACGGAGATTCGGACTGGAAAGGATTCGGGCGCGATCCTCCGGCTGACCGACGGTTCTGTAGTGGAAATGCGGGAGAACTCGGGCTTCTCTGTTTCCGCAACGCGAAGGGATTTGACGGTCCGGCTTGGGCGGGGGGCGGTCATCGTTGAGGCGGCAAAGCAGCAGAACGGCCACCTCTTCGTCGCCACCGCGGACTGCAAGGTGTCGGTGACTGGCACCGTCTTCAGCGTGAACACCGGCATCAAAGGGTCTCGTGTGTCCGTTGTAGAAGGCGAGGTCCTCGTAGCGCAAAACCGGCAGGAGAAAGTGCTGCGGCCGGGTGAACAGTTCAGCACAAGTGAAACCCTGACTCCAGTCCCGATCGAGGAAGAGATCGCCTGGAGCCGGAAAGTGGATCAGCACATTGCTCTGCTGCGCGAGCTGACGAATCTGCGGAAGGAACTGGAGCAGATCCGTCCGCCGGAACTGCGATACTCGAGCCGGCTGCTCGACTCCGTACCGGCCGAGACTGTAATCTACGCCAGCATTCCAAATATTGGGCAGACGCTCGAAGAAGCGCACCGGATCTTTGAAGCCAAGGTGGCGGAGAGCCCGGTGCTGCGGGAATGGTATCAGCAACAACTCGGGCATAATCGTGCCGGTTTCAAGTTTGGCGACATGATTCATGAATTTCGCGCCCTCAGCGACTATTTGGGAGATGAGATTGTCCTCGTGGCGCCGATGACAAGCACCGGAGATGTGGAGGCGCTGGTGGCTCTGGCGGAGGTGAAGAGGCCGGGACTGCGAGAGTTTGCGCAAGCTGAAATGACAAGGTTTGGTATCGATCCCGGCCATGTTCAGCTTCGTTTCGTTGATAGCTCGGCCGCAATCGGGCAGCCGGCAAAGGATGAGGTCGTCGTCTTTTTGCGCCCGGATGTAGTGGCAGTCTCTCCCGATGTTCACGCATTGCGTCAGGTGGCGTCTGCCCTCGAGGGTAACTCTCGATTTGCGGGAACGCCGTTTCATGCCCGGCTGCAGCAGGCATACCGCGACGGCGCGGGCATGCTGTTCAGCGCTGATTTAGAGCGGATTACAGCCGCCCGCCCGTTCAACCAGGGAGCCGCCGAAACCTTCGTACTCGGTAATGTCCGCCACATTGTCCTCGAGCAGAAGGACGTGAACGGCCAAACAAATACACGCGCAGTCTTTGGTTTCGCAGGGCAGCGAAGCGGCATTGCCTCCTGGCTGGACCGCCCGGCCACACTAGGCGCACTGGACTTTATTTCTCCCGATGTGACCGCGGTGTCCGGTTTCATACTCCGAACGCCGGCAACGATTGTCGAAGAGCTCTTCTCAACGTTTCAGAGCTTGAACCCGGGCTTCCAGCAGAACCTCAAGGAAGCCGAAGCCGAGCTGGGCATCGACATTCGGAGGGACATTGTTAGCAGTCTGGGATCGGAGGTTGCCTTTGCACTGGACGGACCTGCCTTTCCGGTTCCTTCCTGGAAGCTCGTTGTGACGGTTTACGATCCCGCTCGCTTGCAGGCAGCAATTGAGCGGCAGGTAGAGGCGATGGACCGTCTGGCTCGAAGCAGTGGAAATTCCGGTTTCACATTGACTCAAGACTCGTCGTCCGGGCGCACGTACCACATCATAAAGAGCGAATCGCTGAAGAACATCGGCGAGATTAATTACACGTTTGTAGATGGCTACCTGCTAGCGGGCTCCAGCCGCATGCTGATCGACAAGGCGCTCGAGCAGCGCCAGAACGGCTATACGCTTACTCGGTCGACCAAGTTCCGGTCCTTGATCCCGCGTGATGGATATCCGAACTTCTCCGCGCTCATCTATCACGATCTCGGATCCGCACTCGCTCCAATCATTGAAGGCTTGAGCTCCAGCGTGAGCCTTTTGCCAGAACAGCGCAGTGTGGTCGATGGGATTGCGAATGATATGAAGCCTCTGCTCATCGGTTTGTATGCGGAGGATGACCAGATCACCGTGGCCAGCACAAGCAGTACCCTCAGCTTGAGCGCCGCCAATCTCCTCAGAATGCACGGGCCGATGGATCTTGCTACCCTGCTCCGGATGAAGGGAACACGCGGAGATGGTGCTGCGTATCGGTGATTGATGAGCGCGGCAACGAACAAGCCGATTATTGAGCTGGAAGACCTCGTCGTCCAAATCGGGAACCGGGTCATTCTTAAGAAACTGAACGGCTCGCTCTCCGGGCGGTCCATTGGCCTCCTGGGCCCGAATGGAGCAGGCAAGTCGACGCTGCTGAATACGCTCCTCGGCTTCCACAGGCCGGCTTCCGGTACCGCGCGGATCTTCGGTTTCGACATCCGTACTCACGCGAAGCAGGTCCGGTCGCTGCTTGGCTACATGCCGGAGAACGACTCCTTCATCGCGAATATGAGCGGGATCCGGTTCGTTCGCCTGATGGCCGAGCTGGCCGGTCTTCCGAGGGAAGAGGCTACGGAACGGGCGCATGAAGCATTCTTCTACGTAGGGCTTGGGGAAGTCCGGTACCGCAATATTGGAACCTATTCGCTGGGTATGAAGCAGATGACCAAGCTTGCCCAGGCCCTCGTTCACGGACCACGTCTGCTCTTGCTTGATGAGCCTACCAACGGTCTCGATCCGCCTGCTCGCCGCCGCATGCTTCGGCTGATTCAGGAAATCCGCGATCGAGGCGAGGTCCACATCCTCATTTCCTCGCACCTGCTGCGCGACGTCGAGGAATGCTGCGACGAAGTGCTCATTTTGAAGGATGGAAATATTGCCGCCTCCTGCAATCTGGAAGAGGAGCGCCGTTCCAACAGACACTTCCTGGAACTGGAAACAAAGGGCGCTGGTGACGACTTTGTGTACAGGCTTCAGGAGCTTGGGTGTCAGGCAGCCTGGGCGGGCAATAGCCGCGTCAAGCTCGTGCTGCCGAAGCGTGTTGGCGTTCGTGAGATCTATCAGGTCGCTTCCGAGTGCGGTGTGCAGATCCGGCGTTTGAACCACAAGCGCGACTCGCTCGAAGACATCTTCCTGAAGGCAATGGAGGCCGTCATTCCAGCGCCGCCCGAAAAGGCAGAGGTGACGCATGGCCGTATATAAGCGCACCTACCATCGCTACGAAGGACGACTGACGCCCGAGTGGTCGCGATTCCTCGTCCTTACCCGGTATTCGTGGGAAGAGATGAACCGCATCCGGTTCCTGAACATGTTTCTCCTCGGGACAATGATCTGGCCGCTGCTTTGCGCGGTCACGATTTACCTGCGCCATAACCTCAGCGCGCTCGAGTTGATTGGCATCAATGCTTCGGACCTGATTGCGATCGATTCGAAGTTTTTTCTGACATACCTCGGCGTTCAAAGCATGTTTGCGTTCTTCCTGAATTCTTTCATTGGGCCCGGACTCGTTTCACCGGACCTCGCAAACAATGCCCTGCCTCTCTACCTTTCACGCCCGTTTTCACGGACTGAGTACGTCCTGGGGCGAATGTCGATCATCGTCATTCTTCTATCCTTGATGACCTGGATTCCGGGGCTGCTGCTGTTCTTACTGCAGAGCTACCTGGAGGGTTGGGCCTGGTTTACGGCGAATATGCGTCTGGCGTTTGCCCTACTTGCGGGTTCGCTCATCTGGATCGCGCTGCTGGGTTTGATGTCGCTGGCGGTGTCGGCGTGGGTAAAGTGGAAGCCGATTGCAGGCGGCTTGCTGTTCGGGATCTTTTTTGTCGCGGCTGGATTTGGCGAAGCGATCAACGCTGTCCTGAGGACGAAGTGGGGGCATCTGATCAACGTCAGCCATCTGGTCGGCACCGTGTGGCTCTCCCTGTTTGAGGAGCCGATGCGGCGTGGATCTGGAGCTGTCTTCTTTCGTGTGTTCCCCGGCGAAGAGATTCCCGTATGGATGTGCTGGCTTGCGCTGTTCGGCATGTGCCTGTTCTGCCTCTGGCTTCTCGGCAAGAAGATTCGCGGCGTGGAGATTGTGCGATGACGGGCCACAACTGCATCGTCTTTGATGACGTCTCTCGCTTTTATGGCGA
>CALGAR010000114.1 GCA_937959285.1 uncultured Bryobacterales bacterium
CTTCGGCGACCGTTTCGGCCGCGGCTTTGAATTTCCCCGAGAGCGGCGGGAGCAGGCTCTTGGCTCGGGCGTCATTGTCAGCCCGGACGGCTACATCCTTACCAATCATCACGTCATCGACGGCGCAACGGATATCCGGGTCTCGCTCTCCGACAAGCGCGAGCTGAAGGCGAAAGTCGTTGGCTCAGACCCGAAGACGGACATCGCCGTCCTGAAGGTAGAGGAAAAGAATCTGCCGTGCTGCTGCCTCTGCACTCAACCGGTCTACCAGGGCTGAGTCCCACATTTTTTGTCGGCAAGGGCATCGTAGAGTTTCGCCCAGACTCCAGCTTGACTTGGTTGCGCGTTTCCGAGACGGAGGTCGAGCATTACTGTCTTGCACCCTGAGATACGGTTCTTATCGCTAATGGTGAGCGCGAGATCGAGAGCGCGTTACCACACCTTCACGGCGATGACGGGTTCTTTGTACCGCTTGTGCGTGACCCCATGGAGGTAAGCATCGATTGCGCGATACGCCATTTGAACACATGGTGACGCGCCGGTAACTGCCTTTTTCAGGTCCCACGCCACATCTGCGTAGCGCGCGAAGTAGCGGGTGTTGTGTTTCGGCTGATCGTTGCTTCCAGTGATTGATTATCTCCTCGTCGATTTCCGCGATGTCCGGGGCGTAGTAAAGACTGCGTCCTCCTTCATCGCGATGGACATGGGTCCGTAGCTCGTTTTTCAAGGGCTTTCGTCCATCAATCTGAGCGTGAACGCAGATCGTCGCGCCAGCTGGCAGCGATGAACCCTTTGCGCGCCATTTGGATCCAGCCAGCAGCCCGTATCGCAAGGCGGTAAAGTTTCAGAGCTTTCGCCTCAGCTCCCGGCAGGCGCCAACAAGCACCGGAAGCACCATTGCAATGGCGCACAGCAATGTAACCGGCGGTGCGCTTGCGACATTTGCTAGCTGGGGCGTCGCCAGCCTTCGTTCCTCGATCTTATATCCCGCCACGACGGGTTTCACAGGAACGGCCGAAGTGGCGCGTGCTGGCTGCCGGCGCGACAGCCGGGCCAATTCGGAGCGCAGTCCGGCTTGGAATGCAGCTGGAGCGCGGCGGTATTCGGCGGGATTGGGCCGCGTAGCACGTGCGACACGTTCTCCGAAAGCACGCAGTTCCTGTGAACCGAGCCCTGGAATGAGGAAAGCCTGCTCAGCGACGAACTGATGGAGCCGCTGATTGCCACACGTATTCGCCGAACAGGAGACACCGTGACGGTTGACCGAGCGCACATAGGTTTCGACGAGCCGGGCTCGTTCGGCATCAGAGAATCGATAGCTGCCTTGGCGGTCTACTTCGAGCAGCCGGGACACGATCCACTGTTGCGCGAACGGATTCTCTTTCTCGAAAAACTTATCCATGTCGAAGCCGTGCTTATCGGCCACGTAGACGTCGTAAGAGTTCTGCCAGAACGTACCGTCCATCTGTTCAGGGCTGGTCGCCTGAAAACCGTAGAGATGCTCCAGCTCCTTGAACATCTCGCGCGCGCCGGCGTACCCGGACCGCTGCATTTCTTTCAACCATTTCGGATTCCATGCTCGCGCGTTCAACTCGCGCGCCAGCCAGGTCTTCATATCAACGAGGGATTCGGCATCGGATTTTCTGAGGTTGTGGATGTAGAACTGCGGCGCCACACCGCCATTCGCCACTTTGGTGGCGAGGTTCAGCCCTCCAACGTAAGCGTATGTGTCGTCATTGTCGAGCGCGCCGTAGAGGTTGCTGGAGCGACTGAAGAGGACGACTTCATTTCCCTTGAGGTGGGATTCCAGCGCTTTTGGTGCAGTAGCTCCCCAAGTCTCGCTGGAGAAAGCATAGTTCATGTAGTGGAAAAAGAGTCCGGCGAGTTCCTCCTGCCTACCGGCATCCTTGCTCTGCTCCACCATGCGTTGGATGCCAATGCCGTAGTGGCCGGGCTTGGTGCCGAAAACGCGCGCACGGGCGATCTTTTCCGCCTGTGTGCGATCAAGGCCGGACTTTACGAGTGCTTCCGCGATGGCGAGGTCGTTGCGGCTGATGGCATTATCTCCGGCGGATGCAGCCAGACGCGCGGCCCTATCGAGTAAAAGGACCTTATCGCCGAAGCCATCGCGATAGATGCCGGAAATCGTGAACACAACGTCGATGCGCGGCCGCTTCAACTCGGCATCCGGAATCAGGCGCAGATCGACAACGACACCGCGAGCATTCCATACCGGCTCAACGCCCATCAAGTGCAGCGCCATCGATTCCATTGCTCCCTGGTGCCTTTCCGTCTCCCCGTACCAGAGCGACATCGACACCTTGCTGGGGTAACCGCCTTTCTCCTTGCGGTAGCGGGCGAGCATCTGTTCTGCCATCTTGCCGCCGAGTGCCCAGGCGGCCTTGGTGGGAATAAGAGCAGCGTCGAAGGCGTGCAGATTCCGGCCAGACGGCAGGGCATCGGGAACTTTCATGGGGTCGCCGAGAAGTCCAGTGGGCTGGTAGCGACCGGACAGGATCAGCGGAAGTGCATCCAGTTCCCTTTGCGGGGACTCCCTCAACCGGCGCAACCACGAAACGGCCTGCGGCAGAGCAGTGAGGATCTTGTCGCGGAGAGCGGGCGGATAGTTTCCGTTCACCTGAGGCTGACGACCTTCGTAGATCGCTCCAGCCCATTCGGAGACTTCGCTCTCAAACTGCTTCCACTCGCTTTCCTGAAACCCGTACTTGAGGAAGTCGGCAATTGCTTCACGCTGTACGGACTCAGAAGGCAGTTGACCAAGGGCGTGAATGCCCGCGGGGATGGGTCCGTTCTCCACCCCGTGGGCAAAGTCGTGGAGTTGTTCGCGGGCCTCATTCCACGGAGTGCGCTCCCAGTCGATACCCAGTTGCTTATCGAGTTTCAGGCGGCGCGCTTCAGAGATGATCTCTTGTTTGTATTCAGTGGCAAGTTCAGGGGCGGTCCCTTCCGTCTTTTCGTACTGTTCCAGGAGTTGATGGAGCTTATCAAACTCCGCCTGTTTCCCACCTGTGACGATGAGAGGCGTCAGGTGACTCATCAATACAGCCGAGCCGCGTCTCTTGGCCTGGATTGCTTCGCCGCCCCCATCCATGATGTACAGGTAAGGATTGGGAAGATCGCCAAGCAGGACCTGTTCGTGGTCCCATCCGGCGAGTGCGGTCTGCTTTCCAGGGAGCCACTCGAGCGTGCCATGCCGGCCAACATGAACGACGGCATCGGCCTGAAATTCGTGACGGTACCAAAGGTAAGCGGCAACGTAGGAGTGAGGAACGGGGGTGAGTGGATCATGGGCCGTGTCCATTGCCCGTTCGAAGGTGCTGCGGAGGGGCTGCGGACCGACAAAGATATTGCCGAAGCGGACGCCCGGGATGACGAAGTATTTCTCCCCATCCCGGGAGGTGATGCACATCAGCTTCGCTTGTTCCGGGGGCCCCCACTCCTTGTTGACAGCATCGCGGAACTGCCGGGGCAATTCACTAAACCACCGTTTGTACTTCGTCATCGAAACGAGCGTTAAACCGCCACCGTTGACCATTGCTTCCAATTCACCGGGCGCCCACAGCTCCACATTGCGTCCGCTCTTCTGCAGCATGTTGAGTAGAGTGGCTTCGTCGGGCAAGTCGCTTCCCGTCAGGTAACCCGCTTCACGCAAGCGCCGCAGCATCGCCTCCAACGTTGGCGGGATGCGTAGATAGCTTGCCCCGAGGTTACCTTTGCCCGGCGGATTGTTGTAGTACAGGATGACGATGCGCTTCTCGATGTTTGGTTTGTCGTGCAATGTAATCCAACGCCGGACGCGTCTCACGAGCGCTTCGACACGTTCAGCGACAGGCCGAGTTGTCGTGCCTCCAGCCGATTCCTCGGATGTGGCGATCAGGAACGGTTCGGTGGCCCCGGCTCTCTCCGGTACGTTGAGATACATGGGGATGCGATCGACAGGGAGGCCCTTCACGCTTTCGGTCCACGTCTTGGCGTTTTCCCTGGTAACGAGCAGATTGATTACATGTGCCTCGTAGCGTTCGAGCGCGGCCACATCCTCAGATTTCAGAATTGTCAGGTTCAGACCGAGAATTACACGGACGGGTGACTTGCCATCGACTGTGAGGAAGGGGTCGAGTTGTGAGATGGGCCAGCCGAAGACGGGCACGACGCCAATCCCGGCCTTCTCCAGTGCGGCGATCATCGCATCGATGTGAGCCGTATCGCCAAAGCGGACGTTGTTGCTGTAAAACGTGATGGCGACGAGCGGCGCACCAGTAGGGACTCTGCGTTGCTGCTGGTACCACGCAAGGTAATCCTTCAGCGAGGAGAACTGCCGGGGGCCTCCCGGGGCGGACCACGCTAGCGGATGATAGATGCCCTGGGTGGCCTGAAATTGCGGGGGATCGATCTTGAGAGTGCGGGTTCCGCCGGCGGCTTTATAGGCCCATGCGAGAAACTCCCCGATGTTGGCCGCGCCGCCGTAGCGCCAATAGAGGTCGGCTTCCTGAACACGCTTCGCGTCTATCTTGAACGACACGAAGCTCTGGACCACTTCGATAGGAGACGACAGGATCGGTACGCCCCGTTTGTGCGCCTTCTCCAACTCAGGAGCAAGGAGTCTGCAGGTCTCCCTGCGCTGGAAGTAGAAAAAAATGAGATCGGCCCGGGCGAGTTGGGATGCCGCGTTCGCTTCGTCTCCGAGTTCGAAGATGACAAGACCGGAACCATGCTTCTTCTCGAAAAGCGCACTTGCCTCCTCGATAACACCCGCATGGCCTGCAAAGACAAGGATCCGCTTCGGGTCGGCCCCTAACATGGGCAAGGCCGCCAACAGCGTCAGCAGCACCGCAGCCACACTACTTCGAATCGGGAGTCTCGTCTTCTGGCACATAGACTACCGTTCCGTCCGGGAGCTGATATGCAATTCCGAGCCGGGTGCCGGGACCTGCCTTCTTCTCCTCCGTCACCTTCTTGACTTTGATTTTGCGTTTCGTCTTTTCAATGATCTCCATCTGCCCGGCAGCATTCTTTGTGACGATAGTAAACTCAGAGTGAGGATTCAGAAGTTGCGTGAGGCTGAATGTTTGGATCAGAGCCACCATCAGGCCGACGGCGAAGACGATCGATGCATCGAAGAGATTTGCCACACCAGCCAGTGGATCCTCGCGGTGGACGGAGGTCATGGAACTGAGCAGCCGTTTACGCCGAACGAACGCCTTCATAAGGCCTCCCTTCCAGCTGCCTTTGCTGCAACCCCTCTCAGGAGCAGTTCGCTCAAGTTTTCCATCTCCTTCAAGTCAACGCGGACCCACCGTTCGCGCACGAGGGCGATGACGTAGGAGACGCCGCTCATGACCAATCCGCAGACGACGGCGCCAAAGCCGACAACGAGGTGATTCACCATACCGGCGAGGTCTCCACCGAGCAGGGACTGCAGAGCAGGACCGAGAGGAATGATGGTACCCGCGAGACCGAGCATGGGGCCCAGGCGGATCATGGCGCGGGTCCGATCAAGGCGGCTGGTAGCCTCGATCTCCTCCCGCTGCAGGACCTCTTCGAGCCAGATGTCAACATTCTCGCGGGATTGCACCTCCGCCAAACGCCGCTCCACTCTTCCCCAGAATCGCGCCAGAGACGGGGACATACGTGAAGGATCGGCCTCGAAGCGTCCGTCACCGGCGAGCCCGCTGACAAGAGAGCGGGCGACCACAGCGAGATCGGTGCGAGGTTGTGTCCGGCGGCGCCATATCTGGACTATCATCGCGCCAAGGTCGGCAAGCGCAACGCCGAATAGGACTAGCAGAGCGAAGGCGACCGGCCAGAAGAATGCATTGGAGAGCTGATAGAAGAGTTCTGTGACCGAATGATAGAGACTGCCGCCAATCATGATACCCCGATTAGAACACTCTGATGCGAAGGCCGCCGTACACAAGTCGGCCAGGGTTTAGATAGAAAAGGTAGAAACGCCGGTCCGCGAGGTTCTCAATTTGCGCGAACACCTGAAGCCGGCGGTTCACGTCGTAGCTGATCGTGGCGTCGGCGGTGAAGAAGGGGTCAAAAGCGCCTTGCACGCCCTTCGTTAGGTCGTTGTTAATGTCGTTGCTCGATACGCCGCCACTGTAGCGGCCGGTCAAACTGCCGGTCCACTTCTTGTAGAACCCTAGCAGAGCGCCGGAGGTCATGTGTTCAGGAACGTGGGGGACACGTTTCCCAACGGTCTGTTCGTTGCCGGGATTCCTCGTGATGATCGCTTGGGTGTAGGTGTAGGTGCCGCGAAACTGCAGCCAGGAGGCAAGGCGGACCCCGCCTGCAAATTCAAAACCGCGTGTGCGTCCCTCGCCGGCATTTACGTAGTGCCGGGTGAGCCCCGTGGGGTCGTTGAGATCGGTCACGCGGTACACCATATTCGTGATGTTGTTCTGATACGCGGCAGCATCAAAATTGAACCGTTCTCCGATTCGCTTGCGGACCCCGGCTTCAAAACTGAAAAGGCGCTCAGTCTCAAGGTTCGGATTCCCATAGTAGAGCGTGTTCGAAATCCGAGTGATGCGATAAAGTTCGTAGACATTGGGATTCCGAAAGGATGTACCGGTGCTGGCCCGCAGTGCCCAATCGCCGGGGAGTGTATAGAGGGCGGCCACCTTACCGCTGAGCGTGTTGTTGGCGCGCTCCGGCAGATTTGTCGCGCCACCGGTAGCGGGGAACGTGGTGGTTTGGGCGGAGTAAGTCCTCCAATAGTCGTAGCGGCCTCCGGCAACGATCTGCAACCGTTCGCCGAGCCGAATGTGATCTTGGACGTAAACGCCTTGGTTGATCGACTTGCCTTGCGCGAAGTACGTCTGAGCTGTTTTGGTGAACCTGTCCGTCCAGTTCCTCAGACTAAACTCCAGGTTATTGGTGAAGTCGTGGCGGGTCTCGGTTCCAAAGGTGAGGTGGTGACGTGAGTTGGGAGACCAGAGGTACTGCAGATTGCCATGGATGGCGCGGCTGTGACGACCGACATAGGTGCCAGCGCCTCCCTCAAGGGTGGCCGCGGAGGCGGGTGTGCGATAGTTTACGTCGGGCTGGTCGAAGTACCCTGCGTCGAGGCGAAGGAATTGATTGCGTGCGAGACGGTGCTGTACTGACATGCTGGTGAAATCCGAGACGCCTTCGCCCGGACCCTGGAGGTAGCTGCCGGGAGTGATGGAAAGACGGCGAGTGGTGCCGCGGTCATCGAAAAAGTAGGTGCCATTATCTACCGGCGCGCCTGCGCTATCCCGAAGGTATGTCTCGTATTCGTCATAGCCGTAGCCATAGCATTGCCGGATGTACTGAAGCCAGAAGACGGTGCGGTCGCTGAGTGTGTACTCGCCTTTGATACGATAGGAGTGCTGGTTGTACCAGTTCACGCCATTCTCCCCGATGCGGTAGGTAGCGGTTCCTTGCGGTGTGAGAGTTGGAACGACGCCCGTCACGAAAGGGGCAGTCCCCGTGGGCACAGCCGCCGACACCTGAGCAAAGCGTGAGGGATAGCCGCCGTTCTGAAGCCGGCGGTAGCCGATCGAGATGCCAAGGCGATTTAAGAAGCGGTCGGCATAGCGCACTGAGTAGTCTGTGGACTGGTAGGTGCCATACTGGCCGGAGAACTCCAGTTCCCGGCGGCTCACGGGGCGGGTGAGGATGTTGATGACACCGCCAAGCGCGTTGCCGCCGTAGAGCGACGAGAAGGGTCCCCGCGCGACTTCGACCCGGTCTATCTCCGGCATCGGCAGGCTGGTCCAGTTTACCTCGCCCGTGTACGAGTCGTTCAGCGGTTGGCCATCCAGCATGACCAGCGAGCGGCTCGCGCCGTTGAAGCCGCGAAGGTTGATCCGCGTAAGGTTGTCGGCATCGCCCTTTGAGCGCTGTACGTAGACCCCCTCCATCAGTGACAGGACGTTGTCGACCGTGCGTGTGCGGCGAATGTCCATTTCCCGGCGGGAGACAACACCCACGGAAACGGGAGATTCGAACACCTGCGACTCGTCGCGTGTGGCGGTCACCGTGACGCTGGTCTTGATGTTAAACGGATCCGGCTTGGCTTCGGGCTGTTCCTGAAATTGCTCTTGCGGCGAACGGACATCCGGAGCCTGCTGTGCGGTGACGATGGTAAGCGGAATAAATAGTGAGGCCAACAGCCACTTTGAGCACATGAGAATACATCCGCATCGTAGCACGTTTTTTCAATTCGTAGCACACACCGGCGGCCAAAGCAACTGGCGGGGCGTGCGAAGTAAAAACACAGCGAAGAGTGCCACCCAAAGAAGCCGTGGCCCCGACGACTTCCACAACGCCTCCCGAGGCGCCTGAGCCCCCCTCTTTCGTAACCTTTCGATGTCTCGCACGTCAGTATCATCAGAGCATTACGGATCACGCGGGGCGGGATCCCGAGCCGGCAGTATCTCGAGTCTTAACAACGGGTTGACTCTGTTTGGCAGGTCAATCTGGGGGAGGGGGCGGCCTTCGCCGCCCGTTCAACCGGTTGCCTGGGAAGCTGAGAAGATTCAACCGGCACGGGCAGGACGGTGAGATTCCGTTCTCCCCTGGTAATCCGGATCTCAAAGGCAGAAAGGCCTTTGCACGACGGCGTCCTGCATACCTGAATTGCGCTGTCAGAGGCAATCAAGCCACCACACCTCAGG
>CALGAR010000115.1 GCA_937959285.1 uncultured Bryobacterales bacterium
CCCCGTGCACAGTCGGCATGATGGAGACGCGGAAGTCGATGAGGCGGCCCTTGTAACGCACGCGGAAGCGTCCGTCCTGCGGGACGCGGCGCTCGGCAATGTCGAGCTCCGACATGACCTTGATGCGGGAGATGATCGCCGAATGCCAGTCCTTGGCGATGGGCGGCATGGCGTAGTGAAGGACGCCGTCGATGCGGTACTTGATCACCACTTCCTGGTCGCGGGTCTCGATGTGGATATCGCTCGCCCTTCGTTCCAGGGCGTTGAAGATCGTGGTGTCGACCAGCTTGATGACGGGTGCGATGTCGGAGTCTGTGGAGGAGAGCTTGTCGATCGAGAGCGTCTCGTCGGGGTTCTCTTCCTCGCCTACGACGTCGAGCGTAAAGCCCTCCGTCACTTCTTCGAGCACGCGCTGGCTCTGTTCGGTCTTCTTGAGAAGATCGGCAATCTGAGAGAGCGTCGCGACCTTGACGCGCAGCTTTTTTTGCAGCAGGATCGAGAGCTCGTCGATCAGGTTGAGATGGCGCGGATCGGCAAGGGCGATATCCAGGGTGCCGTTCTGCGATTGCAGCGGCACAAAGTTATACCGGAACATCAGGTCCACCGGAATGGACCGGAACAGATCGTGGTCGATGCGCGTCTCGCGCAAATCGACGTACTCGCAGCGGTAGCGCGCGGCAAGCCGGCGCGCCTGAATTACTTCCTCATTGGGATCCTGCAGCTTCGCTCGTTCCGTAGCCATCGTTCCTGAAACAGTCGCGTAAACTCCTCCGTCGAATGTCAACCCAGCGTGTCGGCCAGCGAGAAGATTGGCAGATAGAGAGCCACCAGCACGAACGCCACAAAGCCGCCCATAAAGATCATGATCGCGGGTTCGATCAGGGACAGCAGCGCTGTCATTCGCGTTGTCACATCATCCTCGTAGAACTCGGCAACGCTCGTGAGCATTGCCGGAAGCGCGCCGGTCGATTCGCCGACCTCGATCATGTCGATGGCGAGGCCGGGAAAGACGCCCGTCGTGGCGAGCGATCCTGACAAAGACTGCCCCTCCTTGACCATCCGCTTCGCCTTGTCGAGAGCCTTCTTGAGCAGCGGCGAGCCCAGGGATTCCGCGGCAGTATCGAGCGCCGGCACCAAGGGAATACCTCCGATCAGCAGCGTGCTCAGGATGCGGGAGAACTGAGCCACCTGATACTTAATCCACACTTCGCCGAATGCCGGCATCCGGAGTTTGACACGGTCGATCTTCTCTCTTGCCGACTCCCCGCGCGACCAGATGCGAAACCCTATCGCCAGCGCCACCAACGCCCCGACACCCGCCAGAATGTAGTTGCGGGCAGTCGTGCCAACAGCGATCAGAATCTGCGTCAACACCGGCAACTGGGCCGACATGCTGTTGTAGAGCTGCGCAAAGTTTGGAACGACGTAGGTGACCAGGAAGACAATCATTCCGATCACCAGCACGATCAGCAGCGATGGATACAACAGCGAGAGCAGAATCTTCTTCCGGACGGAGAGCGAAAGCTTCTGGTAAGCGATGTAGCGCTCGAGAACTTCTCCGAGCGCGCCGCTCTTTTCCCCGGCCATCACGCTAGTGACGTACATTGCGGGGAACACTCCCTGGCGAGCAAAGGCGTCCGACAGCAGCGATCCTCTCTTAACGTCCTCTCGCACCTCCTTTACGTACTTGCCAAGTTTGGGATCGGTAAGACGGTCGGCCAGAAGGTCCAGGCCTTTGAGGATCGGCAGGCCGGCACGGATCAGGGTCAGAAACTGCTGGTTGAAGATCAGGAACTTTTCGAGATTGATCTTCTTTCCGCTTCGCCCGATACTCGCCGAGAGAGCCGCTACGTCCCGCCTGGAACGAAGGGAATAGATGAGGTAGCCCTGTTGCGTGTATCGCTCACGAAGATCGTGTTCCGACGGAGCTTCGATCACCTGCTGGCGAATCTCGCCGCGCGGATCCGCGTACTTGATCACGAACTCGGGCACCTGTCGCTTACCTTCCCTCGGTCAAGGTCGCATCTACAAACTGCGCTCCGGGCGGCAGTTCGAAACGAAAGAAACTGTCCTTCAACAAAACGTTGATCCGCTCCAGTCCGAATCGGAACTCGTTCAGGGAGCCATCCTGACCGGTCACGATGAGGTGGCTAATCTGATAATCCGGAGTGACCGTGAACCGCACCTTTGTGTATGGTAACCGGTTGTTCTTTGGGAAAGCGGTGACGATCGTATTGGCCCCCGATTTCTCGTACTGATATCTGTCAAAATCCCGGCTGAAATCCAGCTTGCCGAGAAGAAACGCGAGCGGGGCGCGAAGATCTTCGCTTTCCTTGAGTTTGGACTTCTCCGCCCGGTTGGTCGACGGACTGTAAAAGTAAATGTGCTTGCCGTCGGAAAGAAAGAGCTTTCCGGCGGGTTGGGTGTAGTCCCAGCGCATTCGTCCGGGTTTGCGCAAATACAGCTCGCCCCGTTCGGTGGTCCTTGCGCGACCAGGGGCCGTATATGATTGCTCAAACGACACTTGGATCGTTCTGGCACGATTGTAGCGCTGCTCGACCCGCTTCAAGATGCTGCTCAGTCCGTCCTCCTCGGCGGCGACGGCAGGCCAAGCGATAGCCACTATAAGCACAACTAGGGCTCGGGTCATACTAGTGTGACGTCTGAGAGCCGATTTTCGTGCAAGTGATCGCGAGGAGGGAGGCTCAGGCGGAACCCGCTGAAAACGAACGACGGTTCCGTGAGCAAGCTGCGCGGCGAAAGGAAAGGGCCGCCACCGGAAAGGTGACGGCCCGATCTCACTTCGAGGAATGGGTGGGGCTTAGAAGTCCAGCCGCAAGCCCATCGTGATGATTCGAGGGTTCGGCTGCTGGGGGCCGGTCGCCCGGCCGAAGTTGGTGTTGCCAATCGTTCCATTCACACCGAAGTTGGTGCGGTTGAACAGGTTAAACGCATCGGCGCGGTAGACCAAATCGATGGTACGATCGCCGAACGTGTTGATCTTTACCCGTTTGTGGATCGAGAGGTTTTCGGTGAAGATGGGCGGCTGACGGAAGTCGCTATAGTAGGTCGCAGCGTTCCCCAACTGGTATTGTCCGGGGAAGGAGAACGGGCTGTTCGCCCCGGAGTTGAACCAGCGGACATTCGGATTGTCGGGATCGAGAGAACCGCGATCGACGCCCGTCCGAATCGGGTTTCCCGTGATGTTCGCCTTCGTGAAACGGGTGAACAGGACACCGTTGCCAAGCGTGTTCGGCGCAGCCACCTGAATCAGGTTCCCGCTATAGTAGCGCTGAGCGCTGGCGATGGTCCAATCTCCGACAAGGAGGTTCAGGAAGCGGTTGTTGGTGTTGAGGAACCGCTTGCCCCTGCCAAACGGGAGGTCAAAGCTGTTGAGAATGTTCAACACGTGCGGCTGGTCGAACGGGAGGAAGGATTTCATCTCCTCGTAGTTGTAGTTGTCTTGCGCCTGAACTTGCGACTGCGTGAAGATCTGGCGGTAGTGGCCGAGCGCCAGAGATTTGGACCACGTGTAAGCAGCCATCAGCTGCCACGCTCCAAACCGCCGCTCGACCTTTGCCTGCAGCGAGTCATACCAGCTCCGCCCGATACCGGCATTGCGGTCGGAGATGGCAAGGAACTGGGGATACGGGCGCAAAGCCTGAGCGAGGGTCAGGTTGTCTGGGAAGCTCGGAAACGGCTTGCTGAAGCCGGCAGCGATTACTTCGGGATCGCTGATCGGCCGCTGCAGCAGTGGTCCGAGCGACAGGTAGCGGGTCGGCAGCTGATTCAGTTCCAAAGTAGAGGCCAGCCGCCGGCCGCGGTTGCCCACATAGGCGATATCAAAGACGAAGTTGCGGAACTCGTGCTGGATGTTGAAGCTCCAGTTGTGCACACGCGGCGCTTTGCCGAAGTTCTCACCCATGTGGTCGACGTCTTTGAAGTTGCCGTAACTCGGGTCAAGCACCGGCGGGGGTTGATAATTCGCAGGGAGCGGAATGCCATTGTCCCAGTTCAGCACCGGGTTCAAGCCATCCGAAGGATAGGCGGCTCCGTAGTAACTGCCGAAGCCTTCCCGGCAGCCGCAACCTCCATTGCCGAGCGTCTGATAGTAAATGCCGTATCCGCCCCGAATCACGGTCTTCTCAAACAAACGGTAGGCGAAGCCCACGCGCGGTCCGATGTTTGAGTAATCGGTCGGGTAGAAGCGCGTTTGCCCGGTCCGGCCAGGTCCCTTGCCTGCAAACACGAGCGCGCCGGGCAGGCCGTTGGCAGCCGGGTTCGGCTTTGTCAGATCAACGTGCGAATAGTTGCCGTCCTTCTCGTACCAGTTCTCCGGGACCTCGTACCGAAGCCCGAGGTTGAGCGTCAATCGGGGCGTTACCTTCCAGTTGTCCTGGAAGTAGACAGCTTGGTAGCCGTAGCGGATCTCGCCGGGTATTACCGGGAGCGCGGTCAGGTTTGCGTTGTCCACTGCGCCCAACAGAAGGCTTGCGAACGCATGTCCCGTGCTCGCAAGCGCTCCAGGATGCGCCGTCTGGGCACGGCTGAAGACAAACCGCCCGTTGCTGCCGGCCAGATCGAGCGGGTCCGAGAAGGTCCGCAGACGGCGGAAGTCCCAACCCATCTTGTACTCGTGTTTACCCTTCACGATCGACAGGTACTGATTGACATGCCAGGTCCAGTTAAGCTGAGATCCGTTCGAAACCTTTCCGTCCTGCACCCCCCAGGCCGTGAGGCCATCGGCGCCTTCAAAACGCACCACCGGGAAGGCATCAGAGAGGCCGCTGAGCGGCAATCCGATCCTGGATCCGAATCCCTTCTGCGCGGGGTTGTCCCAGCCCTGTTGCTGCCGGGTAAAGCCAAATGTGGTGTGCAGCAGAATGGTCGGACTGATGATGAGATCGTGGTTCAGCCGGTAGTTCTCCGGCTTTTGGGTTTGCGAACCCAGCCCGGTTCCGAGCGGGCCCGGGAAGGTGTTGGTGTCCTGAATGTCCTGATTCTGCCGGCTCATGTAATATGCCACGCGATTGTTGGGAGTGAAGGCGTGGTCGAACTTCAGGCTCCAATGGGTATCGTCAATTGCGCGCTGGTTCGTGAACTGATAATTCTGAGCCAGCGAGCTTACGTTGTTGTCAGGGATCAGGGGTATCAGGTTGCGAGATACGGCGCTAAAACGGCTTTGCGGAATAATGTTGTTGGCGAACGGAAGCCTGGTCGCCGACGGGCCGGTTCCGGAAGTAGTGAGCGGATCGTAGATTAACTGAGGAATCTCGGTGAAGTTGCCCTGCTTCATCAGCACGGTGGGCAGCGTCGATACCGACTGGCTGATGGAGGCAGGCCGCAAATCTTTTGCGATGGTGAAGAACCAGAAGGTGCGGTTGCGGCCGTCATAAACTTTGGGGATCCACACGGGGCCGCCGATCACACCTCCAACTTCGTTGAATCGCTCCTTCGGGCGGTAGCCAGGAGTTTGCCCGACGACGCGGTTCACGTTCCAGCCAGCCGCGTTCCAAATATCGCGCCGGAGGTTCAGGAAGGCGCCGCCATGCAGATCGTTGGTGCCTGACTTAGTAATAAACACCTCGACGCCGCCGCCAAATCGTCCGTACTCCGCGGAATAGTTCGAGGTGATCAACTTGAATTCGCCAAACTGCTCCGAGGCCGGAAAATTGAAGACAACACCGCCGGACTCGGGAATGGTCTGGCTCGCCCCATCAAGCAGCACTTCCTTCGCACGGCCGCCAGATCCGGTAATCGAAGTTTCGTTGCTGCCGGAGTTAACGCCCGGCATGTACGAGACAAAGTTCTCGGGGTTGCGAATCCCACCAGTGAACAGCGGAAGCGTATTCATGAACTTGGTGGAAAAGTTCTGTCCGCGTTCTGCCGTTTGCGTTTCAAGCAATGGGACTTCACCGACCACTTCAACCACCTGTTGCACGTCGCCGACTTCAAGCCGGATGTCCAGAAGCTGGCGCTGAGCCACTCGGATTTCGACATTGCTGCGGCTTGCTTTCTTGAATCCCTCTTTCTCCGCGCTCACCGAATAAGGTCCGGTTGGAAGGCTCGGAAAGATGAAGATTCCTGCATCTGTGGTGATGGTCTGCAGCTGTTGCCCGGTCGGCTCGTGAAGCGCCGTTACTCTTACACCTGGAACAGCCGCTCCGTTTGGGTCCGTAATTTCGCCCTGCAATGAACCTGTTGCCGTCTGTGCCAGGCCTAAGGTAGCAGAACAGGAAGCGAGGAGAACCAACGACAAGGTCGACAAGAATCTCTGCATGTTACCCCTGCTCTGAGCAGCTTGTAAGGGTCGCCTCTCAGAATCCTCAGAATCAAATATCCGGAGATTCTATGGTGTTTGTTTTTCCCGGTCAATATTTGGGATGTCAGTTTTTACCTTGTATGTGGGCCGGAGGTAGAAATGCTACGGGGAGAGACGCTCAATCCGCCATACGGAGTTTTCACGGCGGTAAAGAATCCGGTCGTGCAGGCGGTTCGCGCGGCCTTGCCAGAACTCGATGGCTTCCGGCACTACACGATAGCCGCCCCAGAAGGGAGGCAACGGCACTTCGTCCGGGAATCGGGCCTCCATCTCTCGCAGCCTCTGCTCGAGCACTTCCCTGCCCGGCAAAACCGCGCTTTGCTTCGATGCCCAGGCTCCGAGCTGGCTGCCGCGGGGCCGCGTGCGGAAATAGGCTTCGCTCTCTTCGCGTGAAGTCCGCTCGACTCGGCCGCTGATTCGGACTTGCCGTTCCAGTTCGGGCCAGTAGAAAGCGAGACTCGCCCGCGGATTCGCGTCCAATTCTGCTGCCTTGCGGCTTTCGTAGTTGGTATAGAAGCAGAAGCCTCGCTCGTCGAAGCCCTTCAACAGGACCATGCGCACAGAGGGCATGCCGTCGGGCGTGCTGGTTGCCAGGGCCATTGCGGTTGGATCTCTGCGGCAGGTTTCTAAAGCGTGATTCATCCATTCCGCGAACTGACGGATGGGGTCGGCATGCACCGAGGATTCGCTCAGCTCGCTCTGGAGGTACTCTTCACGGATGTCACTCAGGCGCCCATTGTCGGCTTGCGGAGCTGGCTGGCCGAGGAGGCTCATTTTCTTAAACAACAATATGAACGCCGGAGAGGTGGCATCTCAAGTTCGAAGGCCCGGTTGGCCCGGCCGGGTGCTCGACAACGCTAAGTTGAAATTTTATAATGAAATAAGAGGCGAGCAACGTAATGGCATCCAAACCGGCATTTGCTCAGGGCGCCCAAGTCGAGCATCCGAAGTTCGGATTGGGCACGGTACTATCGTGCAACGACGAACATATCGTGATCAAGTTCGATGATTACGGAGAGAAAAAATTTGTGGCTCCGATTGCGATTCCGGTCCTGAAGAAGAGCGACCGCCAACCGCCGGTAGAGAAGCGGGGTGCCAGAACCCGCAAACCTAAGACAACACCCGCCGTGCAATAGCGGTCCGCGAGCATCCGCAGTACTGCGGGGAAAGACCGATCCCTCCCTGTGCGCTCGAAAACCGCCCGTACTCCGTAGAAGTTCTGTTACACTGGGTTTGTTTCCATTCGATGAAATTCGGCGTCGTCCTATTTCCAGGCAGCAACCGTGATCACGATGTCTTTGATGCGGTTACGCGTGTCCTCGGCCAGTCTGCGGAGATCCTCTGGCACGGCGACAACAGCGTCAAAGGCGTCGACGCCATCGTACTGCCCGGAGGATTTTCCTACGGCGATTACCTTCGGTGCGGCGCCATCGCCAAATTTTCGCCTATCATGGGCGCTGTAAAACGGTTCGCGGCCGATGGCGGCTTGGTTCTCGGCATCTGTAACGGTTTTCAAATCCTGGTGGAGTCGGGGCTTCTGCCCGGAGCCCTGATCCGGAACCGGGGACTGAAATTTATCTGCCGGGAAGTCGAGCTTCGAACTGAGACGGTCAACTCGCCCTTCACGAATCTCGCGTCCAAGGGGCAGATTTTACGCGTGCCGATCGCCCATGGCGAGGGATGCTACTACGCCGATCAGCGGACTCTGGATGAGCTCGAAGCTGAAGATCGAGTGGTTTTCCGGTACGTCGACAATCCCAATGGCTCCCTTCGGGATATCGCCGGTATTTTGAACCGGGAGCGGAATGTACTCGGCTTGATGCCGCACCCGGAAGACGCGGTTGAGCCTTTGATGGGATCGAGCGACGGCCTTGTGATTTTCCAATCCATGGTATCTGCCCGCCTCCCCGAACTCGCGATTGCGAAATAGAAAATGAGCGCTATCACCCCGGATCTGATCGCCGCGCATCAGTTGACCGAGGGCGAATACGAGAAGATCGTGTCGCTCTTGGGCCGAGAGCCGACCTATACCGAACTCGGCATCTTCAGCGTGATGTGGAGCGAGCACTGCTCGTACAAGAGTTCCCGCATTCATTTAAAGAAGCTTCCGACCCGCGGAAAGCTGGTGCTCCAGGGGCCCGGCGAGAATGCCGGAATCATCGACATCGGCGACGGATACGCGATCGCCTTCAAGATCGAGTCCCACAATCACCCGAGCTTTATCGAGCCGTTCCAGGGCGCGACGACAGGAGTGGGCGGCATTCTCCGTGACATCTTCACCATGGGGGCCCGTCCGATCGCCGTGATGGATGCGCTCCGCTTTGGTCCGCTCGATGATCCGGAGTGCGGAGCAAGGAACCGGCGGATTGTGGAAGGCGTGGTGGCCGGTATCGCCCATTACGGCAACTGCTTCGGGGTGCCGACGGTCGGCGGCGAGACGAAATTCGATCCCTGCTACAACGGCAACCCTCTCGTTAATGTTTTCGCGCTCGGGGTCTTCCCCAAAGACAAGATCTTTTACGGCAAGGCGACTGGCGTCGGCAATCCGGTGATCTACGTCGGCGCCAAGACCGGAAGGGACGGCATCCATGGCGCCTCCATGGCGTCGGCAGAGTTCACCGAAGAGTCTAAGCAGAAGCGTCCAAACGTTCAGGTAGGCGACCCGTTCCTTGAAAAGCTCCTCTTAGAGGCGTGCCTGGAGGCTATGCAGACCGGCGCCGTCGTCGGCATCCAGGATATGGGCGCCGCGGGCCTCACCTGCTCCACCTGTGAAATGGGAAGCCGCGCCGGCACAGGCATCGAAATCGACCTGATGCATGTTCCCCAGCGCGAGACCGGCATGACTCCCTATGAAATCATGCTTTCGGAGTCCCAGGAGCGGATGCTGCTGGTGGCCGAGAAAGGCCGCGAGGACGAGATCTTCCGCATCTTCCAGAAGTGGGGGCTCGATGCAGCCGTCATCGGGCAGGTGACCGCCGACGGCATACTGGACATCGTGGAAGGAAAGACGGCCGTATCCGACGACCTGTACTTCATCAATCATCGCGGAGAGCCGATGCCGCTGTAAGATCAAGAGGCGGCATTCGTCTTGAAACAGATTTGCGCTGTCATCGGGGATTATTATCATCCGGAGCAATGGATTCGGGAAGCGCTGGAATCGGCTCTCAAGCCGGGGCTTGAAGACGGTCGATGGAAGCTCGCCTACGCGTCGGAGAAGGAACTGCCGGCCGTGCTGAACCAAAAGCCCGATCTGGTCGTGCTGTTCAAGGAGGATCGCGTTGATCCCCTGGTCGATCCGCCGACGCCCTGGATGGCCGACG
>CALGAR010000116.1 GCA_937959285.1 uncultured Bryobacterales bacterium
GATTCGCGGCGTGGAGATTGTGCGATGACGGGCCACAACTGCATCGTCTTTGATGACGTCTCTCGCTTTTATGGCGACGTACTGGGCGTGAATCACGTAAACCTGACGATTCCTCCAGGCATTACGAGCCTGGTAGGACCCAACGGGTCAGGCAAGACCACGCTGATGAACCTGATGACAGGGCTGATCAGACCCACTCGGGGCAGCATCCGGGTTCTGGGCATCAGCCCGGAGAATCCCGAAGCTCTGTTCCGCCTCGTGGGCTACTGCACGCAGTTCGACAGCTTCCCGAAGGCTATGACCGGCTACCAGTTCGTAAGCTCGTACCTGCGGGTGCACGGCTACAGCAGAGAGGAAGCGGACCAGCGGACGTGGGAGGCGCTGGACAAGGTGAGCATGAGGGAAGCGGCTCACCGGAAGGTCGCCGGCTACAGCAAAGGGATGCGGCAGCGCATCAAGCTGGCGCAGGCTTTGTCGCACAGCCCGAGAGTCCTGGTTCTCGATGAGCCTCTGAACGGCCTTGATCCCATGGCGCGAGCGGAAACGATCGCTCTGTTTCAGGCGCTGGGCAGGCAAGGCGTTCACGTCATCGTTTCGAGTCACATCCTGCACGAAGTCGACCGCATCTCGGACCAGGTTGTGCTGCTAAGCTCCGGCTACGTTGTCGCCGAAGGACAAATTCAAGGCGTGCGCAGCGAAGTGAAGGATCACCCAATTCAAATTGCGATTCGCTGCACCCGGCCAAGGCTGCTGGCCACGCGCCTGTTCGAATACGATCACATGGTGGAAGCCAGCATCCACCCGGACGGGCTTGGGCTGCTGATACGCACGCGCGATGCTGATGCGCTCTATCTTGCTCTGAATCGGCTGATTCTGGAATGCGATCTGGAGGTGGAGTCCGTGGCGCCGGCTGACGAAGATGTGAATTCGGTGTATCAGTATCTGATCGGAAGCGAAGGGGCTGCAGCATGAATACCGCACAGTCACTGCCCTGGGATCTCTGGTCGCGTCAAATCGCATCCGTGCTGCGGCTGGAGGTGAAGAAAAGCTTCCTCTCTCGCGGGGCTCTCTGGATTTACCTGCTGGCTTGCGCACCGGTCCTGCTCACCGGCGGACATAGCCTCTACGAAATGGCTCGAAGCCAGTCGGACTGCTCGATTCCAGTAGACACGTTGGTCTTTGCAGGCATCTTTCAGTTCTTCTACCTGCGTCTGGGAATTTACTTTGGCTGCGTCGGCATCTTCACGAACCTTTTCCGAGCGGAAATGCTGGAGCGGACGATGCATTACTACCTCCTGATGCCCATGCGGCGGGAGGTGCTGCTGGTTGGCAAGTATCTGGCGGGCCTGCTCGCTTCCGGTATTCTCTTCAGTCTCAGCGTTGCAGCTTCGTATCTGCTGATTGCTGCGCATTTCGGCGACGAGTGGCGCGAGTTCCTCTTTGCCGGGCAGGGAATGTACCAGCTCGCCTGGTATCTGGTGGTTACCGTTCTGGCCTGTGTCGGATATGGCGCGGTCTTTGTGCTGGCGGGGCTGGTCTTCCGGAATCCAATGATTCCTGCGGCCGTCATCATGGTGTGGGAAGCCGCAAATGCCTTCCTGCCGCCGATTCTTCAACGGCTGAGTGTCACGTTTTACCTCAAGTCGCTCAGCCCGGTAGAAATCCCGGTCAAAGGCCCTCTGGCGCTGTTTGCCGTGAACGCCACGCCCACGCCAGCCTGGCTTGCGATTCCCGGATTGATCCTGGTATCCCTCGCGATCCTGTCATGGGCCAGCCGCCGGGTGCGGAATCTGGAAATCAGCTACACGGAATAGGTGTTCTATCTGGGAGCGGCCGCACGGGTCCGCCGGGGCGGTTCGAGAAAAAGATATTCCGTCTCTTCGGAAAGAAGAACCCAGAGCGCGTAGAGGCCGATCGGCGTTCCGATCGGAACGGCAAGCACGTCCAGGAGCGCCACGGGGATCGCGATGTAGCGTGCCCACTCCGCGTACCGCAAGAGGCCGACACCAGATAGAACGGCCGGAAATGCGGCGATCAGCAAGACCGCACTGAGAAGCGTGAGGTATGTCGCGCTGGCGGGCACGGTTTCCGCCAGTCTCCTGCTGGAGGAGGCCAGCAGGAGCTGTACGATTCGGTCCATCCAAAGCAGCGAAAGGATTCCGAACACCGCCCCGCCAGCTCCGGCGCAGATATTGATCCATCCCAGCGCTCGGACATGTCGATCCATGAATAACTACCAGCTAACCTCGATCTCGTAGTGGTCAGCTCCGCTTGCTGAGTCCCGGATTTCAAAGATCAGCCGGTAGCCATTCCGGCTGGAGGGATACTCGATGATCTCCACGCTTCCACGGCCTCTCTGCTTGCGGAGCGATACATTGAGAGTCTCTGCAGCGGGCAATTCTCTCTCAAAAATGGCACTCTCCATCGAAACGGGGTTCCCCGTCACGACATCGAGTTTCGCTTCCCGGCCCTGGACAATCACCCGCACCTGCCCGTCCACCTGCCCCGACCAGGTCAGGCCCCGAGTGGTGATCCCAGATCCGAGATCGAACCCTGAGGCGCGGCGCCAGGCGAGGGAGAAGGAATAATTGGACGCTCCGCTTTCCGGGTCGCTGATCAGGACTACGGCGGTGTAGCCGTTCTGGTGCGACGGCTGTTCGATAAGGCGGATCTCGCCGCGCCCTTTTGCATTCTCAAGAGTAGCGAGAAACGGGCTGGAAGGCATGACGCGGCGCACGCGGATCCGCTCCCGGCCGACCGGCTGTCCGCTACGCGCTTCCGATTGGCATGTCGTCCCGGCGCATCGCACCAGGACCTCCCCGTCTACCCGACCGCTCCAACTCACCTGTTCGTCGTCGCGGTCCTTCTTCTTCCCCTTCGGATCAAAGGGGTCACGCAGCGCCTCGCCGTCCCCCCAGTAGAATTCGAGGGCGTACAGAGCCGCGCCTGGCTGCCGGTCGTCGATACCCACAACAAGGGTGTAGTTGTTTTCGATGTTAGGCTGTTCGACAACCCAGACACGGCCGCGCCCCTCCACTACGCGGACGTCCACATTCTGACGGCGATCGGGAAGTTGTCGAGAGAAGCGGTGATAGGGGTACTGCACGGGAACGCCGCTCTCCTCGCGGACCTTCAGGCGATCGCCGCGCACCAGCAGGGTAACAACGCCGTCCACCTGCCCTTCCCACACCAGGTTTGGCTCTTGACCTGCAAGCAAACCTCCCAGCAGGAGGGGTGCGAGCACGGCGCTAAGGAACTTCACTTCTCGATTCTACAGTGCGTGCGGCAACGCTTCCAAAAAGGAACCGGACTCCTGCCGGACTGCGTACTATCCCTAATAGGGAGGAAAGCCGGGCAGGCTGCCGTTGTTGCGCGAACCGCCTGCAAATCAGGAAACACGGTAGAATATCCCTGTCGCAAGTTGTACCAGAATGGACTCTACAATATGCCGGTCTGCCGGTAATTGTACGCAGAGAAAGGGCCGGACAAAGGGAGTCCAGTACCTGTAGTTCAGCCTAGGAGATTATGCCACTCGACGCACCGCCATTCGCGATGCTTGCTTCGTCTGCCACGGACCAGTTCCTTCGCTCACTGTTCGATACGAGTTTTGCGGGGATCCATCAACTGGACTGGTTCGACTGGATGCTGCTGATTCCCTATTTCTCGATTCTCGGCATTCTCTCTCTGTTCGGGCTGCACCGGTACGAGATTATACGGGCCTACTATAAGTCGCGCCATAAGATTCCAAAGGAGCCACCGAAGCGCTTTTCCGAACTTCCTCCGGTCACGATTCAGCTTCCTCTTTTTAACGAGCGTTACGTGGTGGACCAGTTGCTGGAGTCGGTAACAAAGATCGAGTATCCCCGGCACCTGCTTCAGATTCAGGTTCTCGATGATTCCACTGATGAAACTCATCCGTATACGGAAGCTCTCGTTGCCCGCTACAGAGAGCGTGGCTTCCCCATCGAGTACCACCACCGCACAAACCGTCACGGCTTCAAAGCGGGAGCTTTACAGGAAGGGCTGAAGACGGCGACTGGCGAGCTCATCGCAATCTTCGACGCGGACTTCATGCCGCCCCCGGACTTCCTGAAGCGTACGGTCGATTTCTTTGCAGACGAAAGCGTGGGCGTCGTCCAGACGCGCTGGAGTTACACGAACCGCGAGTACAATCTGTTGACCGAAGTGGAGGCAATGCTCCTCGACGGGCATTTCATCCTCGAGCACTGCTCCCGGTACGGTAATGGTTTCTTCTTCAACTTCAACGGCACCGCCGGAATCCTTCGCCGCAAGATGATCGAGGATGCGGGCGGCTGGCAGCACGATACTCTCACCGAAGATTCCGACCTCAGCTACAGGGCGCAGTTGAAGGGCTGGCGCTTCGTCTATGTCCCTTGGGTCGACTGTCCGTCGGAATTGCCGTTTGAGACGTACGGATTCCAGGTGCAGCAGTCGCGCTGGGCTAAGGGGCTTACACAAGTCGCAAAGAAGCTGCTTGTCCCGATCCTGAA
Source organism: uncultured Bryobacterales bacterium (assembly GCA_937959285.1). Taxonomy (GTDB): domain Bacteria; phylum Acidobacteriota; class Terriglobia; order Bryobacterales; family Bryobacteraceae; genus JADGHK01. The sequence continues at coordinate 4,512 of CALGAR010000116.1, forward strand.
GGCGAATCTTCCTTTGAGGACAAAGATCGAAGCGATCTTCCATCTCACGCCGAATATCTCCTACCCGCTCATGTTGATCGTCTCCGCGCTGATGCTGCCGGTGATGATTGTCCGGTTTTACATGGGCTGGTGGCAGATGCTTCTGCTGGACCTTCCGCTCATCATCGCTTCGTTTTGGTCCATCACGATTTTCTATGTGATCGCGCAGCGCGAGCTCTACCCGAAGAACTGGAAGCGCTCGATCTTTCTGATTCCCGCTCTGATGGCTGCCGGCGTCGGCCTGACGATTATCAACACCCGGGCGGTTTTAGAGGCATTGTTCGGTATCCAGACCAGCTTCGCCCGTACTCCGAAGTATGCCGTCGGCGGAAAGAAAGTGAAACTGACCGACGTCAAGTACAGGCGGCGCAGTGGTTGGCTGCCTTACATTGAAATCGCACTTGGGACGTTCTTCCTCTTCGTCACCAGCTACGCAATTGACACGTATAACTTCCTGGCCCTGCCCTTCCTGTTAGTGTTTGTTGCGGGCTACTACTGGGCCGGCTTCTCTACTTTATGGCAGGAGTACCAGGGCAAGCTTCGATGGCAGCGTGAGCGGCAGCTCGAGATGGAGACGGCCGCTTCGCGCTAGCGCGGGCTGACGCGGAGTTCCTCCTCCAGTTTGACTTTCTTGTACTGGAGAGGGAAGCTCTTGCCGGAGTAGTAGGCCTTCCATTGATCCCGGTAGTGGGATGACAGGATGTGGCCGGACTGCCCGATGGTGATGTTCTGGAGAGAGCGATCCCAATCTGCCAGGTCAGCGACAAACCGCATCGAAGGGCCGAGGCGCTGCGTGGTCTGTTTTACCGTCGTGGCGGATCCGCTCATTGGTACGCGTCCGATGCTGAAATAGGAGCCGATCCATGGGAGCCTGGAAATGACGGGATGCGCAAGAGTCACCGTGTTGAGCCGGCCGTAGTCCCACTTCGCGATCCGTGGACCCTGCATCCTCTTGCCCTCGTCGACAGCGTCGGCAAACGACGAGAGCAGAAAAGCGTCATAGTCCTCGAACCAGTCTTTCGGCTTCTCTCGCAGCAGCTTTTCGACGACTGCCGGCGCCGCCTGGAATCCGTAGGCCAGTCCCTTTCCAGGCGCCGCCTTCTCTGCGACATCCCGAAGCAGATGCTGGTAGAAGAGGGTCGCAACGACAGGGGCAGCAGTTCCCTTCTCCATCTGACCGTTCCAGTTCCTTAGAAGCTCAATGGCTTCTTCGAGCGATGGGTCTTTCGACTTGTGGCGGTCCCACGCTGCCACAACCTGCTTCGCCAGGAAGTGAGAGAGCGGAGAATAGACATCCTTTTGGACTGCAAGCATCTCTTCGGGCGTCCACTTTTGACGGCTGCGCAGCAGCGCGTAAATCTGGCGGTAGCGATGAGGGGATGCAAAGGTACCGCTCACGCGATAGGGGTAGTTTTCGGGGAACGGGTTCTGGTTTGCCGTGACGAGGATTCCGGAAGCCGGATTGTAGATGGACGGCAGTTCGTCGAATGGAATCCAGCCGTCCCATTCGGCTTCGCCGGAACTCCCGTCCACGGGTAAGTTACCGTCGAAGTTCCTTCGTATGGGAAGCTTGCCGGTAGCCTGATAGCCAACATTGCCGTCGACGTCCGCATAGATGAAATTCTGCCCCGGTCCGGGGAAGCGGCGGAGTGCGTTGCGAAACTCCTCCCAATTGCGGGCGCGGTTGATATCTGCAAATGGAAACTCGAACCCGTTCGGTTCGGCGGCCGCCCATCGGAGCGAATAGTACTGGTTGTTCTCATTCAGAAAAATGGGACCGTGACGAGTCACCCAGACGGCTGCTTCCACCGGGCGCTGACCCTTGACGGCAATCCACTCGCGCTCAAGCCGCGCCTGCTCCCATCGATTGCGATAGAGGTACCGTCCCGTCTGCGGATCGAACTTCTCCAGGTACAGGTCTTGAACGTCAAACTGCAAATTGGTGACGCCCCATGCAATCCGCTCATTGTGGCCGATGATGACGAACGGAAGTCCGGGCAGCGCTACGCCTGCGACATTCAGTCCCGGCGCCTGCAAGTGGACCTGGTGCCAGGTGGCGGGCAGCGAGAACTGGAGGTGAGGATCGTTGGCCAGAATCGGACTTCCGGTGGCTGTATGCTTTCCGGAAATTGCCCAGGCATTCGAGCCCGGCTGGACTGCGTCGCCGGTTGCCGTCGGAAACAGGAAGCTCACCTTCGCGGGGTCTCCTGCCATCAGCATCGCGGCGTGCCCGGCGTCGGCGCGCCAGCTTGTCGTCAGCTCCCGGTACATCTGCAGTCCTACAAGCATGGAATCCACGACAGTCCATGGCCGGGGTTCGTAGGACAGCAGGTGAAACTCAAGGGGGAGACGGTCGCGGTAAGTCTCCAGGTAGAAGTTCACGCCGCGGGCATAGGCCGCAAGCAGCGCTCGATCCCCCTGCGGCAGCGTTCGGTATTGCTGTTCTGCAATACGCCGCATACGGAGCTTTCGAGCTTCCCGGTCCGCTTCGAGCATCCCTGGTCCCACGATTTCGGCCAGCTCGCCCGCTGCGAGGCGGCGCAGCGCATCCATCTGCCACATCCGATCCTGCGCGGTCGCAAAGCCTTGGAGGAATGCGGCGTCTTCCAGGCTGTCGGCCGAGATATGGACAACGCCGAGGCGGTCCCGGCCAATGCGGCCTTCGCTGCTGATGGGAGCTTTGATGCGGCCGGACGTCTGGGGTAGCGGCCGCCACGCAAACCAATATCCGGCAGCCAGCAAAGCAATCGCAGCGATCCCAATCAGAACGTTGAGAACGCGTAAAACCTTGGTCAGGGACACCATACTCAGTGTATCGCCGTGCCCGTCTGAAATCCGCTATGGTGTAGGAGGCTAGTACTTTACGCTCCCCGTATGGACCATTTCGGATACCGCTTGCTATTGATGGTGCTGATCATCGCTGGCAACGCCTTCTTTGCGGCGGCGGAAGTCGCGCTTCTCTCGGTAAGACAGTCAAGGCTGAAGACGATGGCTGAGGAGGGGGTTGTTGGCGCGAACGCAGCCCTGAACCTTCTCGCGAATCCCGAACGCCTGCTTTCCGTTGTCCAAGTGGGCGTGACCCTGGCCAGTTTAGGCCTCGGATGGGCTGGAGAGGACGCTCTCTACACAGTGCTCGTTACGTTGCTCCAGCCCTTGGAGACGCCGGTCACCCAAGCCGTCCTGCACGGCATCTCTTTCGTTTTCGCCTTCCTGCTCATGACGTACGCACACGTCGTGATGGGGGAGGTGGTCCCGAAGAACATCGCGATCGACAGCGCCGACCGTCTCGCTGTCATCGTCGCCCCTGCTCTCCTGTTGTTCTACAAAATCTGTGAGCCATTCGTTTTCGTAATTGAGCGATCCGCCTCCGCCATATCGCGCGCGCTGGGTGTGGAAGGGAGGGCAGGTGCCGGAGGGCATTCCGCCGAAGAGCTGAAGTACATCATTGCTTCGAGCCGCATTGAAGGACACCTGATTGAACCCATCGAGGATGCGCTCGGGAGATTGATTGATCTGCAGGGCATCTCCACGCGGCAGATCATGGTGCCGCGCAACGACATCGTGTCGCTGGAAGTCAATTCGTCTCTGGATGCGGTGCTCCGCACCATGACGGATACCCAGTATTCGCGCGTGCCGGTATACGAGGGCAAGCCCGAGAACATCATCGGGTTCATTCACTACAAGGATCTGCTGCCGGTGTGGGAAGAACGGCGCCGGTCCAACGAACGCCGGCGTCCCGTACCGCAATTTCAACTGAGAAAACTCATTCACAAGCCCCTCGTTGTGCCCGAATCAAAGCCAGCAAGTCAGTTGATCGACGATTTCCGGAAGAGCCACAAACATCTGGCGCTTGTGGTCGACGAGTTCGGCACGATCGTCGGTCTGGTGACATTCGAAGACGTCCTGGAGCAAGTCTTTGGCGAGATCGAGGATGAATATGACGTCCGGCGTCCCCTTCCCGCCCGCGAAGCCGAGGTGCTGGAACTGGAGGGCTCAACCAGCATCCAGGACCTGAAAACGCAGTATGGCATCGAGCTTCCCACAGAAGCCGGCTTCGAAACGCTCGCGGGGTTCCTGCTGTTCCGGCTCGGCTACATTCCGGTTGCCGGAGAATCCGTGCAAGAAGGAGATCTCCGCTTCATCATTCTAGAGATGGACCGCAACCGGATTGCCCGCGTGAGGATCGAACGGCTCCAAATACCGAAGCTGACCGAATGACGTTCTGGCGCCTCCTGGCGGCACGGCAAGAGGTGTAGCATCTGTGTGGCTGGGCTAATCCAACATCTGGGGTGCTGTCAGGAGCTAGCCCCATACCTGTGTGTCATCAGGAGGACCACCGATGATCGTTACCAGCCGACGCCCGAATCAGGGGCTTACCGAGGATCAGCAGGAATCGGTTGTACAGATGCTAAACCGGCTGCTGTCCGACGAATTTCTTCTTTACACAAAGACGCGCAATTACCATTGGAATGTAGTCGGCCCCCGCTTCCATTCGCTGCACGAGATGTTCGAAGAACAATACGAAGAGCTCGAGGAGTTCATCGACGAAATTGCGGAGCGTGCGCGAATGAACGGCGGCCGGTCCTACGGAACGCTTGGGGAATTCCTGCGCGAGACCCGTCTGCACGAGCAGCCTGGCGACGTCCCGGACGCCGACCGCATGGTCGAGAACCTGCTGAACGATCACGAAACCGTGATCCGGCAAATGCGCGCCGATATCAAGCGCTGCGACGAGGAGCTGAATTCCGTCGATACGTCCAACTTTCTTACCGACCTTCTCGAAAAGCACCAGAAAATGGCGTGGATGCTCCGCTCGACGCTTGAGCACTAACGTCACGCGGCCCGGGCAGAGCCGGCTTTGCCGCCCGGGCTGCCGGACGCTTCATGCCCCGGGCAGCGCCGGCCGAAAAGCGGACTTTCGCACCGCCTGGTCTTTCGTGCCTTCCAGGAGTTCCCGCATTGACTTGCGAAAGACCGGATGCCGCAACTCCGGCGCGATCTCCGCAAGCGGCTCCAGGACGAAGCGTCTCTGATGCAAGCGCGGATGCGGAATAACCAGTCTCGGCGCATCCACGATAAAGCGGCCGAACAGCAGGATATCGATGTCGATTGTACGCGGCCCCTTGGGGATCCTGCGCGAACGCCCCAGCTCCGTCTCGATGGCCTGGATTCGGGAAAGTAGCTGCATCGGAAAGAGCTCCGTCGAAGCCTCCAGGACGAGATTCAGGAACCAGGGCTGGTCCGGAAAGTCCTGCGGTTCGGTTTCATAGACGGAAGAAATCCGCAGGACACACACGCGAGCCTGCGAGAGCCGGTCGATCGCTTCCTGAAGGTAGGCTTCGCGGTTGCCTTGATTGGAGCCGAGCGAGAGATAGATCGTTTTCACTAGAACAAAGTCGTCTGGGCGCTCGCGGGGCCGCTCTTAGGACGGATGCCGAAATATTCGAACGCTCCAGGCATGGCTACGCGCCCGCGTGGCGTACGATCGATGAAACCGAGCTGCATGAGATACGGTTCGTAGACTTCCTCGATTGTGGCCGGCTCTTCGTCGATGGAGGCAGCGATTGTGTTGATGCCCACAGGTCCTCCTCCGTACTTTTCGAGGATCGTGCGCATAATCTTTTGATCGATCTCGTCCAGGCCGTAACGATCCACTTCCAGCAGATCCAGCGCCGTTCGCGCTACTGGCTCGTCGATGTGGCCTTGGGCGCGAACCTGGGCGTAATCCCGGACGCGCCGGAGCAGACGATTGGCGATGCGTGGAGTTCCGCGGCTGCGGCGCGCGATCTCCGCCGCCCCGGCTCGGTCGATGGAGACGCCGAGCAGTGCAGCAGAACGTTCGACAATCTTCGTCAACTCCTGCTCGTTATAATGATTCAGCCGGAGAACCAACCCAAAGCGTCCGCGAAGGGGGGCGCTGACCAGGCCCTGTCTCGTGGTCGCTCCGATCGCGGTGAAGCGCGGCAGCGGCAGTGAGTGCGTTCTCGCGCCCACGCCGGCTCCTACGAGAATGTCCACCCGGAAGTCCTCCAGCGCCGAATACAGCATTTCTTCGACGTCGGGCATCAGGCGATGAATCTCGTCGATAAAGAATACTTGCCGGGCGCGGATATTGCTGAGGATTCCGGTAAGGTCGAGCTTCTTCTGCAGAATCGGCCCTGACGTTTGGTCGAAAGGGACACCCAGTTCGGCGGCAATGATGGTAGCCAGGGTAGTCTTCCCCAGGCCGGGCGGGCCATAGAGCAGCACATGATCCATCGCCTCGCCCCTCCGGCGCGCTGCCTCGATTGCAATCGCCAGGTTCTCCTTCAGCTTCGTCTGCCCGGTAAAGTCATCAAGCAGGCGAGGCCGAAGGCTCGCTTCGAATTGGACATCTTCCTCCTGCTGCGACGAGGAGACGATACCGTTCTTCGGCATGTATCTTTCAGATTAACGCACCAGTTCCAGGGAGCGGCGGAACAGCGGCTCGAACTCTTCCGGGGTTCCCGCAGCCCTTGCCTTTCGCACAGCCGCGTCGGCTGCTGCGCGCTGGCATCCCAGATTGACCAGGGCGGACACGACGTCCTGTTCCACTGCTGAGAGCGCTGTCGCTGCCGGCTGTGCCGCTGCCGCCGCCGCTCCGGCCGAAGAGAAGAC
>CALGAR010000117.1 GCA_937959285.1 uncultured Bryobacterales bacterium
CAATCCGGAGCGTGAGTGTTTCGTCGTAATTGCGGTTCACTAATTCCAGACCTGCTCCCGGCTGGATTCCGAGAGAATCGAGGAACTCCAGCAGACGCCGGTCCCGCTCAAAGACGCTGACCACAACAGCCCGAGTCTCCGCCGGCAGCTCGTCGAGAGGGTGCAGTCCGCGGCGGCGGCGGTCTTCCGGCCGGTCGTGCTCGACCCGATTTCCGTGCGGGCAGGGTCCGTGCATCCCAAGCTTCTCCACCAGACGTTTCTCGAAGTCCTCGGAAACCGCGTGCTCCAGCGCCTCCGCTTCGTCGTGGACCTTATACCATTCCATTCCGAAGATCTCCGTCAGCATTCGCTCGATGAGGTGATGGCGGTTGAGGAGCCGATTGGCGATTTCGCGCCCCTGTCGGGTCAATGTCAAATGCCCTTCTTTGCTCACCTCGATCAGGCCATCGCGCTTCAGGCGGCGGATCGCCATGGTGACGGCGGGAGCAGACACATTCAGCCATCGCACCAGAGTGGCCGCGATTACCGTTTCACCCTCAGACTCCGCCTCCGCGATCGCCTTCAGATAATTCTCTTTGGAGATCGTAATCTTCACGCTTCGGAATGCCAATCAGTTAAGATTGTAACCCGGGATGCGCCTTGCAATCCGCCAGCAAGGCTCAGACCGGTTGTCCGGTCGGGAAACCCGCTCCCGCAAGAAGGGGCCGCCGAGTCGCCGCCCATCCCCCGCGAACCACATAGAAATCGTAAGATGCAATACAGTATATGTATTGGAGCAGTCCAATCTAAAGCTCTCTCAACCGGTGCGCGCCGAGTTGCTCGCGAACGGCTCTGCTACAGGCCTTGTGAGATCCATTCCCGCTGGAGAAGTGATTTTCGTATTAAGCGGTCCTCAGTCCGACGGGCACAGACTCGTCTCCTGGTCCGGCCGCACCTGGCTGGTCAGCGAATCCCACCTTATGAAAGACGGAGTGCCGATCTCACAGGACCGCCCGCCGCGCCTGAAGGCGTGACCATCGAGCCGGTTGAGCGGGCTTGTATTCGCCGCATGATACCCTCAAAGTATGGGGCTTAATGAAAGCTTCTTCGGCCAAAAGTTTGGCATCACAGAACGCGACCTCGAGAATTATCTAAGTGAAGCCCTGTCAGCGGGAGGGGACTACGCTGACCTTTACTTCGAGTACCTCGCGACCAGCTCCATCAGCCTCGATGAATCGATTGTGAAAAGCGCGACGCAGGGGGTGTCGCTGGGAGTAGGAGTCCGCGTCATCAGCGGAGAGCGGACCGGCTACGCCTACAGCGACGATCTCAGCTCGGACAAGATTCGCAAGGCCGCTCGCACTGCCGCGCTCATCGCCTCCGGTCCCTCGAAGACGATCAAGACGGGCCTTGAGACGGTGAAAACGAAGGACCTTTACCCGGTACTGGTCCCGCCAATCGAGCGCAGCCTGGAAGAGCGAGTGGCTTTGGTGCGCCGAGCGGACGTAGCAGCGCGCGAATACGACCCGAGGGTTTTTCAGGTACAGGTGTCGTACGGGGACAGCCTGCGCCACGTTTTGATTGCTTCAAGCGACGGACGCCTCGCTTATGACCGCCAGCCGATGGCGCGGCTCAACGTCAGCGTCCTCGCGAAAGAAGAGCACGGGACGCCGCATCGTGGATATGCGGGAGGGGGAGGACGTGTCTCCCTCGATTTCTTCCTTACAGAGAAAACGCCGGAGTACTTCGCCCGGGAGGCGGCAAGACAGGCGATTATTCAGTTAAAGGCCGCGGAGACGCCCGCTGGAGAGACCACCGTTGTGCTCGGTCCCGGCTGGCCCGGAATCCTGCTGCACGAGGCCGTTGGACACGGCCTGGAAGCCGACTTCAACAGAAAGGGAGTTTCGGCTTTCTCAAACCGTATCGGCCAGCAGGTAGCCAGCCCGCTCTGTACAGTCGTTGACGACGGCACGATTCCAGGCCGCCGGGGTTCGTTGAACACCGACGACGAAGGGATTCCCACCCAGCGCAACGTCCTCATCGAGAATGGCATCCTTCGCGGATACCTGACGGATAAGCTCTCCGGCCGGATCATGGGCCGCACCTCCACGGGTAGCGGACGGCGCGAAAGCTATCAGCATATTCCCATGCCTCGCATGACGAACACCTTCATGCTGGCGGGAGAAAGCGACCCCGAAGAGATCATCCGCTCCGTGAAGAAGGGCATCTACTGCGCCACGTTCGGGGGCGGGCAGGTGGACATCACGAGCGGGAACTTCGTGTTCTCCGCCTCCGAAAGCTACCTGATCGAAGACGGAAAGCTGACTCGCCCGCTTCGCGATGCGACGCTGATCGGCAACGGGCCGGAGGCAATGCGTCACATCAGCATGGTGGGCAACGATCTCCGGCTCGACGAAGGCATTGGCATCTGCGGCAAAGAGGGCCAGAGCGTTCCGGTTGGCGTGGGAATCCCCACAGTCAGAATTGATCGGATGACGGTTGGAGGCACCGCCTAGCGCCGCTGCGCAATAGAGAACCATGAGCAATCACCCATACGAAGAGTTGGCCGCCCGCGTGGTGCGCCTGGCGCTGGAGCGCGGGGCTACGGACGCGGAATGCACCGTAGTGGAAGGCGATGAGTTCTCCGTGAACATCCGGATGCAGGATGTGGAGAGCTTGAAGGAGGCCGGATCAAGAGGGGTCGGCCTCCGCGTCCTGCAGGGCAAAAGGACCGGATCTGCATACACCTCGGATCTTTCCGATGACGGGATCGACCGTATGATCCGCTCCGCGATGGATCTTGTGGCGGTCACCACCGAGGATCCGTACGCCGGCCTGCCAGACCCCTCCGAGCTCGGTTCGCTATCGGCAGACCTTGGCCTCTTTTCGGACGATATCCCCCAGCTCAAAACGGAGTTCAAGATTGAGCAGGCCCGCAGGGCCGAGGAAGCGGCGCTTGCATTCGACCCTAGAATCGCGAACTCCGAGGGAGCCTCCTTCGACTCGTACACTGGAATTCGCGCCTTCGCCAACTCCCGTGGATTCAGCGGAAGCTATAGATCAAGCTCATGCTCCATCAGCGCGGTGCCGGTGGCCCGGCAAGGCGAATCGATGGAACGCGACTACTGGTACTCCGTTGCCCGGGGCTATGCCGGTCTTGAAGACGCGGCCGAAATCGGCAGGAAGGCCGCACAGCGGGCGATCCGGCGCCTTGGCGCCCGGAAGGTTGCCACGCAGAAGGCGCCCGTCGTCTTTGACCCGCGCGTAGCCCGCAGCCTGCTTGACAACATCTTCGAGGCGGTCAACGGCGATGCGGTTTATCGAAAAGCTTCGTTCCTTGCCGGCAAGCTAGGGGAAAAAATTGCGTCGGAGAAGGTGACGGTCATCGACGACGCAACGATTCCTTTCCTCTTCGGAAGCTCGCCCTTTGACGACGAGGGCGTGCCATCCCGGCGCACGGTGGTGATTGAAAAAGGTGTGCTCAAAAGCTATCTGCTGAATACGTATACCGCGCGGAAGCTAGGCATGAAGACCACCGGAAACGCTTCGCGAGGGATCACCGGCAGCGCGGGGATCGGCCACGGTAACTTCTACCTCGAAAAGGGCGATATTTCGCCCGAAAAGTTGATTGCCTCGGTGAAGAACGGATTCTACGTGACCGAGCTCATGGGTTTCGGAGTGAACACTGTCACCGGGGATTATTCCCGTGGAGCGGCAGGGTTGTGGATTGAGGACGGAGAACTGGCGTATCCTGTGTCGGAGGTCACCATCGCCGGAAATCTGAAGCAGATGCTGTGTGACGTCGAAGCCGTCGCCGACGACCTGGAGTTCCGCGGGTCCGTAGCGGCGCCAACCCTGTTGATCGGCGAGATGACTATCAGCGGTCACTGACAATGACGGAACACCAACGGAATCTCAGCCGCCGCGGTAGTGCGGCCCTCGTAGTTGCCATCGTTCTCGTAATTGTACTTGTCGCCGGCGGAGCGATCTGGATGTTTTATGCCAGAAGAGGAGGGCAGGAGGCCACGAGAACGTTAACGCCCGAAGGGAAAGCCTATGTGCGGAACCTGCCGTTGAGTGATGTCGACATGAAAGCCACCGAGAGCTTTCTGGAACAGCAACTCGTAGAGATTACAGGCAAGATCACCAACAGCGGCGACCGCGCAGTGCGATTCGTGGAAGTCGAGTGCATCTTCTACGATCCCTATCAGAACGTCATCTTCCGGCAGCGCGTTCCAATCGTACGGGCTCAATACGGTCCGCTCAAGCCGGGCGACACGCGGCCCTTCCGTCTTCCATTCGACGAGATCCCGCCGAACTGGAACCAAGGCCTCCCCCAGATGGTGATTTCGCAGTTGGAGTTCGCGGAATAACCGCAGGAGCTTCTGAAAATGGCTCAAGTTCTGCTTGTTGAGGACGACCGCGACCAGTTGGAAGTTCGGAAGCTTCTGCTAGAACGGGAAGGCCACGCCGTCGTGACGGCGATGACAACCGAGGAGGCTTTGCGGCACGCAAAGGAGCGCCAGGTCGATCTTGTGCTGATGGACCTCCGGCTCCCCACCGCCGAGGATGGCCTCCGGCTGATCCGCGCCTTGCGGGAACACGACGCACAACTACGGATTCTGGTGATGAGCGGCTGGACGGAGGATCTGATGAAGGCCCCCGAAGCAGCGATGATCGACAAGTGCCTGCGGAAGCCGGCTCGCTCCGCTCAGATCATCGGCGCGGTTCGAAGCCTCTCCCGCGCTTCAGGTGGGTAATGGATCTCAGCGAACTGGAAAAGAAGCTGGCGACTGAAGGCAGCCTCGCCCTGAAAGTAAAAGTCATTCCAAAGAGCCAGCGGACCGAGATCTCGGGCTGGATGCCTGACGGCGCCCTCAAAGTCAAAGTAGCAGCAGCGCCGGAGAAAGGGCGCGCCAACACCGCATTGTGCGCGTTTCTCGCTCAGACGTTCGGCGTTCCTCAACGAAATGTGGCGATTGTCGCGGGCGAGACGTCGCACTCCAAGCAAATCCGCATCACTCGCCCCGCGCGCTAAGAGTGCTTCAGCTTCCAGGTTTCGGCGCCATGACCATGCGCAAGCCTTCAAAGCGGACAAGGTGGGAAAATTCGTTGAGCTTCGCGAGAAGCTCCGGATGAGTCTTTGCGCGGAAGACTTTAAGATCGGGATCTTGAAGACTGAGCCGCATGATAAACAGGGGTGTCCATTCGTCTGGGTCGAATGGATCGTCAAGGAGCATGACGGTCGATTCCTTGGGGAACTGGAACTCAGGCATCTGATCGATCATGGCGTCGATCCGTGCCGCGTGGGGAACATTCCAGTCGAACATCCTGGGCCGGTGCGGCGCAAACACCAGCGTCAAGGCAACAGCGGCCGCCGCAGGCACCGCAACCCGGATCCACGTCTCCGGCATTAGTTGACGGCCCCACGCACGCACCGGTATTACTTGAATCCCTGTGCGGATCCGCACCAGGACCTCCGCGAAGTAGAGCGAAAGCCCGAACAGAGGCAGATACAGGGCAAACAGCCCTCTCGGGAGAATGAAGGCAAGGGGAAGCTCGCCGATGAGAAACATCCCCAGCCCAAAGAGCATCGCTCGTGACCGCAGCCGCAGCGCAATCAGCAGCATCGCTGCAACAGACAAGGCGATCGAGCGAAAGGTGGCGGCGAAGGGCTCCATCAAGAGGAGCTGGCTGACGTACCACCGCCAGTTGCGGCGGTAGACCTCCCAGGAGAAGACAGGCGTATATGCCTCGTTTCCCACGTAGGAAGGAACAGCAGCGCGGGACCATGCGAAGATGGCGGCGATGACCAGGAGGAGCACTGCCGGGCGGCCTTCCCTGGCTAGCCACCGTAAGCTCGCGCGAAGCGAGAGTTCCTTCGGGGGATGCCATAGCGCCTCGTAGAGCAGAAGCAATACCGGCAGCGTAATCGCCACTTCCTTCGACCCGAGGGCAAGGATGAACAAACCGGCCAGCACAAAGATGTTAGACAAGGCAGGAAGCGTTCCCCTCAGCCGGATCCGCAGGTAATACCCGAAGGACGCAGAGAAAAACGTGTACGCGAGGACATCGTAAACCGTACCCGAGCTGTAGTAGAGGTCGGACATCCGCACATGAAAACTGCCCAGGAGCGCGGTAAGCCAGCCGGTCTCGGCAGATTTGGTAATGAGGGAGGAAACCCAGTAGGCCAGAACAATGTTGAGACCGAGGAAGAGCATGCAGACTGCACGGTAGGGGAAAGGGTCCAGACCGGCAAGCGCAAAGATGCTGCGGTAGAAGAGGGCGCCGACCGGACGGTAAAAAGGCTCAAAGAAAACGACGGCGGATTTGAGGACGAGACCGAGAGGTGCGGACCATGCCCCGTACAGGTTCATCAGATCGTCTGGCGTGAACCGAGCATAGATCCCGTCTCCCGCATTCCATAGGAAGAAGCAGAACACGATAACGGCGGATGCCGCTGCGGCAAATCTGCCTTGGGCCGGTTTCGTTCTCATCGCGGCGACGGTCCCGCTGCATCCAGCCGCGACTGCCTGCGGTCGAGAACCAAGTCCGCCAGCTCCTCCATGCGATTCACCAACAGATCCGGAGGCTCCTCTTCGAATCCCTCCGGCTGGAATCCGTAGGTCACCCCGCAGCAAAGGATGCCCGCATTTCGCGCCGTCCGGACGTCCACCGCGCTGTCGCCCACCATCATCGCCAGTTGCCGGTCGACACCGGATTCTTCCAGCAACATCTCTACGCCAATCGGGTGCGGCTTCTTGTGCTCGAAGCTGTTGCCTCCGTAGACCTGGAAGAAATGCGTGCCGACTCCAAGTCCGTTGAGAATGTCCTTGCTAATCCTCACCGGCTTGTTGGTGAGCACCGCCATCTTGACGCCGTGCTCGCGCAAGCGGTCAAGCGATTTGCGCACGCCGGGATACAGCCGCGTATGGTCCAGCATGTGCTTCCGGTAGTAGTCCAGAAAGTAGTCGAGGGCCCGCTGCACATCATCCTCGGATGCTTCGGGTCCCATGGCCCGGCGTATCAGGACGGGCGCCCCGTTGCCCACATACGTGGCGATCAGCTCGTGTGAAAGCGGCGGCATCCCCATGAAATCTCGCGTAGCGTTCACGGAGTGCGCCAGATCAAGCTGGGAATCGATCAGCGTCCCGTCCAGATCAAAGATGAGAAGGTCCATTACTGTATAGGATGCAACAGCGCGGAGAGACTCGACCGCCGCCGCGTGACAATCTGGTGTCAGATCTGGTGTGTCGGCAGGCGTTGGACGCCTTTACGGAGCATCTTCGACCACGTCTTCTTGACGTGCTCGTAGCTTGCGGCGAAGCCGTCTCTGAGCTCGCGAGGGGCAATCGCCGCCAGGACCGAAGCCGCTTCAATTACATAAGGTGACAGGCGCGACTGCACGACCGCGGAAGGAGGCGGACCAGGAGTGAACGCCATGATCGCCATTAGGAGGGCGATGGCAATCAGGAGGCCGCGGACAAGTCCGAATGCCGCCCCTACGGCACGGTCGAGCCAACCGAGGCCAGCCGCTTTGAAGAGCTTCGAGACGATCCACCCAAGAAGGGAACCTGCAATCAGCGCCGAGACCAGCACGGCGAAGAAGCCAAGCAGATTTGCCAGGGATCGCGAACCGACAACCGGAGCAAACAGGGATCCCGCCGTCCCATAAAACCATACGCCCAGCACGATGCCCGCGACAGCAGCAGCTATGCCGATTCCCAGCCGGGCGAAACCCTTCGTTATGCCGGTGATCACCGAGAGTGCAATCACACCGCCGAGCAGGATGTCCAGCCAGTTCACAGTGACTTTCCGGTTAGCGCCCTATAGGCTTCCTTGTACTTTTCACCGGTTCTAAGCGCGACATCGGGAGGCAGCGCTGGTGCGGGCGGCTGCTTATTCCAATGAATCGATTCCAGATAGTCGCGCACGTACTGTTTATCGTACGACGGCTGCGGGCCGCCGGGCTTCCAGCTTTCCCTAGGCCAGAATCGGGATGAGTCAGGCGTCAAAACCTCATCGGCCAGCGTGAGCTGGTCACCGACAAAACCAAACTCGAACTTCGTGTCGGCGAGAATAATCCCCCTCTGTTCGGCGTATGCCGCCGCTCGCCGGTAAATCTCGAGCGTCAGGTCACGAAGTCTTGCGGCGAGTTCCGCTCCCACAAGAGATACGACGCGGTCGAAGGAAATGTTCTCGTCGTGTCCCGACTGGGCCTTGGTCGCAGGCGTGAAGATGGGCTCGGGCAGACGGTCGCTTTCGCGCAATCCGGGAGGAAGTGCAATTCCACAGACCGTCCCGCTCTGTTTGTATTCCTTCCACCCGGAGCCGGAGAGATAGCCGCGAGCCACACATTCCACGTCAATCATGCGCGCCTTACGGACGAGCATCGACCGCCCCTCCAACTGATCCCGATACCGCCGCAGCGGCTCAGGGTATTCGTCAACGCACGCCGTGATCAGATGGTTCGGGACAACTCCGGCCAGAAAGTTGAACCAGAAAAGGGAAATTTGAGTGAGGACGCGGCCCTTATCCGGAATTCCCGACCCGAGAATGTAGTCGAAAGCCGAGATGCGATCCGTGGTGACGATCAGCAACCGGTCGTCACCGACGCGATAGATGTCGCGCACCTTGCCGCGTCCGGCCAGTTCGACCTCGGGGATCCGGGTTTCCAGCAAAATTTCGCTCATAACGACGCCCGAGCAGCCAGCGCCCGCGCCCTGCTTGAAGATTGTTGCATCAACCCGCTGTTGTAGCACGGGCCGGACGGCTGGACAACTCAGGAGGTCCGGATAAGAGCCAGACTGCTTTATCGGAAGACGACGCCGAAGCGAAATTCTCCGAAACCGCTAAGGTCGTAGCCGCCCGGGTATCCCCGGAGCTCTGCGCGCAGACCGATGCGCGGAAGCATCCAGTAGTGAACTCCTCCCCCAACGTTCGCCCACAGCCCGGTGTTGTCGTTCTTATGGCCGATTGAGAAGCCCGCCGTCAGGAACGGATCCAGCCGCCGCAGCTCGATTGGAAGATGAAAACTGATGTTTCCGGAGCCGATGACTCCGTTGCCATTCTTTGCAATCCCGCCGATCTCGCCGCCCATCGTAACCAGCGGGGCCACCCTTCCTTCGCCGCCAATCCCGTAACGGAAGGCCCCGCCTACACCACCTCTCCCACCTCCGAAGGTGCCTCCGATAAATCCATACCCGAATGATTGCTGCGCAAAAGCGCCGTCCGTACCAAATACAGCAAGTGCAAGAACAAACAAAACGATGTGTTTCATAGATCGCTATGCACTCACTCTACCTAATCGCGCCGCTGCAACCTACTTCACGTTTGTAAACGGTAATGCACTCGAAGAGAGCACAGGTGTTACACGGCAGCCGCTGGCGGGCGGAATTCGGGCGAGCCGCGAATGATTGTTACGAGCTATCTGGATCCGGCCAAAGCCAGGCAGATCCCACGTACAAGCTCGCGTTCGAGGAGCCGTGCCAGCCGGTGAGAGGACAGGGACAGGAGGTGTCATCCTGCCCTTGCGCAGCGATCGAGAGTGCAAAACAAGCGATTCCAAGACCACGTATCGCAAGGAGACTGATGTTCATTCGTCAGTCCTGTCATTCTTCAACAAGGCCATCTTTTCCATTTGAGAAAACAATCCTTGCTGGAATGCCCGTCGGAACCGGCGTAGCTCTGAGGTATGATCAACAGCGATGCATTGGAACGACGCAGCCGAAGACTTACTGAATCAGATCCTCTCCCGCACGCCGAGGCCGGTCCGGGACGAAACAGAAGACCGCATTCGCGACGCGGCTCACGCACTGGCAGAAGAAGAAGGCAAGAGGCGCATCGGTGTGGAAACCGTGATCGCGGCCTGGGTTCAGTGCACACCGGAGGCGCTCCGGCCGGACCTCCCGCGACAAATGGAGTCCATGGGCCTCGACCCGCACGAATACGAAGCACAGCTCTCCGGCCTCATGGACTAGCTGAGGCTACGCGTCGTTACGTTGGTAATCTTTGCCGGAAGGAATTACAACCACCACTTGAACGTGCTCCCCTAACCAACAGACATCATTGATATTTAACAGGATCTTACGTGGCATGTTACGTGCTGGATATTAGGACAGGAGGAGCCGATGAACTGGGACCGGATCGAGGGGAACTGGAAGCAGCTCAAAGGCGCCATCAAGCAGCGTTGGGGCCGGTTGACCGACGACGACATCGCAGAGATGGAGGGACGTCGGGACAAGATAATCGGAAAGCTCCAGCAGCGTTACGGAATGGCGCGCGACGAAGCTGAGCGGCAAGTGGATGAGTGGCACGAGTCGCAGCGCAGCGTGAGCCTTTGAGAGGTTGGTTGCACTCTTTTTAAAGGCTTGCCCGTCGTCCGATGACCGGTAATACGGCTGTCGGGTGATAGGGCGAGAAGGGCAGGTTTGTAGCCTGCCCTTTTTTCATGTCCGGAGGGGATTTACCTTATAGGTATGCGAATCTTTCCCCTCTGGGCGGCGGCGCTGACGCTCCTTCAGGCTGCAGCGCTAGCGCAATCTCCAACCGTCGCGGAAGTGAAGGCATTCCTGGATGCCGCCGAAGCGCGGTTGCTTCAGCTCACCACCGAGGCAGGCAGGGCCCAATGGATTCAGGCCACCTACATCACCTACGACAGTGAGATCATAGCGGCTCAAGCCGGTGAGAAGCTGGCGAGCGCACAGGCCGAGCTTGCAAAGCAGGCGGCAAAGTATGCCTCGGTAAAGCTCCCGCCAGACCTAGCTCGAAAGCTGATGCTCCTGCGTGTCGGCATCACGCTGCCCGTGCCTTCCGATCCGGCGGCGAGCGAGGAGCTGACGCGGCTCGTCACGGCGATGGAAAGCACATACGGCAAGGGCCGGTATTGCCCCGCAGGCGTCACGGACGAGAAAAAGTGCCTGGATCTGACGGAGATTACGCGGATCATGGCCAACAGCCGCGATGCCAATCAGTTGCTTGACGTTTGGCGCGGCTGGCGGACGATCTCGCCGCCAATGCGAGACAACTATCGCCGGTTCGTCGAGCTTTCGAACAAAGGAGCGGTAGAGCTCGGGTTTCCCGATACAGGTGCACTATGGCGGTCCCGGTATGATATGCCGCCGGACGATTTTGCGCGGGAAGTGGACCGGCTCTGGGAACAGGTCAAACCCCTCTACGTCTCACTTCATGCCTACGTCCGGTGGAAGCTGCGCGAAAAATACGGAGACATCGTACCGGAGCGAGGCCCCATCCCGGCTCACCTGCTTGGCAATCCGTGGGCGCAGTCCTGGGATAACATTTATCCGCTGCTCGCACCTCCGAACGCCGATCCGGGATTTGATCTGACGGACATACTGAAGGCCCGCAAGGTCGATGCGAAGGAGCTGGTGCGCTATGGCGAGCGTTTCTTCACCTCGCTCGGCTTCGCACCGCTGCCTCAAACATTCTGGGAGCGCTCCCTCTTCGTAAAGCCCGCAGATCGCGAAGTTGTTTGCCACGCCAGCGCCTGGAATATCGACAGCGTCGACGACCTGCGCATCAAGATGTGCATTGACATCACGGGCGAGGAATTTGGCGTCGTCCACCATGAGCTCGGTCACAACTTTTATCAGCGGGCTTACAACAAGCAGCCCTTCCTGTTTCGAGAGAGCGCCAATGACGGGTTCCATGAAGCGGTCGGCGACACGATCGCGCTATCCATCACGCCGGAGTACCTCGTCAAGCTCGGATTCCTGGAGAAGCCGACGGATCCTTCGAAGGATATCGGTCTTCTCCTGCGCCGCGCGCTCGATAAAGTCGCCTTCCTTCCCTTTGGCCTCCTGGTCGATCAATGGCGCTGGAAAGTGTTCTCAGGGCAGATTACGCCGGATCAGTACAACAAAGCGTGGTGGGAGCTGCGACGGAAATACCAGGGAATCGACGCTCCAGTGCCTCGCTCCGAGAACGACTTCGACCCAGGGGCCAAGTACCACGTACCTGCAAACGTACCCTATACGCGGTACTTCCTGGCTCACATCCTGCAGTTTCAATTCCACCGTGCACTGGCGCAAGCCGCCGGCTGCACTGATCCGCTCCACCGGTGCTCAATCTACGGAAACCAGGAAGCTGGACGGCGCTTGAACGCGATGCTTGAGATGGGTGCTAGCCGGCCCTGGCCTGACGCCCTACAGGCGTTGACTGGAAAGCGCCAGATGGACGCCACCGCAATCCTCGATTACTTCGTGCCGCTGCAAAAGTGGCTCGACGAGCAGAACAAAGGGAAGCCCATCGGCTGGTAGAAATCGGCTGCAGCGCAAACAGTACTATTCTCCCCAGATTTGTCGGATGCAGAGCCAATGGCGCCGGCGTCCACCATGTAGGGAGAATGAAAATGCGCACTCTCCGATACATTTGCGCGGCTGCCGTGGCGGCGGCCGCCTTGGGACTTTCGGGCTGTGCGAGTCGCACGTTACAGCCCGCCGCAGGTGTGCAAACCCTGCCCGGCGATCCGCAAGCGGCTGTGGGAGAGGCGGCCGGCGTCCGAATGGTCGTCAGAGCCAACGCGTGGAAAGCGGATCCGAGCGACCTGAAAGACGTGATGACGCCAATCCGCGCTACGATCGAGAACCGCAGCGGGCGGCCCCTGCAGATTCGTTACAGCGACTTCCAGCTTGTGTCCGACTCGGGCTTCCGTCACAATGCGATTCCGCCTTATCAAATCAATGCATCTATATCGCGGGTGACACCTGTCAGTGCGCGATTCGGCTATGACGCCTTCTGGGTGTCGCCGTATTACTCGGGATTCTATGGCCCCTATTTGCGCCCCTGGGGCGGCTATTGGGCGTACGATCCGTGGTATTACGGCACTTACTATCAGGTCTGGCGGGAGCCTCTGCCGACGGAAGACATGCTGGAGCTCGCGATTCCCGAAGGAGTTCTTGATTCGGGCGGCCGCCTGAACGGATTCCTCTACTTTCAAAAAGTATCTGGCGATACCAAAGCAGTGACGTTCCGTGCCGGGCTTGTCGACGCATTCGGGCAGGGCCAGTTCGGCAGCATCAATATTCCGTTCGTAGTGGCAACAAAGTGATGAGCAGAAGGATCCCTGTTTCGATACAATCTTCGAGGTTGTGAGTGCTCCTTCATCGCTTTTGGGTCCACTTGTGATCGCCGCGTTGGCGGCGGCTGCAATCGGGGTGCGGCGGTCGAAACGCTTCCAAGGATTTTCCTTCACGTTCTCTGTGTTCACGTTCGTAGCCGCCGCAATGTTCTACCCTGCAGCGTTCCACAGTTGGGGTGGATTTCAGCTAAGCCGCCTGATCGTGCCGCTCATTCAGATCATCATGTTCGGAATGGGCGTCGGCTTGAGCGTAGAGGACTTTGCACGTGCGCTGAACATGCCGAAGGCTGTGAGCGTGGGAATGCTCCTTCAGTTTTCGGTGATGCCGGTGGCAGGGTGGACGATTGCGAGGCTCTTCGGCTTTGAGCCTGCCATCGCCGCGGGGGTCGTCCTGATCGGCTCGGTCCCGGGCGGTGTTGCTTCCAACGTGATTACTTATCTCGCCAAAGGGAACGTAGCCCTGTCTGTCACGATGACGGCCTGCTCGACGATGATGGCGCCCGTCATGACGCCCCTGTTGATGAAGACGCTCGCAGGGCAGTATGTACCGATCTCGTTCTACGAGATGATGATGTCGATTGTCGAAATGATTGTCCTCCCCATTGTGGCCGGTCTCATTGCCAATCGACTCATTCACGGACGCGCCTTATGGCTCGACAATCTCATGCCTGTGGTCTCCATGGGCGGCATCTGTTTCATCATTGCCATCATTACTTCGGCCTCCCGCGACAAACTTCTCGAAGTTGCACCGGTATTGATTCTCGCCGCGGTCCTCCACAACGCGATCGGATATCTGTTGGGTTACTGGGGCGCCCGGGCCCTGGGGCTTGGTGAGTCGGATGCGCGGACAGTCTCCATCGAAGTGGGCATGCAAAACGGTGGCATGGCTTCAGGCCTCGCGGTCAACGTCCTTCGAAGCACGGATGCAGCCCTCGCGCCCGCTATTTTCGGCCCCTGGATGAACATCTCCGGCTCCGCCCTCGCATCCTGGTGGCGTCGGAAGTCGGAGCGCGCCGAAGCCAAAGAAGCCGCAGCGCAAGCGATTTCGGCGCGCGGCTGAGGAAGTTCCCGGACAGGACGGCGCCCGTCACAAAGAACAGCCGTCTATAATGGCAACACCACGTTGGACGCCGTGTCGGAGTGCGCCGTAATGAAGATTACCATTCTGCCTCTCGTTCTCCTGTGCCTTCCGGCCCTTCAGGCGGAGACGGTCGTCGATCTCCTACAGCAGAAGACGCTTCAGAACATCGCGGAGATTGACAGGAAACTGGACGGCGTTCTGGGTGTCGCAGCGATCGATTTGACGACCGGCCAGACGATGCACTATCACGGAGACGTCGTCTTCCCGCAGGCAAGCTCGATCAAGATTCCGATCCTGATCCGCATGTTTCGCGCTGCACGCGCTGGCGAGTTCTCCTTGAACGATCAGATCACCCTCACCTCCAAGGACAAAGTAGGCGGCAGCGGGCACCTTCAACAAGCGCTCGCCAAGGGGCCGGTGACGCTTTCGATACGTGAATTGGTGACCGCAATGATTGAGACCAGCGACAACACGGCCACCAATCGCTGCATTGCCATGGTGAAGATGGAGCGCGTGAATCGCATGCTCGACGAAATGGGATTCCTCAACACGCGCCTCCGACGAATCATGATGGATACTGCGGCCGCGGGCAGAGACGAAGAGAATGTGTCGACTCCCAACGAGATGGCTCGCCTCGTCGAGAAGATCTACCGAAAGGAAGCGGCGCACGAAGAGGACTGCAACGAGATGCTGGCCATCATGAAACGGGTGAAAGCATCGCTGCACAAGGCAGTTCCACCTCGCGTCGAGGTCGCTTCGAAACCCGGAGGGGTGCCAGGTGTGAAGTGCGAAACCGGCATCGTCTATCTGCCAAACCGGCCCTTCGTTCTCAGCGTCATGTCGACCTTCGTCAGACCCTCGGCAACGCCTGTAGAGGACGTGACCCGAGTCGTTTATGCCCATTTTGAGCGCCTTGCCCAAAGCAACAAATTCGGCAACCAATGGCGTTAGCGACCTCTGTAGAATAAGGTGGCTATGGAACTGAAGGGGAAACGGATCGCAATCCTCGTAGACGATCTCTACGAGGAGATGGAAGTCTGGTATCCACTTTATCGTCTACGTGAAGCCGGCGCGGAAGTGGTAACAGTCGGCGCCAAGGCCGGCACCACGTACTCCAGCAAGCGGGGCTACCCGTGCGTTGCCGACAAATCCTACGACGAAGTCAAAGCCGCCGATTTTGACGGCGTGATTTTGCCTGGCGGCTATGCGCCGGACCGCGTCCGCCGATATAGCGCCGCCATACAGTTTGTGAAGGACATGAACCTCCAGGAAAAGCTTGTGGCCGCTATCTGCCACGGCCCCTGGATCGCCTGCTCTGCGGGGGTTTTGCGCGGAAGGCGAGTGACTTGCTTCTTTTCAATTAAAGACGACGTCGTCAACGCCGGCGGGCTCTACGAGGACTCGGAAGTTGTCGTCGACAATAACCTCGTCACCTCTCGCCAGCCTGATGACTTGCCGGCCTTCTGCCGAGCGGTGATCGGCGTCCTGACGAGAACACCGGTATCGACGCTGTGAGACTGCTACTTCCTCTTGCATTCACTTGTGCCGTTGTAGCACTCGGCCAGGACGGCGCTACAAAGGAGAACTGGACAGACTACGGCGGCACGCCCGCTTCCTGGCGATATAGCTCGCTCGACCAGATCAACCGGTCGAACGTCGCGAAGTTGACGCCTAAATGGATTTTCCAGACCGGTGATCCGGACGGCGGTCTCAATGTGACGCCGATCGTGGTGGATGGCGTCATGTACGTCTCCTCCAGCCGGAACCGGGTCTTCGCCCTCGACGCCGAAACCGGGCGGGAGATCTGGCAATACCGCTATCAGTTTCCCAAGGACTTCATTGTGAGTTACGGCCCGTGGAATCGGGGGGTTGCAGTCGCGCACGGCCGTGTATTCATGGGGACACTCGACAATCACGTCGTCGCGCTCGATCAAAAAACGGGCCGCGAGTTGTGGAAGGTCAACGTCGAGGATTACAAGCAGTGCGGATGCAACATCACCGGCGCCCCCCTCGTTGTGAAGAACAAGGTGATCGTCGGAGTAACGGGCGGCGATTCCGCTCACCGCGGTTACCTCAACGCTTTCGACGTCGAGACCGGCCGGCACTTGTGGCGCTTCTGGACGATTCCGGCTAAAGGCGAACCCGGGAACGAAACTTGGGAAGGCGACAGCTGGAAATATGGCGGCGGCGCCACATGGATGACCGGATCCTACGATCCCGAGCTGAACTTGCTCTACTGGCCTGTCGGGAACCCCGCCGCCGACTTCTATGGCGGCGGCCGCCGCGGATCGAACCTCTACACGGACTCCGTCGTCGCGCTCGATCCGGATACGGGCAAGCTGAAATGGTACCACCAGCAGATTCCGCACGACGTCTGGGATTTCGACACCGCTTACGAATGTGTGCTTTTTGATGCGCCTGTCGATGGCCGTATGCGGAAGCTTCTGCTGAACGTAAACAAAGGCGGCATGACCTTCGTCATTGACCGGACGAATGGTAAATTCGTCTCCGCCTGGCCTGTAGTAAAGCACTTGAATTGGATCACGGGAGTGTCACCCGAAGGTGAGCTGCTCGGGCGGAATGAGCCCGAAGTGGGTAAAACGAAGTTTCTCTGCCCCAGCATCGGCGGCGGCCGGAGTTGGAACCAGGGCGCCTACTCTCCAAAGCTGAAGTGGTATTTCACGACCGGCATTGAATGGTGCCAGGATGTCACGGCAACTCCCGAGGAACCGCGCGAAGGACAGTTCTGGTTCGGAGGATCGTTTACCCCGAAGGATCCCCCGGGCGAGCGCGCGCACGGCCACCTGGGTGCGTATGATCCTGTGACCGGCAAACGTCACTGGCTTTACAAGCCCACTTATCCCTTGCTCGCATCTGTTCTTGTCACCGCCGGAGACCTTGTGTTTACAGGCGATCCCGAGGGTTACTTCTTCGCACTCGACGCTCGAACCGGCGAGAAGCTGTGGAGCTTCCAAACCGGCTCCGGACACCGCGGATCTTCGATAACCTACGCGGTCAAAGGCCGGCAGTACATAGCCACACCCTCCGGTTGGGGATCCGCTCTGGCCGGCATGGTGGCTCAGATGTGGCCGGAAGCCGAGAAGTTTCGCGGCGGCTCCACGATTATCGTTTTCGGCCTTCCGGAGGAGCGATGACGATCGTGTTGGCGCTTCTTCTGGCGCAGGCTGCAGCACCAGCGCCTGATCTCGCCCGAGGCGAGAAGATTTTTTCCCAAAGCTGCGCGATCGGCTACTGTCACGGCGCAAAGGGCGCTGCGAATCGAGGCCCCCGGTTGCGGGGACGGCACTTTGAAAGGCAGTACCTCATACGAGTCATCCGGGACGGTATCGCCAACACAGCGATGCCGGCCTTCAAGGCAACCCTCAATGAGGCCGATCTCAACGCTGTCATTGCCTACGTAGAAAGCCTCTCCGGCGCCGCCGATACAAGCGGGCATGAAGTCAGTTCCCTGCCCGCCGTGAAGCCTGCAGCCCCAGTCGCTGAAGCTCACCCGGGCCGCAGTCTCTTCTTTGACGCAACAAAGGGAACGCGCTGCGGATCCTGCCACGTCGTCGACAACCAGGGCGTCGCTGTCGGTCCTGCTTTAGCGAGGGCAGCAGGGACGAGCGCTGACATTTTGAATGCCATCCAGAAAGGCAAAGCGAATCGGGTCAGAATGGTGACAATCCGCGGCGAAGCGCCGTTTCCCGCGATCGTTGTGGAACAATCTTCGGACACGGTTCGTCTTTACGATTTGAATTCCATGACTCCCGTACTGCGGACGCTCCCCGCGCGCGATGTGACAATCGGTCCTGCTTCCGATTGGCTGCACGGTTCACTCGTAAGAGGCTATACCGCCGCCGAACTGACGATGATTGCCAGCTACCTGAGCTCTCAATGACCGAACCCGTAATCGTCGTACAGCACCTGAAGAAACGATACGGCGACTTCGAAGCAGTTCGTGGGATCGACTTCGAGGTATACGCAGGCGAGGTCTTCGGCCTGCTCGGGCCTAACGGCGCGGGGAAGACAACCACGGTCGAGATTCTGGAAGGACTCCGCTCCCGGACCGAGGGAAAAGTCTCAGTCCTTGGCTTCGATCCGGATCAGCAGGCGGCGCAATTGAAGGACCGGATCGGAATCTCGCTGCAGGCAACAAATCTTCAAGAGAAGATCACTGTGGCGGAAGCGGTTGAGCTATTTGCTGCGTTCTACAGCCGCAAAGTCGATCCTGACATCCTCTTGAGGCGCCTCCAGCTTCAGGACAAGCGCAACAGCCATTACGGACAACTCTCAGGCGGACAGAAGCAGCGATTGGCCCTTGCGCTTGCCATGGTCAACGATCCGCAGCTTCTCTTCCTCGATGAACCAACGACGGGGCTCGACCCACAGGTTCGTTTGGAGATTCACGAACTGATTGAAGAGCTCCGCGAGAACAAGCGGACGATTCTGCTGACGACACATTACATCGAGGAAGCCGAGCGCCTGTGTGATCGCGTTGCAATTATCGATGAAGGGCGGATCATTGCGATTGGTACGCCTCGCGAGATCCAGGCTCGAACGCTAGGGCAATCAATTATTGAGATTCGATGTACGAGTCCGTTTTCCGATATTGATCTCCCGGCGCGAGAAGGAGACCTGTTGCAAGTCAGTAGCGATGGACGCGGGTTGAGCGTGAAGTCGGGCTGCCCGGCGAAAACCATTGTGGAACTCGTGAAATGGGTCGATCAGAACGGCCTGGAGCTGGAAGATATCCACCTGAAGCGGCCGACACTGGAAGACGCTTTCATCGAGCTCACGGGAAAGAGCCTGCGCGAATGAAAGCCTACATCGCCAATATCAAGATCAACCTCAAGCTGACGTTGCGGGACAAGATGATCCTGTTCTTCAACTACGCCTTCCCGCTCGTCTTCTTCTTCACTTTTGCGCAGACATTTCGTGCCGCCCAGAGCGGCGTCATAACGCAAATTGTTTCGATGGTCCTGATCCTGGGCGTGCTCGGCGCGGGATTCTTCGGCGCCGGCCTGAGAACGGTGCAGGAACGGGAGCAGAACATCCTTCGCCGGTTCAAGGTCGCGCCCATCGGTCCGGCTCCAATCCTGGTGGCGTCTACGGTCGTCGGATGGCTGGCCTATATGCCTTCGGCCATCCTGATCCTCACTCTGGCCCACTTCGTCTATGGCATGCGGACTCCGGAGCAGCTCCCGTCCCTCCTCCTCTTCCTGTCGCTGGGCGTTATCGCCTTCCGCTCGCTGGGACTGGTGATCGCCGCCGTCGTGAACTCACTCCAGGAGAGCCAGATCATCATTCAGCTCTTGTACCTTCCGATGCTCTTCTTCAGCGGCGCGACGTTTCCGCTGGCGTTCCTGCCCGAGTGGGTTCAGATTGCCGCCCAGTTTCTTCCGGCAACCTACGTGCACACGGGCCTTCAGGGAATCCTGCTGCGAAACGAAACGATCGCCGCAAATGCACCATCCGTCGTCGCGCTGATCTTGACGACGGCGATCTCCACCTTCATCGCCACAAAGCTGTTCCGGTGGGAGAAGGGAGAAAAGCTGCCTGCAAGAGCAAAGCTGTGGCTGCTGATCGTCTTTGCCCCATTCCTGCTGCTGGGCGGATGGCAGGCGTACAGCCGGGAGAATATCGCGAAAGTCAAACTGCTGCAGCGTGAGCTCCAACGCAGCCAGACCTTCCTCATTCGCAACGTCCGAATCTTCACCGGGAGTAAAGTCATCCCTTCGGGATCCCTGCTGCTGCGCCATGGAAAGATCGAGCGCATCTGGAACGGGGATGCGCCCGAAAGCGCACGTGAGAAAGCGGAACTGATCGACGGATCGGGTAAGACAGTCCTCCCTGGCCTAATCGATACTCACACGCATCTCTCCGCTCCCGGCGGCATTCTTAGTGACTGGAAGAACTATCAACCGGAAAAGGCGATGGAACGCGCCCTGGCAGCGTATCTGTACAGCGGCGTCACGGCATTAAGAAGCGCCGGTGATCCGGTCCAGGCCGTGTTTCAGCTTCGGGGAAAATCAAGATCCGGCGAAAAGACGCTCTCTGAGCTGTTCGTCTGCGGCCCCGTCTTTACAGCCGAAGGAGGCCACGGCACCGAGTACTTTCAGTCCTTGCCCGAGGCCTACCGTAGTAAGGCAATGCAGCAGTTTGCGCGGCTGCCAAAGACAGGGGAAGAAGCCCGTACCCAGGTGCGCGAACTCAAGGCGGCAGGTGTGGACGCAATCAAGGCAGTCCTGGATTCAGGCTCTGCCGGATCGCTATTCAGCCGGATGGACACAACGATCCTCAAGGCCATCATCGAGGAAGCGCACCGCCTGAAACTCCCCGTCGTCGTTCATACCGGCGACAGCCGTGATGTGAAAGATGCGGTGGAACTGGGAGCGGACGGGATCGAGCATGGATCCGCCCGAGATGTGATCCCCAACGCGTTGTTCCAGCAAATGGCTGTCAAAAAAACCACGTACGACCCGACGCTGGCGGTGGCCGATGCAGCCCGGCAGCTTGCAGACGGAAAAACGGACGTGCTGGATCGGAGCCTCGTGCAGCAGGTCGGACCCGCGCCGCTTCTCCGGTCGACCCGGGATTACCTCCTGGATCCGAAGCGTCGCGCAGAGAGCGAAAAGTCTGGACACTACCCGATGGACCTGAAGATTGCAATGGAGAACTTGCGCCGCGCCTGGAAAGCCGGGGTTCCCCTTGTCGCAGGCAGCGATTCCGGAAATCCGCTGGTCTTTCATGGCCCTTCGATTCACCGGGAGATGGCCCTGTGGGTCGAGGCGGGAATCCCGGCAGAAGCAGCGCTTCATGCGGCGACAGTGGAAGCAGCGCGCCGGCTCGGCGCCGGAGATCGGATTGGGTCGATCGAAGAGGGCCGCGAAGCGACTCTGCTACTTGTCGACGGCGATCCCCTCAAAGACATCTCTTCCACCGAACGGATTTCGGGATTGTTTTTCAAGGGAGAGCGAGTGGGACGCTCGGGGCTGTTTGAGGAATACGATAAGTAGAGTCCGGATCGACCGGCCTCACATCGCCAGCCGCCGGTCACACTCAGCGATCGCCGCTTCGGCTGCTTTTCGGCGGCGTATCGTTTCTTCGGTCTGGGGCGTCCATGTCTTCCACCGGGCGGCGATCTTCTGGAAAAACAATCGCGCCCAGCCATAATGCCCGTTTGAAAAGAGCATTTTCCCGTAGAGCTCATCCAGATCCGACGCAGCTACGGCCGCCTCTATAGTCGGACTCGGGACGCCGAGTACCCGATTGGCGAGCGGCTGTCCCTTCATGACGAGATCGGAAGCCTCACCTGTCTTCCCTTTCCGAAAGAGCTCACTTGCCTGCCGGTTCAGTTCGACAAGATCCTGAACCGTTTCTGCATACCAAGGCTCCTTTGTGGGATCGGGTTTTGGAGGCTCCACCGGTGGGGGCGGCGCCTGGCACCCTACCAGGAGCACGGCAGCCAAAAAGGCGATGAGACGCACGATTTCAGTATCAACCGGAGTAACTTTTATCGCAGCACGAAGAGAACCATCTTGGCAAACGCGATCATGGTGAGAAACACAGCGATTCCGGCCACCCCGCGCCACACCTTCTCGACCGTCCCACCGAAAGCGCTCGGCGTGCCCGTGATGTAGCCAAGGATGAAGCCCGCAATCCCTCCGCCGAAGTGGGCCGCATGATCCGCGCCCAGGAACAGTCCAATGATCGTGACGTAGATCACCCACCGGATGTAAAGGCCCCGTATCATGGACCCCACGCCAGTCTTGTCCCGCAGGCTCAGGGCAATCATTGCTCCAATCAAGCCGAATAGACCGGCAGAGGCCCCGGCCGACAGCGCCGGCGTAAACGTGAGGCTCGCAAAAAAGCCAGCCGCGGTCGAAAAGAAGTAAATGGCGATGAACCTCGCGGTCCCATAAAGCTCTTCGACCTGTGCGCCGAGATCAAACAGGACCCACGAATTCATGAGGATGTGGAGCAGGCTGAGGTGGAGAAAGCCAGCGGTGATCAACCGCCACCATTGCCCTCCGAGGACAATGAACGGTTGATATTTGGCTCCGAACTGCACGAGCGTCTGAGGATCCAGATTCATCAAGGCCGAGTCGTTCCCCGCACTCATGCTGGATGCCACCATCACCAGATACAGCCCGACGTTGATGGTGATGATCATCATCGTCGTGAAGTGAGCCTGGGGAATCATCCGGCCAAGAATGGCCCCTGAGGACGGCTCGCGGTACACCTTTCGCGGCTCGAGTTGAGCGTCACAGTAAGGGCAGACGCGATCGTCGATGGTAACAAAGGCCCGGCAATGCGGGCACATTCGACGCTTTTCCACCATTCGATTGTAGCGACCTTGAAACCAAGAAGGAGGCGGCTCCTGACATAACCGCCTGCAATTGTATGAAAGGGAACAACTGCTTCTACCGCTTCGCGGCGGGAATCGCATCACCAAGATTGATGGAGCCCCCGCCCTCGCTCACGTAGTTCCGGTTCCAGGAAGGAATCTCTACCACGACATCGCCCTTCACGACGCACTGGCACCCAAGCCGGGAATGCAGCGTCAGGCCCGGAGCCATGTCGAGGCGGTCCGCCTCGTCGTCTTCCATTTCCGAGAGGTTGGCGTCACCTTCCTTTACCACCACATGACACGTGGTACAGGCACAACTTCCGCCGCAGGCGTGCTCCAGTTGAATTCCGTGATTCAGCGCTATATCCAACAGCGAACCCTTTTTTCCGTGCTCGGAATAGGGCATCGTGTCAGGATCATAGTCAACGGTCACGTTTGCGGGCAGAAAAGTTACTTTTGGCACAACAACATGATAGCATATGCGACCAATTTGGTCGTGAATGGCAGGGAGGATTTCCGGTTAAGCGCCGGCCAGTGCGCCAGCGGATTCAATCACGACGTAGCCAGGCAGCGCACTGAGCAGATTGCGCGCAACGAGTTCGGGTTTTTCGGACTCGAAGACACATGTCCGCGAGCCTGCCCTGCCTTCCACTCTCACAGCCGCGCCGTGCTGTGAGACCCTGTATGCCATTTGCGCGCCGTAGTGCATCTGGAGAGAATGGAGCGGCCAGTCATTGCCCGCCACAAGATGAAGACCGCCTTGCGATCCGATGAGAATTGTCAAACCGGAAGGCGCTAATCCGCATTCAGCACCGCGTTCCGCGATGTCCAGAATCTTTGCGGCATTCTCTTCGAACCGGCCCATACCTCCCTCATCGCCCCCATGCCCCGGTTCTTGAATGTTTTCAATTAGCTTTTGAGCGATATGGGGTTTGCTACAATACCGGATTCGGCATGCCCAAGACAGAACGAGAGCACCGGCAGGAAATTGTCGAAATCGGCCGCCTGGTGTACCAGAAGGGGTGGGTGGCAGCCAACGACGGTAACATCTCCGTACGGCTCGATGAGAACCGCATCCTCTGCACGCCAACGGGCGTGAGCAAGGGGATGATGAAGCCGGAGGACCTCATCGTCTGCTGCATGGAGGGCAATAAGCTGGAAGGCAGGGGGGAGCGGACCAGCGAGATCGCCATGCATCTGCTCGTGTATGAACTGCGCCCGGACGTCCAGGCAGTCGTGCATGCGCATCCGCCGGTTTCCACCGGGTTCGCCACTGCGGGAAAGGCGCTGAATCAGGCTCTGCTGCCGGAAGTGGTGATCACACTCGGTTGCGTGCCCCTGGCCGAATACGGCCTGCCCGGAACACCGGCTCTCACCGAGCCGCTTCGTCCTCTCGTTCCCAAGTACGACGCCATTCTGCTGGCCAACCATGGAGTGGTCTGCTACGGCGAAGACCTATACCGGGCATTCTTCCGGATGGAGACCGTGGAGCACTATGCAAAAATCGCGCTCGTTGCCGAACTGCTCGGCGGTCCGAAAGTGCTGCCAAGGGCGGAAGTGGACAAGCTGTTCGACTCGCGAACACGCTACGGCGTGAAATCGCGCGCCACGGCAGAACCGGGATGTCCGGTGGTGGCCGAAGATCTGCCTCCGAAGGACGAGAAGTTTGAAATTACACGCCACGAGCTGATTGCGCTTGTTGACGAGGCGCTGCGGGCTCGCGGTGTCGTGTAGCCTCGCTATCAGCTTCGGGCTTCGCTTCGAACCCGCCGCTTAGGCTCTAAGAGGAAGAGTCCGGCGATGACGGCGATCAGTCCTAGCTTGATCAGCTCCATGATCGAGTAGAACCGGTGAAGAGTGGCCATCGTCGCCCTCTCCGCCGCCATCTGATCCGGAGGCACGAACTCGAGCATTTGCGACGCAATCGCGATCCTCGGGGCAACCAGCCAGTGCATGATCGATACCCAGATCAGGAGCGCCAAAGCAGTAAAGACAGGAACCCGCCCCGAGGACGTCGCAAAGAGGACGAGAAGGAACACGCCGAGCGCGATGGCGAACTGAGTGAGTCCCCAGATTTCAAACAGCCTTCGATTGGTCTCGCCCGCCTGATAGCGGAGCATCTGGCGAAACATGTCTGGTCCGATGGTCTCAATCACTCCACCCGCCGGCTTTGGAGGTGAGCTTGTGATCGCGTTTACCGTCCGAAAGCTCTGCGTGGCCGAAACGGCCATCCACAAACTCGCTCCGAGCCAGACACCCACCAAGAGGCACAAGAGTCGTCGTACGCGCATACAGGCAAGGCTTCCAGTGTACTAGATGGCCGTCAACCTGTCCGCGATCTCCGACCATCGCGAAAAACGGCAAAAGGTCTCCTTCCGCCGGGACAGCTCGTCGGCAAGCCAGTCGCGAGCGAAGCGGAGTTCCGGCGGAACCGAGAGCACGGCTTCAAGATCGGGTGGACCATTCCCAGCGAAAGCCACGCGCTCGTAGGTGCTCTGCCCCGCCAGCACCGCGGCCTTCTTGTCGATTCCAAGCTCCGGCGAGCAGAAAGGCGAGTCAAAGGGAAGCTCAATGTGCAACCCGGCGCTCGGGCTGAAATGCCCCGGGCTAGCGTGTACAGGAACCGAAACACCGGCGGCCTCGAGGACCTGGGCAATGTACCAAGACGAGCCTGCCGACACGATCATCACGTCCCACCCAGACCGCCGCAGTCGCGCAACGGCATCTTTCAGCCGTGAGTCCGGCCGCAGCGATTTCACCACACTGCGGATCGTAGCCTCGTCGCACCGTATGTGCGAAAAGATGCCCCGCATCGCCTCAAAATGTGTGATTCTGCCAGAGGCATATAAGCTCCAGTAGTCCGGCATGCCGTTCCGGTCGACACGCTCGAGCGCAAGCTGGTAGAAGTCGTTTTCGGTAATCGTTCCGTCAAAGTCGCTGACCAACAGATACGGATACTTTGTCAAAGAAAAAAAGACGCCTCCCTATCCAGGATGGCAGACTATCGTTGCGAAGGACGGAATCCGTACCGGATGATGAATTTGATGGACGGATTCACAGGCAGAATCGGGTGGCTCGAGGTGATTTGCGGGCCGATGTTCTCGGGCAAAAGCGAGGAACTGATGCGCCGCCTGCGCCGGGCAATGATCGCGCGAAAGCGAGTACAGGTTTTCAAGCCGGTGATGGATGATCGCTACTCAGAGCACGAAATTGTCTCCCACGGGGACGTACGGATGAAGTCGGAGGCGGTCAAGAGCGCTTCCGAAATCCTGGCGAAGCTCGATTGGAAAACAGACGTCATCGGAATCGATGAATCCAACTTTTTCGGCACAGATTTGATCGAGGTGGTCAACCGGCTGGCGGATAGCGGCAAACAGGTCATCGCTGCCGGCCTGGACACGGACTACCTCGGGCGGCCATTTGCCCCGATACCGGACCTGCTGGCCCTGGCTGAATCAATCACCAAGACCCTGGCCATCTGCATGCGCTGCGGAAATCCGGCGAAACACACGCAACGGTTGGTGGAGTCGGAAGATCTAATTGTCGTCGGCGCAGCGGGGCTCTATGAAGCACGCTGCCGGCGTTGTTTCGAGGCGGGAGTACCCAAACAGGAGCTGCTTGAGTTCGCACGTCCTTCCTATCGCTATAAGCAAGCAGCACAAAGCTGAAACCAGTCTGCCGCCTGGACCCATCAAAATGCAGTAGAGTTAATGTTGCAAGAGTTTGCAACCAAGGAGATATCTCTGTGAGCGATATTCACCAGCCCGCCTACGTGCCCCCTCCTTCTGGAGGCTCTGGGTTGAAAGTTCCGATTTTGTTCGGCCTGGTCATCGCGTTGCTGGCGTCGGTTGTCTACCTGTTTCTGCAGGTCGATACCCTTCGCACAGACATGGCGAAGATGCAGGAGAACATCATGAATGAACTGACAAGCGTGCGCGAGGCTTCCAGCGTTACAACACAGACGCAGCGCCGGAACATTGAGACGCTGCGCGACGAGCTGGAGGCGGCACGCAGGCAAGCTGCCATGGCTGCAGGCCAGGCAAAGATCGACGCCACCAGGCACGCGGAGGAACTGGCGAAGCAGTTAGCCGCGGCGCAGGCCAAGGAGCAACAAGCCGTCAAGGAGGCACTGAGCGAAGTGAAGGAAGTTGCCACTGCCGCTACCTCCAAGATCGGCGAAGTCAGCTCGGAAGTCGGCGAGGTCAAGAGCGAGGTTGCTGCGAACAAATCCGAACTCGAGAAGACGATTGCCGACCTGAAGCGAGTGACGGGTGATCTGGGCGTCACCAGCGGACTGGTGGCAACCAACGCCAAGGAGCTCGCTGCGCTGAAAGCGCTCGGCGAGCGGAACTACTATGAGTTCAATATCCGCAAGCAGAAAGAACCAACCCGTGTCGGCGACATCATCGTCCGGCTTAAGAAAGCAGATGTCAAGCGGAACCGGTTCACCATTGAGCTGGTTGCTGACGACAAGAAGGTAGAAAAGAAGGACAAGAACATTAACGAGCCGCTTCAATTTTACGTGGCTAAAGCGCAGCAGCCGTACGAATTGGTGGTCAACGAAATCAAGAAGGACCAGATCGTTGGCTATCTGTCAACCCCCAAAGTCCAAAACGCTCGTAACTGACTCTTTCGGAGGGCAGAGATTCCTCTGCCCTCTTCTCTATTCGATCGGCAAGGCGGAAACCGAAACTTTCCTTCCCGTCCGTACTTCCACTTTCAGCCTGTCGCCGGACTGCAACCCGCCCTGCAATTGCAGGATGTAATAGCCCCGGATTACCTGGAAGATCCTGCGCCCCACTGGTTCCTTCGATTTGCCCATGTCGTGCAGGTTAAACGACGCTCCTCCCGTCTGACGGGCAAGAGATTCGAAGAGCGACCGGCCATAGCCCATCACGTAGACCGGATAAATGGAAACGCCGTTGTGCCGCGCAAGCTGCACCACCTCCCGCTCTGAGACGCGGCTGGAACCATCGACGCCCGTCGTCACCAACAGCAGCACCCGGCGGAAGCTAGCGTTCTCGAATCCGCCGTCCAGCGCGGCGTAGAGTGCATCAAGCACTCGCGGGCTGTTTCCGTACCTGACGCTCGCAACCGCACGGCGGAGGAGCTCCTTGCTCGCCGTGAAGTCCTGGATCAGGTCCGCGGCGGAATGAAAGGAGACTACCGCCATTTGCTCCTTCTCACCGAGCTGGTCGATAAATTCCCCTGCGACACCCTGAACTGCGCCTCCGATGAGGCTCGTATCAAGCAGCAGGAGGATGTCGACGGGACCCTCTGTATACGTAGCAGACTCTACGGGGCGGGCAGAGCTGGAATCCGAAACCTTGAAGTCTCCCGGCTTCAAATCCAGGATCGGTGCGCCGGTCTTCGGATCAACGACGGTAACGGCAAGACGCGTGGTGGCGGCAGGCGCCAGCAGGGCGGCGCCCAGGAGGATGACCAAGGGTCGCATGACCCTTATTGTCCCCCTTGTGCGTTCCCTCCTGCATTCGTAGTGACGACCCGGACGCTGACGCCAGTATCAAGGCGGGCGAGCTGAGTGACTGCGAGCTGCTCTCCCTCTTGAATGCCTTCGATCACTTCGACGTCCTGATCGTAAGGATCGCCCAGCTTCACCTCCCGGGCTTCGACCTTGCCGTTAGAGACAACGTACACCTTGTTCGTTCCGAAGACGTAATTGATAGCGCGCCTAGGCACTAGGCGGATGTTTTCCGTCTTGTCTGTCGCAATTCGCGCCCTGGCGTACGACCCCGGCTTCAAAGCGCCATTCGGATTCGCAATCAAAGCCTCCACGACGAATGTGCGCTTCGTTTCATCCACCGTGGGCGCAATTCGCCAGACCTTTCCTTCGAAGGTTCGGCCCTCGTACGCCTCTACGGAAACTTCGGCTCGCTGTCCGACCTTGATCCAAGGAGCCATCCGCTCCGGCACTTCAATGCGCAGACGGACGGGATCGATCTTGACGAGCGTCAGAAGGCGTACGTTCGGCTCAACATACTGCCCGGCCGTCACCTGCCGCTCCTTGACGTAGGCGGCAAACGGCGCGCGGACGGTCGTATCGCGAAGCTTCTTCCGCTGCAACTGCAGCACTGCCTTGAAGCGCTGCACCTCCTGGATCAGATTACGAGTCTGGTTCAGCGTTGCGTCGTACGCCGCTCGGGCTGCATCGTAGCGAGCGCGTGCCTCGTCAAGCTCGCTTTTCGCTCCAATTCCCTGATCAACCAGTGAGCTTACGCGCGTGAACCGCTTTTCCGCCTCAAAAAGGTCGGCTTGCGCGCGGCGGACCTCAGGGGTCTGCCGGATATCTTCCACGCGGTCGTTTTCTCCCTTCAAACCCAGGCGTTCGAGGGATTGCCGCAACTGTGCCTCATTTTGAGCAACGAGGTATTTCTGCTCCTCGTCGGAAATGCGGACCATCACCTGGCCTTCGGTGACGGCATCGCCGAGATCAACGGTCACCTCCTCGACGCGGCCCCCGACTTCAGCGCTGATCACAGCTTCGTCATAGGGAAACATCGTTCCGACGGATTCCACCACGCGCCGCACTTCTCGTGAGACCACCGGCGCAACCTGCACTTCCACCGGACCCGAATCCTTGCGGGCCTGTTCAGGATTTTGCCGGCCGCAGCCGGCTACAAAGCATGTACCCGTTAGAAGGAGAGCAGCGTAGAACGCTTTCATATTCAATATCCTGAACCGGACGCCGGCTGAGTCTCCAGACAGCGCACTAGCACTACGTTGTGGGAGCATCACTAAGAAGGCGTCACGGAGACAGGTCCGGTTACGATCCTCTATTCTACCCAAATGAATTGTCCTCGCTATACGTAGACCAGAATTTGGTACCGTAGAGGGCTAAAGCACTAAGAGGAGAGAGCTATCAGCATGCGGGAGGACCGGCTGCGGCGCCTGGCGGAGCGTTTTGACCGTCTCGCAGAAGAGGACGATTGGCGAATCGAGCAAGCCCGCGCAGTCGACCTCACTCGCCGCGCCGGGGCACAGGAACTCTACGCTCTCTGCAGCCACTTTGTCACCGAGATCAACCGGCTGGTAACTCGGATTCGGTTCGAGCTGGTGCCCGAAGAATTTCCACCCGAAGCCTTCCGCGATGGGAGTGTCAATCTCATCCAGATCAACGCCAGAGGCCGTCTGGTGCAGATTGCGTTCGAAGCCACCGAACAGTTAATTTCCACCGACCTCTACCGCACGCCCTATATTCTCCAGGGCTCGGTGCGCTGGTATAACCAGGAACTCCTGGAAAGCTCCGGCATTGAAGAGGAGATGCTGTTCTATTGCATGGACGGGAAGTCCGGCAGCGAGTGGAGATTCTATAACCAGCGAACCCACCGCTCGGGCCGGTTCGATATTGACCACCTGATCCAACTAATGGAGCGGTTGTGAAGCGATTCCGATATTTTCTGCCTGTTGCTCTACTCGTGGCTGGCGCCGCCGGACAATCGCCGGATGCCCGTCGCCGCGCAGACCTGGAGATGCTGATGCGGGTCCTGCCGTCCACAACGCCTCCCCGCAGATCTGTAACCGGCCGGATGAATTTGCTGGATCGAACCTGGGAGCAGTGGCAGGAACGAACCCGGGAACTTCCGCCCGATTTCGAGGCGATGCCTTCGAATCCGTTTCTTCCGGACCCTCTGGTCGATTTCGCCGGAAAGCAGATTACAAGCACGGCAGAATGGGCGCGCCGGCGGCAGGAGATTCGCGCGCAATTTGAGCAGTGGGTCTTCGGAACATTTCCTCCCGCTCCTGACAACCTGCGGGCCACAGTCGTAAAGGAGCAGAAAGAAGGCGAGGTTACAGTACGGGACGTCCTCCTTGAATTCGGCCCCAACCATCGTGCAAGACTGCGGCTGCAGCTAATGATTCCGCCCGGCAAGGGGCCTTTTCCGGTCTTCCTCACAAACCACGCAAGAAATCGCCCATGGGCAGCAACGGCGGTGCGGCGCGGCTACATCGGCTGTATTTACTTCGCGACAGATCCGATCTACGGAAACGGCGACGACTCGGAAACATTCCTCGAGGCATTCCCGGAAGCTTCTTTCTCCTGCCTTGCGCGCTGGGCCTGGGCGGCAATGCGCGCCGTAGATTATCTGGTGACGCTGCCGGAAGCAGATCGAGCCAGGATCGCGATCACCGGCCATTCTCGCAACGGGAAGCAGGCGCTTCTCGCCGCTGCCTTCGACGAGCGCATCGGAGCTGTCGCCCTATCAAGCGGAAATACGGGAGAAGGAACGCCGTGGCGATATACAACCGACCCGTTTGTGAATGAGAGTATCGAGCAGATTACGACCAACTTCCCGCATTGGTTCCACCCCCGTCTGCGTTTCTTCGCTGGGCGGGAACACAAGCTGCCTGTCGACCAGAATCTGCTGATGGCGCTCGTCGCGCCGCGGGGCTTGCTGCTCGCTTCAGCATATCCGGAAGCGCAAGGGGCGCCGTGGGCCTTCGAACAGGCCTATGACTCGGTCAGAAAGGTCTACCAGTTCTTGAACAAGACAGACAATGTGGGCCTTTCTCTGCGTGCGGGCGAGCACCCGACGGTCGCCGAGGACATTGAAAAGTACGTTGACTTCTTCGATACCGTTTTCGGGCGTGCAAAATACCCACGCCCCGAAACCCGCTTCTACGGTTATTCCTTCGAGCGCTGGCAGAAGCTCTCGGGCGAGAAGATTGACCCTCGGCAGTATCCGGAAAAGAGGCCATCGAGGAGCCGGCAGGAAATCCTTCGCCAAATCCACTGGATTCTCGGCGAAGAACCGGCCGGCGTCCCCTTCCCTTCCCGGACAAAGCTGGCGGAGACAATTCGCACGTCGGACGGCTGGCTGGCAGACCTGTACAAGCGCCCCTTGCAGGCTCCGGGAATGAGCCACACCGGCCTTTCGTTCGGCGATGACCTGAAAGCGGACCTGTACTTTCCGGCCTCGAGCGACGGGAAGCCAGCCAAGCCACGGTTCCCGGTGGTCGTCTGGCTGCATCCCTTCTCCCACTCAACCGGATACTCCCGCTTCGCCCGGCCCCACATTCCCGCGCTCGTCGAACGCGGATTCGCGGTCCTGGCCTTCGATCAGATCGGCTACGGCACGCGCATTGAACAGGGGACCCGCTTCTACGAACGCTATCCGCGCTGGTCGCTGCTTGGGAAAATGGTGGCCGACACGCGAGCCGCGATCGACGCCCTGGCGGCATTAGAGATCGTGGACGCCTCGCGGATC
Source organism: uncultured Bryobacterales bacterium (assembly GCA_937959285.1). Taxonomy (GTDB): domain Bacteria; phylum Acidobacteriota; class Terriglobia; order Bryobacterales; family Bryobacteraceae; genus JADGHK01. The sequence goes on from CALGAR010000117.1 coordinate 31,740, forward strand.
TATCTTTCCGGCTACTCGCTCGGAGGGAAGGTGGCCCTTTTTACGGCTGCACTGGATGAGCGCGTCCGGGGCGTGGCGGCAGTTTCAGCCTTCACTCCGCTGCGCCTGGATGGACCCGGCAAGGGCATCGAGGGAATCCGTCAATACTCCCACCTGCACGGCCTTCTGCCGCGCCTCGGGTTCTTTATCGGTCACGAACAGCGGATCCCGGTCGACTATGACGATGTGCTTTCCGCCATCGCTCCGCGTCCGGTTCTGATTTTTGCGCCGACGCACGATCGCTACGCTCCCATTGCAGACGTAAAACAGGCCGTTGCATCGGCTCGGAAGGCTTGGGAGAAGGCGGGGAAAACAGAAGCGCTTCGCCTGGAAACACCGGTAGACTTCAATCGGTTCCCGCCGGAACGGCTCACGGCGATTGCAAACTGGCTCGCCGGAGAGCCGTAGAAGAGGGCCTAGAATTCCTCGATGATTCCCTCAATCGTCATCGGAGAGTTGCCCTCCAGCCGGTTATTCACGAAAAGAAACGTAGGAGACCGCTCTTTCAGCGCGCGGCGGGTTAACGCTTTCAGTCCCTGACGGGCCGACGGATTCTCTTCCCGCAGTTCGCTATACGGCGAGAACAGTTCGACTGCCTGCGCGTACGGCCGCCCCTGCTTCAGCAGCGCCCGGGCGACAGTGAAATCTGCCGTAAACACCCCGGGAACCGCGAGTTGTGACGGAATCTCGGGCATCCGCGTCCAGGCATTGAACACATGCGCCACGTTGTGTTTTCGAAGACAATCGAGGTATTCGCGGACGAGAAATTCGGGATTCCGGATCTCTACCGAGTAGCGGAAGCCCGCCGGTAGCACCGCCAGAAACGGATCGAGCTCGGCGAGAAAATCTGCTACGTCTCCATACGTCCCCGCTGGAAACGTTCCGAACTCGAAGATGAGGACGGCGATCCGGTCGCGCCAGGGAAGCAGGGGCCGGACGAAGGCTCCTTCAAAGATTTGCGCATTCAGGAAGACTTCATTGGGCCGGCCTGCACGGACGCCATATCGCGGGCGCATGGGCCAAATCTTCACCGTAATCTCTTCGGGAACTTTCAGCGCGAACAGCAGACGCGGCGGCGCGGTCGTAAAGAGCCGTTTCCAGAATGCTTCCGAAGGGAACTGATAGAACGAGAAGTCGCCGCCGACGATGGGAAAGACTTCCGCATACTCCTGAATGCAGCTCTCCTCGAACAGCTTCCTCGAAAACCGTCCCCTCGTCAGGTACCGCTCCCGCGTGTAAATCTGCCCGAGCCAACCTTCGTACTTCCAGGAACTGGTCCCGATCCATACTCCCTGACGCGAAAGGTTTTGCAGCTTTGCCGCCAGACCGTCTCGATCAAAAGCGGGAGGTTCATCGAACAACGAGGGATGGAACATAGGTTGACCGGGCGAGAGACCTTTTCATCCTAGCATTCTCTGGTGAGAGTCCCCGCTCCGCCCGGGAACTAGATAAACAGGTGCCAGTGAGATGAGTGTGCTCGTTCGACAGGTGCTTTGCGCGCTGCTGCTTTGCGGGGTTCTGTCTGCGCAGGCAGGAGGGCGCGCGAAGTATATCGGCGGAACGCTCGCGCTGATTCCCCAAAGCACAGACGGGCGCATAGTGGCCACGGACGAGGAGCACCTCGTCTTTCGCTGCAAGCGGCAGGAGCTGCGCGTCCGCTACGACAGAATCAACCTCCTCGAATACGGCCAGAAAGTGGACAGGCGGATCGCGCTTGCGCTGATCGTCTCTCCGATGTTCTTGCTAAGCAAGAAGCGTGACCACTTCCTCACAATTGGCTATCTGGACAATGAGGGCCGGCAGCAGGCATTGGTCTTCCGGGTCGACAAAGGCGACATTCGGACAGTGCTTGTCAGCCTGGAAGCGAGGACAGGACGCAAGGTGGAGTTTCAGGACGAGGAAGCTCGAAAGGCGGGAAAAGGATGATTGGACCGCTCATCGTGATGTTCGCACTGCTGCAATCCGAGTCCGCGATACCTCCTTCGGCGGAGCCGCCAGCGCCGTCCATAGAAGAAATCAACGACAAGGCGCTCCTCCAGGTTCGCCGCATCTATGTCGACCGTTTCACCGGCGGCGAAGCGGCTGAGCAAATCCGCGACATGATCATCGCCAGCCTGATGAGCGCGCGAATCTACCTGATTACGGAGAACATCGACAGAGCGGACGCCATCCTCAAGGGGTCGGCGGAAGACCTTGTCTATGTGGATACGTTTCAGTCGAGCGACCGGCTGGATGCGCGCGTGTCTTTTGGTGGGACCTCAGGGGCGGCCCGCGTCTCAGAGAGAAGCAGCCGCCATATGAGCGCCGGAGCGGGACAGGATGAATCCTCCCGCATCGTCGAGCGCAAACATGAGGCAACGGCTTCCGTGCGTCTCGTCAACAAGGACGGCGATGTCATCTGGTCCACCACGCAGGAAAGCCGCGGAGGCAAATTCCGCGGGGCAAGCGCTGACGTGGCCGACAAAGTAACGCGCCAGCTCGTCGACGACTACCGGAAAGCGCGGCGCATGCGCCCTATCCCCTAGTGCTCCCCCCGATAGACCGAACAACTCCTCCATCCGGCAGCGTCCAAGAGATGTATGCCGAAGTCAAAGTTCAGGGCGGACGTCCCCAGCACCATCGCCCGCTCCGATAAGCACGCGCAGGAGATCTGGATGAAGGCCCACGATAGCGCCGTCAAGACGTACGGCGAAGGCGCCTCCGCCCATCGCGTAGCCTATGCGGCGTTGAAGCACGAGTATGAAAAGCAAGGCGACCACTGGGTAAAGAAAGGCTGGAAAGGCCCTTCCGATCCGCAGGCGGCGCAAGGCATCAGGGATAAGCCCAAACCCACGGCGGGCGGCAAAGTGGCTCGTACCGAAGAGGAAGCCTTGGCGAAGCAGAAGGAGGCACGCCGGGAAGCTCAGCAGGCGCGGGCGAAGGCTCGGGGCAAGAGGAGCAACGGTGGCTGAGAGCTAGCCGATCCCCAGATCGTCAGAGCGCTCGAGAACGGTACCGCAGCGGCGGCAGATCACGGCAAGACAGTCGCCGCAAACGAGCGGATCGTTCACCGCGGTGCGGCACTGCGGGCAGTAGAGCGTGGGAGTCTCGGGACGCGACAAAGGCTTGAAGTTGGCTTCATCCATGCTGTTAGACTGAGAGTAAGAGTCTCGACCGGGGATTCGGTCGATGGGGCGACTCTGGCTGCGATGTTAGTTCCTGCTTCCCTTCCCATTGTCCTACTATTGCTGTTCCTGTTGGGGTGCGATGCCGGTCCGAACCGGGCTTCGGCAAGCGGAGAGGCCTTTGTGGGACCGGTCAGTCTCGAGCTGAAGAGCGAATTGCGTCCAAACGCAGAGGTCTCCGCTACCGTTCCTCATGGGGAGCGGGTGGAAATCGTTGGGCGGCGAAGGCGTTTTGCACTCGTGCGCACGCGCGACGGCAAAGAGGGATGGGTTGACGGACGGCAGTTGTTGCGTCCCGACCAGATGGAGGAATTGCACGCCCTTTGGGAACAGGCGTCCGCTTTGCCGTCGATGGGCAAGGCCACGGTGTATGACAAACTCAACGTCCACACCAAGCCGAACCGGCAAGCCCCCAGCTTTTACCAGATCCCGGAAAACGGACACGTAGACGTGCTGTGGCAGATTCTGGCTCCGCGCGTGCCGTACGAGGACGCCGGCATCAATTCCCCCGCCCCCAAACCTCAGCCGAAGTCGAAGCCGAAAGAGCGGAAAAAAACGGCTGCAGTGCCTCCGCCTCCCACACCGGCGCCGCCTCCGCTGCCCGCAAACTGGCAGGAACTGTCGAAGACGACCCTGCCTGCTGACAAGGACGGGAAGAAAAAAGAGGAATCGAAGCCTGTCGTGCCTCTGGATGAATGGACTTTGGTGCGCACGGAAGACGGCAAGGCCGGCTGGGCTCTCACTCGTCCGCTCATGCTCGCAATCCCCGATGAGGTAGCGCAGTACGCCGAAGGAAAGCGAATTACTTCCTATTTTTCGCTAGGAGAAGTACAGGACGGCGATACGATTAAGCACCACTGGCTCTGGACGACCATCTCCACCCGATTAAGCGAACATCACTTCGACAGTTTCCGCGTCTTCATTTATAACGTTCGCAAGCACCGCTACGAGACTGCCTACATCGAGCGCAACATCCGGGGTTATTTTCCCGTAGAGGTAAACACGGTGAGGGTCACCGAAGGCAACAGGACGCTCCCCGTGAAAGGCTTTTCGCTGATTATTGAGGATAAGGACGGGAATCTCCAGAAGCGCTCGTACGCATTCCAGGGTTACCGGGTCACCCTCGTCAACAGCACCCCGTGGAAGCTCACCGACCCGCTCGCTCCGTTGGAGACCAAACTCGCCTCCGACAGCGCAGCCTCCCCCGAGCAGGCCGGCTTGTTCGAACGCCTGCAGCGGCAAGTCGCAGAATTGAAGCAGAAGGTGCTGGGCAACTAGCCGCCGTGCATCGCGAGCTCGATGCGGTCCATTGCCAGGAACTCCCGGATGTGCGGATGGTCTGCCTGGTCGATCTCGTTCACGGGGCCGAAGAAGATCACCCGGCCCTCAAACAGGAACAGAACGCGATCGGCAACCTTACGCATCAGACCCAGGTCGTGAGTCACGACCACGGAAGTCAGATTCAACTGTTTCTTCAGCTTCAGCATCAGATCGCCGAGATGACCGGACATGATCGGATCGACCATCGTCGTGGGCTCATCGTAGAGGATGCACTCAGGTTGTGCGGCGAGCGCGCGCGCAATCGCCACCGCCCGTTTGTATCCGGTCGAAAGGTCCGACGGATAGCTGTCCTTGAAATCGAGGAGGTCGACCATCGCCAGTAGCCCCTCAACCACATCTTCCTTGTTCTTCTCGTCGTAGTCCTCGCGTAGTTCGAGCGAGAACAGGATGTTCTCAGCGACGGTCAGCGAGTCGAAAAGGGCTCCTGATTGGAACACCATCGTGACCTTCTTGCGGATTTCCCGCAATTCGGCCTCTGTGTAGTCCGTAATATCCTGATGGGCCACAATGACCCGGCCCCGGTCAGGCTTGATAAACCCCATGATGTGCCCCAGGGTCACGGACTTTCCCACACCACTCCGGCCAATAATGGCGAGGGTTTCCCCGCTGTCCACGTGAAAATTGGAGTCGACCAAAACGGGGTAGTCGAACGTCTTATACACGTGGCGGAACTCGATGTAGTGCGGAAACTCTTGATTTATTGGCATCCCTTATCCAATTGTAAGAGGATCTTCCACTCCGCCGGGGTGTTCACATTCCAGAGCAGCGCCTCCTCTTCCTCGCTAACGTCCCACCGCGTACAATCGAGACGGCTGAGCACTTCGGTCAATCGAAACAGTCCTTCATCGAGCGCCCGCCGAATTGTAAGGAGGCAGCGGCGATGGTAAACAGCGGTCAGAGGCTGAAGGCGTCCCCCGGAGACCGGAACGAGACAATCCGATTTGCTGGCTTCGGCAGCGTCGAGAATCCGCCGAAGCAGTGTGCGGCTGAGCCGGGGCAGATCACAGGCGACTACGAGATTCCAATCCGCCCGCGTAACCGAGAGCGCAGTTTCAAGTCCGCCGAGCGGTCCGCAGCCTGGACGGAGATCGGGGTAAATCCTGCCTCTAAAGTCGGGATACCGGCCGGGAGGGGCAATCAAAGCAACCGAGCCTGCAGCGGCACAGACTTCGCCAGCAATCCGGTCGAGCAGCGCTTCTCCCTCCCAAAGCAGCCGGGCTTTGTCCACACCCATGCGGGAGCTCTGCCCGCCCGCCAGCACATACCCGGCCCTACGCATGCGAAAATGATAGCACCTTGCATTCGAAAGGGTGCTTCTCATGCCCGCGTTTACGACTATAATGGGGAAAACAAATGTATGAGCATTTGTTTGGCGCTCCTGCTCCTGCTGATCCCGGCCGCCGCCCAAAGCGGGGAAAATCAGGACAGTGGGGGCAGTGCTTCAGACGGGCAGGCGAAGATCGTCATCAAGGTCGACCCGCGGACTGGCCGTCTGGTGCGGCAGGTCGTGAAACCGCGAGGCGCCGCGGAACAAAAGCCTGCTTCAGGTTCCGCGATCCCCGGCAGCCGTAATACAGCGCCGAAGGCGAATCTCTCGCTGAGGGCGCCGGAGGGGATTGAACAGATGGTGGAAGAGGCAGCCCGGGCGCATGACATCGACCCGCTGCTGGTGCATTCGGTAATCGCCGTGGAAAGCAATTACGATCCCTTTGCCCTGTCCCCCAAAGGCGCGGAAGGCCTGATGCAGCTAATTCCGTCAACCGCACGCCGATTCGGCGTCACAAACTCCTTTGACCCAAGGCAGAACATCGAAGGCGGCGTGAAGTACCTCAAGTATTTGAAGACTCTCTTCAAAGACGATCGCTTGGCTCTCGCAGCCTACAACGCAGGGGAAGGCGCTGTGCAGAAGTACGGAACTGTTCCTCCTTACCAGGAAACCAGGGATTACGTACAGAAGGTGGGCAAGAAGCTGGGAGAGGCGCGCGCCCGCCGGGTCGAGCCAGTTGCAGCCGAGCCGGAACCGGAACATCCCAAACTTGAGTACTACACGGACGCCGAGGGTCGCCTGTACCTTCGCACACGAGTCAGAGAGGCGGCCGAAAACACGGCAATGGAATGATCAGGCAGGCCAGCGGTAGATGGTTGATTCTCCTCAGCGTCTGGGCAGGTCTCAGCGTAACTGCCGCCGCTCAGACTCTCGCTGTCACTGCAGTCCGTCACTGGTCCCTGGGAGACGTTACCCGGATCGCCATCGAGACCAACGGCCCGTTCGAATTCCACCACGAGAAGCTGTCAAACCCTGACCGCCTGTTCTTCGATATTCAAGGTTCCCGGAAATTCCAGGGAGGCGGCCGCGGCATCCACAAGATCCAGGTTGAGGACGCGCTGATCTCACAGATTCGCATCGCTCAGACGCAAAGATCGGTGACACGCGTCGTGCTCGATCTGAAGTGTCCGGTCGAAGAAAAAGTATCTCGCCTCGCCAACCCCAATCGCCTGATCGTGGAGTTGAAAGCGGCGGGTCCGGCCGCTCCCTCGTCCCCCGTGTCGCCGGTCCCCGGCACTCCTCCCATTGAACCGGGCTTGCCGAAGACGCCGGAGCTGACCGCCGCCCCTGCAGCCCTGGGGCCAGTAGCGGCGAAGGCGTCCGTGTCCGGCTCACCCGGGCGTCTCACCCCTGATTCCTCAACCGCGGAGGCGGACTTCGGGAAGATTCCGCTGCCGGCTTCGCGTAATAGCAACGGATCGAGATCGCTGACGCGTGCTCTCGGACTCAAGCTCGGACGAGTCGTGCTCGATCCCGGGCATGGGGGCCACGACCACGGTACCGAAGGTCCCTCCGGGCTGCTCGAGAAAGAACTGGTGCTGGACGTAGCTCTTCGACTGGGGAATCTCATCGAGACCAAGCTGGGCAGCGAAGTAGTATATACGCGCAAAGACGATCGCTTTATTCCTCTCGAAGAACGAACAGCGCTGGCCAATTCCAATAAGGCCGATCTTTTTCTCTCAATCCACGCCAATGCCTCCCCTCAAAGGGCCGCATCCGGCGTAGAGACCTTCTATCTCAACTTCACGGATTCGCCTATCGATCTCGAGGTTGCCGCCCGCGAGAACGCGGGCCACGGGAAGTCAATTTACGAGCTGAAAGACCTGATTCAGAAGATCGCCCTCAAGGAGAAGCTCCAGGAATCGCGCGAGTTTGCGGAAAAAATTCAATCCGCGCTGTACCCGGCTGTTGTCAAGGCGAATCCGAGAGCAAAGAATCGGGGGGTAAAGAAGGCGCCTTTCGTAGTTCTGATCGGGGCTTCAATGCCGTCGGTGCTCACTGAGATCGGCTTCGTCAGCAATACCCGCGAAGAAAAGCTGCTAAAAAGCCCGGAACACCGGCAAAGGATTGCCGAGGCACTCTTCAAAGGCATCTCCCAGTACGCGGAGAGCCTCAGCCGCTTCTCCATCGCGCAACGTCAGGAACCCGAGTCGGAATCGAAGAAGTAGGCTAGCTGAAAGCGCGGTATATCTTGCGGTCGCAGGAGGCGAAGACTGTCCGGTTCCGTCCGAGATGCTTTGCGCGGTAAAGCGCCAAGTCAGCGGCGTGAATCAGTTCTTCCGCATCGGATGGCGAAGGACAGAAGGCGCTTGTGGCCCCGAAGCTCGCTGAAATATCGATTGAGCCTCCCACAAAGTCAACGGGACGAGACGCCAATGACTCCCGCATGCGGTCTGCCTTCCGCAAGCAATCGGCTTCGTTGCAACCCGGCAGAACAATTAGAAATTCTTCACCTCCGTAACGGCCGACTCCATCGTACGGGCGAACCTCGGCGAGCATACGTGCCGCTGCTTCCCGAAGGACCGTATCGCCGGCAGCATGACCGTAGGTGTCATTCACCAGCTTAAAGTGGTCAAGGTCGCACAGGACGATGCCCACCCAGCTTTCATTGCGTTCGGCTCGCGCAAGCTCTCGCCGGAGGATGTCGAGAATGGCGTGCCGGTTCCAGGTGCCGGTCAGGAAATCCCTGGTAGCCTGTTCGCGAAGCGCCTCGCGAGCCCGGACCAGCTCGGCCTGCAGGTCGAGAATCCGGCGGCCAGCCCGCAGCCGGACCTTCAGCTCGTGCTGATCAAACGGCTTCACAACGTAGTCGTCTGCTCCGGACTCCAGGCCCTCAATCAGATCTTCCCGGTCGCTCTTTGCGGTCAAGAGGAGGATATACGTATAGGTTTCCCGGCTCTGCTGACGGACCAGCCGGCAGACTTCCGGCCCGGTCAGCGCCGGCATCATCCAGTCAAGAATCGCGAGATTGGGTGCGTTTTCGCACTGTAGGAGTTCCCAGGCCTCCGCCCCGTCGCAGGCGACCTCCACCTGATAATCCCACCGGGCCAGAGTCGCCTGTAAAAGGCGACGCGAAATGCTGCTATCGTCTGCTATCAAGACCTTCATCTGCTTGAACAAGAAGCTGCTGAGCCCTGAGCTATCGCCTGCAAGCCCCCCGGCGACATGTTCTTCCGGGGCACCAACTCGTTAGCGTAACTTACCATTAATTATCGGCGGAGACAAACGCACCATTAGAGACGTGTGCTCCAGGAATAAGAAACAACCCCTCCAATTATAACTGGGGAGGTATCCCTCGAAACCAGATGTGCTCGCGACCTTGCACCGCCCGTGTTCGCCCATTTAAGATAAAAGCGTATTTTATTCCAACGATCTGGGGAGATGATGATCTATTCTAGGTCTGCCGAGTACGCAATCCGCGCTTTTGTGCAACTCGCCGAAGTGCCGACCGGCAAATATGCCATGGTGAAGCAGATTGCGGAAAAGGCGGATATCCCGGCGCACTTCCTGGCGAAAATCCTTCAGCAGCTGGCCAGGAAGGGGTTTCTGCGGTCAAGCAAAGGCCCAACCGGGGGCTTCAGCCTGCGGCAGCCTTCCGCCGACATCACTCTGCTCCAGATTGTGGAAGCCGTGGACGGCCTGGAGGACTATCACCGCTGCCCGGCGGGCATGGCCGAGTGCAATGACCAGATGCCGTGCGGGATGCATGATAGCTGGAAGGCGCTGCGTTCGCGTATCATGGATTATTTAGAGCAGACTTCGATCGAGGATCTCGCAAAGGCCCTCGAGCTCAAGCGGCGCAACATCGACAAGAGCGTTCGCAAGAGCAAGCGAAGCGCTGCTAAGAAAGCGATCTGAAGCACTCCGGCTTCCCGCGAGACCCCGTTGGAATCCGGCCTAAACGTGCGACGTTCGCAATTCAATGAAAGGCGGGTAGTCAATCAATGCTGGTGCCAATGGTGGTCGAGCAGACCTCGCGAGGCGAGCGCGCCTACGACATCTATTCGAGGCTGCTCAAAGAGAACATTATCTTCCTTGGAACGCCGATTGATGACTCCGTGGCGAATTTAATTATCGCCCAGATGTTGTTTTTGGCGGCGGAGGACCCGGAGCGGGATATCTCCCTGTATATCAACTCCCCCGGGGGATCCATCACCGCAGGTCTCGCGATCCTCGATACGATGCGGCTGGTCGAGCCTGACATCGTCACCTACTGCGTGGGCCAGGCTGCTTCGATGGCCGCCGTCTTGCTCGCCTGCGGCACCAAGGGAAAGCGTTACAGCCTGCCGCATTCCAGGATCCTGATCCATCAGCCTTCGATGAGCGGTCTGGCGGGTCAGGCGGCCGACATCGATATCTATGCCAAAGAGATTCTCCGGATGCGGGAGACGCTGAACCAAATCCTTGCCAATGCGACAGGGCAGCCAATCGAGAAGGTCGCTCGCGACGTCGATCGCGACTACATCATGGAGCCGGAACAGGCGCTCGAATACGGGATGATCGACCGCATCATCACATCCCGCGAGGCCACGCCGGTGCCGACTCGATAACTCACGCCAGACGGCAGAATTTGTCGTAGGCCGCGTCCCACGGATCGGGGTCCTTCGGCTCAAAACTCACAACCGGGAAGGACCGGCAGATGATCTGCCGGCCTTCCGCAAGCCCGCGAACTGAGCCGTCCCCAATCGCCTGCACCAGAACGTTACCCGCAGCCGTCGCTTCCGAAGGTCCTGCGATGACAACCCTTCGGGTGGCGTCCGCCACGAATTGGTTGAGCACGCCGTTCCGGCTTCCGCCGCCGACGATGTGAATCGTCTTGATCTCGCGATTGAGAAGCGGCTCGAGGTTCTCCAGCACTTGCCGGTATCGCAACGCCAGCCCTTCCAGCACCGCACGCGACATTTCGCCCGCCCCTTCCGGAACCTGCTGCCCAGAGGCCTTGCACCACTCGGCAATCCGCTGCGGCATTCTGCCAGGATCCAGGAACCGGTCGGGCGGAATGATCGCCGTAAAGGGCCTGGCAGCAGCCGCCATCTGTGTCAGTTCGTCGTAGGTATATTCACGGCCCTCCGCCGCCCATGCCCTGCGGCATTCCTGGAGCACCCACAAGCCCGCGATGTTCTTCAGCAGGCGTACTTTGCCTTCCGCTCCAATTTCATTCGTGAAGTTCAGATCCAGAGACCGGTCGTTAATCACCGGTTCTTCAAGCTCAACCCCCATCAGCGACCACGTGCCAGAGCTGATGTAGCACCAATCGGTTCCCGACGCCGGAACTGCGGCGACGGCCGCAGCCGTGTCGTGTGAGGCAGTGGCAAACACGCGCGTCTCCGCAGAAAGGCCGGTTGCCTCGGCGACGTGCGACAGCAGGCAGCCCAGACAGGTGCCCGGGGTTACGATTTCCGCCAGGATTCCTGTTGGCAGCTTCATCTCTTCAAGCAGTTCCACTGCCCACTGCCTGGCCGTTGGATTGTAGAACTGCGAAGTACTGGCGATCGTAAGCTCCGACTTCTGCACGCCGGTGATCCAGTAGTTGAACAGGTCCGGCATGAACAGGAGGCGCTCGGCACAGGACAAAGCCGGAGCATTGCTCAGCCTCATCGACAGCAGCTGATAGAGGGAGTTGATCGGCATGAACTGAATGCCTGTCTGCGCAAAAATGCGCTCGCGCGTTGTGATCTCCCAGGCACGCTCCAGCATGCCGTGATTCCGCGCGTCCCGGTAGTGGCGGGGGTTCTCGACCAGGGATCCGTCCGATCCCAGCAGACCGAAATCAACTCCCCAGGTATCGATGCCGATGCCGTCCAGCTTCAGCTTCCGGTCACAGCCCGCGATACTGAATCCCTTTTGAATCTCATGCAGCAGACGGAAGGAGTCCCAGTAGAGGCCGTTCGGCAGCCGCACGGGCTGATTTGGGAAACGATGCAGTTCTTCCAGGTGGAGCTGATCACCGGAGAGCGTTCCGAGAATCGTTCGTCCGCTCTCGGCTCCGAGATCGCAGGCGAGGTAGTGTTTCATAGCGCCGAAGCGCCAGTATATCGCTAGTTGACCACGTTGGCTGTGATGACCACGAAGATCGCCTTTTCCGCGCCTTCGGCGCTCGACTTTCCGATTACAGTCCTCTTGCCCTCCGGTACGTCCACATCGGTAGCGATGCTGGTGTTGAGAAACTGCCACTGAGTCTCGCCCGCCGCTCCGGCAGGACGGCTTACGCGAACCGGAATGTTGAGGTCCAGCCGGAATCCGTCCACACGCACCTGCCGTGCTCCGTCGGATCCCATAAGGGTGATGCGGCCAATTCTCACTGCCCCAACGGTATTGGGAACATTCGGCCCGAAGCTCAGCACCCCGCTTGCATTCGCGCCCATCCCGTCGCGGGTTCTCATAGAAAGCACATCAAGGAGCCGGAAGGACTGGTAGGACATTACTGAGCGAAGTTGCTTGACCACAGGCTCAAGCTCAGGGGGAAGCTTGACGCTGGAGTCCGCCTGCTGTTCTGCTTGCACAAGGTGTAAAGTAATCTCCACGCTCCTTTGGATTGGAGGCGGCACATCATAACGCTTAATCGCCTCTTCAATCGCAGCAATCTGCTCACGCGTGCCGCGGGCGGAGATCAGTCGCAGCATAGCATCTGCTCTCACCTCGGCGCCGAAGAACCCCAAGAGATCGCGCAACCGCCCCACATCGACGTGGCGGACCTCGAAGACGCGCATGACCACCTCTGACGGCGGGGCCGGCTGCGGCTGAGCCGGCTTAGGCTCCTGCGCAGCTAGAAGCGGCAGCCATGAACCTAGAACAAAGATAAGAACTTTCATTCGGTATCTCCCTTCGCGTCGAGAATCCAGTAGATGGTAACGTCCGGATCGTCTGTGAGCAGCTTCACCACAAATGGCTCTGCTGGCACCGTTTTTTCTCGCTGCGGCCTCTGAGCCTTGCGGACCTGTCGGGCTCCCTCAAATCCCGTTTCCGACCAGAGTTCCTCAAGCGAGACCACGCATCTCCGACGCGCCCGCCGCCGGATATCCCGGCAGATGTTGATGGTCAACTGATACAACCAGGGATTAATCTTCCTTTCTTCGTCAAGACTGTTCAGGTAGCGGTGCAATCTGAGGAAGACCTCCTGTGTCGCATCCTGAGCATCCTGCATATTGCCGAGCACCCGCCACGCAATTCCGAATACGAATCGCTCGTGCTGCTTGATGAGGTCCTCGAAAGCCGTCACGTCACCCTGACGAGCGAGTTCGAGCAGCCGGCGGGACATCTGTTCCTGCCGGCTGGGTGAGTCTGCGAGGCTAAGCATCAGGCTCAAGTTCCAAACGTATATACAGCCGATCGGGCGAAAACGTTGAGAAGAGTTTTTCGGTAGGATGCCAGTAGTGAAGATCTTGAGTAAGTTCGTGGACAGGGCAAGCGGTTGGATTATTGTAGCTTTCGGTGCAATACACTGCGCTTACACGTTCCGCCTCTATCGTGGAATCTCTACCGCGGCCCTCTGGTTTTTCGGAACGGGTTTAGCACTGCTTTACGCAGGCGGGCTGAACATCTTGCGAATCCGGCTCGCCAAACCGGAGCTGCGGTGGTTTTCGTTCCTGGCCAATGTATTGCTGCTCACGCTCACCGTGTCGTATGCGGCGCAGAGGCCCCTGGCGCGCGCGGTGAAGGATCCGTTTCTCATCGCGCCGATAGCGGCGCTCGGCCTCTCAACATGGTTTTCGGCTCGGAGGCACTAGCGTATGGCGTTGCTCGATGGCCGATATGAGGAGCAGAAACCAAAGGACGCAACGCCGATCTGGCTGCTCGTCCTTGGTTTAGCGATTCCCTCCTCGCTCGTACTGATTGCCCTTACCGGATGGGTCAGCCGCCCGTTCTTGCTTCTGCCGGTCGTGCTCCTGTTGCTTTTCCGCATCCTTTCAAGGCGGCGGGGATCGAGGCGGCGCAATTCACTTTCGAGGGCGGGTGGTTAGCCTTACATTGAGCAAAAGCTCTATCTTCGTCCACTGTAACCTGGCGCGCCAAGTTACACATATCATTCATTCCGAGCACCGCGATCGCTTATCGCAGCTAATTCCATCCGGAGCCCGATCTTTCCGATATACCTCGTAAATTCGCGCGGCAGAAATTTTCTCTCCCTTGACACACTGTTCAGTGATACTGTACAACGAGGAAAATCGTCGCACCTATGTGCGCGCACCGCAAGCAGTTGGCCCGCACCTATCTTGGAGGAAAGCGTGAAGACTTCGGCGACTGCAGACACGCACGGCTTTAACTTTTCCCGGACCCCAGGCACTCCGGAGGCGTCGGAACTCTACCTGGAGCTGCTAAAACAAGTACTCACACGAGCTGATTTCCCCGACCGGTTTCGTAACATAGAGGCGCTGATGGGCCCGAGAAGGAAAGCAGTACTTTCGGCGATCCAGCGCGTACTTCGTCCTCTGGGTCTCTCTTTGATCGGACTGCCGGATGAGGCGTCCCATCCGAAGTACGGCCCTACACAGTGCACGTATGGCGAAACTATGATGGGGCTTCCGCGTCTCAATCAGCTTCACGATGCCGTACGCACGGTGGTACTCGAGAACATTCCTGGCGATATGATCGAGACCGGCGTCTGGAGAGGCGGAGCCGCAATCCTCATGCGCGCTGCCCTTCGCGCCTACGGGGATGTTAGCCGGACAGTCTGGCTCGCCGATTCGTTCCAAGGCGTGCCTCCACCAGATGAAGAAAACTACCCTGCCGATGCGGGCAGTGTCTTTTGGAAGCTGGACTACTTGTCCGTGTCTCTGGAGGAAGTGAAGAGGAACTTCGAGCGGTTCGGACTACTCGATGACCGTGTCAGCTTTCTTCCCGGATGGTTCAAAGACACGCTGCCCACCGCGCCCATCAAACAGTTATCAATCCTGCGCGTTGACGGCGACAGCTACGAATCGACCATAGATGCGTTAGTGCATCTGTACCCGAAGGTTTCGCCGCGCGGATTTGTGATCATTGATGACTACGGCGCTGTAGAAGCGTGCAAGGCAGCAGTCGAGGACTTCCGGCGTATGCACGGAATCACGGAACCGATGACAATGGTGCATGACTGGCAGGAGTCCTGCGTGTATTGGCGCCGCAGCTAGCGCGAGATCAGGAAACGGTCCCAGCTATTCGAGAGGTTCTGGGGTCAAGCTGATGTTTCGCTCTCCCGCGGCGCGTTTCTCCCAGTACTTCCGCACCCACGCCTCCCAGCTTTTCCCGGCTGCCGTGTCTTTGCCGGTGAACACGAGCGCGGAAATGTCCGAATAGCGGATCACGCGCCTTGGCGAGCCGTCATTCGGCATAACGCGAACAATGGACTCCTCCAGGGTCCGCCCGGTTCTCCGGTCGAAGACATACCCTTCCACCCGCGAGCCGTCCTTGCAGGTGATCGTTACATCGCCGCGATAGGAAAAGGCTTTTTCCAAAGCTTGGCGAATCTCCTCATCGGACGCCAGTTTCGGAATCCACCCTTCCAACTGTTCGCGGGAGGAGCCCGCAACTACTTCCAGCTCGTCAGGCTTCAAACTCTTGTCCCCTCGGCTACGCTCTCGCTCGAAACTTTGATCTGGACAAACGGATTGCGGGCGTGCACTGGAACAACCCGCTCGCGCAACATTTCGGCAGCCTCCGGATCGCGATAACTGGAGAAGGTGGCCTTCGCAGTCGCAAGCAAGCCGCGGAGAGAACCGAATGTGTCGTTGACCGCAGAGGCCTCGTAGCCGCTATGCACCATACAGTTCGCGCACCTTGGGTTACCCGATTCGGTGCCGTAACGCGACCAATCCGTTTCAGCCATTAACTCCGCAAAGGTATCCGCGTAGCCATCCTGAAGCAGGTAACAGGGCTTTTGCCAGCCGAAGATGTTGTAGGTCGGCATTCCCCAGGGCGTGCAGCTATAGTGCCGCTTTCCCATGAGAAACTCCATGAAAAGCGGCGACAGGTTGAACTTCCAGTGCCGCTTGCGGTTGGACAGGATTGCGCGGAAGAGCCGCCGGGTCCGGGCGCGCCCGAGGAAATGATGCTGATCCGGGGCTTTGTCGTAGGAGTAGCCGGGGGATAGCATCATTCCCTCAACGCCAAGCTCCATCATCTCATCGAAGAAGGCGCGAACGCTGTTCGGGTCGGCTCCGTCAAACAAGGTGGTATTCGTCGTAACCCGGAATCCGCGTTTCAAAGCCGCACGGATCGCGCGGACGGCAATGTCATAGCCCCCTTCCCGGCAGACCGCGAAGTCGTGCTCTTCGCGCTGCCCGTCGAGGTGCACCGAAAAGGTCAAGTACTTGCTTGGCGTGAACTGGTCCAGCTTTTCTTCGAGCAGAAGCGCATTCGTGCAAAGGTAGACGTATTTCTTTCTCGCGATCAGCCCGTCAACAATTTCCCGAATCTGCGGGTGCAGCAAGGGCTCGCCGCCAGGGATTGTCACAACCGGGGCGCCGCACTCATCCACCGCGCGAAAACACTCCTCTGGCGACATGTTCCGCTTCAGGACGTGGGCCGGGTACTGAATCTTCCCGCAGCCGGCGCAAGCCAGGTTGCAGCGGAACAGCGGCTCCAGCATCAGCACCAGGGGATACCGCTCCCTCCCCGCGAGCTTCTGCTTCAGAATATACGTCGCCACTGTCCACATCTGCGAAATCGGCACACTCATTGATTCGGGACCCTCCGCGGTTATAGCTCTCTCTGGTTCCGCTCTCTCTTATGATAGCGGGTGCCGCCGCCGGGCCGCCTTGAGGGTATGGTTACCATAGAGCGTATGCTCAACTGGCTGGTAATCGGAGTGGGCGACATCACGACGCGGCGTGTCCTGCCCGCGATTCTGTCGGAGCCGCGAAGCAGGCTGGCCGGCATCGTCACACGCAATCCTTCGAAGGCGGAGCCGTATCAGGCTCCGGCGTGGACGGACCTCGAAGTTGCGCTCGCCGAATCGAACGCCGATGCCGTTTACGTCGCGACTCCCGTCTATCTCCACGCTCCCCAGACCATCGCCAGTCTCCGGGCTGGAAAGCACGTGCTGTGTGAGAAGCCAATGGCGATGAACTACGCCGAGGCATGCCGCATGCAGCAGGTTTCCGAAGAGACAGGGCGAACACTCGGAATTGCGTACTACCGGAGAATGTACGATAAGGTCAATCGCGCGCGGGATTTGATCAAGGCCGGGGCAATCGGGCGCCCCGTGTTCGCGGAAGCAACCTGCCACGACTGGCTCCGTCCGGACACCAATCGCCAGTGGCTGATCGATCCGCGATGCGCTGGCGGCGGACCTCTCTATGACATCGCGTCCCATCGGATCGACCTGATGAACTATCTGTTCGGCCTCCCGCAGCGCGTCAGCGGACATATTTCCACCCTCGTTCATGATTTTGAAGTGGAGGACAATGCCACCGTGCTCATCGATTACGACAGCGGCGTGCGCGGTCTGGTGGACGTCCGGTGGCATTCGCGCGTCGCCAGGGATGAATTTCGTATTCGAGGCACAGAAGGCGAAATGGACTTATCCCCGCTGAACGGGCCTTCACTGGTTTACCCGGGCTTCCGTGAAGAGATTCCGGCCCCGGATAACCTGCACTATCCCTGCATTCACGACTTCGTGAACGCCGTCCTTGACAAGACGCCCCTCCGATCCTCAGGCCGAACCGCGCTGCTTACCGACTGGGTTACGGAACAGGTAATGTCTTCCGCAGCCTGACCTATTTGACCTATTAACTGAAAAGAAGCAACCTCCAATGCGTCTATGGACTCTTCGCCTGCATTTCACTTGCGGGCAGAGGAGTTAAGGCAACACAATAGTTAGGATTCTCAACTGGGTAGGTGCGACGTGGCTTTTGACCCTCGCGGCGTCCGATTCGTTCTCACTGCTCCAGCAACTGAGAGCACCGAACAACAGTTCAGCCCCTGGAAGCAGATGGTTTACGCTTCCGTTCCGGCGCAATTCGCGCCACGGTTCCTTTACAAAAAGAATCTCGAGCAGCCGAGGCACCCTGATGGAACTGCAGTCGTCATGCCCTACGGCCTTCGAGTCACCGAAGCTATCTTACTAAAGCATTATCCGCCGGAAGACGTAGTTGTCTGCTATCCCGAAGACCTTGACCGTTTCGTCGGACCTCGAACCCGGGCCATTGGAGTGAGCGCGCACAATCCAATCGGCGCAGCCTTCTCCACGGGCGTTTACAGCAACATCTTCGGCAGCACGGCGCGGCCTATCAACGCATACGAAAGCGAGCGCGTGTTCCTGCACCCGGCTGTGCGCAAATATCGGCCGCGGGTCATCGTCGGCGGCGCGGGCTCATGGCAGATCGAGAAGACCAATTCGTTCGACCGCCTTGGCGTCGACTGCGTCGTCATTGGACGGGGCGAGGCAGTCATCGCAGATCTCTTCAAGGCGGCCGATGAAGGGAAACCGCTACCGCGGGTCGTGCGCGCGCCCGAGCCAACCCTCGACCAAATCGTCATACCTCAGAAGCGTTCCACGTTCGGAATCGTCGAGATGACAAGGGGCTGCGGGCGGCAGTGCGCTTTCTGCACACCCACCCTCGAGACTCGCGTCTCAATTCCGCCGGAGCAACTGCTCGAAGCGGTAAAAGCGAACGTCCGTGAAGGAGGCCGCGTCATCTTTCCTGTCTCGGAGGATATCTTCATCTATGGAGCGGCTGCGCCCTTCTATATTCCGAACGCCGACGCTCTCGTGAACTTCTATTCTGCGGTTGCGTCAGTGAAGGGTGTTGATTATCTTCCACTCTCTCACGCCACCATTGCGCCGGCGCTAGTCAATCCGCATTTGATCAAGGAACTCTCCAGCATCCTGCTCAGGAAGAGCATCCTGCGAAATCCGGCCTCCACCCATCCCGACAAGACGTTCGTCTCGCCGCTGATCGGAATCGAGACTGGCTCGCCGCGCCTGGCCGCGCTAACGATGCCGGGAAAGGCCCTCCCGTTCGACGTGCGGGACTGGCAGGACATTGTGGTTGAGGGAATCAATATCCTGAACGAGAACAACTGGTTCCCGGTCTGTACGTTTATCGTCGGGCTGCCGGACGAAACGGAAGACGACATCAAACAGTCCCTCGACCTGCTCTATCGCTTGCGGCGAAACAAAATACTCTACGTGCCGTCGATCTTCACGCCGCTTGAGGAAACCCGGATGGCGGACGGACATGCCCTAAAGCCTCGGGAGCTGACGAAACTGCAGTGGGAGTTTATCTTGACTGCGTGGCGTCAGAGCCTGGACTTTGCGGTGGTCCGCAAACGATCGAACCTCGCGTGGAAGCTGGGCATGTATGCCTTCTATTACGGCCGGGGCCGCTGGCTCCACGGCCCGCAGTTCAAGTACCCTGCCCTGCGCTTCGCCGGCGTTCCCGAAGAAAAAATCTCCAAACACCTGTATCTGAAATGGAACGGGAACGATAACGCCTCTGATCCTCCGCCCCGGAAACCTCGGTTGGTTGCGAAGCATGCCGGGGCCACGATCGAAGAGCTTTCGCGTCTGCAAGACGGCCAGCCCTTCAACATCTACGGGACAACCCGCACCACGGGCTCCGGAAGCCTACCGATTCTCCAGTAGGAGCCGGAGCTAGGGCTCCCGAACCGCGCGGAAGCCAATCATTCGATGAGCCTGGAAGGAGGGCCAGGCAGCAGAGCGGGCGTACGTCCGGAGGTCCTGCGGTTCCATAAAGAAACTGCCGCCGCGGACAACCCTGTAAGCTCCACTCGCCGGCCCTTTCGGATTCTTGCGAGGCGAGACCGAATAGTAATCGCGGCTGTACCAATCCTGGCACCACTCCATCACGTTGCCCGCCATATCGAAAGCCCCGTAAGGCGACGCATTGCTGCGGGTCGGGAAGCCCTCGCGCATGCTGCCGTCATAGAATCCGACCACCCGGACTGTGTCGTACTGCTGGCTTCCCGTGTAGTTCGCGTAGGAGTGATCGATCTCGTTTCCCCATGGGAAGCGCCGCTGATCTGTGCCGCGCGCCGCTTTCTCCCATTCCGCTTCCGTGGGCAAGCGGTACTTCTTGCCAGTCTTTGCGCTCAGCCAGTTGCAGTAGGCTGTAGCGGCATCCCAATTCACGCCGATAACGGGATAATTGTCGCTACCGGGCGTCCCGCCTCCGTGGTTCTGTGGCTGTGTCCAATACGGAATCTGGTCCTTGGGAACCACTCTCCCGCCCGGCCAGAACTTCGGATCGTCATAGCCCGGGTCATCCCGGAACTTCTTCCAGTCGCCGTTCGTGACCTCGTACTTGCCGATGTAGAAGGCATCCAGTTCCACGACATGTACGGGTCTTTCGCGGGATTCGCCGTCGCCGAAGTTGTCTCCCATTTTGAAAGGCCCAGCCGGGACATAGACAAAGTCGCCGTAACCGTCGTTCACGACCTGGGGCGGAGACGAGGGCGCGGATAGCAGAACCGCGGTGGTGAACCCTGCGGCCACAAGCGGCACAGTCACAGCCAGCCAGCGCATGCTTCCCATCCTTACTTGCCTCCTTGAAAGAATCCGCCCTGGCGCAGGAAGTGCTCCAGCGCGTTCATCCACGGCGAGAACTCAGGGCTGGTAGAAGCCGCGCCAAAACCGTGACGGCCTTTTTGGTAGATATGAAGCTCGGCCGTGGCGCCCGCCCGATTCAAATCCATGAACAACTGCGCGGACCCGTTCGCAGCTCCTCGGTCGAGTGCCGCCGCCACCAAAAACGTCGGGGGAAAGTTTTTCAGAGGCTCCCCTTCCTGCGGCCTTCCGGGACCATAGACCAACACCAGAAAATCCGGACGGGAAGAGACCCGGTCGATGGGATCTGCCGCGGCGGGCTCGCCCGGACCGGAGGCGGCGGCTACCGCGCGTCCCAGGTTCGAGCCAGCCGAAAACCCGGCGAAGCCGACCCGGTTCGGATCCAGATTCCATTCGCTTGCCCGGGCGCGCACCAGTTGAATGGCACGCTTTCCATCCATCACTCTGGCATCCTGTCCATACCTGGGAGCAAGCCGGTAGGTCAGCACGAAAGCTGCAAATCCCCAGTCGTTGAAGCGCTCGGCCACTTCCATACCTTCGGCGCCATACATCAGCATGATGTTGGAACCGCCGGGCGCGATAATGACGGCCCCGCCGTTTCGCTTGCCCGGAGGCGGCAGGAACACTGTTACGAAGGGATTGTCCAGAGGGCCATTCCCCTGAGCCAGCGGCACCTTGCCCTCGTCCCAAAGCGGAACGTTGTAATGTTCCGGCCATCGCTCCGCCGTGGCTTTTCTATCCGCCGCTAACAGGCAGGGCGCGATCGCCAAAGCGCAAACCACAGCGAGTCGGCAAGCCTTCGCAAGAACTGGAGTTCGCATCGACTAGGCAGTCTCCATCTGGCAGCGATGAATTGTCAAGCGCGAGAATGAGGTGGGGCGAAGTCAACTCAGCATCCACAGGTTTGCTACAATCGCCGATGGACCTCATTCTTCTCTTCAAAGCATTGTTAATGGGCGTGGTGGAGGGACTCACCGAGTTCCTGCCCATCTCTTCCACTGGCCACCTGATTCTCGTAGGCGATCTTCTCGGCTTTACCGACGAGAAGAGTAAGGTTTTTGAAGTCGTTATCCAGACCGGCGCGCTGCTTGCCGTCCTTTGGGAGTACCGGAGACGGTTTTGGGACGTTGCCGCTGGCCTCTTTTCAAACACGCATGCGGCGCGATTTGTTACGAATATTGTTGTCGCTTTCCTTCCCGCCGCGTTCCTTGGTGTCCTGTTCTCCCGCTATATCAAGGCGTACCTTTTCCGGCCGGTCCCTGTCGCGATGGCACTCATCGGAGGCGGCCTCGTGATCCTCTGGGCGGAACGCCGCAAGCACGAGGTCCGGTTCGAGCAGGTCGACGATCTGACATGGATCGACGCGTTCAAGATCGGTTGCGCCCAATGCCTCGCGCTGATTCCCGGCACGTCCCGCTCCGGAGCGACGATCATTGGTGGGCTGCTTTTTGGCTGCTCCCGCAAGGCAGCGACCGAGTTTTCATTTTTCCTGGCCGTGCCAACCTTGATTGGGGCGGGCGTCTATGACCTCTACAAGGAGCGGAGCCTCCTCTCGGCGGACGACCTCGGCCTGTTCCTCGTCGGCTCAGCCGCAGCCTTGGTCTCTGCGCTTCTCTGCATTCGCTGGCTGCTCCGCTACATCAGCAGTCACGACTTTACAGGCTTTGCCTGGTACCGCATCATCTTCGGACTCCTTGTGCTTCTGACGGCCTATCTTGGCCTTGTGGAATGGACGGCGGCCTAGACCCCGGCGACCGCCGTCTCCGGCTCCTCTTCGTACAGAATCAGCCGGTATCCCGGATCCAGTTCCTGCCAGTAAATCAGAATCTGGTGAATGTTGTATGGATGCGTAGGCTGTCCGGTGACTGCGTTCCGGATTACCTGGAAGGCGTGCTCGAAACCGCCGGCGTCGTCGATATCGATATCGGCCACCCAGTCCACGCCGTTGCAAAAGAAGGTCAATTGGAGGTTGCCGTAACTGTCGGACGTCTTGAAGCTGCCTGCGAGCGAATAGCCGTCGGGAGGCCGGTGGAGCAGGCCGTCCACGGGAAAGAAACTTCCGTCCGCTACGCTGTTTCGGACGCTTTCCCGCAGCGCGTGGGAAACAGTGGCATAGAAGCGGTCTCCCCTTAACTCCCGCAACTCCTGGAGGTGGCACAAGACCGTGCCGCCTTCAGCCAAGCGTGTGTGTTGGCACTTTGCGAGGATGTTCAGCAGACCGGCACGGCGGATGTCATCCAGGCTGTCGTATAACGACGCCCCGGAGCGGCCCTCAAAACCGAGAACATTCGAACAGCGTTCCAGCAAGTCACGGCCGTAGGGAAGCTGCTCAAATGACGGAAAATCGACACGAACCACCTTCCGAGGATCGATCAGGAGCATCTTCGCCTTGCTCGTCACACCGCCGGATTTCACATTCACAAACCAACTTGTAGGCAGGTAGGAAGGCGCATAGATCTCGATCCGGTAGAGCCCCTGGGGCGCCCCAAGTAGCTGCTTGATCAGAATACTCTTGGAGGCGTCGACTCCCCTGGCAATGCGCTGCTCGGCGGCAAGCGTCTGGTGGCGGAGATAAATATCAACCTTCTCCTGAACGTGATCTCCGTACACGTCCAGGAGGTCGAGTTGCAGTGCTCCGTCGCGATCCATGAAAAGCCCTCTCGTCAGGCCCGCGTCAACAGGTAGTAGAACACGAACCGATTGCCTGCCGGCTCCAGATGCTGCTGCAGCCCCTGCAACAGCGCTGCGCTCGGTTCGGTCGCCGCCCACCGGCCGATCATGGTGTCCGAATCGATCATGCGAAGCTCATGCCGGAACATGGCGCTGTCCGTAATGTGAACAAACTCCTCACTGGACTCGGGCTGGCCCGAGGACGTGATGAGGCCGAAACGGTACCGCGCTGAGACGCCGGTAGGCGTCTGCTCAAACTTCACACGGAGCGCCGCCGGATTGAATTGGTTCAGCAGGCTGAGATTCGGGTTGCGGAGGAAGATCAGGTGGCCCTGCCAGTCTCCCAGCACTTGCTGTGGTGTGGGGACGAAGGCCCGCGCATCGTTGAAGATCGCGTGATGATCCTCGACCGCCATTTTTTCAAACGGGTAGTTGTTCCTCTCCATCACGAATGTCGCGAACTCCAGTCCATCGGGGAAGGTACCCAAATGCATCACGCCAATCGCGCTGTCCTCATCAATCACTTTGATAGTGTCGTAGACGATGCGATACGGCTCATTCACATAAGTGAGCAGGAGAATGTTGTCTCCCTTCTGGAAGTAGGTACGCCGGTCGTCGGCATAAGGGACGAGACGCACCTCGGGTTTTCCAGGAAGCCAGTCAAGCTCGTAGTTCACGACATGGCCGATTGCCACGCCATCCTCACGAATTCGATCGAAACGCTTCCAAAAGCTTCCACCGGTGAAGGTTGACGCGGTCTTCGCCTCGCTGCCGGAAATTCTGTTGCGAAGACGTTCCTCGGCTCCTAGCACCGAATCCCTCGCAAACGATCCCTTCCAGAACGAATCGCGGAAGATGCGTTTTTTCGCGAAATCAATCCGGACAGCGCCGGTATTGATCAGCTTCTCAAGAGGCAACGTTGGCGCGTCCCGCAGAATCTGCTGCAGTTCCGGCGTTGAGCGCGTGCTGAAATAGTCGGGCTCGGAGGCTCCGCGGAGCACGGCGAACCGGACTTCCTCCTGCAAGCCTCGCGGCTCGGGGGCCAAAGGATCATACTCCCGCTGCACAAACTGGGCAGTGAAGGCGAAGAACTTCATCTGTCCCTGAAGCTGCAGCAGCGGATCAGAGGTGCCTGTAACCTTGAACGAGCGCAGAAACCCTGCCAAATTTTGGACCGCCGCGATGTCCTCGAAGGTCTTGAATTTGAGGAGACCCTCGCCCGCCGCCTCGGTTGTTGGGGTCCCATCCTCGCGCAGCTCTGACACATGACAGTAGAGCGTTGTGAAGTCTTCGAGAGCCTCGCGGATCCCGCGCTCGCCGATCCGTTCGTCCTTCTGCATGTACTTCCGCCCGTCGAACAGGAAACGGCGGCCGTCCGGCGTCTGGAAATACAGCACATATCGCATCTCCGCTTCGCCGGTCGCTTCATTGCGGATCAGATAATGGAAGCGGCTCCTGCTCTCGTCGATCTCGAACATGGCGGGACTTCCTTCGAAATTCTCGAAGCTAATCGTGCCCTTTGCCCCAGCCTCGTGCGCAGCGCCCTCGATGAACTCATTGAGGTCCCGAACGGTCATCCTCAATTTGAAGCTGCACTGGAAGGCGCCGTCCGGACGGCCCTGCCGAGGGATTCGGGCGGCGATTTCGCGACGGTCCGAGCCCTGGGAAGCGGTTGTTCCCTTCCCTGGCCAATACCACCCCACCATCTCCTCATCAAAGGTCATTCCGAGACCTGCAGGCAGATGAACGTTAAGGAACGGCTCGAGCAACCGGTTTGACGGCGTTGTGGCCTGGTCCGTCCGTGTCAGCGTGTAGTAGAAGCCAAAGCGGTGGCGTGGTTCCTCCTCGACATGCAGCAGGCCTAACGAAGCTGCCGGGAACAAGCTGCTGATGCCAGGCGGCAGGTCCATTACATACTTGCCGACCATGAAATCATCGGTAACCTGGCGGATTTCGTCGTGGAACGGAGTGAAGTCGACAAGCTGGAAGTGATTGGCGAGAAATCCTGGAACGACAAGCCCTTCCAGGAGTCCCATGAGTTGATAACGGCTCTCCAGGCGACCGTCCGGCTGGCGGCGAAACTCCAGGTAGGCAACGCCCGCCAGGTGGTTGGCATTTGAAATTGCGTCCATCCGCCAGACGCCTTCCAGATCCTGCGGACCCGGAACAGTACCGCCCCGCCACAGCGTGGCGTGGTCCTCAACCGTCATTTGCTCGAAGTTGTAGACCCGCGTCATGGGGAACGTGAACAGACGCAGGCCCTTCGGGAACTCTCCGATGTACACACGCCCAATCAGCAGATTCTCGTTGACGACCTTGAAAACGTCGTAGTAGCCCTGCCACGGCGGATCTGTGTACTCGAGAAGGATGTACTTTCCGGGCTCCAGATCGCCCTCGCGCTTCTTGAGCACAACTTCTTTGAGAGTGTTGCGGGCCCGAATGCGGCCGTCGGTGTCGCTGGTAATGCCGCCGTAATGATCGCCAGTCTTGAAGAACTGCTTTCGGAAACCGGTGAAGATCGCGGACGACATCGCATTGAGGATGTGCCCCTTGGGGAAGAAGCCCTTCCAGTACTCGTCATTGCGAATTGTACGGCTCTCGATATCCACGACTCGCTGCCCACTGTTGAGCATCAGGTTAATGCTCTGGCAGGGGACGCGGCGGAACAGCTTCTCGAGCTCACCCTCGCTGTAGGTTGTCACTTCTACCGAATCGATCGTGGGTATGTTGAGAGCAAGTGCCCGCTTTGGATAAGCTTCGCCTTGCAGCTCGCGAACCTTTCGGTCTGCAATCCACTCCGCAAGAGCGGAGATTGTGAGGAATGGATTCACACCGAGCGCGGAGGGAATCAGTGCTCCGTCGGCGACATACAAGCCTTCGTGCACGCTGCCATCACCCGAAAACACCCGGCCGTAGGCATCAACAGCCCCATGCATGTAGTCCTCGCCGATAGGACATCCACCGAGGGGATGGGCCGTCACCAGATGGCGAGTATCGAAAATCGTCCACATGGGGTTTTGAATGAAGGTAGCGCCCTGAGCCCGCGCGTGCCGCCGAAGCTCCTCATTAATCCTGGCGAACACAACCTGGCGGCCCACGTCATCCCATTCAATCCGCATACGGCCGTCGGGCTCATACCACGGCGCTTCAAAGATCATGCGGCCACGGGCATCGTCAAAGCCCATGCAGAGGTAGAGCATGGTATGATTCAGCGCTCCTTCGGAGGAGTTTCCTCCAAAGGGTGCGAGATCGCGCTTAATACGCTCAAGTTCCGCAGCCTGGTCGCCGATGTCTGTATCTTCCCCGCGGATCACAGCAAAGGCCGTTTTGGCAGCCTGTACATAAGCGCTCGGGAAGGAGAGATCCTCAATCGTGATGCGGCGATCGGGCGGGAGCGAACCGTTGTAACGGATCGCTGCGACGATCGTAGGCCCGGGCGCGCATCCAGCTCCCGGGATTTCAACCGACCGGCCAAGCCCGAGAACATTGGTCTGATAATCCCCGTTGTAGGCGAGGCCAAAGAAGTCGCCGTTGCCCGAAAAACCCGTGCCGAGACGTGGCGAGACTGATAGCCCGTTCATCTCGGAGCGCATCAGAATCTCGGTCGAGTTGATGGAACCGGCAGCGAGGATCACGTTGGCGGCTGTCAGGCTAAAGCGCTCGCTGAAGGTGTTATTGCGGTAGTAGCGGCCGTGCACCTTCCACCCGCCTCCGCTCAACTTCTCAATCCATTCGACCTTCGTCTGCGTATAAATCTCGGCGCCATATTTCCTGGCAAGGGGAAGGTAGTTGGTATAGAGAGTATTCTTCGCGCCGAAGTTGCATCCCGTAACGCAGTCGCCGCAGTCATTACAGGCCGCACGGGGATTGCCGAGGGGATCTTTCTTGTTGGGATCGAAGTTTACCGTGAGATTGAGGGGGACAGTGCGTAAGCCGAGCTCGGCAGCGCGCCTTTCAAGCGCCTGTACTTTCAGAAAGCTTGCCTTCTTCGGGTGCGGTTTCGCGTCGAGACCCGCGAGGGCCTTTTCATAGTATGTCCGCAGGTGATCGTAGCTAAGCGGTTCAGGCCAATCGACGAGATCAAATACTTCGGGATCCGGCATGATCGCCACGTTTGCGTTCACAAGCGATGTGCCGCCGAGCCCGGAGCCTTTGATCACGGAGATATCGCGGTAAGTCAGAAACTCATACAAACCAAGCGGATTGGCACTGCTACGGGTAGCTTGGAGGATCCCATCCAGCGTATCGGGGAACGAACCAGGAATCCACTCCCGGCCGCGCTCAAGGATACAAATGCTCTTTCCAAGTTGAGCCTCTGCGATTCGGGCCGCGGTGATCGCTCCTCCGTAACCAGATCCGACAATCACAAAGTCGTAGTAAGGCTTCCGATCCTTCCAGTTCCCGGATAACATACTCTCTCCCTGCTTTTCGATTACATGTCACATATCACAACCGGCGCAACCATTCACGGAGAGTTTACTCAGCGGCATCTGAGAACCCGATACAGCTATTAACGGTGTCGCTCGGCTCACAGATCGGATATACTCCATTGCCATGGTGCCGCGGCGCATTCTCTTTAGCCTCGTTGCCCTTCCCCTGCTAGCCCAGAATCCTGACGGATTGGAATTCTTTGAGAAAAAGATTCGCCCCGTTCTGGTGTCGCAGTGCTACGCCTGCCATAGCGCCTCCTCAAAGCCGCTTATGGGACAGTTTTCGCTCGATACGCGCGAAGGCCTACGAAAAGGTGGTGGATCGGGCCTGCCTGCCGTTGTGCCCGGGAAGCCTGAGGAAAGTCACCTGTTAGCGACCATCAAGCGGTCAGGCGCAGTGAAGATGCCCCCCGGCACTCCCCTGCCCGATGAAGTCATCGCCGATTTTGAAGAGTGGATCAAAATGGGGGCCCCGGATCCACGCGATCAGGCAGCAGCGCCTCCCGCACCACCGTACGACTTCGAGAAGGCGCGAAAACACTGGGCCTATCAGCCGGCAAAGGACCCTGAGCCGCCGCGAGTCACCGATCCCCTGTGGAGCCGGACGCCGATCGATCGCTTCATCAAAGCCAAGCTCGATGAAAACAAGCTGGTTCCCGTTGGTCTGGCAAGCAAGCGCGACTTGATCCGGCGAGCCACCTACGATCTGACCGGCCTGCCTCCGACTCCCGAGGAAGTCGACGCTTTCGTCCGCGATACCTCCCCGAACGCTTTCGAGAAGGTCATCGACCGCCTTCTCGCGTCTCCGCATTACGGCGAACGCTGGGGACGCCACTGGCTGGACGTGGTGCGTTACGCCGACACCGCGGGCTGCAACTCGGATTTTCCGGTGCCTGACGCCTACCGCTACCGCAACTGGGTCATCCAGTCCTTTAATGAGGACAAGCCGTACATGGAGTTTCTCCGGGAGCAGATCGCGGGCGATCTTCTTGAACCGAAGAACGATGAGGACCGGCGGAGCAAGCTGATTGCGACCGGCTACATTGCCATTTCCCGGCGCTTTGCGTCCAACCGCCGCGAACACCATCTGACGATCGACGATACGATCGACAACATTGGCAAGGGGATGCTCGGACTAAGCCTCTCCTGCGCCCGCTGCCACGATCATAAGTACGATCCGATTCCGCAAAAGGACTACTTTGCTCTGTACGGCATCTTTGAATCCACCGTGTACTCCTTCCCCGGAGTCGAGACGGAACCCCGCCCGTTCGACTTTATTGCGCTGGAAGGCCCCGAGCAACAAAAGGCTCTGGACGAGTGGGAGTACAAGATCAAGACAACGTACGAGCAGATCCGCGAGCTCCGTTTCGGCTCCGGCCGCAATAAGCCCGAGTCGAAGGAAGAAATCAAGCGCCTGGAAGCCGAGGTTTTGAGGCTGGAGCTTTCACCGCCAAAGGTTGCGAAAGCGTATGCGGTCCGCGATAGCTCGTGTCCTCAGAACGCTCGGATGCACTACAAAGGGGACCCCAGGCAGTTAGGAGAGGAAGTTCCGCGGGGATGGTTGACGATTCTCGGAGGGCAAAAGCTCGAGTCAAACGAATCCGGGAGCGGACGGCGGCAACTGGCCGAATGGATTACAGACCCGAGTAACCCGCTGACTCCTCGCGTCATCGTGAACCGGATCTGGCAGTGGCACTTCGGCAAAGGACTTGTCCCCACACCGAACGACTTTGGAACTCGTGGTGAAGCACCCACCCACCCGGAACTCCTCGACTGGCTGACAAGCCGCTTTGTGGAGTCCGGCTACTCCATCAAGGCGATGCACAAGCTCATCATGCTGACGCGGGCGTATCACCTGGCGAGCACGCACCATGCGGCGAACGCCGAGAAGGATCCGAAGAACTCCTACCTTTGGAGATTCGAACGCCGGCGTCTGGAAGCGGAGGAGATTCGGGACTCGCTCCTGGCCATCAGCGGTCAGCTGGATCCCACTCCCGGAGGCCCACATCCGTTTCCGCCCGTTCATGAGTGGAGGTACTCACAGCACCGGCAGTTTTTCGCTGTCTACGACCACAACAAGCGCAGCGTCTACCTCATGCAGCAGCGCCTGCGGAAGCATCCACTCCTCGAACTGTTTGATCCGGCAGACCCAAATGCCAGCACGCCCGCCAGAAGTTCGAGTTTGACGGCTCTACAGGCTCTGGCGCTGATGAACGGCGAATTCTTCCATCAGCAGGCAGACCACATGGCAGTCCGCGTTGGGATGGCGTACCCCGACACGCCGTCCCGTATCCAGTTCGCCTACAGGCTGGCGTTTGGAAGGCGGCCGACTGCCGCGGAAGTGCTCGAAGGCACGCGCTACCTCGCCAAAGCCCAGGCTGCGCTGGAGGATTCCGAGCTGCCGGCCGAGCGCAGGCCGAGGGCGGCGTTGGCAAGCTACCTGCGCGTCCTGCTCTCGAGCGACGAGTTTTTCTTTGTGGACTAAGCGTACGAGGACGGTGATGGCTAAGTGCTCTTGTTTCGATCCCACAAGGCGGCAGATGGTCCGCTCCATGGTAAGCGGTTCTGTCCTGCTACCGGCGATCCTCCAGCAATGCCTCGCGGACTCCGGCGACGAGCTCGCTCCCAAGGCGCCGCATTTCACTCCAAAGGCAAAGCGCGTCATCTTTCTGTTCGCGACCGGCGGAGTGTCTCACATCGAAACCTTCGACCCCAAGCCCGCTTTGGTGGAGGCAGCCAAAGAAGGCAAGACAGCTCCCAACGGCAAGCCCTACCTCGGTCCGTTTTGGGAGTTCAGCCGGGATTCGAAGTGCGGCACGGAGGTGAGCGACCTCTTCCCCTGGATCCGAAAATGCATGGATGACATCTGCGTCATCCGCTCGATGCATGGCGATCACAACGATCATGCTCAGGCCACTTTAGGCGTCCATACAGGATCGGTAACGTTCGCCCGGCCATCCATCGGATCCTGGGTTAGCTACGGGCTCGGCACGGAAAACCGGAACCTCCCGTCATTCGTCGTGCTTGCACCCGCGCTGCCCTACGCCGGAGCGCAGGTTTGGTCTTCGGATTTTCTTCCGGGCGTTCACAGCGGCACGCTCGTGACTCCGGGGGAGAATCCCGTACCGAACCTTGCAAGGAGGACACCGACAGCGGAACTCCAGAAGCTGGAAATGGGCTTGCTGGAGCGTTTCAACAGGAAGCACATGGCCGCCCGGCCGGGCGATCCAAAGCTGGCCGCTCGCGTAAAGTCCTTCGAAACTGCATTCGGCATGCAGATGGAGATGCCAGACGTGCTGGATCTCTCCAAGGAGAGCGACGCCACGTTGGCCCTTTACGGTCTGGAGCGAGGGTCCACGAAGGGTTTTGCCTGGCAGTGCCTGGTGGCAAGACGACTGGCCGAGCGCGGCGTGCGGTTCGTCGAGTTGATCGACGTGGGCGCATCAAACAACTGGGACGCGCACGGCGATATGAAGACCCATGAGCCGCTGGCGAAGAACATTGACCGGCCAATCTACGGCCTGCTGAACGACTTGAAGTCGCGTGGAATGCTCGAGGACACGCTGGTGGTTTGGACCACGGAATTTGGCCGCTCACCGTGGCCGGATAGCCCGAAGGGGCGCTCGCACCACGTCTCCGTCTATTCGTCGTGGCTGGCGGGCGCGGGTGTGAAAGGCGGCATTACCTACGGTGCATCCGATGAGTACGGTATCAAGGTTGCCGAGGACGGGGTCCACGTCCACGATTTCCACGCAACCATCTTGCACCTGCTTGGTTTCGACCACACCAAGCTCACCTTCCGCCATGCGGGCCGCGATTTCCGGCTGACGGATGTTGCGGGAAATGTCGTGACGAAGATTTTGGCGTAGAGTGAAGTCCAGCGCCAGCCTTAGGTTGTGGCGGCGGGGTACTACCCCGCCGCATTCACTCTAATCGCCGTTGACGTGCTGCGCAGGACGCGGATTTGAGGCGGCAAGCTGGCCGAGCGGCACATGGATCGTCGGCATGTGACCCTGCTCCAACGATTCCCGGATCCGGGCATCGTCGTGCAGGCTGGCGAACTTCTCCTTCAGCAACTGGCGCCGCAGCCGGGCCTCAAACTCGGCGAGCTGCTGATCGATCGCCGCTTTCTTCGCCCGGTTCTGCACCATATCCTCGCGGTAACGCTTGAGGAAGTATGCGATGGTCTCCACGCGGATCTTGATCGATCCCGTGGGCTTGTTCTCATCGATATCCTTGAAGCAGAAGTACGGCGTGCCGGAATGCTCCACAATCTCTTCGACCACCGTATAAATCGGTGCGTCGTGACCGCACTTGAAGCTCGATAGCTCCAGAGCAACGAGATTGGGGTGCCGGGCCACGTATTTCGCCGCCCAGACCTTACGCGTCGTGTTTTCGCTGTAGGAGTTCTTCCACACATCCGTAACTGCGAGTGGATGCGGGATCTCGCCGGCGTTCACCTCATCACCGAACAGCCGCCAGACGATGTCATCATCGATTGGCAGCGAGTCCTGGGTGAATACCGGATACCCCAGCTTCTGGAACTCCTCCAGAATTTCGTGATTCACACCGGGATCGTTGTGGTAAGGCCGTCCAAGCAGAACCACGCCGATCCGGTCTTCCCTTTCGAGCTGCTCCAGCACCTCGCGGGCCGCTCCGCGCAGTGTGACGTTGTTGAAGTAATCGAGCGCCTTGTACCCGGCTTCCACCGCACGATGATTCTCCTCCGGCGAGAGGCCGAGAATGTCCTTGAACGCCTCGAACATCTGCCGTTCGAAAAGGTCCGGACGGGAGAGGTTCACGAACGTGTCGAGGAACTTGACGTTCTTTTCGGCGAACAGATCTCCTTCCTTGGTAAAGGCAGCCTTCACGGCTTCCGGTGTTGTCGCCACCGTCGGACAGGCGCGCGACGCCTGAGTCTCCCTCAAATCGCTGGGGAGGCAGTCGATCATCGGGAAGAAGATCACATCGAGCGGCTTCTTCGCGTGGTGCACGTAGAGCAGGTTGTGCACGTGCGGAATGCCGAGCTTGGAGGGGAAGCACGGGTCAATGGCTCCCCGCTTGGCGCCCTCCTTGTACAACGTCTCGCTCGTGTAATCCGAGAAAACCATGTTCTCCGGCTTGACGCCCAGGGAAGCGAAGTAGCCAGTGAAGACGGGCGTCATGGAGTACATGTTGAGAACGCGAGGCATGCCGATGCGGATCTGCGATCGCTTCTTCATCAGCTCCGCACGCCGCTTTTGGGCAGCCGTAAACTGGAGCTTCGGAAGCGGATCGGCAACCAGCGGCACATCCGGGACGCGGAAGGCGGCGCGAGCGGCAATCTCCACAAAGTTCGGATTCGCCTTCTTCACTTTGTCGAGACCGCCCTTGATGCTGCGCATCTCGTTGATGTCCTCAACCGTGCCCTTCTCGCAGGTGGCGATGATCAGGCGCTGCGATCCCTCCGGAAGCGGAACCTTCGACTTCGTCGGCCTGTAGGCGTTCTCATTCAAAACGCTGGTCTTGACGTCGATGAAGGTTCTGAGGCACTTGTTCTTGCAGAAGTAGCAGCGCGTCGCCTCGCTGCGGGTGGTCCTATAGGAGATTTCGCGTACGGCTTCCAGTCCGATGAAGGTGGTCTGACGGCCGTTGTCCCAGAGACGCGCCGCTTCGAGTGCCGCGCCGATCGCTCCAGCCTCGCCGCAGTGCTCATGGACGATCACTTCGGGCTGGACGTCTTTGCCCTTGAACCGGCTCTCGATGAAGTCCACCTGCGCCTTCACGGCTGCCAGGTTGTACTGCGTGCCGCCCTGAAGCAGGAACTTCCGGCCAATCGCCGAAAGATTCGGAATCTGCGACACGTACAGCCAAATGTTCTTTGGCAGCACATTGCAGAGGCCGGCCATGATCTCTTCCGGCTTCCAGCCCTGCCGCTGGAAGTCGACAATGTCGCTCTGCATGAAGACAGCGCAGCCGTATCCGAACTGCGGAAATGCCTTCGCGCCAAAGGCAACGTCCGCGAATTGCTCGACCGGTACGCCGAAGCCTTGCGAGGTCGACTGCAAGAAGTAGCCGTTTCCTGCCGAACACTGTGTGTTCAGCTTGAAGTCCTTCACACGGCCGTGCTTGAGGATGATGATCTTAATGTCCTGGCCCCCGACATCGCAAATGACATCGACATCCTTGTAGAAGTGCAGACCGGCCTGCGTGTGCGCGACCGTTTCAACGACGGCGGCATCCGCGCCGATTACGTCCTTGAGGATGTCTTTGGCGTAGCCTGTGGTTCCGACACCGAGGACTTTCAGCGTCGCGCCCTGATCGGTGACCTGCTTGTGGAGCTTGGCAAAGATCTCCATCGTATCTTCGATGGGATTGCCCTTCGAAAGCTGGTACGCCTTTGCCAGGACGCGACGATCCTTGTCTTTGGAGAGCAGCACCGCTTTCGTGGACGTGGAGCCGCCATCAATACCGATGAAGCCCTCCACGACTTCACCGGGCTGGAAGGTAGCCGGGATGAACTTCTTGTGCCGGTACTTGGCCTTGAAGGCTTCCAGTTCCTCGGCGCTCTTAGCGAGGCCGCCTGATCCGCCCTTCTTCTTCTTTTCCTCCTCGCGGCCGACCTCAATATACCACTGCAGCTTCTCCCAGCCGGTATACTGGCCGACCCCCTCCTCTTCCGTTTTGCCAAACTCAATCGCGCCAATGGCGGCGAAGTACTGGGCATTCTCCGGCGTCTTGATGAGGTCCTCGGGAGGAATTCCGGGAGGCAGCGGGAAGTTGCGCTCCTCCCAGATCTTGGGAATATTGTGCTTCCAGCAGTCCCGCATCCCCTTGATGTAGGTGTTGGGACCGCCGAGCAGCAGAACCTCGGGACGCAGTGTGTTGCCTCGGGTCAGTACCGAGAGATTCTGCATGACAATGGCTTCAAACAGCGAAGCCATCAGCTCGTCGGCCGGAACTCCCGTCTTCTGCAACCCGTTGATGTCGGTCTCCGCGAACACGCCGCACTTGCCCGCCACGGGATGCAGCTTCAACCCCTTGTAGCCCATGTTGCAGAGCTCTTCCGGCGGGATGCGCAGCTTCGCATTGATCTTGTCGATGACCGCGCCAGTGCCACCGGCGCACTTGTCGTTCATCGACGGAATCTTTTTCTTCCGGCCGGTCTCCGGGTCTTCCTTAAAGATGATGATCTTGGCGTCCTGGCCGCCCAGCTCAATCACCGAACCGCATTCCGGGTAGAGCTTCTCTACCGCCAGCGAAACGGCGTTGACCTCCTGAACAAACTTCGCTCCGATGAACCGGCCGATCCCGGCGCCGCCCGATCCGGTGATAAAGATCCGGGCGTTCGCCGGTTTAAAGCCTTCGATCTCCGTTTCGAAGCGTTTCAGAAACTCGAGGGCCTTCTCGGGCTGTTTGGTGTCATGGCGTTGGTAGTCCTGCCAGACCACTTTGTCGGTTGCGGCGTCCACCACTACGCTCTTCACCGTAGTGGACCCCACGTCCATGCCGATCAGAAAGTGTCGTTCCATCAATAAGCCTCTCCTGGGGACCAAGTAACCGACTAAACCGTGACGGCTTCGCGAACCGACGGCTTCCAGCCTTCCGCCTTCATGCGCTCGGCAATGTGATACACGAAGTTGGCGGCTGTGCCGACAACACCTTTCCGGTGCGGCACCTTGTACATCGGCCGTTTGGTCTCAGGGTGCGCCTCAACAAACTCACGGCATTCTTCGAGCGTCAATCCGGTGGCCTCCAGCGCCTCGGCGAACTCACGCTTTGCCTTGTTCTTCGCTTCGCCCAGCGCCATCTGTACGCGGCTGTGGGCGTTGATTTCACCCTCGCCGGAGGTTTCGATTGGCAGGTAGATCATGTCCTTATAAGCGGACACAACCGCCGCCTGCGCTCCGTCAGATTGCGTTGACGGCATGCAGCCGAACGGCTTCAGGGACAGGACCATGTGAGCGAGGTCCTTGTTGCTGTAGTAGATGTTCTTCGCCACTTCCAGGTGGCCTTCGCCGCCGCCTGCGCGGGAGTTGTAGTAGGGGTGCCCCATGCGCTGCAGCTCGTACTGGTCGACCAGATAGTGGGCGACACCACCCAGAGCGTCCACAATGCGGTGATACTCGCGCTTGAAAAGCGCCTCCGCGAGCTTGAGCTTCGCCACTTTGTTCCGGAAGTTGACCTCGATCGGGATGCGCTTGTCGAGCCGCCAGATCGGAGGCAGCACAGCGCCCTCCTCAAGCCCCTTGAGATCCTTATATTTCTGGATCACCTGGTGAATCATGTACATGATCCAGGTGCCGATCGGCTCAACGATCACTTGGGCGCCCTCACGCTCCAGGAACCGGAACATGTTGAAATTGCCGTCGCCCTCCGTGGTCTGCGCCCAAAACTCGCCTGTAATCTTGACGATCGGCTTCACCCTCAACCGGTCGACTTCAATCTCGTCGAACATGTCGCGGACGCGACGGAGGGCCGAGGTGATATCGTCCCCGGTAAGCTGATTGATGAACTTGCCGATGTACTCTGCCGAGTCCTTGAAGCCTCCGAGGAAGCCCGCCAGCTTCTCGTCCAGCTTCCAAGGCTTCCGTTTCCGGAAGACCTCGTGCATATAGTCCATGATCTCGTCGAGCTTCCGATCGGTCTCACCCGGGTGGACTTCAAAGGGACGGATCGCGTACGCAACTTCATTCAGCACGTCCCCGCAATTGAGGGCGTTGAGAATTCCGAGGAAGAACTCGAGGTTCATCTCCAGTCCGGCCTCGGCATCGGACTGGCTCAAGCCGCCGGACTGCTGGAACAGAAGGACGCGGAACCCGTCGAACCCGGCGTTGCGGAGGGCCAGGCGATACTCGGCTTCGTACATACCGAACCTGCACGGCCCGCATGCCCCCGCAGTAAAGAAGACATAGCGATCGATGATCTCCTGCTTGGTGAGCCCCTGCTCCTCCAGCTTTTGCAGGTACTGAACCAGGTTCCCAACCGTAAAGTAAGTGGGATTACACTGCCCGTTGTTACCGTACTCCTTGCCGAGCTGGAATGCGGCCACATTCGGAGTCGGGACAGCCTCGGCCATATACCCCAGGCTCTCAAGAGCACCATGCACCAGCTTCTCGTGCTTCCAGGTCAGACCACCAAACAGCAGGGTCGTATGTCCTCGTTGCTCCTTCGTAAAGGGCCTCTCCACGGGCCGTTTGAAGTGGTGAACTTCCTGCTTGGCAACCCCCGCCTCGCGTTCCAGGCGTGCACGCTCCGCTGCCAAGCGCTCCTGGATTATTTTCTCAATGGGGTCCTGAATCTGGACCAAGCCGTTTAAACTTCCCGCTTTTGGTTCGAATGGCTGCGTGCTCATCAAGTAGTCTCCAAGTAGTTAAATGGCTGTCGTATTCCAGACCGACTCTTCCCGATACTTACGCAGTGTCCCTCAATTCAATGAAATGAATGATCTAGAATCCATTGAACGGTCCATATCTTCAGCGGAACGCAACTCTTCCAGGTTCATCGGAGCCGATCACCTATCAACTCTTCGCTTTGCATGAAAAATTTAATAGTTATGGGTTTACATGTCAAGATATATGAATCTATCGTATGTAAACACCAATTTTATATGGATCTCAGATACTTGATTCACTAGCGTCGAACAGGATTCAAGAATTTGAAGAGTTAATGTTTTCTTGCTTCCGGCGCTTCAGGCCGGCATAGTGGGAGGGCTTTAGAGCACGGTAAACCTGCTGCATGCGTTCGGTTCTTCGCTTGCTCCCGCGCTTTCGCTACCGCTACGATATAGATACTACTGATGTTCCGCTTTGAAACCGCTGGCGAATCCCATGGGGAATGTCTTGTCGCGACGCTGACCGGAATACCGGCTGGCGTGCCGATCTCTTTAGATGAGGTGAATCGCCAACTGTGGCGGCGTCAACAGGGATTCGGACGCGGCGGCCGCATGAAGATTGAAACGGACAAGGCCGAGATTGTTGCCGGAGTCCGGCACTCCCGCACGATTGGATCGCCTGTCGCCATCCTCATCCGAAACGCCGATTGGAAGAACTGGACCGAGGCGCTGCCCGTGGAAGAGATTGAAGGAGCGGAAGATAAGAAGAAACCGGTAAAGCGTCCCCGTCCCGGGCATGCCGATCTCGCTGGAGTCATCAAGTACAACTTCAGTGATGCGCGTTACATTTTGGAGCGGGCGAGTGCCCGGGAAACGACAGCCCGAGTCGCCGTGGGCGCAATCGCGAAGGCGCTGCTGAGGGAGTTTGGAATCGAGGTCCTGAGCCACGTCATTGGCGTGGGGTCCGTGCGCCTGGAGCGGCCGGTCCAATGGGAAGAGATTAAGCAGCTATCCGAAAAGAAAGAAGTTCTGCTCAATTGCGTCGATCCCGACGTCGAGCAGGAGATGAAAAAGGTAGTCGACGAAGCGTACCGGACCGGGGATACCGTCGGCGGAATCTTTGAGGTCGTCGCCCATAATGTTCCGGTAGGCCTCGGTTCGCACATCACCTGGGACTCCAGGCTGGACGGCCGGCTGGCTCAGGCCATTGTGTCGATCCAGGCGGTGAAGGGCGTCGAAGTCGGATTCGCCGAGGAGGCCGCAACCTCATTTGGCTCAAAGGTGCAGGATACAATCCACTACGACCGGCAGCAGCGCGCCTTCCATCGGGGCAGCAACCACGCCGGCGGACTGGAGGGCGGCATCACGAACGGACAGGACGTTGTGGTGCGAGGCTTCCTCAAGCCGATTTCCACGCTCCGCCGTCCGCTTGAATCGGTGGATCTCGATACCCGGGAACCGGCTCTCGCAGCATACGAACGCAGCGATGTATGCGTCGTGCCGGCGGCCGGAGTGGTGGGAGAGGCGATGGTGGCGATCGTACTGGCTCAGGCCCTCCTCGAGAAGTTCGGCGGCGATTCTCTCGAGGAGACCAGGAGAAACTTCAACGGCTACCTCGAGCAGGTGAAGAATTACTGATGATCTATCCGATTGTGAAGTATGGCGACCCCGTGCTGGAGCGTCCAGCGGAGAACGTAACAGAGTTCGACACGCCGGAGCTGCACAAGCTGATCGAGGACATGTTCGAGTCTATGTATGCAGCTCGGGGCGTGGGTCTGGCTGCCCCTCAGATCGGCATCAGCCGGCGTATCGCCGTGATTGATTGCTCCGCCGGCGAAAATCCTGCTGAGAAGATCGTACTCATCAACCCGGAGATTATCGCGACTTCGGGAATCCAGACAGGCGAGGAAGGCTGCCTGAGTCTTCCGGGTTTCCGCGAAACAGTGAGCCGGCCGAATCGGGTCACCGTGCGGGCCCAGAACGTAAAGGGCGAAGTCTTCGAAATGACGGGCGAAGAACTCCTTGCCCGCGCATTCATGCATGAAACCGATCATTTGAATGGCACGCTGTACATCAGCCACATCAGCCCGCTCAAGCGTGATCTCATCCGCAGGAAGATCCGCAAGCTGGTAAAGGCTGGGGAGTGGGCCTGACGCGAGCTTGAATGCGTCTTGTCTTTCTCGGCACCCCTGAATTCGCTGTTCCCACGCTCGAAGCGCTCGTTGCGGCAGGCCATGATGTCGCTGCAGTTCTGACGCAGCCTGATCGCCCCAAGGGACGCGGGCAGCAGATGGCGGCCAGTCCCGTGAAAGAGGCAGCCCTTAGGCTCGGGCTCGCCGTGCACCAGCCGGAGCGGATCCGCCGCCCGGAGGTTGTTCAGCGCCTTGCAGGGTTCGAAGCCAAGGCAATGGTAGTGGTCGGCTACGGGCAAATCATCCCGCAGTCGATTATTGATCTTCCGCCACTGGGCATACTAAACGTTCACGCATCCCTGCTGCCCAAGTATCGAGGCGCGGCGCCGATCCAATGGGCGATCGCGAACGGCGAAACCGTTACCGGCGTCACCATTATGAAGATCGACGCCGGGCTCGACACCGGCGATATCCTGCTGCAAGCCGAAACACCCATCGGGCCCGACGAGACATCTCTCGATTTGAGCCCTCGCCTCGCTCATCTCGGCGCGCGTTTGCTTTTGGAGGCGCTCGAAGAACTTGAAGCAGGCCGCATTCAGCCCATACCTCAAAACCACGAGGAGGCGACTCTGGCGCCCATCCTCAAAAAAGAGGACGGCCGCATTGATTGGAGCCTTCCCGCCGCGGCGATCCATAATCGAGTCCGCGGCTTTCTGCCGTGGCCGGGGTCGTGGACAACCTTTCGTGGTCAGCATCTGCAAGTGTGGCGGACACGCCGGGTTGAGGAGCGATCGATCGGCGCGCCAGGAACGTTGCACCCGCAGAAGCGCAGACTCCTGGTTGCGTGCGGGCAGGACTCGGCCCTGGAGCTCCTGGAAGTACAGTTAGAAGGACGGAAGAGAGTTACCGGCGAGGCCTTTCTGAACGGCCAGCGTCCGGAGACCAATGAAAGATTAGGGGAAGAAACCGCGTGACGTTTCCACTCGGCTATCGTTACTCGTCCGTTTACGCAGGCATTCGCAAAGTGAAGCGAGACGATCTGGCCCTCATCGTCACGGATGAGCCCGCCGCAGCAGCAGCCATCTTCACAACGAACCGTGTTCAGGCAGCGCCGGTGCGTCTGTCCCGGAAGCACCTGAAAGCGTCCAAGGGGCGCGTGAAAGCCCTTCTGATCAACGCGGGCAACGCCAACTGCGCCACACGCACCGGCGATAAGGTTGCCCTTTCGACCACGACCGCTCTCGCGAAGCGGCTGAAGTGCCCGGTCGAGCAGGTCCTGCCATCTTCAACGGGCGTCATCGGAGTGGAGCTCAACGCCTCCCTGATCACAAAAGCGTTGCCCAAGCTTGTCGCGGGACTTTCTCCCGACCGCTTCGACGACGTCTCGCAAGCGATTCTGACCACCGACACGGTCCGTAAGGTAGCCTTCGCGGAAGTTGCGCTTCAAGGCGGTGTAGTCAGAATTGCCGGGATGACCAAGGGGGCAGGCATGATCCAGCCCAACATGGCCACCACTTTGGGCTACGTCCTCACCGACGCCGCCATTTCGCCCAAGGTTCTCCACAGCATGCTGACCAAAGCGGCCGAGGTAAGCTACCATCGCCTGACCGTCGATGGCGACACGTCTACAAATGACACGCTTGCACTGCTGGCAAACGGCGCGAGCGGCGTCCGGGTAACCGGGAAGGACGAGATGATCTTTGAGGAGGCCCTCAGCGTCCTGATGCAGGACTTGGCGCGCCAGATCGCCAAGGATGGCGAAGGTGCAAAAAAGCTAATCACAATTCACCTGACCGGAGCCGCTGACGACGAGAGCGCAGCCCGCATGGGGCGCGCGATTGCGAACTCTCCGCTTGTCAAGACCGCGATCGCGGGCTCGGACGCCAACTGGGGCAGGATCCTTACCGCGGCCGGATATTCCGGCGTTGCCTTCGATCCGTCACAGGTCGATATCTATCTCCAGGGTGTGCGGGTTTGCCAGGGAGGTCTGGCAGCGCGCTTCAATGAAGCGAGTCTCAAGAAGAAACTGGATCAGCCAGAGTGTGAGATCCGGTTTGTGATCAACGGGCGAGGCAAAGGCAAAGCCACGTTCTACACCTGCGATCTGACTCACGGCTACATCGACATCAACGCCAGCTACCGCACCTGAGCCAGGCAGCAAACAGAAATCTGTGAACCCTGCGTGTGACAATGAAAGCGGGGGTTCACTCTTGGGGGCATGGGTCGAACGCCTGACTCGACACGCCGGAATCGCGGTTTTGGCTGGGATGGTGGCGGGCGGATACGGCCTGATCGGCCTCTTCGTTTATTCTCACCAGAAGCACGGCAAGCTCGTCAACCAGCTGAAGCAAGGCCCGTTTCCGCACACCATGAATATTTATGCCGCTCCTCGCACTCTGCGGCGTGGTGAAGCCTTGAAGCCGCAGGAATTGGCGGCTGAGCTATTCGCGGCCGGTTACCGTCAGCAATCTTCAGAGGTTGGATGGTTCTTGCTGGGCGATGATGTCGTCGAAATCCATCCCGGCCCCACGGCGCAGGCCTCAAAGAAACCCGTTCGTGTGGAATTTCAGAACGGGCGAGCCGACCGGATTCGCGACCTTGTGACTCAGGAGCTGCTGGAGAGCTACCTGCTCGAACCAAGACTGCTGACCAACTACGAAGAGCGGGAGCGCCGCGAGCGCCAGCCTATCCGATTCGAGGAGATTCCGCCGGTTTTGGTGCAGGCTGTGATAGCCGCCGAGGATAAGAATTTCTTCCGTCATTCCGGTTTTGATCCTCAGCGTATTCTGAAGGCGGCCTACGTCGATTTGCGGGAGCGAAGGAAGGAGCAAGGCGCATCCACTCTCAGCATGCAGCTTGCGCGGACCCTGTGGCTGGATCGCGACAAGAGCTGGAAGCGCAAGGTGCAGGAGATTCTCCTTACGGTCGAGATCGAAGACCGGCTGAACAAGGAAGAGATCTTCGAGCACTACAGTAACGAAATCTATTTGGGCCGATGGGGCCCGGTAAACCTTTACGGCTTTGCGGCAGCATCCAGAGCTTTTTTCGACAAGGATCTGACTGAGATAACCCTCCCCGAGGCGGCGCTTCTGGCGGGCATCATCCAGCGGCCAAGCACCTACGATCCCCTGCGGAATCCACAAGCAGCCATAGAACGCCGAAACACCGTTCTGCTGCGGATGCGCGACAACGGATTCATTAGTAACGAGCAGTATGACGAGGCTGTTCAAAGTCCGCTTACGCTGTCCAAAAACGCACCTCCCGCAATCGCAGCCCCATACTTGGTTGATTTCGTAGTCCTGGAGTTGCAGCGGCGGTACTCGCAGGCGGAGTTGGACACCGTTGCGCATCGCGTCTACACGACTCTCGATCTCAATTTGCAAAGAGCTGCAGAGGAGGCGGTCCGCGAGGGCTTCAAGGAAGTGGAGCGCCGCCTTAGGGCCCGGGGGCAGAGGAAAATGCCGGAAGTTGCCCTTGTAGCCCTGGATCGCGCAACCGGAGAAATTCGCGCAATCGTGGGCGGGAGGGATTACCGGGTCAGCCAGTTGAATCGGATTCTCGCCCTGCGGCAGCCAGGATCCGTCTTCAAACCGATCGTCTACACCGCTGCGCTCGAAACCGCGGTAAAAGGCGGCGCCCCTTTGATGACGCCGTCCACGACGGTGCTGGACGAGCCGACCACGTTCTTCTTCGAGGACAAGATCTATGAGCCGAGCAACTATGGCGAAAGGTTCTTCGGCCCCTTGACCCTGCGGCAAGCTCTCATGCGCTCGTCGAATGTTGCAGCGGTCAAAGTCGCTGAAGCAGTGGGCTACGATCGCGTTGTCGATCTCGCTTCGCGCATGGGGATGCAGGGACGTATCCGGCCGACGCCCTCGCTAGCGCTAGGCGCATACGAGGTCACTCCGCTCGAGATTGCCGGAGCATACGCTGTATTCGCCAATCAGGGCCGCTACGTCCAGCCGTGGGCAATCCATTCCATCGTTGACCGCAACAACCGCTTTCGCTACGTCAGTGTCCCCAAATGGCGGCAGGCGCTGGATGAGCGCGTGGCCTTCCTCACGCTCAGCATGCTTCGCGACGTCGTGCGTTCAGGAACGGCAGCCGGCCTCTCTGGACGCGGATTTCACGCACCCGCTGCCGCAAAGACAGGGACAACCCGGGACGGCTGGTTTGCAGGCTTCACCTCCAGTCTTGTTTGCGCAGTGTGGGTAGGCTACGACGACAACACCGATTTGCGGCTCGAAGGGGCCAGGTCCGCGATGCCCATATGGGCCGAATTTATGAAGCGCGCCCAGAGGTTGCCAGAGTACGAGGATACGAGGGAGTTTGTCGCCCCTCCCGGCATCAGAGGAGTAGCCATAGATTCGACCACCGGCCAAGCAGCCAATCGCTATTGCCCTGCCAGGAGCCGCGAATTCTTCATCTCCGGCACAGAGCCCCCTCTCTGCCAGTCACATTCCGGAACGCAAGCTGTCTACTCGAAGCCGATCGAACGAAAAGCGTATTCGCCGCCCCTCCGGCGAGCCAGAGAAAACCGTTCACGGGCGGTGGAGGGGTCGGAATACGAACCGCCGGCCGAGCCGGAGGCCGACGCCGAACCGGAAGAAACGGACGCGGACAGCCATCCGTTAGAGTAAAAGTCAGGCGAATGCGTATTGCCGAATTGTTTGCATCGATCCAGGGCGAAGGGATCC
The DNA here is from genome assembly GCA_937959285.1 of uncultured Bryobacterales bacterium. Taxonomy (GTDB): domain Bacteria; phylum Acidobacteriota; class Terriglobia; order Bryobacterales; family Bryobacteraceae; genus JADGHK01. The sequence continues at coordinate 75,362 of CALGAR010000117.1, forward strand.
TGGCGGGCGTGCCCTCCGTTTTCGTTCGGACCAGCGGGTGCAATCTGCGCTGTGTCTGGTGCGACACTCCGTATACTTCCTGGGAACCGGAAGGCGCCGAGATGTCTACAGATGACCTCCTGGACCGGATTGTTTCCACGGCAAGGCGCATTCGTCATGCTGTGATCACCGGCGGAGAGCCGATGCTCACTGAAGCGATCGTCGAGCTTACGCAAAAGATCCGCGAACTGGGGATGCATATTACGATCGAGACGGCGGGGACCATCTACCGGCCTGTCGCCTGCGACCTGATGAGCATCAGCCCGAAGCTCGCCAATTCGACTCCCCATGAACGCGAAGCCGGACGGTGGGCCTCGCGTCACGAGGAGCGCCGCTTCCAGCCTGACGTACTGCGCCGATTGATGGCAGAGTACGAGTATCAGCTGAAGTTCGTGGTAGTCGACGCCAATGATTTGCCGGAAATTCGGGCGATCATCAAAACTCTGGGCGCAACCCCTGATCGAGTATTGCTGATGCCCGAGGGGCGGACGGCAGCCGTCATGCATGAGCGAGGGGCTTTAGTGGCGGAGCTTTGCAAGCAGGAAGGCTTCCGCTACAGTCCGCGCCTCCACGTGGACCTATGGGGCGATCGCAGAGGAGTCTGACGTGCAGGAATAAGGGCGCCGCGTATTGAGTTAACACGCCCTTTCGCTCACGATGCCAGCCACAGTGATACGCTACTGCAGAAGGAGAGTCTCAGACGGCATGTTGAAAGAGTTTCGCGAATTTGCGATGAGAGGCAACGTTCTCGACCTCGCGGTCGGGGTGATCATCGGAGGGGCCTTCGGAAAAATTGTGTCATCTCTGGTCACCGATGTTCTCATGCCGCCGCTCGGAATGCTGCTCGGCAAGGCGGACATGTCAAACTTCTTCCTCAACCTCTCGTCGACGCCCGCAGCAACATTGGCAGAGGCGAAGGCGCTTGGACTTCCGACCCTCAACTACGGGCTCTTTCTAAACAGCATCGTCGACTTCCTGGTCATCGCTTTCGCTGTATTCCTGATCGTCCGGCAGGTCAACCGGCTGAAGCGGCCTGAGGCCCCGGCCGAACCAACCACCAAGAACTGCCCGTTTTGCCTTGGGGAGATTCCACTCGCTGCTAGCCGGTGCCGTCATTGCACCTCGCACTTAGCAGAAGCTCACGGCGGATAACCGACGGATCCAAAGAGGGCAGCTGCCCTCCTTGTTTCAGCGCATGAACATTCCGCCGTTGACGTCGAGGACGTGCCCCGTGATATAGCCGGCCTCTTCGCTCGCAAGGAAGCGGACGGCGGCCGCTACCTCTTCCGGACGACCCGGCCGCCGCAAAGGAATCGAGGCAGTCATTTTTTCCTTGACGTCGGCTCCAAGCACGGCGGTCATATCCGTTTCGATGAACCCGGGGGCGACTGCATTCACCGTAATGTTCCGCGCCGCCATCTCTTGCGCCAGAGCCTTGGTCAGTCCGATAAGACCGGCTTTGGCGGCACAATAATTGGCCTGGCCGGCATTGCCCGATTCGCCCACGACCGACGTAATGTTGATAATTCGCCCCCAGCGCTCCTTCATCATGCCGGGCAGCACTTGCTGGATTGCGTAGAAGGCGCCGCTCAGGTTCGTCTCTAAGACCGCGTTCCAGTCTTCCTTCTTCATGCGGACCGCGAGTCCGTCTCGCGTGATGCCTGCGTTATTGACGAGGACGTCAACGCGTCCGAAATCCCGGGCGCAGGCGGCCAGGGCGTCTCGAATGGAGTCGAAAGACTCCAGGTCCATCGCGACAACGTAGGCTTCGCGGCCGGCGGCGCGAATGCAATTCGCCACCTCTTCGAGCTTCTCCACATTCCGCGCTGCCAGGGCAACGCGCATTCCGGCTTCTGAGAGAGCAAGCGCGCAGGCCCGGCCAATTCCTCGGCTTGCGCCAGTGATGAAGGCTGTATGACTCACAGATCAATCATAATAGAAGTCTTCTGTTCTCATGGCCTATACCGACCTGCGTGACTTCATCAAAGCTCTCGAAAAGAACGGAGAGCTCAAGCGGATCCCGTTCGAAGTGGACCCTTACCTCGAAATTACGGAGTTCGCGGATAGATCCGTGAAACGCAACGGTCCGGCTTTGCTCTTTGAGAAGCCGAAGGGCAGCAGGATTCCCGTCTTGATCAACGCCTTCGCGAGCATGCACCGGATGGAAATTGCCCTAGGGGTTCAAAACATCGACGAGATTGCCGCGCGTATTACGGAATTCCTCGAGATGCGCATGCCGGAAGGCATTGTCGGCAAGCTGAAAATGCTTCCGAAACTCGCCGAAGTAGGGGCGTTCTTCCCGAAGGTTGTTTCCGGCGGCCCCTGCAAGGAAGTGATCCGGAAAGACAATTTCTCGCTCAGCGAATTCCCGATCCTTCACTGCTGGCCAAAAGACGGAGGCCCCTTCATTACGCTGCCCATGGTCTTCTCGCGCAACCCGGAGACCGGAAAGCGCAACTGCGGCATGTACCGCATGCAGGTCTACGATGACAAGACCACCGGCATGCACTGGCAGACGCATAAGCAGGGGGCCGAACACTATCGCCGGCTGATGAAAGAGGGGAAGAAGACTCGCATGGAGGTGGCGGTGGCGATCGGCGCCGACCCGGCCACGATGTATTCCGCAATCCTGCCGCTACCGCCCGATCTGGACGAGATGATGATCGCCGGCTTCCTCCGCTCTAAACCCGTCGAGATGGTGCGGTGCGAAACCGTGGATCTGGAGGTCCCGGCGCACGCCGAACTCGTGCTCGAAGGATACGTCGAGCTTGGAGAGTTGCGCACCGAAGGTCCGTTCGGCGATCATACAGGATTCTATTCGCTCGAAGACGAGTACCCGGTCTTTCACGTCACTTGCGTGACACACCGCAAGGACCCGATCTACGCGACCACGATCGTCGGACCGCCTCCCATGGAAGATTTCTACATGGGAAAGGCGATCGAGCGGATCTTCCTACCCCTGATGCGCATGCAGCTGCCCGAAGTAAGGGACATCTGCATGCCGGCCGAAGGAGTATTTCACAACCTGATCCTCGTTTCGATCCGTAAGTCGTACCCCGGGCATGCCCGTAAGGTAATGCATGCGATCTGGGGTCTCGGACAGGCGATGTTCAGCAAGTGTATCGTCGTTGTGGACGAGGACGTCAACGTGCAAGATGTACGGGAAGTGGCCTGGAAGGCCTTGAATAACATCGATCCGGAGCGCGACATCGAGTTTGTCATGGGTCCGATCGACTCGCTCGACCATGCCAGCCGTCTGCCGAATTACGGCTCGAAGATGGGCGTGGACGCGACGCGAAAATGGCCCGGCGAGGGTTTCACTCGTCCCTGGCCGGAGGTCATCCGAATGACTCCCGAGGTACAGCGCCGCGTCGATGAGCTCTGGAAGAAGGCGGGATTGTGAACGTCTTTGTCCTCAAACTCAACGCAGTCCAAGTGCTGGCTTTATCCTGCCTTGGTGTCGCCCTGGGAATCTGGCTGAAGAGCCGGATCCGAATCCTCGACCGGTTGAACATCCCGGCGCCGATCGTGGGAGGCTTGATCTTTGCCCTCCTGGCGCTGTTCCTGAGGGACCGTTATCTCAATCTGGAACCGGACCTGGTACTGCGCGACATTCTGATGGTGGCGTTCTTCACCACGATCGGCATGAGCGCAAGCCTCCGCCTGCTTCGCGTCGGAGGGCCGCAGGTAGTCCTCTTCTTCGGGCTCGCCACGCTCGGTGTGGCCGCGCAGAATATTGTGGGAGTGGCCTGCGCGATGGCTTTGGGCCTGAATCCCCTGATGGGAGTGATCGCGGGATCGGTGACAATGGCGGGCGGACCGGCTACTGCCCTCGCCTTCGGCCCGACGTTCGAATCGATCGGCGTGTCAGGGGCTACAACCGTTGGCGTGGCGGCCGCAATGTTCGGGATCGTTGCAGGAGGGCTGCTCGGCGGATTCACGGGTGGCCGGATTATCACGAAACGGAATCTCAAACCGGCAGGCGGTGACAAAGCTTCGGCGCTGGCAAAATCGGCGGAAGCGATCGCCTACGCGGGGGACGAACCGGAAGGCAATCAGGTGATACCAATCTCCGATGAGAGTGAAGCCGAGCGGTCGCCTCTGCTGAGCAATGTCATTGTCATTGCGATCGCTATGGGTATCGGCACGGTGATCAGCGGCTGGATCCAGTCGAAGGGATTCACACTGCCCACCTACGTCGGGGCGATGATTGCCGCGGCCATTCTGAGGAACCTGGACGACCGTTTTCACTTCGCCGGCATTTCTCAGCACCAGGTAGACATGATCGGCAGCGCGGCGCTGAATATCTTTCTGGTGATGGCGCTGCTGACCCTGCGGCTCTGGGAACTTGCGCAGCTTGCGGCCCCTCTTCTGGCCATCCTGGCCGCGCAGGTGGGCCTGGTCTGGCTCATGGCCAAAGTCACGTTCTGGGCCATGGGCAGGGACTACGAGAGCGCTGTTATGTCGGCCGGGTACTGCGGCTTTATGCTCGGAACGTCCGCGAATGCGCTGGCGGCGATGGGCGTCCTGACGGAAAAGTACGGGCCGGCGCCCCGTGCGTTCATCGTAGTTCCGCTGGTCGGCGCCTTTCTGATTGATTTTACGAATGCCCTCCTCATTACAGGCTCGGCCGATCTGATTCGGTCGGTGTTTGGACAGTAGAAGCGAAACGGGGATTTTTGCTTCGCTCCCTCCTTCTGATACAATGAGATTCGCACCTGCGGCGGCTTTAGCTCAGCTGGTAGAGCGCCGGATTGTGGTTCCGGATGTCACGGGTTCGAACCCCGTAAGCCGCCCCACCCCCAGAGGCCCTACGAGGCATCCCAAACGAATCATCCCTGGAAGCTGGACAGGCTCTACGCCACAAACGGGAGCACTGCCGGAATCCCAAACCAGTGTAACCACACAAAACCTTGACTCTGAGTCTGTAGTTGTCAAAATTCCGGAACCCGAAGGCCTGGCGACTGATCAACTCCATCTTGTTCCCTATCCCTGACACGCATCATCGCGGAGCGGCAGTTATTGAAATCGTCCGCCGCTTCTACCGATTCGAGCTGCGCAACCGCCTTCGTAGTCCGGCCCACTTTTGCCTTCAGCATCACTATTCAAGATGGTAATTCGATAGCGCGGTCGAGCTCATTTTCGAACAATTCTGCCTTATAATTCCGGCAAGAAACGAACATGCCGAATTCGCATGATCAAGATCAACGTGGCGAGTTGAAATCGAGCGAAGACCGGGTGGGACTGCTTCGACGCGAGCCGCGGGATTGGCGGGTCCGCGTCATGGCACAGTGGGTCGAGCAGGAGAGCGGCGCGCTGGGGCTCACGCTGACGCATTGCGCGAAACGGCTTCGATGCTCCGCGCACTATCTTGGTAGGCTCTTCAAGCTTCACACAGGCGTACCTTTCCGCGCTTATATGCGGGCCGTGCGCATGCAGAGTGCCGCGCGATCTATGGCTGATCCGGCAAAAACGCTTCATGAGATCGCCGCCAGCCTAGGATATGCCGACGCATGCAATTTTACCCGCGATTTCCGCGCCGAATTTGGCGAGACCCCTCGGGCTTACAGACAGAAACTCCTGGCAGGAATAGGGCAATTAAATTCGTCCAATATCGACAACTTGAACCCATTTTGATCTTTCCCCATTCTCTAATTAGGCGTATATTCCGGGGTGGCGGCGCGGCAGCGAGGCGCCGCCGGAAAGGAACATGGGATGAATTCACTTTACGCTGTTCAATCCCGCTGGCGAGGTTATGCCGGACTGCTGCTGATTGCAGCCGCCGGCCTCATCTATGGACAGGCGAGACCCGCACGAGTGGTTCGCTTGCCAGCACCGCTCTCGAGTGACGATGCACGCGAGAATAGCCGCACGACGGGCGAGAGCGTGTTCTTTGATCTCGCCAGGAACCAGGCAGTCTTCTTGATGACCGACGCTTCCGGAGCCGTCCAGGAGGTGCGGTATGATCTGCCGGGGGCGATCGAACCATCGGTGTCGTTTACGGTGAAGCGTGGGGTTGATGGTGTACTTGACTATTCGTACGTCATCACCGACTCCGGCCACTCCCGTCAGCGCACCCGCTTGATGAAATTGCTCCTACCGGCTCAGGACGTGGATCTGCGGCCGCGAAAATCGGCTTGGCCTGTTCGATACGAGGACACCCGTGTGCCGGATGGCAATACGAACGTACTATTCGGCACGATGCGATCCGTAATCTGGGAAGACCCTGGAAGCTCGAACGCGAAGGTGCATGGTTTAAGCATCGGCCTCTTGTCGAAGTACCTGCCCGGCTTCACCAATGCGACTTTCGAGGGCAAAGCGGAGAAACCGCTGACGCGTGAGATTGTCGCCTCGCTTCCGCCCAAAGTCGCCGCAAAGGCTGCTCGGTTTCTGGAGCCCAACTTCACCGGACGCACGGTATTGGTCGCCGCACCAATCTTCCGTCCCGATGCACCCAAGCAAGCCATCGCAGCCAACATCCACTACGGTATCTCGTCTCTCAAAAATCAGGGACGGATCGCCAAAGATAGCCCATGGGCGCGCGAAACGCTCCAATCGCTTAGCACATTCATCGAATCTGGAGGAATCTCGGAATTCCCTGCCATAACAGCACAGCCGTCCGGCGCGCTCGAAGCCGAGATTGCGAGCATCGTCGCGATTGCGCTGCGATAGCCAGAATCGAGGAGGAGACCATGTCGACATTCAACCGAACCGCTATCGTCGTATCTGCCATTGCCTGCTTGGCTGGAACTCTCGCCGCGGAGAGCTACAGTCCGCTCTTCGCCCCGGGCTCGACTCACCGCGAAGTATGGGTCTGCGCGGACCAGTACAATCGGCCGATACCGTATGCATACTTTACGGTTGCGACGGGGTACTACGCCTATACAAACGCACACTACCACGAGGATCCGTGGCACGTATTTTCAACCGCAACGCCGTATGCAGGATACGCTGGCTCTAGCGGCGAATTCGGATTCGACCTTACAACGACGCTCGTAGCCCAGGCGGAGTTCCTCCTCATGTCATGCTCCAACGAGTTCGGGACTGTGTATGCCGTTGCGGATTTCGCAGTGGGGTACAATGACCTCTACTACACCCATCATGACGGAATCTGGCACAAGATTGGTGGTACCGACACCGGCAAGGACACGGGCCACGGGACCACGGACTACAACCGCTACCTGAGAACCGACGCCGCCTTCGGCATCTATTACGCGACACTTGCTTACTTGGCTGCCACTGGCCAGCAGAAAGTCTGCACGAACGACATGGCGCTCTGGCTGGGCGGCAAGTTCGACATTAACGCCCTGAAAGGGGCGCCGTGGCGATCACCGCATGCAGCCCACGACCGTGGGACAGCCGTCGACGTAGCCGGCCCGGGGAGCGGCCAATGTTCCGTTAGCTACCAAGTCAATCCCAATATATTCAAGCAGTACTGTGTTGCCAACGGCGCATTGGAACCGAACTCGGTGGCGCATAGCGATCACGCTCACTGTAACTGGGCCAACCCCGCGACTTATCCTCATTAGGAGGACCGATGAGCGGAATCATACGGGTTTCAACATCTGCGGCCGCCCTGATCGTGGCGGCCGCGCTGGTTCTGGCACAGGGACGCTCGCGACGTATTCCCACTTGGCCCGAAGATGGCCGTATTCCCCCGGGGATGGAACGCCAGTATGCGTTTATGGCGCCTGGCGGAGACGCCCTGATCCTGCTCATGCCTGGCTCAAAGGAACCGAAACGCGTCCCGCTCAACAACCAGATGATTCCTGTGGCGCGAAGCAAGGTCGTGCGCACGCCTGCCAACGAGTATCAGTACTCGTACGAGGTTTGTAACGCCGAAGCGGCGAAGGATCCGATCGAGGTTTTCGGAATCCCCGTTCCGCTCGGTCGATCGAGGCTGTGCATGTCCCACCGTTCTGAGACCGGCGCCGCCTGGATCGGGCCGTGCTACCAAAAGCCACCGGAGATACTGTGGCGGCCCCGCACGAGTTACGAACCCTGGCTGACGACCGATCCGGCGTCGGCAATTGCGCCGGGTCGATGTCTGGGGGGATTTACGATCGCCTCGGATCTGCTGCCGGGCATCAAGGCTGGCGTTTTCGCGATGCTCGCCGCCCGCTTCGCTCCGGACCGGCTGGAGTGGCCCGAGGAGGGTCTCGACCAGGTTGGCTCTTACGCGGAGCGCTCCTGGTTCGAACGCTACACACCGGTGATTGCGCCGACCTTCTTGCCGGATCAGCCGCCGGCCGAGATTGCCGCGCAGCTGGCGAAGCAGATTCGGGAATTCGCCGATCCGCAGTCGCCGTTCGTGAGGGAGTTGCTTGCCGCGCTTCAAACAGCGCCCCCGCTCCGCATAAGCGCCAGGCCGTCGGGGCCGTTCGAGGCAGAGCTGCTCGAGGCCTGCACGCTCGCGCTCAACCGTTAAGCAGGACGTTCGCTCCCTTCGCTAAACCTGGCCTGAGCCAGCCTCCATGGTACAAAGGAAGTGTCGAGGAATCCTACCTCCAGTGCAGAATCCCTGGAAAACCCTCAGCAGCCGCATCGCCTATGAGAATCCGTGGATCCGGGTTCGTGAAGACCGGGTTCTCCGCCCGGATGGTGAACCCGGCCTGTACGGCGTGATCGAGCTGCGGCCCTCGGTGGCCATTGTGGCCCTGAATGAGCACAAACAGGTCGCGTTGGTGGGCCAATGGCGGTACCCGCTCGATCGGTATACGTGGGAGATACCGCGAGGAGCTTCGCGAGACGGCGAATCCGATATACTGCAGGCCGCCCGGCGGGAACTGCGGGAGGAGACGGGAATCGAGGCGCGTACGTGGCGAAGCCTGGGAGCCATCGACCTGTGCAACGGCGTGATGCGAAGCACCGAACATCTCTTCCTCGCAACGGATCTGACTCTCCTCGACGCGCAGCCGGATCCCGAAGAAGACCTTTTGCTGCGCTGGGTCAGCTTCGACGAAGCGTTCCGTATGGTGATGGAAAACGAGCTGCGGGAAGCAAGCAGCGCAGCCGCTATCCTGAAAACCCGAAGCCTCCTCTCGTAGCAGTTGCGGCCGCTGCGGCGTCTCCTTTCTAGAGGAGAACCATGCCTTCGTATCAACAGGACACGCCAATCGGCCAGGAGGAAGTGTCAATCGATAAGCCGATCGACAGCGTTCCGGAGGCAAACCGTGAACCTCGGCCGGTTCTGCTCCGGGCGACGCGCCTTATCGGCGATCGCGTCCGCAGCAGAACCGGAGAAGATCTCGGAACAATCAAGGACCTGGTCGTTGACATCAACACTGGCTATATCAGCTATGCGGTGGTCTCCTTCGGAGGAGTCCTCGGACTCAGAGACAAATTATTCGCCGTACCCTGGGACCGGCTGGATGTCGACACCGTCAACGAAGAATTCATCGTGAACGTAGAGCGCCGAACGCTCGAAGCCGCTCCCGGTTTCGACAAGCATCATTGGCCGGATCTGCGGACCGTCGAGTGGGAGGGGGAGATTGGCAGCCGGCACACCATCGTTGGCCTCTCGCAACCCGACCCGGAGGAAGCGGGCCGCCTGACTTATGGCAGCGAAGGCTCCGAGACAGCCGGAACCGGAAATCCTCCCGATCGGAACAAGCGCCGGTACTGACGCCCGCGCCTTCCTGTCAGCCTGTTCACCGCTCTGTAACCTCGGCATTGCCGGAATGTAATCGAAATCTCGTACTCTAGAACTGATGGGATTGACTCGATTCGTTACCGGTATTCTCCTGTCGCTGGCAATGTTGCAGGCGCAGCAGAGGACTGGCGCCATTGGCGGCACGGTCACCGATCAGACAGGCGCAGCGATAGAGAGCGCCGCGATCAGAGTCCGGAACATTCATACAGGGCTGGAGCGGCAAGTGCTGTCGGATAAGGACGGCTCCTACTTGTTCCCGCTCCTGCCGGTCGGCGCCTATTCGATCACTGCTTCAAAGGATAGGTTTCAGGATCTGGTACGCGAAGGGATTCTGGTCAATGTCAATGAACAGGCGCGAGTCGATCTCACCCTTCTCGTAGCCGGCGACGAGCAGTCTGTCCGAGTTGTCGCGGACGCCCCGCAGGTGAATACCTCGGACGCTACCAACGGCGCGGTTTTGCAATCCAAGGCCATTCAGAGTCTGCCATTGAACGGCAGGAACTACACGGAGCTTGGGGCGCTGTTGCCGGGCGTCGTCGCCACTCCCGCCCGCTTCGCCTCGCAGAGCGCTGCCGCCACAAATGCTTTCAGCATCAACGGGCAGCGAACTCAATCGAATAACTTCCTGCTCGACGGCGTGTCGAACAACGACACAATGTTCAATGGCTACTCGCTGGTTCCGCCGCCTGATGCTTTGCAGCAGTTCAAGATTCTGACGAGTAACTTCAGCGCCGAATACGGCACGAACAGCGGCAGCGTGGTAAACGTCATCACGCGCTCCGGGACAAACCAGGTTCACGGCAGCGCCTGGAACTACCTGCGCAACGACGTCATGGACGCCCGGAACTTCTTCTCGACGAGCAAGCCGCCGCTCCGACAGAACCAGTTTGGCGCGACGTTTGGGGCTCCCGTACTTACGAATCGTACTTTCGTCTTCGGCTACTACGAGGGCCTACGCGCGCGAGTGGGCACGGTTCAGAACGTCGTCGTTTTAACGGAAGCACAGCGCAGTGGTAATCTCGCCGGCGCCTCACCGGCATTCGTCGATCCGGTTTCCGGCCAGCCTTTCCCCAACAACGTAATTCCAGATTCACGAATCAGTCCTGTTTCTCGCGCTCTTCTCGATCGCTACGTTCCGCTCCCGAACGCACCCGCGAACCGGTTCAACCGGGCGCCCTCTGTTTCTACGGATTCGGATCAATACGGCATCCGTGGCGATCACCTCGTAAGCAGCCGGAATACTCTCTTTCTCCGCTATTCGTATTCAAGAAGCGACACGAGCAATCCGCTCGGGGCTGGTGATTTTTCACCGCAGGGATCGAGCTCCATTGGCCACTTCCATCAAGCGGTGGTCTCCGACACGCACGTCTTCTCGCCAAACGTGATCAACGAAGCGAGCATCTCGTTCCTGCGGCTGTACAGCCGTCCCGCTACCTGGAGCGGGGTTGATCTGGCCGATCTGGGCTTCCAATACCCGGGAACCGAGCCGAGCGCGCAAGGGCTGCCCATTGTGTCGCTAAGCGGTCTCTTTTCGGTGGGCGATGTCGCACAGAGCTGGACTAAGCTGGCGCGGAACACTTACCAGGTCTTTGATAACCTGACCTGGATTCGCGGACGTCACAGCGTAAAAACCGGACTTGATATCCGGCAGCAGCAGATCTTCCTGGTGTTTCCAAACCGTCCGAACGGAGATTTCAGCTTTAATGGCGCACGCAGCGGAAATACGATCGCAGACTTTCTGCTGGGCCTGCCGGCTCAGTTCCGGCAGGGCGGCGGTGATCCTTCGAAGCATTTCATCGGGCACCAGCTCGGCTTCTACGTGCAGGATGACTTCCGGGTAACGCGAAGGCTGACGCTGAACTTCGGACTGCGCTACGAACTCGGCCTTCCCTATTACGACAAACAGGACCGTTTGGCCTCGTTCCAGCCGGGCGCGAAATCGATCGTGCGGCCCAACGCCCCCGAGAATCTGCTGTTTCCTGGCGATCCGGGCGTTCCGCGCGGCACCATCCGGACAGACCGCAACAACTTCGCACCGCGCTTCGGATTTGCCTACGATTTGACCGGCGACGGCCGCACCAGCGTCCGCGGCGGCTACGGAATCTTCTTCGATAGCGTGCCGGGTCTCGGCGTTTTTCAAAACATCAACGTGCCGCCCTTCAACCGGTTCGTGCAGATCGACACACCCGCTTCGCTGGCGAACCCCTACGCGGGTCTACCCACGAATCCACAAACCGACCCGTCGCTTGAATTTCCCTGCCCCTGCCTCGTCATCGGCTTTTCACCCGATTTCGTCAGCCCCTATGCGCAGCATTTCAATTTCGGGGTGCAGCGGCAGATCGCCCGGGATTTGGTTGCGGAAATCGGCTACGTGGGCTCGATCGGCCTGAAATTTCCGGGATATCTGGAAGTAAATCCGGCGATACCCGGTCCGGGCGCCACACGCGAGAACACGCAGAGCCGGCGCATTTACGAAAACTACAACCTTGTGCGCCCGACGTTCAGCCGGTTCAACTCGAACTATCATTCCCTGCAGGCCCGCCTCGAAAAGCGGTTCAGCGGCGGCCTGGGATTCCTCACCTCATACACCTGGTCGAAAGCCATCGACTTTCAGTCTTCCCTCAATTTCAGTGGCGAAAACCGGCCGCAGGATGCTTTCAGCTTGTCCGACGTCCGCGGCCTCGCAGCCTTCGACACCCGTCACCGGTTCGTCACCAGCTTCAGCTACGACCTGCCGTTGCTTCGAAACGCCGCCACCCCTGTCAGGCTCGCTTTCGGCGGCTGGAGGCTAAGCGGAATCATTTCCGCTCAAAGCGGCAATCCGCTCACCGTCAATGAACCCGTCGACCGCAGCCTGCGGGGCCTCGGCGCAGACCGTCCCGATCAGGTGAAGAACCCGAACAACGGGCCGAAGACCCCCGAAGAATGGTTCGACACCTCCGCGTTTGTCCGCCTTCCCGACGCCCCGGGAGGACAACGTTCCGGTACGGCCGGACGCAACACGGTCATCGGGCCCGGGCTCCTCCAGACGGACCTGTCCGTAGTGAAGGCGTTTCCGCTGGCAGAGCGGCACGTTCTTGATCTCCGCTGCGAGTTGTTTAACGCACTCAACCGGACCAACTTCCTCAACCCCGTGACGAATATCGGGAACCCGCAGACGTTCGGCGTGATTCAGAGCGCCCGCGCGGCGCGCATCATTCAATTTGCGCTGAAGTACAGCTTCTAGGAAGCGCGAAAGGCTTCGAGAGTCCAGGCAGACTCTTCATCGCGGAAGGAGTGCTTCAAAATGTAGACGTTGCCGTCGCTCGCCTGCACTCGGAACCAGGTGTCGTCGGGGCTGTACCACTGATCGAGCACTTCCTCCACATCCAGGACCTGTTCGCCCAGGTAAAAGCGGAGCGGCCGCTCATCGGCTTTGTAGCCGGAGTACGTTTCGACCTTGATCCTCATGGCTCGGGCTGAAAATCCCGTCCAGGAGTGTGACGCCGCTAGAGCGACTTTAGAATCGCAAGGCATTCAAGCATGGCGCGGCCGTTGTGATACCCTGCCTTCCAGTTGTGGCCTTTATCTCCGATTGCCCGCCCGTCCGGCGTTACGGTCGCATGCCACTCACCGACTTTCCAATCCGTCTGGTACTTGTCGACAAAATCAAGTGTCTTTTCAAACACCTCCCAGTAGCTGGTGTCGCGAGTTAGCTTGTACATCGTCATGGCGCTCACAAGGGCTTCCGACTGAACCCACCAGACCTTCGCCCGCCGGTCCGCCGGCTTTAAGAACGGCCCTGAGTCATAAAAGCCGCCCTTCTCTTCGTCGTAGCCGTACTTCCTGGAGTACGCAAAGACTGCCTTGTGCAGGTCCATCAACGGATGAACCGGAACACCGACCACCTCCGACGCCTCTACCAGCAGCCAGATGTTTTCAATGTCGTGGCCGTAGGAAACCCGGGCATATGGATCTTCGAGACGCGGCTTCCAATCGCGGTCATACTTATCCGTGCAAGCCGCGATGTTCTTCCGAACGACCGAGTTGCTCTCGATGGTCATCAGCTCCAGCAGGCGTTCCCGGGCGAGAGGCAGTTTGCTTGCACGGTAGTAGGTAGTCATTGCCTCCATCAGGTGCAGGTGAGTATTCATGAGCTTCATCGAAGGCTCACCGCCGCCCATGTAGGTTTGCTCGCCCGGAGGAGGCGTCTTCCAGTCCCGGCTGAAGAATTCGATATAGCCGCCGTATTGGGAATCGTGGGCCTTCTCCTCCAAGACCCTGAAGATTCGATTCGCGAAGTCCAGCACGTCGGACCGCTTGCTTGCCATCGCATACTCGGACACGGCGTAAAGCCCAAACGCCTGCCCGTACATATGCTTGCCCTGCTTCAGCTTCTCCTTACCGGTGGCGTCGACTTCCCAGAAGAAACCGCCGTGCTCCTTGTCCCACATCTGATCGCGCAGGAAGCGGTAGCCCACCTCGGCAGCCTCCAGCATCTCCTTCGGCTGGTAACCTTCCCGGGCGAGACGCGAGAACAGCCATACCATCCGGGCCTGAACAACGATCGCTTTCGTCCCGTTCTTACGTTCTCCGTTGGGCCCGAAATGCATGTGGTATCCGCCATTCTCTCGGTCAAGCGACCGGGGATACCAAAAGCGCACAATGTTCTCGCGAAGGTTCTTCTCGAGTCTTGGAATGTACGATTTGGGATCGGGCGGCGGCGCGGCAGCCAGTACTGGCAGCATCGACAGGATGATGGCAAACCTCATACTCTGTCGATGCTATGCAAAAAACCGCGCCGCTACAAGGTGGCTTTAAACCGATACGGACGACGCCGACTGGGATCGAGCGAGCGCCTGATCGAGGTCCCACAGCAAGTCTTCGACATCCTCCAGTCCAATCGAGAGCCGGACGAGATCCGGAGTGACGCCGGCAGCAAGCTGCTCCTCGCTGCTCAGTTGCTGATGGGTCGTGGACGACGGGTGAATTACCAAACTCCGGGCGTCACCGACGTTCGCCAGATGAGAGAAGATCTGCAAGCTATCGATGAACCTTCGCCCAGCCTCATAGCCGCCCTTGATGCCAAACGAAAAGACTGCACCGGCGCCTGCGGGCATGTACTTCTGCGCCAGAGAGTAATAGGGGCTTGACGGCAGGCCTGGGTATTTCACCCAGCTCACCAGCTCATGATTCTCCAGATGCTTCGCCACGGCAAGGGCATTGGCGACATGGCGCTCCATGCGCATGCTGAGCGTTTCGACTCCCTGCAAGAAGAGGAATGCATTGAAGGGGCTGAGGCAGGGTCCCATATCCCGAAGACCCTCGACCCGGGCTCGAATGATAAAGGCGAGCTGGCCGAAGGTATCCCAGAACTTCATTCCGTGATAGGCCCGCGATGGCTCCGTCAGTTGAGGAAACTTGCCGTTCCCCCAATTGAACTTTCCGGAATCGACAATAATGCCGCCGATGCTGGTGCCATGGCCCCCCATAAATTTCGTCATGGAGTGGAGCACGATGTCGGCGCCCCAGTCGATCGGGCGGCAGAGATACGGCGTGGCGAATGTGTTATCCACTACAAGCGGAAGCCCGTGATCGTGCGCGATTTTGGCAACCGCTTCAATGTCCAGGATGTTCCCTCGCGGATTGCTGATCGTCTCGGCATAAATGCACTTCGTCTTCGGCGTAATGGCCTTGCGGAAGTTATCCGGATCGTCAGGATCGACGAACTTGGTCTGAATCCCCAGCTTACGGAAGCTGACATCGAACTGAGTATAAGTTCCGCCGTAGAGAGTACTCGAGGCGACCATCTCATCGCCCGATTCCATCAGGCTCGTCAGGGCAATGAACTGCGCCGCCTGTCCGCTGGCCAGCGCCAGCCCGGCAGCTCCATTCTCCAGTGACGCAACCCGCTGCTCGAGCACATCCGTCGTCGGATTCATGATCCGCGTATAGATGTTTCCAAACTTCTGCAACGCGAACAGAGCAGCTGCGTGATCGGAATTCTCAAAGACAAACGAAGTCGATTGATAGATTGGAACTGCGCGTGCGCCCGTCGTCGGATCCGGGTCATACCCCGCGTGAAGTGCCCGGGTGTTGAAGCCGAGGGGGCGTTCAATTTTACTGGTCTTGGCCATAGCAATAGCGTAATCGCCAGGGGTCTGAGGCCGCAAGTAGCTGAGCGCTGAAAGTTGTTGCTGGTGAACTGTTTACGAAGGAACAAGGAGCGGCCGGACGCTAGAGCGCACCCGGCCGTGAAAGAGCGGGCCTATCGCTTATACCCGATCTTTCGCAGCAGCGAGTGACGGGCCTGCGTATCCTGCTCCGTCTCGACGCCTTTCGGAGCCGATCCGTCGATAACGCCAAGCACGCCCCGTCCCTGCGCGGTCTCGGCGATGATGACCTCGACGGGGTTGGCCGTAGCGCAATAGATGTTGCATACCTCCGGCACTTCCTTGATCCGGCTCAGGATGTTGATCGGGTAGCCCTCCTTCAACGCCACAACGAACGTGTGCCCGGCGCCGATCGAAATTGCGTTCCGGGTAGCGAGGGCTTTCAAGTCATCATCATTCCCGTCAACCCGCGTCAGGCAGGGTCCGGAAGCTTCGTTGAAAGCGATGCCGAATTTCATCTGCGGCACCGTGTTCACGATTGCCTCATAGAGATCCTCCACTGTCTTAATGAAGTGAGATTGGCCGAGGATTATATTGCCGTTCTCGGGGATCTCGACTCGTACGCTCTTCAGTTCCACGCCTACTCCTTTGCGCGGCCGAAACGCCGCGAATATGATTTACCATGGCGGCGGTGAAGGCTTCGACGAAGGGCTGACCTTCCAGCATCAGATTCTCCCGGGTCATATAGTCCACTTCAATATCCGGCCGAACTCCAATGTTCTCAACATATGGAGCGGTCGGATACTCCCCGGTAGCGATCGGATTTTTGCGGTTCATTAAAGAAGCCGTAACGCTGGCTACCCCTTCGGTGTAGCTGGTAGCGTCTAGCGTCAGCACCGAGCCGCCTGCGCCCATTGTCCGCCAACCGAAGAGGATACCGCGGTTGTTATCCTGGATGACCGCCGGGAAGAAGTCCGCGGCTGAGGCAGAAAACTCATCGATGAGGACCATCAGAGGTTTGTCATAGGCTGCGATGGAGCCGTCGGCGTCTCTGACCGGCAGCAAGTCAAGCTCTCCGGACGAGTTCAGCGAGAGCGGTCCTGTCCGGCCGCGATACTCGCTGTTTGCCGTACGCACATCTTGCAAGCGCGCTCCCAAAAGGTCCACAACGTGTTTTGGAGCGCCAGTCACTTTGCAATTTCATACGACGCAGAGAAGGCTGCAACCCAGTTTGACGTGGCCCGAATCTCGAAACCAAGGGTGCGGAACTGGTAGGGGATCACTCGCTGCAGCAGCGCCTCACAATAGGACAGAATTCCGCCCGGATTCCGCATCACGTCTAGGATCAGCCCGTCAGTGTTCTCCCGCATGAAGGCGATCTCCTCATCGAACTGCCGGAGAGCTGCGGTCGCGCCAATCTCCGGTTCAAATGTGGGAATTCGGATGTAGCCAATCCGCAAGCCATCCGCCTCGTAAACCCCGCTGAAAAATGCATCCGAGGGAAACAGCCCAAGCCGCAGCTCGAAGTTTTCCGGTAGCCGGAATATCGGGAAGATGTCGCCTAAGCCCGCCACGCCGCGATATTCCTTATCCCGAATCTTTAACTTGAGAAACGGCGCAACGGGAAGCATGTAATCCGGCAGATCATCGGCCACCTTCGAAACCTCGTCGAGTGCGCTCGTGCGAGGCATATCTGGAAGAGGGCCCACTTTGGGCTGTTCGCCGATCGTCTGCCACGGGATCTCGTACGTCTCGAGGTCTCCGGTGGCTCGCCGGATCACGACCGTTGCTGTTTCGCCGATCTTGTCCGCACTGGGAATGTGGGAGCCGCTACGACTGACAATGCGATTCGCAGCCGCACGGGCCGTGCTGCGCGGATTCCCGGACATCGAATAGACCGAATAGTGCCGAATCCACTCCTCTACCTCCACACCATCCACGGAGACGAGCTCGTCTCCCACTTCGAACGGATACAGCCTGGCCGGCAACAAAAATGGATGGATCCACTCAATCAGGACTTTGCCATCGTAGATGTCCACGTCAAAGGGAAGCTGGGCGACCAACGTCGAAGGGAACGAAAGGGCCACATGTGCATCATTCAGCTTCGACACATACTCGATGAGCAACTCTTTGAACTCCTCATCGGTTTTGGTTGCCGCCGCCCGTTCCAGCCATGGCTGGGCTTGAGCGAGGTCAAACCCTTGCGTATCCCTCTTCCACTCGTAGGGTGCGTAGTGCTTCCAGAACAGGGCTATCAACTGGGACATGTCAGAGACTTTCTGGTCCCTGCTAAGTTGACCGAAGACGGGGAGACAACTTGTAACTAGCAGTACTACAACAGCACGCGCATTCATTCGTCACCAATCCCTTCTTAGGCAGAAATAATGACGACGTTATTACAGGCGCTGTGCCGTTTGCGAGAGTAAGATTACTAACACTTTGCAGCGTTTTATCCGCTAGCTACCGACATAAGTCGCATCGCTTAGTAAACTACGATCTCTCCCTTTCCCCAAACGGTCTGGCGTCCGACTCCCACCCACTGGCCCAGCCGTAAGTAAGGTAAGAACTCGCCGAGGTTCCCCTCATACTCTGCCTCGCCGGTAAATCCGCCAAGCGGGTGCCTCTGTCCCGAGCGTGACGAACGGCGCTCCACGTCCCGATGCTGCAGCTCGCAGCGGACCAATCGGACCGCCGCCGCACGGTCTCCCATCGCACGGAAATCAATCTCGAGAGGCCCGGCGCCATAGAGAGCACGGAGTGTGCTGATGCGGTCCCTCAAGCGGGCGAACAAGACGTCGAACTCCGGACGCGCCACGACCTGGTCCTGGCTCTTCAACTCCGTCGGCGTCACAAAGCGCACGCAAGCCCGCTGGACTGCCTCTCCGCCCGCAAGCTCGACCGTGGAGGGTTCCGCAAGATTGCCTAGGCCCTTGCCGTCAAAGACCCGTGCGACCGTCTCTCCACACAAGTTCAGTTGATCCACCGCGATCAGTTCCGCAAGCCCTCTGCCCGGACCCAGGCCCTCTCGCGCTAAGTGTTCGAAGGCCCGGACAAAGTACTCGAGCGCAGGATTCCGCACGTCGAAAATGTGGACATCGAAATGGAAAGTCTCATTCTCCCCGACCGTGCGCCCGTCCAGGTGCGAGGCTCGAAAAACGAACGGCCGCGGCCAATCGCCGAGCCCGCTCGGGCCTTCGCCTCTCGTTGCCCGCGGTTCGAATACACGGGCGTAAGGGCAGGCGCTGCGTGCTTCGCATAACTTTGCATCACGGCAGTCCGGTGTACAAACCAGTTTCCGGAAGATGCTTCCGAAGGCCCCGCGCACGGTATTGCCGGATTTGTAGGCTGGGAAGTAAATAGCGCCGACAGCCCTAAAGCGGAACCGGAGCCGGTACAGTTCGAATGTCAGCGCGCGCAGCATAACAGTGTCGCAGGACCGGGAACACTTCCACGAAACTTACGGCCAGTGCGGAGATACAGGAGTAACATCAACTTACTCGGTTCCCCGCGTCCGGATCGCTCTGCTGTTTGCAGGAACATCAGGCCAATTCATCGAGAATGCGAAGGGCTTCTGAACGGGGATCGGGAGAGCGAGTAATTTGACGGCCGACGACGATATAGTTTGCGCCCGCATCCAGCGCTTCCCGCGGCGTGGCGACTCGTTTCTGGTCTCCTTTTGCTGCATGCGCCGACCTCACGCCCGGCGTAATCAGGACAGCTTGAGGACCGGCAAGCTGACGAACTGTTGCCGCCTCCAGCGGAGAGCATACTATTCCGTCGATCCCCGCCTCCATTGCCTTTCTTACGCGAAGCGCGACCAGATCGGCGACAGAACACTTGTAGCCTAAATCCGCCAGGTCCTGCTCATCGTAGCTGGTCAGGACGGTGACGGCCAGGAGTTGGAGGTTCGAACTGCCCCTTCCCTCGACGGCCGCTTTCATCACAGCCCCGCTGCCGTGGACGGTCAGGAAGCGGACGCCAGAGCGCGCAACTTGCACCACCGCGCGTTTGACGGTCTCTCCAATGTCATAGAACTTGAGATCGAGAAAAACATCGAGCTGGCGGCTTATCAACTCCTGCACGAACGCCATCCCGGCGGCAGCGTACAGTTCCATTCCGACTTTGTAAATGGAGACGGAATCGCCGAGACGATCCACGAGATTTCTTGCCTCGTCCGCCGATTCGACGTCGAGCGCTACGATAATTGGATTTTTCATAAAAGACGGATCGGTTTCTCTCCGCGGCTCACAACGCGGCCAATGCGGTAAGCAGCGGGATAAGCTTTCTCCAAACCTGCGGCATCCTTCTCTGGAAGAGAAATCAGCAGACCTCCCGAAGTTTGCGGGTCGTAGAGCAGCGCTTCCACCTCAGGCGGAATCGGATTCACGAGCTCGACACTGCAGGAGGCAAACTCACGGTTGTTCTTGAGGCCGCCGGGAATCGCGCCCTGACGCGCGTACTCCAGCGCTCCTTCCAGGAACTGCACTCGCGAGGTTTCGATCTCGAGCGTTACACCGCTTCCAAGCGCCATCTCCCGGGCATGGCCCAGAAGCCCAAAGCCCGTGACGTCTGTGCAGCCGTGGACATCGAAGGAAAGCATCGCTTCGCAGGCCTGCCGGTTCAGCGTCTTCATGGATTCAATCGCTCCGCGCATATGTGCTTCAGAAGCAATGCCCCGCTTCCATGCGGTTGAGATAACGCCAGTACCAAGCCGCTTTGTGAACACCAGCGCGTCACCCGCGCGCGCTCCCGTGTTGGTCGTGATTCGATCCGGGTGAACCGTTCCTGTCACTGCGAAGCCGAACTTGATCTCCTCATCATTCACGCTGTGGCCGCCCAGAAGGACGCAGCCCGCTTCTTCCATCTTTGCAGCGCCCCCTTTCAGAATGGCCTCCAGATCGTCCAGATCTCCCTTGCCTGGATAAGCCAGGATAGAAAGCGCTGAAACGGGACGGCCGCCCATCGCATACACGTCGCTTAGGGCGTTAGCCGCTGCAATTGCCCCAAAAATAAAGGGATCATCGACAATCGGGGTAAAGAAATCGACAGTCTGCACAAGGGCACACTCCGGCGTGAGCTTGTACACGCCGGCATCGTCGGCAGTGTCAAAGCCAACAAGTACGTTTTCATTCACCACACGCGGAATCCGGGGGAGCACTCTGTCCAAAACCTTTGGACTCAGCTTGGACGCTCAACCCGCAGCTTTCACGTGTGCTGTCAATTTCTTATCCGACATCTTTCTTGATATGATACCGGCTCACCGCCGCGACGCGCTTTCGGCACCTGCCCGCTGGTGGGCGGCCTTTCGCGTAATGACACCTCTTACTGAGGTGAATTGCTTAAAGGTTGAGAAAATAGGTAGCGTGAGCAGCAAAAACCACACCACCGATGTGGGGAGCTTGTCGCCACAGGCACTGGCAATGAGCGCGCCGCTGTGGAAACTTCAGAGCGAGGGCAGAATTAACACCATCCAACGAGTCAAAGGAACGAGGCGAAAGCGAAAACCAGATATAGGCTAGTAGGAGTGCCCCGTTATGCACCGCGCCAGATGCTAAAGACGGGCGCGCAGGCAAGACGAACGTGCGGGCTTTGACGCTCGGAGCAGCGTCAGGGCAGCAAGCCGCGATTGTGGCTTGAATTACGTTCCTTGTTGCATCCTCGCCGACATTCCATTAACAAAATGTCGATTCCTTTACTTTCTATGTTTTAAGATGGTACCAAGGTTCGCGTAATGCGTATAGTTGATCTGATCCAGAGGAAGCGGGACGGCGAAGAACTATCCGTCGAAGAAGTTCGGTCTCTTGTGGAGGGGTATAACCAGGGAAGCATCCCCGATTACCAAATGGCCGCATTTTTGATGGCCACGTTCTTCTCCGGAATGACGGACCGCGAAGTCAGCGCGCTGACTGACTGTTTGGTGCATTCGGGCGAGATTCTGGATCTCTCCGCAATTCCCGGCATCAAGGTCGACAAGCATTCCACCGGCGGTGTAGGTGATAAGACCAGTCTTGTTGCCGCTCCTTTGGCTGCAGCCGCTGGCGTCGTTGTTCCGATGATCTCGGGGCGAGCGCTGCGTCATACCGGAGGCACACTTGACAAGCTGGAGTCGATTCCGGGCTTCCGCACAGACTTGAGCCGCGAGCAGTTTCAGGACCAGCTGGCGCGGATTGGACTTGCTTTCATGGGGCCGAGCAACGAATTGGCGCCCGCTGACGCAAAGCTCTATGCGCTTCGGGACGCCACGGCGACCGTGGAATCCATTCCGCTCATCGCAAGCTCGGTGATGGCGAAGGAGATTGCCCAGGGAGTGGACGCCCTGGTGCTCGACGTCAAGGTCGGAGCGGGCGCCTTTATGAAGCGGCAGGTTGACGCTCGACGGCTCGCCCAAATGATGGTTGGAATCGGCAGGCGAGCGAACAAGCGTGTGACCGCCCTCATCACCGATATGAATCAGCCGCTTGGCTACGCGATCGGCAACGCGCTCGAGGTGATGGAGGTTTCGCAGACGCTCCAGAATATCGGGCCGACCGACCTGACCCGCATCTCCCTGGAACTGGCTGCCCGCATGATCTTCCTCGGCAAGATAACGAAGACGCTTGAAGAAGCACGCGAACTGGCGCAAGCCAAGCTGCTCGACGGCTCCGGATACCGGAAGCTGAAGGAAGTAATCCAGGCGCAGGGCGGAAATCCACAGGTTCTCGACCGTTTCGATTTGCTGCCGAACGCCACGGGCGTCCGCGAAGTGACAAGCCCGAGATCGGGCTACATCTCGGCAATCGATGCGGAAGACATCGGGCGCGCTTCTTCCATGATTGGGGCTGGCCGCGATCGCAGGGAAGACCGGATCGATCCTGCGGTCGGCGTCATTCTCGAAGTGAAGATTGGCCAGAAAGTGGACGCCGGCTCTGTGCTTTGCAGGTTGTACTACACCAGCGAAGAACATGTTGACGAGGCGGCCGAGATGGTTGAGGACGCCTTCCGAATTTCGGCCCATGCCCCAGAGGAACGCGAACTGATTCTGGAAGTGGTAGGCTAGGCTCGAGCCTTCCGAATCATGGGTCGTTTCACCGGGCTGATCGGCCTGCTAGTCATCCTTGCCGTGGCGTACGCCTTCTCAAGGCGGCGCGACCTCATCCGGCCGAGCCTTCTCCTATGGGGGCTCGGCCTTCAATTTGCCTTCGCATTTCTCATCCTGAAGACTCCCGCGGGCGCGATTTTTCGGGCTGCCAGCACGGGCGTAAACGCCCTCCTTGAATACGCAGAGGCAGGAAGTCGCTTTGTCTTCGGTCCTTTAGGCGACAAGGCAGGACCTTTCGGCGTAGTCTTCGCCTTCCAGGTTCTGCCAATCGTCATTTTCATTGCCAGCCTTTTTGCTGTTCTTTACCACTTTGGGGTGATGCAGGTTTTTGTCCGAGGCATGGCGATCCTGATGCAGCGCGTCATGGGAGCAAGCGGCGCGGAGTCGACCAATGTGGCGGCAAGCATCTTCATGGGACAGACCGAGGCGCCCCTCACAATCCGTCCTTTCCTGCCGAACCTCACGGAATCCGAACTGTTCACAATCATGACCAGCGGCATGGCTCATGTGTCGGGGGCAGTGATGGCAGCGTACGTGAAGATGGCAGGGGTGGAGATTCAGCATCTGCTGACAGCGGTCATCATGACCGCCCCTGCCACGCTTCTGCTATCCAAGATGCTGATTCCAGAGACAGAAAAGCCGGAGACTTTGGGTGAGGTCAGGGTCGTCATTGAAAGACCCGGCGTGAACCTGATCGATGCGGCAGCTCGGGGCGCGGGAGAAGGACTGATGCTGGCTTTGAACATCGGCGGCATGTTGATCGCCTTCCTGGCGCTGATCGCTTTGGCGAACGGGATCCTTGGGTGGGTTCATACGCTCCCGGCGATGGGATGGCTGCCTGAGTCACTGGAAAAAATCTTCGGCGCGCTGTTCGCTCCTGTCGCGTGGCTGCTCGGCATAAGCTGGAAGGACGCCGTGGAGGTAGGCAATCTTTTGGGCACACGGCTCGTGCTGAATGAGTTCGTCGCTTTTCTTCAGCTCGGTACGCTAAAGGAGCAGCTCGATCCGCGCTCCTTCGTCATCGCGACGTACGCCCTCTGCGGATTTGCGAACTTGAGCTCGATCGCGATTCAGGTCGGAGGGATTGGCGCCCTTGCGCCTACCCGGAAATCCGATCTCGCCCGCCTCGGGCTGCGCGCCGTCGCCGCAGGGACGATGGCCAACTTCATGTCCGCCTGCATCGCAGGGATTCTCTATGATTGACGCCGCAGCAGCCTATTTGAAGGAACGAACGGCACTGAGGCCGCGCATCGGGGTGGTGCTCGGCAGCGGTCTCGGCGGATTCGCCGACGACGTCTGCGACAAAACGGTGATTCCTTATGAGGAGATTCCCGGCTGGCCTCCGTCCACCGCCGTCGGACATCACGGGAAGCTGGTACTCGGGTCCTTGTCCGGAGTCAATGTAGCCGTCATGGCCGGGCGCGCCCATCTCTACGAGGGGTACACGCCCCAACAGGTGACTTTTGGCGTCCGCGTGCTCGGACGCCTTGGCGTACGGACCATCGTGTTCACGAACGCAGCAGGGGGCATCAATACGGCGTACCAGAAGGGCGCGCTCGTGCTCATCTCCGATCACATCAACCTCCAGGGCGTGAATCCGCTGGTGGGTCCGAACGACGAATCCTTAGGCCAGCGGTTCCCGGATATGACGACTGCCTATGATCCCCGCTTGCGTGAGATCGCCCGGTCTGCTGCCGCCGAATTGGGGATTACACTGGAAGAGGGCGTGTATGCCGGGTTATTGGGACCGAGCTACGAAACGCCCGCGGAAATCCGATATCTCCGAATCATCGGGGCGGATCTGGTAGGCATGTCAACGGTACCCGAAGTGATCGTGGCGAACCATATGGGCATGCGAGTTCTGGCTATCTCCTGCGTCACAAACATGGCAGCAGGAATCCTGCAGGAGAAGATCAACCATGAAGAGGTGCTCGAAACGGGAAGAAGAGTGCGGGCAACTCTGGTTGAATTGCTGAAACGAATTCTCCCCCGGCTGGACTGAATGGACGCACTCATACAGGCAGCTCTCGAAGTCCGTCTTCTCGCACATGCGCCCTACTCGAATTTTCTGGTGGGAGCCGCGATTGAAGATGAGGCGGGCATCATCCACACCGGCTGCAACATTGAGAATGCGAGCTACGGCCTATCCATGTGCGCCGAACGCGTGGCCGTCTTCAAGGCGATTTCAGAAGGGGCAAGGGTTTTTCGACGCGTGGTCATCGCCTCCGACGCCGACATACCCGCACCTCCCTGTGGAGCCTGCCGGCAGATCCTATGGGAGTTCGGCGGCGATATCGAGATCACCCTCGTCAATTTGAAGGGCAGGATCGAGACAATTCCCCTGCGTGACCTTCTGCCAACGCCTTTCGATGCAACATTCCTTCGCTAAGCACCTGATTACAGCCTTTGCCGTCCTCCTGCTCGCCACGTCCGCGTTTGCGGAAGCCGTCGACTGGATCGTCAGCGCCCGCTACGTGCTGACCATGGACGGGCAGCGCCGCGTTCTCGAGAACGGCGCCGTTGCCGTCCGCGGCGACCGCCTTGCCGCCGTCGGCCCGCGGAGCGAGATCGACCGCAAGTATCAAGCGAAGCAGCGCCTGGATAGCGGGAATGCAATGCTGATTCCCGGACTCATCAACGCCCACACGCACGCACCGATGTCGCTCCTTCGCGGCATAGCCGATGACCTCCGCCTTCAGGAGTGGCTTGAAAAATACATCTTTCCTGCCGAAGCCCGAAATGTCACACCTGACTTCGTGCGCTGGGGGACGAAGCTCGCCTGCCTCGAGATGATGCTCTCCGGCATTACAACCTACGCCGACATGTACTACTTCGAAGAGGTCATTGCGGAAGCTACGAAAGAAGCCGGCATGCGAGGCGTTCTGGGACAAACGGTCATCCAGTTCCCTGTCCCGGACGCAAAGACTCCCGCCGAGGGCCTCGCCCGTACCGAGCGCTTCATCATCCGGTTCAAGGACGACCCGCTCATCACGCCGGCCGTTGCCCCTCACGCCCTATACACCAACTCCGCCGAGACGCTGAAAAGCGCCCGCGCCCTCAGCAACAAGTACCGAGTTCCCTTGCTGATTCACCTGGCGGAGACGAAGCGGGAGTTTGACGACAACCTCCAGCAGCATAAATTGTCGCCGACGCAATACCTGAACTCGCTAGGGCTTTTCGATGGCGGACATACGCTCGCCGCTCACGCCGTGCACGTCAACAGCGAAGACATCCGTGTACTCCGGGAAAAATCGGTCGGCGTGGCCCACTGCCCTTCGAGCAATATGAAACTGGCAAGCGGCGCGGCGCCAGTGACGGAACTGCTCCGGCAGGGCGTGAGCGTAGGACTCGGAACGGATGGCCCGGCTGGCAGCAACAACGACTTTAACCTGTTTGAAGAAATGGACTTGGCGGCCAAGCTTCAGAAGCTCATTACAGGCGATCCTCGTTCTCTTTCGGCTAGGCAGGCGGTCGAAATGGCCACGGTCCTAGGCGCCCGGGCGGTCGGGATGGAGAAGGAAATCGGCTCGCTCGAACCGGGCAAGCGGGCGGATTTCGCTACAGTAAGGATCGACCGCCCGCACGCCCTGCCAATCTATGACCCCTATTCCCAGTTGGTATATACCCTAAAAGCCTCCGACGTGGAGGACGTCTTTGTGAATGGCGTCCCGATCCTCAGGGGACGGCGCCCTCTCCGCCTTGATCCGGAAGCTATTTATCAGAAAACGCTCGAATTCCAGCGAAAAATCCGCAGCTCTCTGCAATAAAATTCAGAAAAAATTATTTGCAAATGGAGAAAGGCTCCGCCCTTACCGAACTATTTCCCTGAGGGCTACCACGTCAGGTGGTTTGACCGTATTCCCGCCGAATAGGTCCATTCCGGCGGTGTTCCCTGCTATCGGGACAGTTCTGAGGAGCCAAGTCAATGCATTCTTCGATGGGTGTCAAGGCCCTTCTGCTGGCTTTGCCGCTGGTCCTGCCGGCTTGTGCCGACACGGTAACTCCTTATTTGGACAGAGACTTATGGGAGGCGGCGACCTCCGAGCAGCGACTGATCGACTTTGAGCTCGGTCGCCCTTTGGCAAACGGAACCTACGAACAGTTCGGAACTTTTGCCGGGGTAACCCTCGATGCCATCGGGGGGATTCCTGGAGTTGACCAAGTAAACTTCGTCGGCATTTACTACAACGGCGCTGGCGATCCGGTCTACAGTGATGCCTTCATCATCAATCCGCCATTAGGCGCCAGCGAGTACTGGGGGTCCGGCAATATGTTTCGAGGCCCCGCTTACCGGACCACGCCTGAACCATCACGGATCCGTGTGACGCTACCTGCCGGAGGTGTGCAGGCGGTAGGGTTAGATCTGCGAAGCGCCGACAGCGCGGGCCAGCCGTTCCAGATTCTGCTCTACGACGGCATCAACTCAACTCCCTTCTACTCAGCCATCGTCACCACCGTCGACCCCGGCCCGACCTTGATTCACTCGTTCTGGGGCGCGACTTCCACCATTCCAATCACGATGATGGATATCATCCTGCTTGGCGACAGAATTACGGAGACGGTGCCACTGATCGACAACTTCACCTACGCGTCGGTCGGCTCCCAAGCGCCCCCATCGGCAGTACCGGAGCCGGCAACCGCTCCAATCTTTCTCGCTCTCGGCCTGGCGGGTCTTGTAGTATCCCGCCTACGCCGATAGCCCCCTTCCGTTGCTCACTTCCCTGCCTTCCCGGCTGTACCTCATGAGAGGTACAGCCGGAACGCTTGTCAATCGTCAGCTGTCTGAGTGTCGAAACCGTGCTGCCTACGGTGGTGCGGTCCGTCGAAGACCTTGGTAGACTTGAACAGTTCATGCCTGCCGTCTCCGGCGGCATCCTTGACGCGCGCCACGAGTTGATTTTTCTCTTCCAGCGTCATTGGCTTGAAATTCCTCGCAAGCGCAATGTTCTGCTTCAACTGCGCCATGTTGGTAATGCCAATGACCTGGGCAGCCACAGGGAGACTGAGGGCGTAGCGGTAACATTCCTCAGCCGTAAGCCCTGCCTTCGAGGTGAACCGGCCCTCCGGGAATCCGCCGCCAAGCCCCTTCATACCGATCACTCCCACATTCTTTTTCAGGCACACCGGGACAACTTCGTTTTGGAAACTCCGGTAATGGGCGTCCATGACATTGATCGGCATTTGGGCCGTGTCCCAATTGTGAGGTTTAGCGAGCATCTTCAAATGGATCCGCGGATCCTTGTGCCCGGTAAAACCGATGAAGCGCACCTTCCCCGCCTTCTGCGCTTCCAAGGCGGCCTTCAAACCGCCCTTTTCCATTACCCAGTCGGGATCGTTATCGTAGACCATTTCGTGAAACTGCCACAGATCGATATGATCCGTGCGGAGGCGCCGCAGGCTCTCTTCCAGATTCCGCATCGAGCCCTGATAGTCGCGCTCGCAGTTCTTGGTCATCAGAAAGACTTTGTCGCGCCGGTCCTCGATCGCCTTGCCCATTACCTCTTCCGCGTGCCCGTCATGATAATCCCAGGCGTTGTCAAAAAATGTGAGCCCTTCGTCAATGGCCGTATGCATCAGCCGAATCGCCTCGCGTTCGTCCTTAATCGTTCCGACATGCCATCCGCCAAGCGCGAGGATGGACACCCGCACTCCGGTGCGACCGAGAACGCGTGTCGGCAGGCCCGTTGCTGACGCACTGCTCGTTTGCGCCAGCACCTGGTCGGCCAGCGCAGCAATCGATGCAAGACCGGCTGATTGCATAAAATCTCTGCGCGACGATTCGTTATGCTCCATGATTCCTCCCGATTTTTCCCATTCTAGCCGGGTCGAGCAAGCAGCCCTGAGGACGGCAGCCCCAGGGCTTGCTTCTGGCACTCGATTCCCATGAAAATCCAAGGCACTCCTGAAGCATGGCGCTTCAGGGGCGATGGAATCCGAGCTGGATCAGCCCGGCAACTGCTAGGCGGACCGCATCATTTCGTCCCACGTCACTTCCCGCCTCTTTTCGTAGGCCATCTTGCCCAGAATGGCGGTCAGCGTGCTTTCGGCTGCGTCTTTCGCCATGCTGTACGGCTTGCGCTCGACGATGCTCTTGAAGAAGACCTCAATCGCATCGATCGTTATCTCGCGCTTGGAATCCCCCCGTTCGATCAAGCTACGGTCACGGAGATCGTCTGCGTTGCGAAGAGGCGCGCTCTGGGTAGGTCCGTGCAGTTTATAGTACGTCCGGGCGGTTTCCAGCATCCCCTTGGGACCAAAGAATTGCTCGCGCACGTCGCGATAGCCCGCCGTGTGCTTGATGCTGATCAACCATCCCTCAATATTGTTCGGGTAGAAGTAAGTGATGTTGTGATGGTCGGTGTTCCAGTCGCCGTAGGCAGGCTTATAGCGTAGGCCTCCGGTTCCGATTGCCCGCGTCGGGTGCGCCCCGGCGAACCAGTTCAGCGTGTCCACACCGTGGCAGTCCTGCTCAACGATCGGCCCGCCGGAGTAGTCCGTCCAAAGAGCCCAGTGCCGAAGCTTCTGCTCCTCCGGCGGATAGGGGGATTTGAAGCTCTCCATCGGCGGATTTCCGAGAACCCAAAAGCTTGTCATCATCGAGATCGGCCCGATCCTGCCCTCTTTGAACAGGCGGTACGCCGTGAGGTATTCCGGGCTCCATCTCTGCTGGAAGCCGAAGGCGATCGTTTTCGACTTGTCGGCCCTTTCCGCTGCCGCCATCAGCCGCTTCACGCCGGCGACGTCCGCGCCCGCCGGCTTCTCGCAGTAGATGTGCTTCTTTGCCTGAACTGCTGCCTCAAAATGCTCGGGATGAAGGAATACGGGCGTCGCAATGAGTACGGCATCGATGTCCGGCTGCGCCAGCAGTTCCTTGTAGTCCCGGTAGAGCCGCGCCTTATCGGCGGTGGGAAGCCGTGTCTTCGCCATGTCGATGCGGTCCGGGTAGATATCGCAGATTGCGGCAAGCCTTGCGTTCGGATCACGTGTCATGTGCCCGCCAACGTAAACGCCCCGGCCGCCGGTTCCGATCACGCCGAACGATACTGCAGAGTTTGCTTGCGAACCGAAAGCCGTTTCCGGCTTTACTATGAGCAATCCAGCGGCGCCGGCAATTGCCGACCGCCTTGTTACCTCATCCATATCATCACCTTTTCTCTATCGTGGACTTTGCATTCCGCCACCCCATCACTTTACTTCTGTTGCATCTACAACTCCAAGCACCGGCCAGCCAAGATTTACAGGCGACATGCTGGCAAAAGGCGGTTACAATTTTGGTGCAGCGGGCATCTGCACAACCCCTCGACCGAATCGCCCGTTTCGGAGGCACATGTGTCCACAGATGCAGAGAAGCGGCCTCACTCTTTCGAGAGTGAGCTCCGCGAGCCGCAGTATGGAAGAGCAGAGGGGGGTGCTGCGGAAGGCACACCTATTTCCGGAGCGCAGGCCGTCGAATTCCTGAACACTCTGGCGGATCCGTTCCTGATTCTTGATCGCGACTGGCGCTTTCTTTACGCAAATCCCGCCGTCGCAGCCATTTTCCAGGGATCTGCCTCCCCACTTCCTGGCCGGAGATTCTGGGATGTTTTTCCGGACGCGCGCGGAGTGTTCGCCCCGGTTCTGGAGCGCGTCATGCAGGAGCGCATTCCCCTGCAGTCCAGGATTCATTACGCGCAGATGTGGCTGGACGTCCACGCGCAGCCGGTCGAAGCCGGTCTCTCAGTCCTCCTGTTAAACGTCACAGAGCAGAAAAAGAGGCTGGAGGAGTTAGAGCGCCGCGAGAAACGGCTTCGGGCGCTCGTGGAGAATTGCGCCGATGGAATGGTGATGATTGACCGGGAAAACCGGATTATTTATGCAAAAAAGACCATCCTCGGATACTCACCGTCGGAATGGATCGGCCGGCACATTCTCGAAATGACCGACCTTGAAACACGGATGAGTATCCTGCCGAAATTGCGAGAACTCGCGAATCATCCGGGGGCAACCATTCAAGGCGATGCCCGCGTCCGGGCGGCCGATAACACCTGGCGATGGGTGGAGGTGGTGGCCACGAACCTGCTTCACGAGGAGGATGTCGGCGCCATTCTCATCAATTACCGGGACGTGACCGAAAGGAAGGAGTCGGAGATCGCCCTGCGCGAGAGCCGCGAGCGGTTGAATCTGGCGCTGGAAGCCGGCCGGATGGGCGCCTGGGACTGGGACATTCTTTCCTCCCGCATCACGTGCACGGAGGCCATGGAAAGACTGCACGGCCTTTCGCCGAATACCTTCGACGGCAGCTTTGAGGCGTTTCACCGGGATGTCCACCCCGACGACCGAAACTCCGTGATGGAGGCGATTCAAAAATCACTCGCCACCCGCAGCGATTATCAGGCGGAATATCGGATCATGCGCCCGGATGGCAGCCACATTTGGATCGAAAGCCGCGGACGTCTCCAGCTCAACGAGGAGGGCGTGGCCACCCGGATGACCGGCATCTGCATGGATATAACCGAGCGCAAGCGAGCCGAAGAAGAGCTCATCCGGCAATCGCACGAACTGGCCAGATCAAACGCGGAGCTGCAGCAATTCGCCTACGTCGCGAGCCATGATTTGAAGGAACCGCTGCGCAACATCACCTGCTACGTCCAACTGCTCGCAAAACGAACCGAGGGCCGCCGCGATGACAGCGAGGAGCAGTTCATACAATTTATCGTCGATGGCGCCAAGCGCATGAACGATCTCATCTCCGACCTCCTTGCTTACTCGCGGACCGGGCCCGGCACGGAGGAGCTCCACGCTGTTTCCATGGAGCGGGTGACGGACCTCGCGCTGATGAACCTGGAGAGGATGATCAAGGAAAGCGATGCGGTGATCACCAGAGATCCCCTGCCTGTCATCCCGGGCGACGAAGTTCCGCTGGTTCAACTCATGCAGAATCTTCTGAGTAACGCCATCAAGTACAGAAGCCAGGAGCGGCCATGGATCCAAATCCATTCAGAAAGAGTCGGCGATTACTGGAAATTTTCGGTCCGCGATAACGGCATTGGCTTTAAGCCGGAGCATCAGGACCGGATCTTCGGCCTCTTTCGGAGACTTCACGGAAGGGAGATCCCAGGAACCGGAATCGGGCTCGCGATCTGCAAGAAGGTGGTGGAGGATCTGGGCGGACGCATCTGGGCGGAATCGGCCGAAGGCAGAGGTTCCACCTTTTCTTTCCTCGTGCCGGCCCTGGCCCGCAGACCCGCCGCAAGCACCCACTCGGCGCAGGAAACGGCACGTACCTCGGCAGCCGAAGGCGAGAAGATTCACCCTGCTCCGCAAGGCGGCAGAACGGAGGCAAGGTGAGCTATCTTAATAGTGCTCATGCGAAGCGAGCTCGTCATTCGCACCCGCGACGGTGCTCAGCAACGGGTGCCAATGAAGGGCGATCGGATCACTCTGGGTCGTGCGGCAGGGAACGATCTCTCCTATCCGGGGGATGCCAAGCTATCGCGGAATCATCTACTGTTCGAACGGACGCCCGAAGGCTGGACGGTCGCCGACCTCGATACGAAGAACGGAACTCTCATCAACGGCTGCCGAATCATCAGGCCCCACCTTTTGCAGCCGGGTGATGTCATCCTTGCTGGATATATATCACTGACGTATTCAGACCCTTCCGCTACCGGCGGGACCGTTGTCTTTCTTCCTCCCGAGGAAAAGCCGGGCGGTGAGCAGCAGACGTTCGTCACCACCCTGGAGGGGGCTCTGACGGCTGGTTCGTCAGGCGATGCCTCCGCCAGGCACTCTCCTTCCTCTCTCCAGAACGTCAACCGCCAGATTCGCGCGCTGATTCGCGCCGGACGGGAGCTCGCTGTCAACCGGCGGCTGGAAGATTTGTTTGAGTCGATTCTGGAGCTGGCGTTGGACGCCGTATCGGCCTCGCGCGGTGTGCTGATGATTATGGAAGAAGGCCGCCTCATTCCCTGCGCTGCCCGCGGCGAGGGATTTCAGATCAGCAGCCTGGTCCGCGACCGCGTAATGGAAGGGAATTCTCTGCTGGTGGTCGACACCCGCCTCGACGATGCCCTTCGCGAGCAGCGGAGCATCCTCGAGCAGCAGGTACGAAGCATTATGGCTGTGCCGCTGCAGACGAATGAGCGCGTCATCGGCCTGATTTATGTCGACGCGTCACGGCTGGTGCAGCGCTTCACTCGGGAAGATCTCAACCTCCTGACGGTGCTGGCCAATGTCGCAGCGATCCGCCTGGAGCATGCCCGTCTGGCGGAACGGGAGGAGGCCGAACGGGCAAGACTCCGCGACATGGAGCAGCAAGCCGAATTGCAGCGCCAGGCATTGCAGACAGCCGAGGAGCTGCGGCGCGCCGAGCGCAGGGCGCTCCTGGCGGAAGCGGCGGCCTCCGTAGGGAGGCTCGCCGCC
>CALGAR010000118.1 GCA_937959285.1 uncultured Bryobacterales bacterium
AGTCGAATCGCCATATTAGTACACCTTTTCTACATAAATGTTGTCGCGAAATGAATAAATCGTATTCGCAGTAACGCCGCCACCCACATAGCCTGCTTTGTAGTTGTAGTTGGTTCCGCTGTGGCCGCCGGTATAGATGTTCATCCATTGCGAGGCCGAGTAATCGCAAGGCACCCTGCCAGTCTGCCGGTAATGAGCAATGTAGTCAGGGCTAATCCCGACGTAGTCGTCGATCCATGTATCAGTGTAGAAGAAGAAGGGCGGAGTTGCGTATACGCCGACGGGCCACCAGCCTCCCGAAAGACGATAGCGAATGGTCGGAGCGCCGGTGTAGTAGCACGTATCGGAACTGTCAAATCCTTGCACCTCCTTGACCTGCCTGCCGTCAAAGGAGACGGTACCGTGCAAGGTCGGCCGGAATTGCTGGACGGTGGGCCACTGTGAGGACCACCCAACCGCCTCGGTGGACTCGGATGCGGGGAGCTCGACCGGTTTCGTCAAGGTGTCATTTCCCGTGTCACCATTACTATTTCTCCACGTGCCCGTCGCAAGGTCGCATCCGTCATTTTGGAGCGTAAGCGTTTCGCTGAACGTCAAGTAGACGAATTCCCCGCAACTGTACTGACTGGGCGACGTGGCATTCAGGGTGATCGTAGTATAAGCCGATGTGAACTGGTTCGGCGGATTGACGCGGGTCAACGTACCGTTTACCTGCCAGGTGACCTCGGGACAGCCAGTGCGTGTCCACTTGTAGGTCCCGTAAACCGTGCCGGAATCGTAGCTGTTAAGGATGAATCGTCCGCCAATAGCATCGGTCTGACCTGACCCCTTTTTCCGTCCACTAAGTTATACAACTTCGTACCATTCCTTCGCCGTCTTGTCAGTCCCGTTTGCGCGGACGGGGTCGCGAGTCAGGGCCGCCGCAGGCGCCCGAAGGGCCTGGCCTTGACGCGCGATTTCGTCCGCGCCATCCCATGCTGGAGACGGCGAAGGAATGGCCCCCGCCAAGCTCCGCCGAAACTCCTCCGGCGTCATGTAGCCCAACGCCGAGTGCGGGCGCCGCCGGTTGTACTCCTCGCGCCAGGCCGCGATCTTTCGCCGCGCATCCCACAGGTTCCAGAACCAGCTCGTGTTCAGGCACTCGTCCCGCAGCCGTCCGTTGAAGCTCTCCACGTGCCCGTTCTGCATCGGCCGCCCCGGCTGTATGTGGATCGGTTGCACGTGCCGCTCCAGGCACCATGCAAGGTAGTGGCGACTGCACAGCTCCGGCCCGTTATCGGATCGCAGCCCCGACGGCCGGCCGCGCATCGCGATCAGGTTATCCAGCACGCGCGTCACTCGGCGGCTCGGGAAACTCGTGTCAACCTCGAGCGCCAGGCATTCGCGCGTGTAAGCGTCCACCACGCTAAAGATTCTTATGCGCTGCTGTGCGCTTGTAACATCGCTCGCGAAGTCAATGGCCCACTCCTGATTCGGCGCGCTCAGCACTGCGCGCGGCGCCGCCGACCTCGTCAGCCGCCTTCTGCTCAGGCGCTTCACGGTCAGCCCCGCGGCGCGGTACACGCGCTGCACACGCTTGTGATTTACTGCCCAGCCCTCACGCTGCAGCAACACGTGCAGCCGTCGATACCCGAACCGCGGCCGCTCGTACGCGAGCGCCGTCAGACGCTCCGTAAGTAACGCGTCGTTTCTGCGGCTCTGGTATCGATGCGTCGATCGCGGAATCTTCATCAGCTCGCAGGCATGCCGCTGGCTGACGGAGTAGTCATCCACCAGCCGCTGCACTTCCGCCCGTCGCTCTACGAGCCCAGGGAGTTTTTTCGGATCACCGACTGCAGCGCGTCCTTGTCCAGCGTCAACTCCGCAACCAGGCGCTTCAGCCGCGCGTTTTCGTCGCGCAGTTGCTTGACCTCCTGCGCCTCGCTGACGTCCATGCCGCCGTACTTCGCCTTCCAGGCGTAGATCGTGTGCTTGCTCACGCCGCACTGCCGGGCGACCTCTTCGGCCTTCTGCCCGGCCTCGACCCGCTTCAGCGCATCGATGATCTGCGCCTCCGTGTGCCGGCTTCTGCTCATGCCTTCTTCTCCCTTCCTGTGTCTCAAATCGTATTCCAGTTTGGACGGAGGAGGGGGGTCAGGTCAGCAGGATGCAGCGTCGGACTGTGATACAAAGAAGGTTCATACTGGCTGTGCTGTTGATTGCGACCACCGGAATCTCTCGGGGACAGCAGGCGGAAGTTTCAGGTTTTGTTAGAGATCCGTCCGGACAGGTGATCGCAGGGGCAACGGTCACGATCCAAAATCAAGCTACGGCCGCCGAATACCGCACCACGACCAATGAGGCGGGCATCTACACCCTGCCTCCGCTGCCTGCAGGGATTTATAAATTGACTGCGAGCGCCCCAGGGTTCGATGCCAAGGTAATCGATGATCTGCGGCTCCAGGCTGCGGCGAAGATCTCACTGCACATCGACCTCCCCATCGCCAGCACGAATCAGACGGTGACAGTGGATGGGAGCGGAATCTACATCAACACGGTCGACGCCACCGTCGGGACTACGGTTGACCGGCGGTTCGTCGAAAATATGCCGCTCAGCGGACGCAGTTTCCAATCGCTCATGACGATGGTGCCCGGCGTATCCGTCGTTCCCTCGCAGGGCGTCGGCAGAGGTGGAGAGATCAGTGTCAACGGGCAGCGGACGGAGGCGAATTACTTCACTGTCGATGGCGTGAGCGCGAACACCGGAACGATGGCAGGAGAAGTCGGACTAGGCCTCGGAGCTGGCTACTCCGGTTCCGTTCCCGGGCACACCGCGCTCGGAACTACACAAAGCATGGTTTCCATCGACGCGCTTGAGGAGTTCCGCGCGACTACTTCCACTTACTCCGCCGAGTATGGGCGCGGTCCGGGCGGCCAGTTCTCACTGACGACCCGGTCCGGTACCAACGATTGGCATGGCTCGGCCTTCAATTACTTGAGGAACGACAAGCTGGATGCGGCAAACTGGTTCGATAATGCAAACGGGTTGCCGAAACAGCTTACAAAGCAGAACGATTTCGGGGGAACGTTAGGCGGTCCTCTGTTTCTCCCAAAGGTATATGACGGAAAGGACCGAACGTTCTTCTTCTTTTCGTACGAGGGTTTGAGGCTACGGGCGCCTCAGGCGGCGATCACGACCGAGGTCCCGACCCTCGAAGTCCGCCGAAATGCTCCAGCCGAGCTGCGACCGTTCCTGAATGCCTTCCCGATTCCTAATGGTCCGGTCCTTGATAACGGCAACGCACACTTTACGTCAGGCTATACAAGCCCAAGCTCGCTCGATAGCACCAGCCTCCGCGTGGATCACAGCCTGAATCCGAATGTGAAGCTGTTCGGACGCTTCAGCAGTACTCCTTCGAGCGTCGTTACGCGGTCCATCTATGGCTTGTCCGAGCGCAATTCCCAGGAGCTTGAGCTCAAAACCCTGACGCTTGGCGCAACAGCAGTGGTTTCCCCCCGCCTG
>CALGAR010000119.1 GCA_937959285.1 uncultured Bryobacterales bacterium
GGCGGCGAGCCGGGGAAAACACGTGCTGATTGAGAAACCCGGGGCGCGCAGAGCAGAAGAGCTCGATACCGTCGAGGGAGCGGCAAGGCGTGCCGGCGTATTAGTGCGAGTCGGATACAACCATCGCTATCACCGGGCGATTCGAAAGGCGAGGGAGCTTGTGGACAGCGGCGCGGTTGGGCCCCTGCTGTTCGTGCGCGCCCGCTATGGACATGGAGGGCGCCCAGGTTATGAGCGAGAGTGGCGCGCCGACCCGGACATTTCAGGCGGCGGCGAGCTGCTCGACCAGGGCAGTCATCTTATCGATCTTGCGCGCTGGTTCCTGGGCGATTTCCACGAGGTACGCGCAATGACCGGTACATTCTTCTGGGATATGCCGGTGGAGGACAACGCTTTCCTTCTTCTCCGGACAGCGGAAGGTCAGGTAGCTTCCCTTCATGCAAGCTGGACAGAATGGAAGAACACCTTTTCCTTTGAGATCTACGGACGTACCGGGAAACTCGAAATCAGCGGGCTTGGGGGCAGTTATGGGGTCGAACGCGTGGCGCTGTATTGCATGACAAAGGAAATGGGACCTCCGCCAACGACAATCTGGGAATATCCGATGGTCGATGATTCCTGGGAACAGGAGCTGGCCGCTTTTTTCGAAGACATCCGCTCAGGCCGTCAACCCTCCCCTGGAATCTGCGATGCCCGGGCAACCCTGCGGCTCATCGACCGCGCTTACCAGGACAGCCGGACGTGATCATCACGAGAAGTCCTCTTCGGATTTCGCTAGGCGGCGGCGGTACGGATTTGCCTTCCTTCTACCGGCAATACGGCGGATTTGTCATTGCCGCGGCGATCGATAAGTACGTCTACATCGCCCTGCACGAGACCTTCCGCCAACAGATCATCCTGAAGTATTCCCGGATGGAAGTGGTCGAAAAGGTGGAGGAGATTCAGCATCCGATCGTGCGGGAAGCTCTGCGGATGATGGACATTGAGAATCCGCACCTTGAAATCGCCAGCATGTCGGATATACCGTCGGGCACGGGACTCGGGTCATCCGGAAGCTTTACCACGGCGCTATTGCGAGCGCTCCACGCCTACCGCAAGAACTTCATCCCGCGGGAGCAACTGGCCGAACAGGCGTGCCGCATCGAAATCGACCTTTTGAAGGAGCCGGTCGGCAAGCAGGATCAGTACATCGCCTCCTTTGGAGGCCTTACCTGCCTCACCATCGATCGCGGCGGGGAGGTTCTTGTCGAGCCGCTTAAGATCCCGGCGGAAGCGCTTCATAATCTGGAAGATAATCTGCTGCTTTTCTTTACCGGTTTCACCCGGTCCGCTTCCGACCTGCTGCGAGATCAGGACAGAAGGAGCCGCGACGGCGACCGCGAGATGCTGGCAAATCTGCATTTCATCAAGGAGCTTGGCCTGGAGTCGCGCGCGGCGCTCGAGTCCGGAGATCTTCAAAGGTACGCCGAACTCATGCACGTGCACTGGCAGCACAAGAGGCAGCGAATGCCCGGAATGAGCAATTCCTGCATCGACCGCTACTACGAACTGGCGCGCGATAACGGAGCTCTCGGAGGGAAACTCATCGGAGCGGGAGGCGGCGGTTTCCTGATGTTCTATTCAGAGCACAAGACCCATTTACGGCGCGTCCTTTGCGAGGCGGGCCTCCGGGAAGTGCGCCTCCGCGTCGACTTCTCAGGCACCACGGTGATTTCGCAAACATGATGCTGCCCGTCGCGATCCTGGCGGGAGGCCTGGCGACGCGCCTCCGACCTCTGACCGATTCCATTCCCAAATCGCTTGTGCCGGTGAATGGCGAACCGTTCATCGCCTGGCAACTGCGGCTCCTTAAGAAGTCCGGCTTCACGCAAGTGGTCCTTTGCGTGGGACACCTTGGCCAAATGGTGCAGGATTTCGTCGGCAGCGGCTCCCAGTTCGGCCTTGACGTGACTTACTCCTATGACGGCCCAAGGCTCCAGGGAACAGGAGGCGCCATCCGCAATGCCCTGCCCCTGCTTGGCGGCCGGTTCTTCGTCCTCTACGGCGATTCCTACCTGCTTTGTGATTACTCGTCGGTTCAGGAAGCGTTTGAGCGATCTGGAAAACTGGCGCTGATGACGGTCTATCGCAATCAAAACTGTTGGGACACGAGCAACGTCGAATTTGCCGGTGGACGCATCCTTGCCTACGATAAGATCAACCGAACGGATCGTATGGCACACATCGATTACGGACTTGGGGTCTTTGATGCCCGCGCTTTTGAGGAGCCGGGGGCAGACCTTGCCTGCGTCTATCAGAGCCTGTTGCGAAAAGACCAGCTTGCAGCCTGGGAGATCCATGAGCGCTTCTACGAGATCGGCTCGCTCCAAGGCATCGAGGATCTTTCTGCGTATCTCCGGGAGCAATGAATTTCGTCCGCCAGTACCTTCAGGAGACCCAAGCCATTCTTGCCCAGTTGGATGCAGAGGCCATTGAGTCCCTGGCGCGGCTGGTGCACGAAACGAGGGCGAACGGCGGACGGGTCTTCGTACTTGGCGTAGGCGGAAGCGCGGCAAACGCTTCCCACTTCGTCAATGATCTGCGGAAGATCTGCCGCATCGAGGCGTATGCTCCGACCGACAACGTCAGCGAGCTTACAGCCCGTACGAACGACGAGGGCTGGCCCAGCGTCTTTGAGGCGTGGCTTCGCGTGAGCAGACTTCGGTCCTCCGATATGGTCTTCGTTCTCTCCGTCGGAGGCGGAAGTGTCGAAAAGAATGTCAGCCCCAATCTGGTCGCGGCGCTCTGCTATGCGAAGGAACTGGGCGCGCGGATCGGAGGCGTTGTCGGCCGCGATGGAGGATACACAGCCACAGTCGCTCACGCATGCGTGCTGATTCCTACGATCAATGCGGAGCGCATCACGCCTCATTCCGAGGCTCTGCAGGCAGTGGTCTGCCACCTGCTGGTTTCTCATCCCAGCCTGCAAAGGGCTGCCACAAAGTGGGAGTCGGTTCGGTGAACCGTGCGGTCTTCCTCGATCGCGACGGCGTACTGAATCAAACAATTCTCAGGGACGGCAAACCGTATCCGCCGCAAACCGCGTCCGAAGTAAGGATCGTCGACGGAGCGGCGCAAGCCCTCTCCCAATTGAAGAAAGCCGGATTTCTGCTCATCTGCGTCACGAATCAACCCGACGTCGCCCGCGGACAGCAGAGCAAAGCGAACGTCGAGCGGATTCACGCAGCGTTGCTGCAGACACTGCCCCTCGACGCCCTCTACTGCTGCTACCACGATGACGTCGACGACTGTGAGTGCCGCAAGCCAAAGCCCGGGATGCTGCTTGCCGCAGCGCGAGACTACTGCATCGACCTTGCGGAAAGCTTCTTAGTTGGCGACCGTTGGCGGGATATTGACGCGA
The DNA here is from genome assembly GCA_937959285.1 of uncultured Bryobacterales bacterium. Taxonomy (GTDB): domain Bacteria; phylum Acidobacteriota; class Terriglobia; order Bryobacterales; family Bryobacteraceae; genus JADGHK01. Next base: position 3,401 of record CALGAR010000119.1, read on the forward strand.
GCCGAAACGCTGGTTGCAGGTCTGTGCTAATCGATCATCACTATCAGGAGAAAGCACCAGCGGCGCCGCCTGACGCCCGCGTCGCCTCGCTCCAGGAGGCCGTTGATTGGATCCTTGGTCAGGCGCGTTCCAGGTAGGTGCCTTCCGCCGTATTGACGCGAATTTTCTCGCCCACGTTAATGAAGGACGGCACTTGCACAACGAGGCCCGTTTCGAGCTTTGCGGGTTTGCCGACGTTTGATACGGTGGCACCTTTGAGGCCCGGCTCGGTCTCCACGACGGTCAAATCCACGGTGGGCGGCAGTTCGACGCTGATCGGCTTCCCTTCGTAAAACTCCACCGTTACGCGCAACTGAGGAATGAGGTAATTCACCGCCTCTCCGAGGATGTCCTTGGTGAAGTGCATCTGCTCGTAGTTTTCTGAGTTCATGAAGTAGTAGTACTCGCCATCATCGTAGAGGTACTCCATCTCATGCTCTTCGAGCACTGCCTTCTCCACCCGATCTTCCGAAGCAAAGCGATGCTCGATCATAGCTCCGTTGCGCAGATTGCGCATCTTCGCCTGGACGAACCCTCGCAAATTACCGGGAGTCCTGTGCTCCGTCTTGAAGATCGAGTACAGCTCGTTGTTGAACTTGATCACCATCCCCGGGCGCAATTGAGTAGCTGAAATCATTCGCTAGGCAACTCCATAATTGGTTTGACAATACCGGAATTATAAGTTTAGCAGCTTGGTTCTTCTCTTGGCGCTCATGAGGGATGATGGTGGATGAGGGATGCCGGATAAAGACCGGAGGCGAGGACTGCAATATTGAGTTGTGAAGGACGCATTCAACGGTAGGCCATTGTGAATTCAAAAAGTCGCGAAACGTCTGCTGTCGCCTCCAGCCGGCTCCGCGCGCGGCCCAACCAACCTAAACCTCGTGATCTCAACGATTTTGAGAATCCGCGAAAGGCGAGTGCGGTTGCAGCCGCCCTCCGATATCACGTATGATGGGGTTTCCCCATATGGTTCCTGATTGCATACCGGAGGGTCTCACTTTTGACGACGTGATTCTCGTTCCGGCGCGAAGCTCGGTCGTACCGTCCGAGGTCGATACGCGAACCTGGTTCACCCGGGACATTGCTTTAAACATCCCGATTGTCAGTGCGGCGATGGATACGGTTACGGAGTCGCACATGGCAATCGCGCTTGCCCAACAGGGCGGTATTGGCATTATCCACCGCAACATGTCGATCGAGCGGCAAGCGGAAGAGGTGGACCGCGTAAAGCGGAGCGAAAGCGGCATGATCGTCGACCCGGTGACGATCGAACCCACGCAAAAAATTTCCGACGCCCTCGAGGTCATGAAGCGGTACCGTATCTCGGGCGTGCCAGTGACCCGGAACGGCAAGCTTGTCGGTATTCTGACCAACCGGGACCTTCGCTTTGAGACCCGGTACGACCTGCCCGTGGAAACGGTGATGACGAAGGAGAACTTGATTACCGTTCCAGTTGGCACGACGCTCGAGGAAGCGGAGAAGATCCTTCACAAGCACCGCATTGAGAAGCTGCTCGTCGTGGATGACGAGTACAACCTCAAAGGCCTCATCACCGTCAAGGACATCCAGAAAAAGCTGAAGTATCCGAACGCAGCCAAGGACTCGCAGGGACGGCTGCGCGTTGGAGCGGCGCTGGGCGCCACCGGAGACTTTCTGGAGCGCGCCCAGGAGCTCGTGCGTAAGAAGGTGGATGTCCTCGTAATCGACACCGCGCACGGTCACAGCACCAAGGTGATGGACGCGATCGTCGCGCTGAAGCGCGCGCTGCCCGACGTCAACCTCGTAGCTGGAAACGTCGCGACTTACGAAGGCGCCAGAGATCTGGTGGCGCTCGGTGTGGACGGCGTAAAGGTGGGTATCGGACCCGGCTCGATCTGCACAACGCGTGTTGTATCGGGAGCCGGAGTACCTCAGATCACAGCGATTGCAGAGTGCGCCAAAGCCACCCGAGGGACGGGCGTACCGCTGATCTCGGACGGCGGCATCAAGTTCTCCGGCGATATCACGAAAGCTATCGCAGCCGGCGCCGATACCGTCATGATCGGCAGCCTGCTCGCCGGGACCGAAGAGAGCCCGGGCGAAACCATCCTGTATCAGGGAAGAACTTTCAAGAGCTATCGCGGCATGGGGTCTCTGGGAGCCATGAGCCAGGGCAGCGCTGACCGCTATTCCCAGGATGCGAGCGGAAAGATGGTACCCGAGGGCATTGAAGGCAGAGTCCCCTACAAGGGAATGCTCGCGGATCTCGTCTATCAGCTCGTGGGAGGCCTGAAATCGGGGATGGGCTACTGCGGTACGGCGACCATCGCGGAATTGCAGGAACGCGCCCGTTTCCTTCGTGTCAGCATGGCGGGCCTGCGAGAGAGCCACGTCCACGACGTCATCATCACGAAGGAAGCGCCCAACTACCGCCTGGAGCAGGGCTGATTCCTACGGGCGCCTTCGCAAGGAACTAAGCTTAAGGCGAGGAGGGGCTCACGCCCCTACCGCCTTCATTTCATTCCGCGCTTTGGCAATCACGTCCAGATACTGCCGCGCGCGGTCCTCGATGAGATCGTAGCGATTCTCCTTGATCAGCTTGGGATCGACGAGTTCGCCGCCTACGGCGACTGCGCAGGCACCCGCCTTGAGGAAATCGCCCGCTGTTTCCAGGTTCACGCCCCCCGTCGGGCACATTTCGATCTGCGGGAACGGTCCTTTCAGCGCCTTAATGTACTTTGCACCGCCCATGTTGCCGCAGGGAAATACCTTGACGATATCCGCCCCTGCCTCCCAGGCCGTCAGCACCTCCGTCGGCGTCAGTGCCCCCGGCATGATGACCTTCGAATAGCGCTTGACCATCTCGATGGTGGAGAGCTTGAGGTTGGGCGTCACGAAAAAATTGGCGCCGGCGAGCATGCAGATGCGGGCTGTTTCAGGATCAAGAACCGTACCGGCGCCAAGCATAATCTTATCGCCGAACTGGTCCGCGACTTTCTCCAGCGCCTTCACAGCCCCGGGCACTGTCATCGTGATTTCCGCCGCCCGGATGCCGCCTTTGTAAATCGCTTCGATTGCCTTGATCGCGGCTTCTGCCGTCGGAGTGCGGACAACGGGCACGATCCCGATTTCCGTAATTGAGGAGAGTATGGTTTCTTTCTTCATCGTTTTTCCGATCTTATCAAGGCGCGATGTTTGCACCGGGCGAGCAACATCCCTGTCAGGACCCCGGCTGCAAATACGGCGGCCATTCGTTTTGGATCATAGGCGGCAATGAACCGCGTACCCTGCGGAGTTACCTCCACCACGCCTGCAGGACAGGTGGACACGCCCCCGCCGCCTCCGCCGCCCTCCTCGGCCTCGGCCTTACCCTTGCCAGCGCCCGCACCAAAGCCATAGGAGACTCTGGCGACAGGGATGATTGTCCGGTCCCCCGCCTGAATCGGATCGCCGTACACCGACTTCACGGTCGCGCTGCCGTGAAGCCGGTCAGTAATAGTTTCCAGGATTTCTCGAGCAGTCACACGGACCTCCTCGGGAGATAGACCCGGGAGGCCGCTAGCGCGTTACCAGTCGACGACGCTTCCGTCATCGGCATCATAGGTCTCGGGGTTGCGCCAGTCGTGACCAATCTTGTCTGCCATCGCGTTCTCGTCGAGTTCGATGCCGAGGCCCGGCTCCGTTGGCAGCTCCAGATAACCGTCGCGCACCCGGAACGGTTTCTTCAGATAGCCCTCTCCGAGTGACACTTGCTCCTGAATCAGGAAGTTTGGAATGGAAGCGGCAAGCTGAACGCCTGCTGCCAGCGAAATCGGCCCTAGCGGGTTGTGCGGGGCAATGCTTGCGTAGTAGGCCTCGGCCATACCCGCAATCAAGCGGCATTCTGTGATTCCGCCAGCGTGGCAGAGGTCCGGCTGGAGTATGGTTGCTGCTTTCTTTTCCAGGACTTCGCGGAAACCCCACTTCGTGAAGACGCGCTCACCCGTGGCGATCGGAAGATGGGTGCTTCGCGCAATTTCAGCCATAATGTCGTGGTTCTGCGCCTGGCATGGCTCCTCGATGAACATCGGGTTGTAGGGCTCGAGCCCTTTGATGAGCATCTTGGCGTGCGCCGGACTGATTGCGCCGTGGAAGTCGACCGCAAGGTCGACGTTGTTGCCGACTGTCTGACGGAGCTCGGCAAACTTCTCCACTGCGTACTGCACTTCCGCGGGCGTCTCGACATAGCGGGCCGGACGGCGTTTGGCTGGACCGGTCTTGAAGGCCGTGAATCCCTCTTTGATGGCAGCCTTCATCTGGTCCGGTGTACGGGCATGTGCATAAACCCGGACCCGGGTGCGCGTGGGACCGCCAAGCAGCTCGTAAACGGGCACGCCGAGCGCTTTGCCCTTGATATCCCACAATGCCTGATCAATGCCGCTGAGGGCGCTGGTCAGGATCGGGCCGCCCCGGTAGAAGGCGTGGCGGTAGATGGCCTGCCAGTGATGGGCCACTTGTCTCGGATCTTTGCCAACAAGATAAGGCTCAATCTCCTTGATCGCAGTCGCGCAGGTGAGCGCGCGGCCTTCCGTCACCGGTTCTCCAAGGCCGGTGATCCCCGCGTTGGTGTGAATCTTCAGAAAAAGCCAGCGGGGCTTCACCAGAAAGGTCTCGAGTTTTGTAATCTTTAGCGGCTCTTTGGCGCGAATCGGCGCATTGTGATCCAACTGCTGCGCCTTCGCTTCAGCCTGATTTAACGCGGCCCATCCCAGGCCAGCAATACCCGCAATGAGGGAGCGGCGAGAATGACTCATGATAATCTCCAGGTCAGAAACACTCTATAATTCGGGCAGATCTTAACGCAAGCACGCGGGGCTATCCGCTTATCGCTTTAGGGCCCACTGAATGGCCAGACCGCCAAATACCAGAGAGCGCGTCCGCACCTCTTCGTATCCTAAAGCCTCGAGCAACGCCGCAAGCTTGGCGATGGTCGTGAAGGTACGCAACGAATCAGGAATGTAAGTGTAAATGCGAGCTTTGCCGTGCAGGATCAGCCCCCAGAACGCCCCCTGAAGATAGAGATACCCAAGATACAGCCACCGCCACAGCCTTGGTTCCGGCAAGAAAAAGTCATAGATGACAAGGCTTCCTCCCGGTTTCAGGACGCGTCGGAGCTCGCGGAGAGCAGCCTGCAAGTCCGGAAAGTTGCGAAGGCCAAAGCCAACGAAGGCCGCATCGAACATCCCGTCGGAGAAAGGCAGCAGCATCGCATCTCCGCAAACTGCCTCGGATAGCCCGCGGATCTTTCCATACACGAGCATTGAGTGGGTCAAATCGACTGCGATCGGGCGCGCCGCTGGATCGCACTCACGCACGAGGAGGGAGAAATCGCCCGTGCCGCTGGCGAGGTCGAGAACAGTAGCGCCCGGCGGCAGATTCGCCTTCTGAACGGCATCGCGCTTCCACTTTCGGTCAAGCCCAGCCGAGAAGGCACGCGTAACAAAGTCGTAGCGCGGGGCGATGGTGTCGAACATCGCCCGCATCAGCCGCGAGTCTTGCTTCTCCCTCGGGACTTTCACATTCACATGAAGTGATACCAAAGGCCCACGATCACAATGGCAATCATGCCTGTCAGCGCCGCATTGCCCCACTGAGGCGAGCGCACGCCGGTCCACTCGAACGTGAGGCCCTCGATCTGCGCGGCCGCAGGCCGCTGGCTCATCTTGCTGACAGTTACCATCAGAACGACGCACACCAGGAAGACGATCACGCTGAAATTGAGGAAGCTGAACTGGACAACCGCGTTGAGGGGCCCCAGGTCCCAACCTAACGCATTGTGGAGGATATCGAGCAGAAAACGGCTCGCGCCAACAATTCCACCGAAGATCAATGTCGTGATGGCGGCTCGTGCGGTAGCGCCGCGCCAAAGAATTCCTGTCAGGAACGTTGCTGTAATCGGAGCTCCCACATAAGCCTGGACGCTTTGCAGGTACTGGTAGACCTCGTTGTTGAGGTAGCGAATGAAAGGAATCCAGGCAATGCTGATCACGACGATGGCGGCCGTCATCAGCCGCCCGACAAGCACGAGTCTGCGCTCAGATGCGTCCGGCCGGAGCTTCTTGTAAATGTCCATGGTGATCAGCGTGGAGCAGGAATTGAAGACGGAGCTCAACGACGACATCAGTGCGGCCAGCAGCGCAGCCACCATGAGTCCGGTAAGTCCTTCGGGCAGGAGCCGAAGCACCAACAGCGGGTAAGCGTTGTCCCCCGTCACCTCGTTCGGCCAGAGAGCCTTGGCGATCAGACCGGGCAGCACCAGGATGAATACCGGAAGAATCTTCAGGCCGGAACAGAACAGGGCTCCACGGCGAGCGTGCTCGACGTTCTTCGCACTCAGCGTTTTCTGGACGATCACCTGATCCGTGCACCAATACCAGATTCCCAGGATGAGCGTTCCGAACGTGGTGCCAAGCCACGGGTAGACGGGGTGATCGATGGGCTTGATCATGTGGAAGAAATCGGGGGGAAGCGCCTCCCGCAGCCCCGCAAAGCCGCCCGCCTTATCCAATCCCAGCACTGTCAGCACTATAGCCCCGCCGACCAAAATCACGGATTGAAAGAGATCGGTGTAAATAACAGCGGCCAGACCTCCTAAGACGGTGTATACGCCAGTCGCAATGACAAGCAGCACCGCGGAGGTCATGTAATCCCAGCCGAACACCTCGCGGATGAGAATCGCGCCTGCAAACAGCGACACGGAGATCTTCGTGAAGATGTAGGCGAATAGGGAGACCGCGGTCAGATACCAGCGGCAGCTCGGACCGTACCGCCGTTCGAGGAACTCCGGCATGGTATAGACCTTGCTCTTCAGGTAGTGCGGGACAAAAAGCCAGGCCAGCAGGAAGAGGCAAATGCTCGCCGACCACTCGTAGCAGCCCACGGCCAGCCCGCTTGAGGCGCCGGAACCGGCCAGTCCGATGAAATGCTCGCTCCCGATATTCGTGGAGAAGAGCGAGGCGCCAATGGCAAACCACCCGACGCCCCCGCCGGCAAGGAAGTACTCGCGCGCCGTGCGCTCGCGCCGGGAGTGATAAAAACCGATCGCAAAGACTATCAGAAAGTAGGCGGCTATGATGGCTGTATCAAGCATGAGACACGAGTATATACTTCTCTCATGCATCGCCGTGAATTCCTTGCGACGCTGACCGCCGGCGGCCTAATGGCGCAGCAGGCTCCGGCGAGGAAGCCGAACGTCATCCTGATCCTCGCCGACGACCTCGGTTACGGTGACCTCGGCTGTTACGGGCAGAAGCAGATTCAGACGCCGAACATCGACCGCCTGGCGGCGGAGGGAGTTCGATTTACTCAGGCGTATGCCGGCAGCACCGTTTGCGCACCGTCACGTTGCTGCCTGATGACTGGCAAGCACACAGGCCACGCCCGGGTACGCGGCAACGCGGGCCGCGATGCCTCGCTCACGCTGGAGGACGTGACCGTTAGCGAGATCTTCAAGAAAGCAGGCTACCGTACGGGGCTTTTTGGAAAGTGGTCGCTCGGCGGGCTGGATACGCCGGGCTATCCCACCAAGCGGGGTTTCGACGAGTGGTTCGGCTATTTCAGCCAAAGACACGCGCACAACTACTTCCCCGAACATTTGCTCGACGGCGATCATGAAGTGCTGCTGAACGGCAATTTCGGCGCCCAGAAGAAAGACTACGCGCACGACCTGTTTACGAAACGCGCTCTTCAGTTCCTGGAGGCGGACGATCCGCGGCCGTTCTTCCTGCACGTCTGCTATACCATCCCGCATGCCAACAATGAGTTGGGCCGCGACACGGGTAATGGAATGGAGATTCCGGACAACGCGCCGTACACCAACCGCCCCTGGCCCGAACCAGAAAAGAACTTCGCGGCCATGATCACTCACATGGACCGCGACATCGGCCGCATTATGGAGCAGTTGAAGAAACGTGGGCTGGATCAAAACACGCTCGTGATCTTTACAAGCGACAACGGCCCGCACCGAGAGGGAGGGCACGATCCCGATTTCTTCAAAAGCGGCGGCCCGTTGAGAGGCATCAAACGCGACCTGTACGAAGGCGGCATTCGAGTTCCGGCGATTGTACGGTGGCGGGGAACGATTCCAGAAGGGACCGTCAGCGACCACCCCTGGGCATTCTGGGACTTCCTTCCGACAGTCGCCGAGCTGACCGGGCAGCCCGTTCCGCGGGACACCGATGGCATTTCGGTCCTGCCCGCCCTCCTTGGAAAGGCACAGCGCCGGCACGAGTTCTTCTACTGGGAATTCCACGAACGCGGCTTCGCCCAAGCCGTCCGTATGGGCGACTGGAAGGCCGTGCGGTTCGGGCTCAACAAGCCTCTGGAGCTGTACGACCTGAAGAAGGACCCCGGGGAGAAGAACAATGTTGCGGCGCGGCACCCCGATGTCGTAGCCCGCATTGAGAAATATCTGGCAGCTGCAAGGACAGAGTCCGAGCTGTTTCCGATTCGGGAAAAATCCTAAGCGCGAACGCCGCCGCTTCCCGGCCGGACCAGAGGCTTCCCTCTGGCGAAATCCTCCAGTACTCTCTTGAGTGATGATCGTCGGCGCGGCGAGAGAAACAAGGCGCGGCGAGCGCCGGGTATCGCTGGTACCCGCGGCGGTACCGGCCCTGGTCAATGCTGGACATGAAGTACTGATCGAGAAGGGCGCCGGTCAGCATGCAGGCTATCCGGACTCTGCCTACGTGGAAAAAGGCGCCCGCATCGCCGGCTCCCGTGGCGACATTTATTCACAGGCGGACATCGTACTCCGCATCCATGCGAGTGACACGAACCCCGGCGAGCTGCGCAGCGGGCAGAAGCTGATCGGATTCCTCGATCCCCTGAATGCGCCACGGATCGTGCAAGACCTCGCTCCCTCCGGCGCGGATCTTTACAGCATGGAGCTAATTCCGCGCATCACGCGAGCACAGTCCATGGATGCGCTCTCATCGATGGCCACGGTGGCTGGCTACAAAGCCGCTGTGCTCGCCGCCGAGCGCCTGCCGGGTTTTCAAGTACAGGTCTTCGAGCAGCTTGCCTTTCCAGGCATTCCAGACCTTGGGGCTGGTGCCGCGGATGTCCGCCACGGGGAGCAGGTAGAGCGCCGTGAGGCGGCGCGTGTCTCCCACGAGCTGGGCGAAGTCTTGGATGACGCGCGGGTCGCTGAGGTCTTTCTTCTGGGCCACCGAGGAAAGCGTCAGGTGATGGCGGACCAGGAACTCCAGCAATTCCGCATCGGATTTCTCCAGGCC
>CALGAR010000120.1 GCA_937959285.1 uncultured Bryobacterales bacterium
TTCGCGCTGTACGTCGTAAACCATGCGGCCGATCGGCAGCCAGTGGCCGAAACGCTCCCGAAGAAGGTCCGATGCGGCTTTCCCTGTAGTGCCCTCTCGATAATTACGGATGAAGGACCAGCCAGTGAGGACGACGTATCCTCTCTCGGCGAGCCATTTCCCCCACCACTCCTCCGGCTTCTTGTAATCCGGCGTTGATGAGGTCCAGCAGATGACCGCTGGCCGTTTTCCTTTCACGGGGCCTCTGGGCAGAAGCAGCACATGCGGCTGGAGGAAGTCGGTTTCCATCGGTAAGTCCAGCAGGATGCGGGTATAGGCCGGCTCCTCAATCTTCTCGCGGATTACCGCTTTGCGGATATCGCCGAACCACTTCCGGTTTGCTTCATTCGGCCCAAGCTTTCCCAGGATTGTCGTCCATCGTTGCAGGATTTCGGGACGGCGCTTCCTGTACCAGTCGTCCTTCGACTTTAATCCCTGCACAAGCGAAGGGAGCAGATATTTCTCTGCGTTCGGGTATTGAGCCGGGCTCTTGGGATTCGACACTTTGTGCCTGTTGAGCCGCTGGCTGTCAGCCTGGGCGATTGCCGTGCCAGCAAGCGCGAAGGCAATGCTAATACCGATCGCCGCTTGAACGGGGGAGGAGTTGATGCGCATCTTCAGGATCCACTATAGCGTTTTCGTCAGCGGTTTCAGCCGTCAGCTCGTGATAGAGTAGGCATTCGGAGGCTGCATGAGCACCTTACTCCTCCATAGCGTCAGTTACGCAGGTCTGTGGGGACAGGCATTCCTTTCCGTTGAGGCATTCGTCGAGAAAGCGGCCGAGCTGGGGTTTGGAGGCGTCATGCTGATGGCGAAGCGGCCGCACGTCTCGATTCTCGACTTCGGGCCGCGGGAGCGCGCTGCTCTCCGATCGCACATCGAACGCCACAACCTGCGAGATACGTGCATTGCCGGTTACTGCAATCTGACGGCGGATCTGGAACACGGAGAAGTCCCGCACCGGGAGATTCAGACGCAGTATCTGGTCGAGCTGGCGCGCCTCGCAAAGGATTTAGGCGCAAAGATTGTGCGGGTCTTCACGGGGTACCAGAATCCGGCCGCGGATTACACGCGGCAGTGGCGGCTTGTTGTTGACACTCTGCGGGAGGTGTCTCGGCGGGCTGCGGAGTTCGGAGTCATAATCGGAGTCCAGAATCATCACGACATCGGCGTCGGGTATCAAAGCATGCACGATTTGATCCACGCGGTTGGAGAGCCCAACTGCAAGGCGCTCTTTGACGCCTGGGCGCCCGCCCTTCACGGAGATGATCTGGTCGCGGCCGCCCGCCACCTCGCACCGATCACCGTACACACGACGGTCGCCGATTACGTGCGCCGCCCGCGCTACCGGTACGAGGCATCGCTGGTCAATTATTGCCCTGAGACGCCCTTCGTCCAGGCAGTGCCTATGGGTGAGGGATTCATTGATTACCGGGCCTTCTTCGCTGCTCTCTATGAGAACGGCTTCTCCGGGTCCATTGCTTACGAGATGTGTTCACCGCTGCTCCACGGTGGCGACCTTGCAACGCTCGACTCCTACGCGCGCCGGTTTCTCGAGTACATGGCGTCGAACGTGAAAGGGGTCACCGCCGCCAAAAGCACCTAAGCAGGGCTTAGACTCAGCGGCATTTCCAAGCTAGAGCTCGGGAATGCCGCACGACCGCAGGAATGCCCAAATGGAATCGTACCAGCGAGGTGGGCGCGTTTCGTCTGCTTCGTCACCTCTCGGGACCCAGATCACCATTCCCTCTCTCGCCCTGGTAAGCAGAACACGGTACTTATTCAGCACGTATTGTTGTTTCACGGGATCGTGGACCGTCTGCCACGTGGTGCCTCGAAACGTTCGCACTCTCCATCCATTACTGTCTGGCACCAGATCAGCGTCCCAGCAGACACCAGTCCAGTCCAGTTCAAGCCCTTGCACAGCGAATTCAGTAGCCGGAGTTTCCAGATAGTAGGACGATCGCACATCGGAACTCGGATTTAGGAACCAGTTTTCGACGTCGAGCTCCGGTCTCACATCGAGGCCGTACGCACGGAGCCGCCGTCCACCGCTACTGGCTACAAGACCGATCCGGCGGCTTCCACGCTGCCTTTCCCGCAGCCAGCGTTTGGCGCTTTCGAGGCTCCTGGTCCCTATGATCGTGAAACCGGAGCATTGATCCAACAGGGAGCGGGCGTTGTTTACATCCTTCAACAGCAGAGAATGCACAAAGTCGGAAACAGCTTGGGCGCGATAGGAACGTAGGGACACTTCGAGATGAAGGTCCGGATTCGTGTGCACTACGGGTGCTCCCGGGCGTGTCTGACCGAACAGCCCATCCTCGAAAAGGCGCCCCTCCAACATCTGCGGTGACACGTGAACTTGCCAATGGGCAAAACGGCTCTCGAGCGCGCGTCCCCATTCGCGCAGGCCAGCTTCGCCGGTGTTGATTTCCTGACCGTCGCCGATGAGTGCAACGATCACTGCCCACCCCTCGTGCCGGTCCATGATTTCCAGAATGGCCTCAGGCTCCGATCGGTCCCGGCGAAACTTGCGGAGTGATTGCTCCCGATCCCAGGCGCGCTGCGCTTCGTCAAACACAATGACGCGGTCTTGCGGAGCGTGCGAGCTCTCAAAGTATGTATCGATGAAGCGATGAACGTTTTGGATGAACGTAGAAACCTTACGACGTGAATCCTCAACGCTCTTGCCTGTCCGGCGCGTGTGGTCCCTCGCGAGTGCCTCGGAGAGTACCTTCACAAGTGGCCCATTCCCCGAGAGAAAGACTCCTAGTGATCCCTCATGCAGTTCCTTGCTATGCACGATGTTCAAGCCGGCCAGCGTCTTGCCAGACCCAGGCACACCAGTGATAAAGCAGATAGTCTTTTGCCTTGAAGCACGTGCCCTTTCAATCGCTTCCATTACCGCCATGCAGGTCTTGGTCAGGTTTGTCGCGCCCGCGTGACACCGCGTAATCTCCCGAACGTTTTGCCCCTCATAAAGAACTCTCGCGGCTTCAACAATCGTCGGAGTCGGAGAGTATTCGGAATGATTCCAGCGATCGGGGTCCAGTAAAGCGGCATCCGGCGATGAGTACCTGCGAACCACAGCCTGGAGCGTTTTCCTAAGGCAGGTGGCGTTTGTAAGGACCGTGGGTGCGACCCAATCTGCCGGAGCCCCAAGGTTGACTTGCGGCTGACTGGCATGTGTTGCAACAAGGATCGGCACGAGAGTTTTTCCCCGACTCGCTGCTTGGAAATCGCGTAGGTCGAGGCAATAATCTTCTACTTGGATTCTTGCTTCCCGCTCATAGCTGCGGGCGCCGCATTTGAATTCAAGAACCAGGATCAGACTTTCGGCTAGAATGACGGCATCGATCCGCTTCCCGCGTCGCGGAATTGGGTACTCGAGCAGCACATGCCAGCCAGCGCTCTCCGGTGCGGCGACTGCGCGCCGCAGGACTTTGAGCTGGTCGCGCCATGATTGAAGCTGCTCTGCAGTGATCGTCGTGAGTGCACGATCTGCAACCGTGGATAGTGCTCCGACGATCGCCTCATCTTCGGTCTGAAGGAAGTTCGAAACCAGGTCCGAGTAAAGAGCGGGCATCGGCGATATTGCACAGCAGGGAAGTAGCGATGGAACAAGTTTATCGGCCGGTGCCTGGTCTAACGCAAGTCACAGTAACCGCCCGAAGTCAGAATTCGAAGCGGAGCGCGCCCTGCATGATCCTGCCTGCTCCTGCGCCGGTGATCCGCCCGAAGGTGGAAGGTGCGTTCAAGTTAGCACCTGGTGCGTTGAACTGAGGCCGGTTGAAGGCGTTGAAGGCGTCCCACCGGAACTCGATCTTCTTCGATTCTGTGATGGCGAAGTGCTTGCCCATGGAAAGGTCAAAGGCAATCGTGCCGGGGCCCGTCAAGATGTTTCTCCCGGCATTGCCGTACCTGCCCGGCTGGTTGTGCACGAACATACTCGTATCAAAGTATCTCTGCAACAGCTCGGGCCGGGGCCGATCGGAGGAAAGATTGGGATTGCCCAGCAGATCGGGGCGGTCGCTCCCCACCCCAGTGAGCGAGTTGTCGCGGCCCTTGCGGTTCACCTCACCGAT